>NZ_JACAPJ010000005.1:250610-395163 GCF_013385765.1 Pseudomonas sp. C8002
GCTCCCACAGTTTTGATCGCATTCCGTCAGGTCAATCGTTGAAGTCGTAGTGCAATTCGTTATCCCGCGTGCTGATCCGCACCCCCGCCAGCGCCTTGCCTTCGAGCATGCGGGTGAGGAATTCGCGGCTCATGTCCGGCAGCAGGCTGTTGGTGAGGATGGTGTCGATCATCCGCCCGCCGCTTTCGGTTTCGGTGCAGCGGGACACGATCAGGTCGACCACGTCGTCGTCGTAATCGAAGGCGACTTTGTGGGTGTTCTCCACACGCTTCTTGATGCGGTTGAGTTGCAGGCGGGTGATTGCCTTGAGCATCTCGTCGCTGAGCGGGTAGTACGGAATGGTCACCAGGCGGCCGAGCAGCGCCGGCGGGAAAATCTCCAGCAGCGGCTGGCGCAGGGCCTTGGCGATTTCCTCGGGCTCGGGGATGTTCGCCGGGTCTTTGCAGACCCGGGAAATCAACTCGGTACCGGCGTTGGTGGTCAGCAGGATCAAGGTGTTCTTGAAGTCGATCACCCGGCCTTCGCCGTCTTCCATCACGCCTTTGTCGAACACCTGGAAGAAGATTTCATGCACGTCCGGGTGGGCTTTTTCCACCTCGTCCAGCAGCACCACGCTGTAGGGTTTGCGCCGCACGGCTTCGGTCAGCACGCCACCTTCGCCATAGCCGATGTAGCCCGGTGGCGCACCCTTGAGGGTGGACACGGTGTGGGCTTCCTGGAACTCGCTCATGTTGATGGTGATCACGTTCTGCTCACCGCCGTACATGGCTTCGGCCAGGGCCAGGGCGGTTTCGGTCTTGCCCACGCCGGAGGTGCCGGCGAGCATGAACACGCCAATCGGCTTGCTCGGGTTGTCGAGGCCGGCGCGGGAGGTCTGGATGCGCTTGGCGATCATCTGCAAGGCGTGGTCCTGGCCGATGATGCGTTTCTTCAGGTGCTGGTCGAGGTTGAGCACCGTCTCCAGTTCGTTGCGGGCCATGCGGCCCACCGGGATGCCGGTCCAGTCGGCGACCACCGAGGCCACCGCTTGGTAATCCACGGTCGGCAGGATCAGCGGAGTTTCACCTTGCAGGGTGCTAAGGCGTTGTTGCAGGTCTACCAATTGGGCACGCAATTGATCATCGCCGCTGTCCACGACACCGGATTTTTCACGCAACGTCGCACGGGTGGCGAGCAACTCATCCACCAGGGTTTTCTCTTCGGCCCAACGGCTTTCCAGGGTGGCCAGGCGCTCGCGTTCGGCGCTCAGCAGCGCTTCGCTGTTGGTCTGGCGCGCACCGATGGCGATGCCGATCGCGTGCTCGCGGGCGATGATTTGCAGCTCGGTTTCCAGTGCCTCGATACGGCGGCGGCTGTCGTCGACTTCTGCCGGCACCGCGTGCAGGCTGATGGCGACGCGGGCGCAGGCGGTGTCCAGCAGGCTCACGGATTTGTCCGGCAATTGACGCGCCGGAATGTAGCGGTGGGACAGCTTCACTGACGCTTCCAGCGCTTCGTCGAGGATCTGCACCTGATGGTGTTTTTCCATGGTCGAAGCCACGCCGCGCATCATCAGCAACGCCTTGTCTTCCGACGGCTCGGCCACTTGCACCACCTGGAAACGGCGGGTCAGGGCCGGGTCTTTTTCGATGTGCTTCTTGTACTCGGCCCAGGTGGTGGCGGCCACGGTACGCAAGGTGCCGCGGGCGAGGGCGGGTTTAAGCAGGTTGGCCGCGTCACCGGTCCCGGCGGCGCCACCGGCACCTACCAGGGTGTGGGCTTCGTCGATAAACAGGATGATTGGTTTCGGCGAGGCCTGGACGTCTTCGATGACCTGGCGCAGGCGCTGTTCGAACTCGCCTTTCATACTGGCGCCGGCTTGCAGCAGGCCGACATCGAGGCTGCGCAGTTCCACATCTTTCAGCGCGGGTGGTACGTCGCCGGCGACGATGCGCAGGGCGAAGCCTTCGACCACGGCGGTCTTGCCGACGCCGGCTTCACCGGTAAGGATCGGGTTGTTCTGGCGGCGACGCATGAGGATGTCCACCAGTTGGCGGATCTCTTCGTCACGCCCGACGATCGGGTCGAGCTTGCCGCTGCGGGCCTGTTCGGTCAGGTCGACGGTGAAGCGCTTGAGGGCTTCCTGCTTGCCCATCGCGCTCGGGGCCATGGCGCCGCTGGCCTCGCCCGGTACAGCACCGGCATTGAAGCCGTCGCTGGCACTCAGTGCATTCTCCGGCGAGTCGCCGACGTATTCGTCAAAGCGTTCGCTCAGGGCTTCGGCCTTGATCTTGTCGAACTCACCGGACAAGCCCAACAGCGCATGGCGCAGGCTCGGCGTCTTGAGAATTCCCAGCACCAGGTAACCGGTGCGCACCTGGCTTTCGCCAAACATCAGGCTGCCGTAGACCCAGCCACGCTCGACCGCTTCTTCCACATGGGACGACAAGTCAGTGATCGACGTCGAGCCACGGGGCAGGCGGTCCAGGGCTTCGGTCAGGTCGCGGGCCAGACGCGCCGGCTCGACATTGAACTGTCGAATGATGCGGTGCAGGTCAGAGTCCTGCAGTTGCAGCAACTGGTGAAACCAGTGGGCCAGTTCCACGTACGGGTTGCCCCGCAGCTTGCAGAACACGGTGGCGGCTTCGATGGCCTTGTAGGCCACGCTGTTGAGTTTGCCGAACAGTGCGGCGCGACTGATTTCACCCATGCTCTGGATTCCTTGAGGTGTTGGCGTGTTCGGCGTAATGCCGGGCCAGGATTAGGTCGTTGGCGTCATGCTCGGGTTGGCCGAGCCAGGTGTTGAAGCCCAGGCGGAACTGGCCGTTGAGTTGCAGGGCCGGCACTTCCGGTTGTTGCAGGATCAGGTTCAGGTCCCAGTCCAGTTCGTGGCCCAGGTACTCGGCGACCCACGCCACCAGCTCGTTGAACGGCTGGCTGCCGGGCAGCATGCCCATGTAGTCATCGAGCTTCAGCGGGCCCAGGCGAATGCGGAATTTATGCTGGCGGTCCCACACGTGGCTGCCCAGGCAAAAGTCCACGCCCAGCTGGTTGGCGCTGACACTCACGCGGCTGCGCTCGGGCAGCTCCAGCCATTGGCCGACGTATTCTTCGATCTCCACCGGCAGGCCGAAGTACTCGCCGAGAATCGCCTTCAGGCCGTCCGGATAGCGGGTTTGTGCCGACAGGTGGCCGCTGTAATGCAGCTTCGCGGTGTCGGGGATCAGGCCCTGGTTGAGCAGGCTCGGGGTGCCGCGACCGCTCAATGCGGCGAGGCGCGCCGACCAGTAGTCATCGTCCGGGCGGTCATGGCTGACGGTCGGCCGTGCCTCGGCCCAGGCACGATAAAACAGGGTCAGCAGGCGATGGTGGAACACATCCAGGAAGCGCTTGCTGGTGCTGTCGGCGTTGTTGCGTTGGCGCTCACGCACGTACTCGGTGATGTGCAGCGGCAGCGGGCCGTTGGGGCCGCCGAGGCCGAAGAAGAACTGCTCCAGCCGTGCCGGCTGGCCTTCGGCCCCAGGTTCGACCGAGGCCAGTGTGGCCGGCGCAAAGGTGCAATCGGCCTGCTGCCCGAGACGCAGCGGGTCATCCGCCAGGCGCAGGGAGTGCCCCAGGCGTGGCAGGTCCGGCGATTCGCACTCGATGCGCCGCAGCGCCTGGAAGAAGTCATATTCCCAGGGCTCCTGATGCATCGCATCCAGGGTACTCACAGGGTCGGACGGCGTCCGGGCTTGGCTTTCCATCGCATGATCTCGCCGCGTTCGGTGGTACGGATCACCGTCTCGGTAAAACTGTTGATCGACACGTAGCGTGCCAGGAACCGTTCAAACACCGCACCGAGCAGGAACACGCCGGTGCCGCGGAACGCGTTTTCATCAAATTCCAGAGTGATCTCAAGGCCGCGGCCAAACACGATCGGGCCGGGCATCGGCAGGCGCCGGGTCACCGCCTTGCTGCTGACTTCCCGCAGGCCTTCGATCTGCAATTGCAGGGCGGCGTCGTTGCTGTCGCCATACAGGCGCAGCAGTTCACGCAGGGCGGCGGCGCCCTGGCCTTGCTCGCTCAGCGACAGGTAGTTCAACGACAACTGGCTGATCAGACGCCAGGCCTTGGCGTCATGGGCATGGCTGGCGCGCGGGCGGCTTGGCCCGGCGACGCAGCGCACGGCCAAGACCGGCGCACTGTCGGCCAGGGTGAAGTCGGTCTTGCCGTTGCCCACGCTCATGAACAGCGGCAAGTCGCGGTTAGTGCACAGTGCGGTCACGCCCAGTTGGCGCAGGTCATGGCGGTACGGGGCTTGCTGGGTGTCCACCAGGCTGACGAAGGTTTCGCTGCCCACATAGGTGGAGCGCGGCCCGTTGCGGCGCTGGTCGCTGGACAACACGCGGGGTTCGCGACGCACCGTGTAGTAAGCCTGGTCACGGCCATAGCGCGACGGATCGCGTACTGCATAGAACGGCAGGAACGGCTGCTCCGGTCCGGTGCCGTGGCCCGTGATGCCGCTCAAGGAGTGAATCTCGAAATCCATCGGCCGCGTGCGGTCGGCGATCACATGGTGTTCGTTGACCCGCTCGGACAAGTGAATCCGGTCCACGCGCTTGGGAAACAGGTTGATTGCCGGGGTGCAGAACGGCACGAATTGCGCCTTGCCGACGCTGCCTTCCAGGCTTGGATCGTGACGGTCGAACAGCACGATCAGTTCCAGTTCCTGGCCGTCACAGCGTTTGACTGCACGGCTCAGTTCAGCGAATTCGACGAACAGAAAACGGTGGGGCAGGGCGAAGTATTCCTGGAGCAAGCGATATCCCTGGAACGCTCTCGGCACCACCGGCATCGCCGCATCGGCGTCATCGAAACCCCGGGAGCGCAAGGCCTCCGGCGGCAGGCGCTCAACCCAGTCACCGCCGGGCTTGCGCGCGAACACCGCGCAGGCATTGCCCAGCAGTTGTTCGTAGAGGCGGAACGGTTGTTCGTCGGCACCGCTGAGGTACAGCGGCAAGTTATCCAGGGCGAGGCTGTTGAACGGCAGCTCGGCGCCGGTACGCAAGGTCAGGCGCAGGCCAGCCTTGGCCTTGGGTTCGCTGGCAGCCAAACGCCCGAGCACGGCGGACGGGTTGCCGAAGTACTCGGCCTGGGCGACCTGCAACGGCCACAGCGTCACCGGGTGCGCGGTGCGGTACTCGCAGCAGGTCTGGGTTTCGCGGCCCAAGGCGGCGCGCAGGACGGTGTCGCGGGGCAGTGGAAAACCACTGGCCAGGGAGCCTTCATCGGGATCGGCCTGCAACTGCACCACGGTCATCGACGGGGTCGGCGCCAGGTAGTGCGGGTAGGCGATCTCCAGCAGGTTGTTGGTGAAGGTCGGGTACTCGGCGTCGAGCTTGAGCTGGACCCGGGCCGTGAGATACGCAAAGCCTTCGAGCAAACGCTCGACGTACGGGTCGGCGCAGTCCATGCCGGACAGGGTCAGCCGACTGGCGATCTTCGGGTATTCCTTGGCGAACTCGGCGGCGCTTTCGCGCACGTGGTGCAGTTCCTGGTTATACAGCTCCAGCAAGCGCGGGTTCATGGGCGTCTCCGCTGGTCGGCGTTGACCACACGTACATGGCCGGACTCCAGGTCCAGGTCGGTTTGCAGCAACAGGCGCAACGGCACCGGCTGCGCCCACAGGTCGCCTTCGATCTCGAAACTCAGGGCGTTGTGGTTCATCTCACCGTGGCCGACGCGTGCCTTGACCCGCAAGGTGTGGCGCAGGATGCGCGGCTCGAAGGTGGCGATGGCTTGTCGAATCAAGGCTTCCAGGGCGCTGATGTCGACACTGGAGACACTGTTGCCCGCCAGCGCCGGCAGCCCGTAATTGACCACCGACGTACCGGCCGGCGTGTGCAGCGTGGCATCGGCGTTGAGCAGTGAAGTGGTGTTGAGCAGCCACGTCAGGTCACGCAGCACCGAGGCTTTCAATTGGCTCAGGGACAGCACGCGTTTGTCGGCGCTTTCCTTGGGATTGGTCGGGTCATCGTCGGTCAACCGGTCCAGCAGGGACGGTTGCAGGCGATCGCGGGAAGCAATTTCAGTTACCACCAAAGCAGCTCCACGGACGGGTTGCGAGAGGAACAGGGGGCTTGCAGCCGCCACTTGGGGTGGCGGCTACAGGGGCAATCAGCGTTTGGTGTTGGAGCGAATGTTCCAGCCAAACTTGATCGCGCCGCCGTCTTTGGTGCCGTCGGCTTTCTGTGGCTGGTAGTCCACCATCACCTGGGCAAAGTTCAGGGTCACGTTTTCGGTCAGGCGGTCATCGCTGCCCGAACCACCGGTGCTCAGGGAGGTGACCAGCACTTCTTCCAGGTTGATGATCATGTACTCGACCTGGCTTTCACCGCCGGCCTTGCGCACGGTCAGCGTGACCTTGTCGATGTGCTTGCCGCTCGCGCAGTGCATCATCAGGTTGGGCGAGGCCTTGTCGACGTACTTGGTCAGCGACAGGTCCTGGATGTTCACCTTGCCCGCACCGCCGCCACCGCCCACGTGCATGTTGCCGGACTGGGCCATGCCCCAGCTCCAGTTCAACACGTCGATTTCGTCCTTGTGGGCCTTGTCCATGGACTCGCCCTTGATGTCGCCGATCTTGATGAAAATATCAACAGCCATGTTTTCTCCCTGTGTGGTCTCAGCCACAGAATTTGTTAACGCTGATCGTTCCCACGCGGAGCGTGGGAACGAGCGACGGTGTTACGCGCCTTTCGCCGAAGGCAGCTTCGATACCAGGCGCAGCGACACGGTCAGCCCTTCGAGCTGGTAGTGCGGGCGCAGGTAGAACCTGGAGTTGTAGTACCCCGGGTTGCCTTCGACGTCTTCCACGATCACTTCGGCGGCAGCCAATGGATGCTGGGCCTTGGTGGTTTCGGTGGAGTGCGCCGGGTCACCGTCGACGTAGTTGAGGATCCAGTCCTGCAACCAGCGTTGCATCTCGTCCTTCTCTTTGAAGGAACCGATCTTGTCGCGCACGATGCATTTCAAGTAGTGGGCGAAACGGCAGGTGGCGAACAGGTACGGCAGGCGCGCGGCCAGGTTGGCGTTGGCGGTGGCATCCGGGTCATCGTATTCGGCCGGTTTCTGCAGCGACTGGGCGCCGATGAAGGCGGCAAAGTCGGTGTTTTTCTTGTGCAGCAGCGGCATGAAACCGTTCTTCGCCAGTTCCGCTTCGCGGCGGTCGCTGATAGCGATTTCGGTCGGGCACTTCATGTCCACACCGCCGTCATCCGTCGGGAAGGTGTGGGCCGGCAGGTTCTCGACTTCACCGCCCGACTCCACGCCACGGATGCGCGAGCACCAGCCGAAGTGTTTGAACGAACGGTTGATGTTCACCGCCATCGCGTAAGCGGCGTTGGCCCAGGTGTACTTGGAGCTGTCGGCACCGTCGGTGTTTTCTTCGAAGGCGAAGGCTTCCACCGGATCGGTCTTGGCACCGTACGGCAGGCGCGCCAGGAAGCGCGGCATGGTCAGGCCGATGTAGCGCGAGTCTTCCGATTCACGCAGCGAGCGCCAGCCGGCGTATTCCGGGGTGGTGAAGATCTTGGTCAGGTCGCGCGGGTTCGACAGTTCCTGCCACGAGCCCATGCCCATCACGGTTGGCGAAGCGGCGGCAATGAACGGTGCGTGCATGGCGGCGCAGACTTTCGACAGCTCCCCCAGCAGCTCCACGTCGGGAGGCGACTGGTCGAAGTAGTAGTCGCCCACCAGGCAACCGTAGGGTTCGCCGCCGAACTGGCCGTATTCTTCTTCGTACATCTTCTTGAAGATCGGGCTCTGGTCCCACGCGGTGCCCTTGAATTTCTTCAGGGTCTTGTGCAGGTCCGGCTTGGAGATGTTGAGCACGCGAATCTTCAGCTGCTCATCGCTCTCGGTGTTGTTCACCAGGTAGTGCAGGCCACGCCAGGCGCTTTCCAGCTGCTGGAAATCCTGGTGATGGATGATCTGGTTGACCTGGGCGGTGAGCTTGGCGTCGATGGCGGCGATGATCGATTCGATCGACTTGATCGCGTCGTTGGACACCAGGTCGGTCTGGGCCAGAGCCTGCTCGGCCAGGGTGCGCACAGCGGTTTCCACGGCTTCGCGGGCACGCTCGGTCTTGGGTTTGAATTCTTGCAGCAGCAGGTTCGCGAACTCGCTGGCTTCTTCGGTGGTACCCAGGATCTGGGTGCCTTCGCGGGCGGTATTGTCAGTCATGATTACTGCTCCCCTGCAGGCTTGGGCGCGCTGGCAAGTGCCTGAAGCAGTGCCGGGTCCTTGATCGCCTTCATGATGATTTCTTCAGCGCCGGTCTTGCCGTCCATGTAGGTCAGCAGGTTGGCCAGCTGGGTGCGGGCTTCGAGCAGTTGCTTGAGCGAATCGACCTTGCGCGCCACAGCGGCGGGGCTGAAGTCGTCCATGCTTTCGAAGGTGATGTCCAGGCTCAGGTTGCCTTCGCCGGTCAGCTCGTTGGGCACGTGGAACGCGACGCGTGGCTGCATGGCCTTGAGGCGCGAGTCGAAGTTGTCGACGTCCACTTCAAGGAACTTGCGGTCGGCCACAGGCGCCAGAGGTTCGGCGGGCTTGCCGGCGAGATCGGCCATCACGCCCATGACGAAGGGCAGCTGGACCTTTTTCTCGGCGCCGTAGAGCTCGACGTCGTACTCGATCTGCACCCGAGGCGCACGGTTGCGCGCGATGAATTTCTGAGAACTTTGCTTCGCCACGTTGCTGCTCCTGGTCGCTTGAGCGACGGTGTTGTAACTGCGCGATCCGTACGCTTATTCGCTGTCCGGCCCGCGCAGATTTTCAAATTGGGACATGCCGTCGGGAATCAGGTTGCGCACGATGGCCGCAAAGTCGGCGTGCACCAGATTCTTCGCCCGGTTCAACAGCACCGGCAGCGGGCTCGAAGGCTCGTGCCGGGTGTAGTACGCAAGGATCTTGTCGAGGCTGCGCAGCACTTCATCGCGGCTTGCGATGTCGCCGGTCGGGCGTGCTGCAACGGGCGCGGCGGCGTATTCAACCGAGGGGGCATTGTCGTCACTGACAACCTCGGGCTCGCTGGCGGCGCCGCTGTGCGGGGCGTATTGGTTAAGTATCTGCACGGCCTGCTTGAGCAGTTGCTTCAAGGGGCCGAGGTCCACGCCCTGGGCGGAACCGACCTGGTCGCTGACGTATTGTTCGATGGCCTCACAGGCGTCGCGGGCGGCGTTCAGCGCGTCGCGGGTGGCTTGCAATTGCTCGGCATCGCTGTCGAGGAATGCGCCGTTAAGCTGTTCGGCACCGAGGTTTTCGCCGGGGAAACTCTGCAGCCCGCTGGCATTCAGCGCGGCGCGCAGGCTGACGGGCCCGAAGGTGCGCGAACGGGTGAGAATGGCCTCACGCAGCAGGCGGATGTTCGCGTCGCTGGCCACGCCGCTGAGGGCGTTGATGCGCACGGTGGGGTCGTTGTCGTCATCGGCATCCAGGCGCGGATGCAGGTCGGCCCAGTATTCGCGCAGCAGCGCGTTGATCAGCGCGAGTGCGTCGGCAAGCCCTGCAATGCCCTGGAGGGCGAGGGCGGCTTGCAACAGGAAATGGGTGATGCGCAGGTCTTTGCTGCGTTGCAGGAGGTCGAGACTTTGCTGCTGGATGCTGCGCCATTCCGGAGGTTCGGCAGGCAGGATCGAGTCGCCCATGCTGCGCTCGGGTTGACCCTGTGCGGCACGCTCAAGATGCAAGTAATCGGCGTCATATTCCAAGTCTTCGCCACAAGGCGAAGTCGCGGAAACGGCGGCGAGCAGCAGAGGCACATCCACTAAATTCGATCTCCCTATCAGCCCGTTAGATGACGGGCAACTCATGCATTAGTTGCGCGAGGAACTTTGCATGTTTTCTTGGTCTTATTTAGCGCTTTGACATCATGCCGATTTCAAAGTGCCATCATTGGTGTTCAAGAAGTTGTGCATTTTTGGTGTAGTACTTATGCCTTGTCAAGGTAAGCTATTCGCCCTCTATGACAGATGTGCGGTGCTTAACATCTTGTGCGACTGATCAGTCGAAGCAGGTGCCGAGGCAGGATTTTTGTCATACAGGCCGGTTAAGATCAGCAATTACGCGGGTTGAAGCAGGCTTTCAAGGTTTTGGAAGGATCTGTCGTGGATCTCTCGGAGCATTTCTCCCAGGGAACGGCCGCGCGCGAAGTATCAGCAAGGAGGCAAGATGTCGCTGTGCTTGACTATCACTAGTTATCACAAGATTACCCCTGGCCAGTGTTCTGAAAAGTCCCTGGACCAAGGAGTGATGGCTATTGGCCGCGGTTCCGAAAATGACTGGGTACTGCCTGATCCAGAACGTCTTGTTTCCACGCAACATTGCGTTATTCAGTACAAAGATGGTCGTTACTACTTAACTGATAACAGCACTAATGGAGTTGAGTTAGTGCATGCCGGTATTCGTTTGCGGCGGGGAAGCAGCGAGCCATTGCAGGACGGCGAACTGATCCGCATCGGCGATTACGAGATCCAGGCGCGTATCGATTTCAACCTGAAAGTGACAGATACCCCGTCTTTCACCGGTGACGCTTCCAACAGTTTCGAAGCCCTGATGGGCGCCGCCGTGAAGGCCCCGACGCCACCTCCGGTGATCGCGCCGCAGTTCCAGGGCGCCTCGTCGATGGACACCCTGCCGGACCTTTTCGACTTCCTCGCGCCCACCAGCGTACCGCCGGCCACCGTGCACGATCACGTGCCGGCCGAGCAGCACGACTTCCGCCCGCCGACACCGCTGCCCGTGGCTGAGCCGCCTGCGCCGGTGGTCTCGGGCTCAGTAATCCCCGAAGACTGGGATTTGTTCGGCGATGCTCCGGCACCCAAGCCTGTCGCACCGCCGCCGCCAACACCGCCACAGCCGCCGGTCATCGAGCCGCCCAAGGTCGAGCGCCCGCTCCCGGTGGCTGATGCCAGCCAGCCCGACCTGTTGCAAGCCTTCCTGCGCGGTGCGGGCCTCGATCAGTTGCGCCTGGACAAGGCCCAGGCCGAAGCCCAGATGGAAAGCATCGGCCGCAGTTACCGGCTGATGGTCGAAGGCCTGATCGACGTGTTGCGTGCCCGCAGCAGCCTCAAGGGCGAGTTCCGCATGCAGCAGACGGTGATTCAACCGGTGGAAAACAATCCGTTGAAATTCGCCCCGAATGCCGATGAAGCGCTACTGCTGCTCCTACGCCACAGCAATCAGGCGTTTATGGCACCGGACTTGGCCGTGCGCGACAGTTTCGACGATCTGCGCGCCCACCAACTGGCCGTCATGGCCGGGGTCGAAGCCGCCATCAAGCACCTGCTGACGCGCTTTGAACCGGCGCAGCTCGAAGAGCGCATGGGCAAGCCCGGCGGGCTGTCGAGCATTTTCAACGGCTCGCGCCAGGCCCAGTACTGGCAGCAGTTCACCGAGCTCTACAGCAATATTTCCCGCGAGGCCCAGGAAGATTTCCAGGACCTGTTCGGGCGTGAATTCAGCCGTGCCTACGAAGCGCACAGCAGCCGACAGCGTCACTAACAACGCAGTACATGGAACAACGGATAGCTAAGTACGTCATTGAGGACGCAGGATGATTCCCAGGTTTTTACTCGCAGTCGCCACCGCGCTTCTGCTGACGGCGTGTGCCAAGGATGCGGCCAAGCCCGAGGCCGCCGAAGCTGAGGCAGACACCGCCGCCGTCGAGCTGCATTTCCATGCCATCGCCGGGCTCAACCCCGGCGCCAATGGCCAGGCAGCCCCGGTACGGGTGCGGATTTTCGAACTGAAAAACGCCGCCACCTTCAGCCGTTCCGACTACTTCGCCCTGGCCGATCGCGCACAGTCGACCCTCGGCCTCGACCTGCTCGACCAGGACGAAGTGGTGATCCTGCCCGGCCAGCAATTGAGCATCCAGCGCGACCTCGACCCGTCCACCCGCCAGATCGGCCTGCTGGTGGGCTATCGCGAACTGGACCGCGCCGAGTGGCGCACGGTGCTCAACGTGCCGGCACGCCAATACACCGAATACCAGATCAGCCTCGATGTGCATGCCGTGCGTGCCGACGTCGTGGTTCCCCCATCCAGCCCTGCCCAATAAGAATCGGAGCCCCCATGTCCTGGAACAATCGCGTGGTCTGGTCGGAAGGCATGTTCATCGGAACGCAGCACTTCCAGCAGCATGACCGTTACCTGGAAAACCTGATCGATGCGCGCAGCCGCCCGTTGTCGGCGGGGGCCTGGGGCTTTTCCGAACTGTTGATCGACCAGGGCCTGCTGGCCCAGGGCAAGCTGGCGATCGTCTCGGCACGTGGCCTGTTACCGGATGGCACGCCGTTCAATATCCCCCAGGACGACCTGGCGCCGAGCCCGCTGAATATCGACGACAACTTGCGCGATGGCCTGGTGTACCTGGCGTTGCCCCTCAAGCGTGCCGGCGCCCGCGACACCGTCGACGAAGGCGAGGCCCTGGAAGCGGCGCGCTATGTCAGCCAGGTGCGTGAAGTGCGCGACGACAACGCGCCCTTCGAAAACCGTGCGCCGGTGGCGGTCGGCTCCCGCGCCTTGCGCCTGTTGACCGCCCAGGATGGGATCAGCGATTACGCGGCCATCGGCCTGGTGCGCATCAAGGAAAAGCGCGCCGACCGCGCCCTGGTGCTGGACGAGAGCTACATCCCGCCGGTCCTCGACGTGACGGCCAGCAAACCGCTGACCGCGTTTCGCAGCGAACTACTGGGCCTGCTGCACCAGCGCGGCGAAGCGTTGGCCGGGCGCGTGGTGGCTTCGGGCGCCGGTGGTGCTTCGGAGATTGCCGACTTCATGCTGCTGCAACTGGTCAACCGCGCCCAGCCGCTGATCCAGCACCTGAGTCAGTTGAGCCCGCTGCACCCGGAGCGTTTCTTCAGTGAGCTGGTGAGCCTGGCCGGCGAGTTCTCGACCTTCTCCACCACGGGCCGCCGCCCCCACGAATACCCGCAATACCAGCATGACGACCTGGCCTTGAGCTTCACCCCGGTGATGCAGGCCCTGCGCGAGGCGCTGTCGATGCTGATCGACAGCAAGGCCACGCCGATCCCGATTGTCGAGAAAGCCTACGGCGTGCACGTGGCGATGCTGGCCGACAAAACCCTGATCGACAGCGCCAGTTTCATTCTGGTGGTGCGCGCCGATGTGCCGGGCGAAACCCTGCGCGCACGCTTCGGCCAGCAAAGCAAAGTCGGCTCGGTGGAACACATCCGCGACCTGGTCAACCTGCAACTGCCGGGCATCGGCCTGCTGCCGCTGCCGGTGGCGCCACGGCAGATTCCGTACCACGCAGGCTCCACCTACTACGAGCTGGACCGGGGCAGCGAGCACTGGCAGCAACTGGGTAATTCCGGTGGCTTTGCGTTCCACATCGCCGGCCAGTTCCCGGGGTTGAACCTGGCTTTCTGGGCCATCCGAGGGTAATCCGCGATGCATCCGAATGACGATGACCGCACCCAGTTCATGCCGCGTCCCGGTGGCCGCGCGCCGGAGCCTGTTCGCGCAGAGCCGGCGCCGCTGTCGATGCCCGCTGCGCCGATCCTGACCGGCAAGGCCCAGGGCCTGAACCCGCTGGAAAGCGCTGCCGGCCCGTTGTTGTCGCTGCTGACGCGCCTGCGCAACACGATCTCGCACCCTGCGCCAGCGAGCCTGCGTGCGCAGTTGCTGGCTTACCTGCGCCAGTTCGAAGAACGTGCCGAGGCGGCCGGCGTGGCCCGCAACGATGTGCTGCTGGCGCGTTACGCGCTGTGCACCGCCCTCGATGAAGCCGTGCTGAGTACGCCGTGGGGCAGTGCCAGTGACTGGGGCAAGCAGAGCCTGCTGATCACCGTGCACAACGAAGCCTGGGGCGGCGAAAAGGTCTTCCAATTGCTGGATCACTGCCTGCAAAGCCCGCGGGAACGCCTGTACCTGCTGGAACTGCTGTACCTGTGCCTGTGCCTGGGTTTCGAAGGTCGCTACCGCGTGATGAACGATGGCCGCAGCCAGCTGGAAGCCTTGCGCGAGCGTACCGCTGCGGCGATTCGCAGTGCCCGTGGCGAGCATGAGCGCGAGCTGTCACCCCATTGGCGCGGCGTGACCGTGGCCCGTGATCGCCTGGCGCAGTTCATGCCGCCATGGATCGCCGTGGCCATCGGCCTGGCACTGCTGTTGGCATTGCTGTTCGGGTTGCGGATGAAACTGGCGTCGGATGCCGAGCCGGTGTTCAAGAATATTCATGCCCTGGGGGAGATCCCGGTGCAGGCCATCGACCGTCCGGTGGCCCAGCCGAAAATCATTGAGCGACCGCGTCTGGCAGGCTTCCTGGTGGAAGACATCAAGGCCGGTCGCGTAGCCGTGGAAGATGCCGTCGACCGCTCCGTGGTGACCATCCGTGGTGATGAACTGTTCGCCTCGGCCAGCTCCAGCATCGTCGATGACTTCCAGCCGCTGATGCTGCGTATTGCCGACGCCATCCGCAAGGTCAAGGGCCAGGTGCGGGTCACCGGCCACAGCGATAACCGTCCGATTGCGACCCTGCGCTTTCCGTCCAACTGGGCGCTGTCCGAGGCGCGGGCCAAGTCGGTGCTGGAGATTCTCGCGGCCAAGACCGGCCAGCCGGAACGCTTCAGCGCCGAAGGCCGCAGCGACACCGAGCCGGTGGCGACCAACGCCACAGCCGAAGGCCGTGCGCGCAATCGCCGGGTAGAAATCACCGTATTGGCGGAGGGCGTCGAGTGAAGGCGTTTTTCAGTTTTGTGATTCGCTGGGTGATCCCGCTGCTGGGCCTGATCGCCTTGAGCCTGATCATCTGGTTTGTGGGCCCGTTGCTCGATGTGCTGGTGCCGGAAGGGCGCCGCTGGGCGCTGATCATCCTGGTGTTCGCGGTGTGGATTGCCTACCGCGTATTCCGGATTATCCAGGCCCGGCGCCAGGCCGCCGAAGTGATGCGCAGCCTCGCGGCGGAAACCCCGCCAGACCCTGCCAGCGTCGCCACCGCCGAAGAGCTGGCGACCCTGCGCCAGCGCATGGACGAAGCCCTGGCCCTGTTGAAAAAGGCCAAGCTGGGCGGTGACGAGCGCCGCAACCTGTATGAGCTGCCGTGGTACGTGATCATCGGCCCGCCGGGCTCGGGCAAGACCACCGCGCTGGTCAATTCCGGGCTGCACTTTCCCTTGGCGGCGCAGTTGGGTGCCGGTGCGGTACGGGGCGTGGGCGGTACGCGCAATTGCGATTGGTGGTTTACCGACCAGGCCGTATTGCTCGACACCGCTGGCCGCTACACCACCCAGGACAGCAACTCCACGGTGGATAAAGCCGCCTGGCTGGGCTTTCTCGACCTGCTGAAAAAGCAGCGATCCCGGCGCCCGATTGACGGTGCGTTTATCGCCATCAGCCTCTCGGACCTGCTGCTGGGCAGCGACGCCGAGCGTGCCGCCCATGCCGCCGCGATCCGCCTGCGTATCCAGGAGCTGTACACCCAACTGGGCGTGCGCTTCCCGATCTACCTGATGCTCACCAAGCTCGACCTGGTGCCGGGCTTCATGGAGTTCTTCGACAACCTGAGCAAGGAAGAGCGCGCCCAGGTGTGGGGCATGACCTTCGCCCTGGACGACGGCAAGAACAGCGACAGCCCGCTGGCCCATCTGCAAAGCGAGTTCGCCGGCCTGGAACAGCGCCTCAACGAGCGCCTGGTGGAGCGCCTGCAACAGGAACGCGACCCGGCGCGGCGCGACCTGATCTACGGTTTCCCGCAGCAGTTCGGCGCGTTGAAGGATTGCCTGCAAGGCTTCCTCGAAGGCGTGTTCAAACCCAACGCCTTTGAAGAGCGCGTCTTGCTGCGCGGTGTGTACTTCACCAGCGGCACCCAGGAAGGCAGCCCGATTGACCGCTTGATCGGCGCCATGGCCCAGAGCATGAACCTGGACCGCCAGCACCTGGCGCGCCAGACCGGCACCGGGCGCAGTTACTTCATCGAAAAACTGTTCACCGCCGTGGCGTTTGCCGAGCGTGGCCTGGTGGGCGTCAACCCGAAGGTCGAGCGCCGTCGCAAGTGGATTGCCCGGGGTGTGCTGGCCGCAACCGTGGCGCTGGTACTGGTCGTCAGCACGTTGTGGTGGGTGAGTTATCGCGCCAACCAGGCCTACATCGCCCAGGTTGACCAGAAGGTCGCGCCGTTGGGCCAGACCGTGCAGAACCTCAGCCCGGCGCAGCGCGAAGTACTCGCGGTATTGCCGTTGCTCAATGCGGTGAAGAACCTGGCGGGCGACTCGCCGAGCTGGTCCGAAGGCTTGGGCCTGTATCAGGGCGACATGCTCGAAGCCGAATCCGCCAGCGTCTACCGCAAGCTGTTGATCGCCGTGTTCGCGCCCCGTTTGGTGACGCGCATCGAAGAGCAACTGCACGGCGGCGGCAATTCCGACTTCCTCTATGAAGGCTTGAAGGCCTACCTGATGCTCGCCGACAGCGAGCATTACGACCCGGACTTCATCAAGGCCTGGATCGCCCTCGACTGGGACCGCAACCTGCCGCGCGACCTGCCGGCGGACCAACGGCAGGCCCTGATCGGGCACTTGCAGGCCTTGTTCGAGCGGCATCCGCCCAGCGCCCGTCTCGACCCGCGCTTGATCGACGACCTGCGCCGGCAACTGCAGCAACTGCCGGTGGCCCAGCGCGTCTACGACCGCATCAAGCGCCAGAAACTGCCGGAAGGCGTGCCGGACTTTCGCATCAACGAAGCGGCGGGCCGTGATGCCGCGCTGGTGTTCAGTCGCAAAAGTGGCAAGCCGTTGGGTGAGCCGTTGAGCGGCTTCTTCACCGCCAAGGGCTATCGCCAGGGCTTCCTGCTGGCCAGCCTGAACCAGACCGGCACCCTCGCTGAAGAGCAATGGGTACTGGGCCGCGAGCAGGCCGACCAACAAAACGTCGTCAGCCTCGCCGCCGATGTGCGCCGCCTGTACTTCCAGGACTATCAACGCCAGTGGGATGCGTTGCTGGCGGATATCGACTTTGTGCCGATCACCAGCGTGGCCCAGGCGGCCGACGTCTTGCGGGTGATTTCCGGGCCGACCTCGCCGCTGAAGAAGCTGCTGGTGGCGGTCTCCAAGGAGACCGACCTGCAGGCGGAAGAACGCCTGCTGGCTGCCAAGGGCGCGCCGGTGGAAGGTGGTGTGGACAAGCTCAAGGAACGCCTCGGCAGCCTGCTTGGCCAGGACCAACCAACAGCGGATGCACCGGCGGCCAGTGAAGACCCGGTGACGGCGCACTTCGCCGAACTCAACAGCATCGTCAGCAAGAACGAAGGCGAACCGGCGGCCATCGATGGCCTGCTGGCGGACATGAATGCGCTGTATGTGCAGGTCAGCGCCATGGTCGGCGCCAGTGGCGATGCGTTGCTCGGCGAAGCGAAAAACCAGGCGGCGGCTGCGGCCACGCGGGTCAGCCTGAATGCCGAACGCCAGCCGCCGCTGGTGCAGGGCATGGTCAAGTCAGTGGTCAACTCCACCACCAACAGCATGATGGGCGGGGTGCGCAACCAGCTGAATGCGGCGTGGGTCAGCGAAGTGGTGAACGTGTATCGCCAGTCCCTGGCCGGGCGTTATCCGATGTCGCCCGGCAGTGCGCGGGACGCGACCCTGGATGACTTCGGCCAGTTCTTCGGGGTGGGCGGGGTGATGGACAATTACTTCCGCAAGTACCTGCAACCTTACGTCGACACCTCCACGCAAACCTGGCGCTGGCAGCCGGGCGCGGCGCAGAAACTCGGCATCGCGCCGGGCGTGCTGCAAACCTTCCAGCGTGCGGCGACCATTCGGGATGCGTTTTTCCGTGCCGGTGGCACCCAGCCGATCGTGCGCTTTGAACTCAAACCGGTGGCGATGGACGCGACCATCACCCAGTTCCTGCTGGACCTGGACGGCCAGCAACTGAGCTATGACCACGGCCCGAGCCGGCCGGTCGCGATGCAGTGGCCGAATCCCGGCAGCATTGGCGTGGTGCGCATTTCCATCATGCCGCCGTCAGCCAGCGGGCGCTCCGGCGTGACGCTGGACGGCCCGTGGGCCTGGTTTCGTCTGCTGGAGCAATCGGACCTGACCGCCGGCAATTCGCCGGACCGCTTCAACCTGCGTCTGCGGGTCGACGGCGCGAGCATCTCCTACGAGTTGCGGGCCAACAGTGCCTTCAACCCGTTCAAGAGCCGCGTGCTTAACGGCTTCAGCCTGCCGGAGCGGCTATGACCACGCTGGGTTTCTACGGCAAGTTGGCGTGCCGCGGCGACTTTGTCAGCCGCGCGCTGCCCCAGAGTTTTATCGGCCCTTGGGACAGTTGGCTGGCGTCCGGATTGCTCGCCAGCCAGACCCGCCTCGGGGCTGACTGGCTGAATGCTTACCTGGTCAGCCCATTGTGGCGCTTCGTGTTGGCGCCGGGCGTGTGCGGGCCGGACGCGGCGGTGGGCGTGGTGATGCCGAGCATCGACCGGGTGGGGCGCTATTTCCCGCTGACGGTGGCTGCGCTGTTGGATCACGACACCGACCCGGCCTCCGTCGTTGGCGGCCCGGACGCCTGGTTTGAACAGGTGGAAGAGTTGTTGCTGAGCACGCTGGACGCCGGCGCCAGCTTCGAAGGTTTCAGCGGCGGGATCGAATCCCTCGGCGCTCCAGCCTGCCAACCTCGCACCTTGGGTAGTCGCTTTGCGGGCTTGCAGCGTGTCAACGCCACAGACCCGCAGGCGCGGATGACTGCGCTTGCCGAACAGGCCTGCGAAGGCGCGAGCCTGTGGTGGGGCCGTGGTTCGCAACAGATTTCTCCCGGTTTAATGCGGTGTCAGGGCTTGCCTGCTGCCGACGATTTTGCGCAATTTTTGCTCGGCCAAGAAGGTGTTGTGTAGATGCGGTCCACGTTCAAATCCGCCAGCAAAAGCCACGTCGGCATGGTTCGCCAAGTCAATGAAGACGCTTGCCTCGACCTGCCGGAAAACGGCCTGTGGGTGGTGGCCGACGGCATGGGCGGGCACGCGGCGGGGGATTACGTCAGCAGCCTGATTGTCGACAGCCTGCGCAGCATTCCCGTGGGCCGTTCCCTTGAGGAATACACGGCGGCGTTGCGCAGCGACCTGCTGCGAGTCAACGGCGCGGTGCGCGAAGAAACCGCCCACCGTGGCGTGACCATGATGGGCAGCACCGTGGTGTTGCTCGCCACCCGAGGCTTGCGCGGCGTGTGCCTGTGGGCCGGCGACAGCCGCCTGTATCGCCTGCGCGACGGCCTGCTGGAAAGCATTTCCCGCGACCACAGCTACGTGCAGGACTTGCAGGACAGCGGCCTGCTCAGCGAAGCCGATGCGCGGGTGCATCCACGGGCGAATATCGTCACCCGCGCGATTGGCGTGGAAGCACAGTTGGCGTTGTCGTCGGTCGACCTGTTGATCGCCCCCGGCGACAGTTACCTGCTGTGCAGCGATGGCCTGAACAAGACCGTCGAAGACCACGAGATCCGCGAAGTACTGAGCCATGCCGAGCCGGACGAAATCGTCCGCAGCCTGGTGCACCTGGGGCTCAATCGCGGCGCGCCGGACAACATCACCGCCATCGTTGTGAAGGTGTCGACATGAACATCGTCATTCCCGGCTACGACATCGAAGGCGAAATTGGCGTTGGCGCCATGGCCAGCGTGTACCTGGCGACCCAGCGGTCCCTGGAGCGCAAGGTGGCGCTGAAGATCATGGCGGCAGCGCTGGCGGCCGACCCGAGCTTCTGCGAACGCTTCCTGCGCGAAGGCAAGACTTTGGCGCGCCTGTCCCACCCGCATACCGTGACCATCCATGACATCGGCAATGTCGGTGAGCTGTACTACATGGCCATGGAATACTTGCCCAATGGCACGCTCAAGGAGCGGATCGCCGCGGGACTGACGCCGGAGCAGGGGCTGACGTATATCCGCCAGATCGCGTCGGCGCTGGGCTACGCCCACGCTCAGGGTCTGGTGCATCGCGATGTGAAGCCGGCGAACATTCTGTTCCGCGCGGATGGCACGGCGGTGTTGTCGGACTTTGGCATCGCCAAGTCCCTGGATGACCGCACGCAGTTCACCCAGGCCGGATTTGCCGTTGGCACGCCGAGCTACATGAGCCCGGAGCAGGCCCGGGGCCAGGAAATTGACGGGCGCGCCGACCTGTATGCGCTGGGCGTGGTGCTCTATGAAATCCTCGTGGGCAAGTTGCCTTACAACGGCACCGATGCGCTTTCCACAGCGCTGGCGCACCTGACTGAACCGCTGCCTGAGTTGCCGGTGCACCATGGGCGTTATCAGGAGGTGCTGCGCAAGCTGCTGGCCAAAGACCCGGCGGAACGCTTCCCGGATGCGGCGGCGTTGTTGCGGGCGTTGGATCAGTTGCCGAAGGAAGAGCAGGTCGAGGCGACGTTGATTCGGCCTCTGCCGATTCCGGTGGCGGTCTCCAATGACCTGGCCGGACTCACGCCGGTTTCCATCGAAATCCCGACCGAAAAGCCGCAGCCACAACCCGTGCGGCAACCGGTGGCGACGCCGACGCAACACTCGGCCGTGTCCGGACAAAACCGTGGGCCGGTGCTGGCGTTGGCGGCAGTTGCCGTGGCGGTCGCGCTGGCAATTGCGGGCGCAAGTTACTGGTGGTTGAAAGATGACGCGCCAGCCGCCGCGCAGCCGGTTGCCGAGGCGGCCAAGACCATCGCGCCGCCTGCCGCGCAACCGGTAGCGGCGCAGGTTGACGGCGGTCAACGCCCGTTGCTGATGGCCGGCAAGAAAACCTTGTTCCAGCGGGTACTGAGCAAGCCCGGCGCCAAGCTTTCCCACGAAGCGGGCGGGGCGCCTGGCGAAGGTTTGCCGGCGTTTTCCGTGCTCTATGTCTACCAACGCAAGGACGTCGACGGCAGCCCCTGGCTACGGGTTGGCGCCGCCACCGACGGGCGCAGCGACGGCTGGCTGCCGGCGGCGCAAGCCAGCGACTGGAAGCAGAGCCTGGTGCTCAAGTTCACCGAGCGTTCGGGCCGGGCGCCGGTGATGTTCCTGCGCCAATCTGCGGAAGTGGAAAAGCTGCTGGCCGATCCTGCCGCAGCGAAAAACCTGCTGCTCAAGGTGCAGAAAAACAGCGAGGACAACCAGCAAGTGCTGGCCTTGGAACCGGCCGCCAGTGCTGTGCCGCAGAACCAGTTTTACCTGCTGCCGATCTTCGACTCCAAAGAGAGCTTCGACGAAAACGGCCAGCCGGTGCAGTTGCTCAACGTCGCCTCCATCGACCCGGGCAACACGCCTAATGTCATCGCCAAGGCTGTCGGCCGAACGCCGGCGATCGATGCCAGCGCCGACGCCTTCCGCACCGCCGTGGTGCTGGTGGTCGACACCACGGTGTCGATGCAGCCCTACATCGACCAGGTTCGCGACGTGGTCCACGAGCTGCAAACCCGTATCGCCGAGCGTGGCGAGCTGGACAGCGTGAGCTTTGGGCTGGTGGGTTTTCGCAACAGCATCAAGAAAACCCCGGGCCTGGAGTATGTGGCCAAGACCCTGATCACCCTCGACCAAGGGCGCGACCCGCAGCGCTTCCTCGACATGGCGCGGCAGGTCAAAGCGTCGACGGTGTCCAGCCACTCGTTCAATGAAGACGCGTTCGCCGGTGTCATGCAGGCGGTGGAAGGCATGGACTGGTCCGGCTACGGTGGGCGCCTGATCCTGCTGGTGACCGACGCCGGTGCGTTGCGCAAGAACGACCCGTTCGCTACTACCCAGATGAACGAAGCCGAAGTACGCCAGGCTGCATTGGGCAAGCAGATCAAGATCTACGCTTTGCACCTGCGCACCGATGCCGGCAAGAAAACCCACAGCGGCGCCGAAACCCAGTACCGCACCCTGACCGCCGACGCCAACCCGCAGATCGGCGACCTGTACACGCCGGTGCCCGGTGGCGATGTGCGCAAGTTCGGCGAGCGTGTCGACGAGATCGGCACGGTGTTCGCCAACCTGGTGCATCAGGTGCGCAGCAACACACCGCAGCCGGTGCCGCTGCTCAGTGCCGCGCCGACCCTGGCGGACAAATCCGCCGCCGTCGGTTACGCGATGCACATGGATTTCCTTGGCCGCAAAACCGCGAGCCAGGCGCCGCAACTGGTGAGTGCCTGGACCGCCGATCGCGACCTGACCAACACCGCGCTGCCGGCCTTTCAGGTGTGCGTGATGCTGACCAAATTGCAGCTCAACGATTTGCAGCAGTCCTTGAAACTGATCGTCGACGCCGCGCGCAAAACCCAGACCTCACCGAAGGATTTCTTCCAGGAAATCGCCAGCGCCTCGGCCTATATGAGCCGTGATCCACAGGCCTTGAAAAAGGGCGGCAACCTGGCGGACGGCGGCATCCTTGGCGAATACCTGGAAGGCCTGCCGTACCGCAGCAAGTCGCTGAACATGACCCAGGATTTGTGGCTGTCGTTGAGCGTGGCCGAGCAGGAAGACTTTATCGACGAGCTGGATTCGAAGATCCGCCTCTACGAAACCTTCCATAACGATGTGGCCAACTGGGTCCGTTTCGGCGATGCCGAGCCGGGTGATGCGTTGTACCGCGTGCCGCTGTCGACGCTGCCGTAATGCTGAACTTGAGCGCAGTGCACAAGAGCCGGGGCGTTGGTGCCCAGCGCTACAGCCTGGTGATACCGGGCTTGCAACTGCGTGCGGGTGAACAGTTGGCGGTGGTCGGGCCGAGTGGCTGTGGCAAGAGCACCTTGCTGGATTTGCTCGCGCTGGTGTTGGCGCCGGATCAGGTCGGGCAGTTCGATTTCAACCGCGTCGACATTGCCGGGCTTTGGCGTGGTAACCAGCAAAGCGCGCTGGCGGAGCTACGCAGTCGGCACCTGGGTTACGTGCTGCAAACCGGCGGCCTGCTGGGCTTTCTCGATGTGCGCGGCAACATTGCGTTGTCGCGGCAACTCCTGGGTTTGAAAGACGACGGCAGCGTGGCGCGGTTGGCCGAGCAGTTGGAAATCACTGATCAGTTGGACAAGAAGCCGGCGGCGTTGTCCGTCGGCCAGCGTCAGCGGGTCAGTTGCGCAAGAGCCCTGGCCCACGGTCCGCAGCTGTTGCTGGCGGATGAGCCCACCGCTGCGCTCGACCCGTTGAACGCCGAGCGGGTGATGCAGGCGCTGTTGGCCCAGGCCCGGCATAACGGCGCGTGCTGCGTGATCGCCACCCATGATGAACCCCTGGCCCGGGCCAGCGGCTTGCAGGTGCGGCGCATCAGTTGCCGTCGCGACGCCGACGGCGGCGTCACCGCCACCCTTGGGGAGGCGTGCTGATGCGTATCGCCCTGGTGGCTTCCCTGGCCTGGCAGGATTACCGCAACGATGCGTGGCTGTCGGTGTGTTCGGTGCTGGCGCTGGTGGCGGTGATCGCGCCGTTGCTGGTGTTGTTCGGCCTGAAATTTGGACTGGTTAGCAGTTTGACCGAACGTTTGGAGAACGACCCGGCCACCCGGGAAATTATTCCGTTGGGCGGTGGTCGATTCAGCAGTGAATTTGTCGAGCAGCTCCGCCAGCGCAGCGACGTGGCGTTCGCCTTGCCGCGCACCCGGCAGATTGCGGCGACGGCGCAGTTGGGGGCGGTGACGGTGGAGATGCTGCCGACCGCCGCCAACGACCCATTGCTGGCCGGCCTGCTGATGCCCAAGGGCCTGGATCAGATCGTGCTGAGCCACACCGCTGCCGAAAAGCTCGGGGCAAAGGCCGGGGATTGGCTGGAGGCGAGTTTTGGGCGCCAGGTGGCGGGGCGCGTCGAGTCGCAACGCCTGCGGGTTCAAGTGCTGCAGGTAGCGCCGCTGGAAGCCTTCGCCCGGGATGGATTGTTTGCGCCCTTGGGCTTGCTGGAAGCAGCGGAAGATTATCGCGATGGCCGCGCGGTGCCGGCGTTTGGCTGGGACGGCGATGCGGTGGGCGTCAGCGAGCAACGGGTATACCCGGCGTTCCGTTTGTATGCGCGGCGCCTGGTGGATGTGGAGCCGCTGCGGGTGTATTTCGCCGGGCAGAATCTGTTGGTGTCGACCCAGGCCCAGACCATCGCCCAGGTGCAGTCGTTGAGCCGCAACCTGTCGATCGTGTTCTGGATCATCGCCGGGCTGGCGTTGGCGGGCGCGTTTGCCGCGATCTTTGCCGCGGCGCTGGCGTCGGTTGCACGCAAGCGCCGGGAGCTGTCGGTATTGCGGTTGTTGGGGTTTTCCACCGCCGGGTTGTTGCTGTTTGTGGTGTTGCAGGCGCTCTACAGCGCGGGGTTTGCCGCTGCATTGAGTGGGCTTTTATATGGCTTGGCAGAGTCCGGCCTGAACCAATTATTCGTGCAGGTGCCGGGCGAATACGCCAGCCACCTGCTGGCGCGTCACTACGGCCTGGCCCTGGCAGCTGTCCTCGGCGTCAGCGCCGTGGCGGCGGCGTGTGGTGGTTGGCGTGTGGCGCGTATCCAGGCTTCTGAAGGAATCAGAGATGTATAAGTTACTGGGCGCCGCCATGGCGCTGACCCTGTCCTGTGTGGCCTGGGCCGATGAGGCGAGCGACAAGCTGGACAACCCCAAGCCGTTGCCGGATGACGTCAGCCTGCCGCTGCCCTGCGAAGGCAACATGGTGTTCCGCTATGCCTACGTGCTGGCCCAGGGCACTCTGGATGACCGCGAGATCAGCCTCGGCTACCCGTTCAGCGAAGGTGAAGCGGGCTATCAGCAGTCGTTCATTTCCGGTTATCGCCGCGACTTCATCAACGGCCAGTTCACCCTCAAGGACCTGCCCAAGGACTGGAACAAGGTCATTGCGCCGCTGATGCCGAAGACCGACGCCAAGACCCCGCTCAAGCCGATGCTGTACTTCATCGGCAAGTACGAAGTCACTGCGCGGCAATATGCGCAGGTCATGTCCCAGGCGCAATCCCTGGCCAGTGGCGAACCCGCCCCGGCGTGCGATGTACCTACCGGGATGGCGGCGCGCTTGCCCAAGGTCAAGCTGTCGCGCTTTGAAGCCGAACGCTTCTCGGCGGTGTACAGCGCCTGGTTGATGAAATATCACCGCGAGCTGCTGCCGGTGAGTGGTCGCGGTGCTTCGGCGGACGACGGCGGCCTGGGCTTTGTGCGCCTGCCTACCGAAGTGGAGTGGGAGTTTGCCGCGCGCGGTGGCCAGGCGGTCAGCCGTCAGGACCTGGAAGGCCGGCTGTTTCCACGGCGTACCGAGGGCAGCGAAAGCGATGGTCCCCTTGCCGATTACGCGGTGTTCAATCAGGTCGCGGGTGGCACCGGCCAGGCCGCACGGCTGATGCCCATCGGCACCAAGCTGCCCAACCCGATCGGCATGTTCGATGTGATCGGCAACGCAGCGGAAATGGTCCAGGAGTCCTTTCAACTGGTGCACGCCGGGCGTCGCCAGGGCACCTATGGTGGGTTCGTGGTCAAGGGCGGCAACTACCTGGAAGGCGAGGGCACGCTGTTCACCGGCATGCGCCGCGAGTACCCGTTGTTCGCCGCTGACGGTACCGAACAAAGCAACGAGACCACCGGCTTTCGCGTGGCGATTGGCGCCTTGTCGGCACCGCGTTCGCGCTACAAGGAGCTGTTCGCCCAGTGGCAGAAGGAAGGTCGCCTGGCCTCGCTGACCGATGCCATCGACGACGCCCAGGACCCGACCAAGCGCCTGGACAGCATCATCGCCGCCAGCGTCGACCCGCGCCTGCAAGCCGAACTCGGCCTGGTCAACGAAGAGCTCAAGCGCAACGTCTCGCTGATCGCCCAGCAGCGCGAAGAAGCGGCCGGCAACCTGATTCAGTCCGCGGCCCTGGTGGCCGAGACCATCAACAACTACAACATCCGCCTGATCAATTTGCAGAAGAGCCGCCAGCAGGCCATCGACGCCAAGGACGAGGCCAGCGCGCAGCTGTTCGCCACGGCGATCACCAATGGGCGCAGTGCGCTGGACGGCGCGGTGGCGATCTACATCGACAACCTGGCCACCGGCACGCGCTACACCGATGCGGTGATCCAGGCGCAGTTTCAACGGATCAAGGAAGAGTTGGATCGCAAGCCGGTACTGGGCAAGAGCCTGGTGACGCGTGCGACGTTATTCGTTCGCCATGTGGGCAACTACCGCAAGCAACAGCGGGCCGACCCGGCGACGATTTTGAAGGAATTGCTCGCAGCGAGCGGTCAGCGGTCTTGACCGCTGGTTGTACAGCGAGCTTGGAAGGGACTCAGGCGGCGGTGGGCCGCGCTGGGCAAGTCAAACTTAAAAGAGAACACAACGATGATTTTTTCCCGTAAGGCGGTTTCCAAGCGTCATCTGCTGCTGATTGCCGCAGGCTTCAGCACGGTGCTGACCGGTTGCGCAACGTCACCGACCAACCAGGTCGCCTCGACCACCAAGGTCGAGTACTACCCGAACTGCTACGAGCCGGTGCAGCACTTGCGTGCTACCGATTCGGACCTGACCAAGTCGGTGGTCACCGGTGCCGCCCTGGGTGCGGCCGGTGGTGCATTGCTGGGCGCCTTGACCGGCGACTCCGACAAGCGCGGCCGCAACGCTGCCATCGGTGCAGCGGGCGGCGCCCTGGCCGGTGGTGCTGCGGGTTACTACACCGAGCGCCAGAAGCAGATCACCGATGACAACCAGCGCATCGCCTCCTACGCCACCGACGTCAACAAGCGTGCCTCCGACATCGACCGCAGCACCGCGTACGCCAAGGCGTCCCAGCAGTGCTACCAGAGCGCGTTCACCAAGCTGGTGGCCGACCGCAAGGCCAAGACCGTCAACGACGTTGAAGGCCGCAAGCGCCTGGCAGAAATCGTCTCGGGCCTGAAAGAGTCCAACGACCTGATCGTCGCGGTGAACGGCAAGGCCAGCGAAGACCTGAACAACTACACCCAGGCGTACGAGCAGGATCTGCAACAAGTGGGCGTACAACGCGCCGACGTGGTCACTGTTGCGACTGCCGATACCACGCCGGTGGTGACGCCAGCCAAAGGCAAGAAGCCGGTAAAAGTCGCGAAAAAGCCGGTACTGCCAACCGTGCCGAAAGAAGCCGTAGCCACCGAGAAAACCATCCAGACCGCCCAGACCAAACAAGCTGAAAGCAAGCAGGTTGCCAGCGCCGGTAAAGCGCAGATCGAAGGCACTTGCCGTGATCCGAACCTGGCGGATTGGGCACCGGTTCCTTGCCCTAACGTCTGAGGAAAGTTGTTGCTATAAGCGTTAAACGCCAGCCGATCTCCTGCTAAAACGGGAGATCGGTAGCGTTATTTGCACAAATCGTTAAACTGCTGCGGCCACCCAATAATTACACTGAGGCCGTGTGCATGAAATTTCGTTTTCTTCTCTGGATGCTTGGCCTGTTGATGGGCAAAGCCAGCCGCACCAACCCTGCGTTCCAGCAGCAGTTGGGTGACAAGGACCTGGCGTTCCAGCTGCAGACCCTCGACGGCAAGGTTGCCCGTCACTTCATCGTCAAAGACCAGCGCATTACCAGCCGCTCGGGTGTTCATCCCGCGCCTGCGTTTGCCATCGCCTTCAAAGACGCCGCCTACGGCTTCGCCACGATGCAGGCGAAGAACAAGCAACTGGCGTTCATGACGGGGATTCAGGACAAGTCGATCCAGATCAAGGGCAACCCGGCGCTGGTGATCTGGTTCCAGGGGTTGACCAAGTATTTGAAGCCGAAGAAAAAGCCCAAAGGCTAGGGGCTTCTTCAGCAATACCGAGTCGCCTGCATTCGCGAGCAAGCCCGCTCCCACATTCAATCCCATTCCAAAGTTGGAACTCGGTCGAATGTGGGAGCGGGCTTGCTCGCGAATACGGTGTAACAGGCGCCCGATTTATCCCTGGCTGAACTGCGAAGCCAACTCGCGCAACAACGTTTCCGCGTCCAGCACCTTGCTCACCACATCCTCTGCCTTGTCCCGGGTCAGCCCCAGGCGCTCAAGCAGTTCGTCCGGGATGGATTCATCCGGCCCCGAGCCGATGCCGCGGCTGCGCAACAAGCGCACCGCCAGGCACACCAGGTTCGGGTATTCCGCATATTGGCCGTCGTAGGTCGGGTCGTGCTGGAAGCGCAGGGCGGTGGACAGTTCGTCCGGCATGTCCCAATAGCGCATCAACCACGCACCAATCTGCTCGCGGCTGATGCCCAGCAGATGCTGCTCGATGTAGCTGTGGCACAGGTGCGGGTTGACCTCCAGGTGCCGGCAGATCAGTGAGAAGTGCGGCGGGAAGACGTGGGCCAGCAACAGGTAGCCGAAATTGTGCAGCAGGCCGGCGAGGTACGTCAGCCCGGCTTCCGGGCGCTGGGCGCGGGGCATGGCGCGGGTCAGGCCTTCGATGACGGCAGCGGTGTAGATCGACTGGTGCCAGTACGGCGTGGCCTGTTGCGGGTGGTCCTTGGGCAGGCTCAAGGTCTTGCCCAGGGCCAGGCCGAGTGCGAGGTTGATCACCAGGTCAAAGCCCAGCACGCGCACGATGGCGTCTTCCACCGAGCGGATCTTGCCCGGCGAGGCGTAGTAGGGCGACGCGGCCCAACTCACCACCTGGGCGGCCAGGGCCGGGTCGGTTTCGACCACGCCGGTGATGTCGTCGATGGTGGCGTTGGGGTCGACCCGCAGCTTGATGATCTTTTGCGCGGTATCGGCCAGCGGTGGAATTTCGATGGTGGCTTCCAGGCGCTGCTGGATACGGCGGGCGGTGAACGCCTGCATCGCCTGGGTGATTTCCTCGCGGTCGTCGTTGGGGCGATCCAGGTTTGGCCGGATGTTGCTCAGCGGCTCGCCGAAATGCGCGGCGCTGGCCTTGGTCAGCATGCTCTTGAACGCGTCGCTGGAAATCTCCAGCAGCAGCCCGGCTTCGCCCGAGTGCACCAGCACGGTCGGCTCACGCAACAGGCTTTCTTCGTACAGGCAGGGAGAACTGGTCAGCGGCGGCAGGCCGGGCAGCAGGCTCAGGCTGTGCTTGCCGAGCATGCGCTCCAGGCGCTCCGGCGACACGGCCGTGAGGCGCCGACCGGTGAGCTCGGCGAGGCGATTAAGGTCCAGCAACTGGTTCTGTGGAAACAGCACCATGAGTGCACCCACGGCATCATCGAGCAGTACGGCTTGAACCTTCTGCGCCGGGTTCAGGCCGGGGCGTTCGGCAACTTCCGTGTAGCTGATGGCGAGCTTTGCAAGCAGCGTCCGAATCACCGAGGGTGCAGTCGGTGGGGCTGTGGCGAGGGCAACTTCTGACATGGCCTGAATCCAATTTCCTACAGTCATTGGAGTATAACCAGCTTGATACAAGTGAGGGTTGTCTAAGTGAGTCAGCCGTCACACTTGGCCGTATTGCTGCCCATGTCTCAGCCAGCGATCCAGCAGCGGGCTGACGTGTTCCGGCCAACGCTCCAGTAACGCCTGGGCCGCGTCGCGCACGGCGGGCAGCAAGTCGGCATCGCGCATCAGGTCGGCGACCTTGAATTGCAGCAGGCCGGTCTGGCGGGTGCCGAGCATCTCGCCGGGGCCGCGCAGTTCGAGGTCTTTTTCGGCGATCACGAAGCCGTCGTTGGTTTCGCGCATGATCCCCAGGCGCTGGCGACCGATCTGCGACAGCGGCGGGTGGTACAGCAGCACACAGTGGCTGGCGGCGCTGCCCCGGCCGACGCGGCCGCGCAATTGGTGCAGTTGCGCCAGGCCCAGGCGCTCGGGGTTCTCGATGATCATCAGGCTGGCGTTGGGGACGTCGACGCCGACTTCAATCACCGTGGTCGCCACCAGCAATTGCAGGTTGCCGGCCTTGAACTCGGCCATTACCGCGGCCTTTTCCACCGGCTTCATGCGACCGTGAATCAGCCCGACCTTGAGTTCACCCAAGGCGCTGGTGAGGTCTTCATAGGTGGTTTCGGCGGCCTGGCAGGTCAGCTCTTCGGATTCTTCGATCAGCGTGCACACCCAATACGCCTGACGGCCTTCGGCGCAGGCGCCGCGTACCCGTTCGATGACTTCGACGCGGCGGGTGTCGGTGACCAGCACGGTGTTGACCGGCGTTCGGCCCGGCGGCAGTTCGTCGAGGATCGAAGTGTCGAGGTCGGCGTAGGCGCTCATGGCCAGGGTGCGCGGGATCGGTGTGGCGGTCATGATCAACTGGTGCGGGCTCATGCGGCCGCCCACGCCTTTCTGGCGCAGGGCCAGGCGCTGCTGCACACCGAAGCGGTGCTGTTCGTCGATGATCACCAGCGCCAGATTCTTGAACTTCACTTCGTCCTGGAACAACGCGTGGGTGCCCACCACCATCGGGGCGCCGGCGGCGATCTGCTCCAGGGCGGCTACGCGGTTCTTGCCCTTGAGCTTGCCGGCCAGCCATGCGACTTCCAGGCCCAGCGGTTCGAGCCAGCGCTTGAAAGTGATGAAGTGCTGCTCGGCGAGAATCTCGGTGGGCGCCATCAGCGCCACCTGATAGCCGGCTTCGAGGGCCTGCAACGCGGCGAGGGCGGCGACCACGGTTTTACCCGCGCCCACGTCACCCTGGATCAGCCGCAGCATCGGTTCTTTCTGGCTCAGGTCGTAGGCGATTTCATTGCCGACCCGTTGCTGGGCGCCCGTCGGTGCAAACCCCAGGTTGGCCAGGTATTGCGCAGGCAGGCGCTTGGCCTTGGGCATGGCCGGCGCGCGCAGCGAACGCATGCTCTCGCGCAGGCGTTGCTGGGACAGTTGATGGGTCAGCAGTTCTTCGAACGCCAGGCGATGCTGGGCCCAATGATGCCCGAGAGCCAACTCGTCGACGTCGGCATCGGCGGGTGGGTGATGCAGGTAGCGGATCGCATCATCCAGCGGCGCCAGTTGATAGTCGCGCGCCAGTTCCTGGGGCAGCCAGTCGGGCAGGCTTTTTGGCCCGAGCATCGTCAGAGTCTGCATGCACAGTTGGCGCAAGCGCTGCTGGGTCAGGCCTTCGGTGAGCGGGTAAATTGGCGTGAGGGTGGTGTCTACCGGCGGCGGTTCGTCGCCGGTAATCGCGCGGTATTCCGGGTGATAGATTTCCAGCCCCGAAGCGCCGGGCCTGGCTTCGCCGTAGCAGCGCACGCGGGTACCACGCTTGAGGCCTTCCTTCTGGGCGTTGCTGAAGTGGTAGAAGCGCAGGCTCAGGCCGCCGGTGCCGTCTTGCAGGCGCACCACCAAGCTACGGCGCTTGCCCATCACCACATCGGCGCCGCTGACGGTGCCTTCAACCACGGCGTCCTGCCCAGGGCGCAAGTGGCCGATGGGCACCACGCGGGTGCGGTCCTGGTAACGCAGGGGCAGGTGGAACAGCACGTCCTGGAGATTTTCCAGCCCGACCTTGGCCAACTTCTCGGCCATGGCCTCCCCGACACCCTTGAGTGCCGTCACCGATACCTGCGACAGCTCAGTCATACCGTTACTTAGCTCGCAGCAGGCGGCTTGGCCACCGAACACAGGCGGATCGAGTCGGCGAGGATTTCAATCGCTTTCGGACGCGGGAAGCTCGCACGCCAGGCAATCGCCACGGTGCGGAACGGTACCGGCGGCGTCAGTGGGCGCACGGCGATCACGCCGGGGGCGTAGTGATGGCTGTCGACCGCCGACAGCGGCAGGATCGAGATACCCAGGCCGGAGGCGACCATATGGCGAATGGTTTCCAGGGAGCTGGATTCCACGGTGGTGTGCTTGGCGCCGTCGTTGCCCTTGGTCAGGGTCGGGCAGGCTTCCAGCACCTGGTCGCGGAAGCAATGGCCTTCGCCCAGCAACAGCAGGCTCTTGTCGTTGAGCAGGCCCGCGTCGATGGTGTCTTTCTGCGTCCATGGGTGGGACGCCGGCATCAGCACGTAGAACGGTTCATCGTAGAGCGGCAGGGTCAGCACATCCGCCTCGTTGAACGGCAGGGCGATGATGATCGCGTCCAGCTCGCCGTTGCGCAGTTTGTCGCGCAGCACGTGGGTGAAGTTTTCTTCGATATACAGCGGCATCTGCGGCGCGACGCGGTGCAGTTGCGGAATCAAGTGCGGGAACAGGTACGGGCCGACGGTGTAGATGGCGCCGACTTTCAGCGGGGCGGTCAGCTGGTTCTTGCCGGCCTGGGCCAGCTCGCGAATGCTTTGGGCCTGTTCCAGAACCTTCTGGGCCTGGGCGACGATGCCTTCGCCGACGGGCGTCAGGCGCACAGCGCTTTTGCTGCGCTCGAAAATCAGCACACCGAGTTCGTCTTCAAGCTTCTTCACACCCACCGACAGCGTCGGCTGGCTGACGTGGCAACGCTCGGCCGCGTGGCCGAAGTGCTGCTCTTGGGCGAGGGTAACGATGTAGCGTAATTCTGTAAGAGTCATAGCGGGCGTCCATGAGGTTGCGGGCCAAGCATACCGGCTGCAATCGATAGACGCACGTTATCAGACAGCGTAGGGGCCGCGACACCGGTTAATCGGGTATCGCCGCCCCGTATTTCACTTTTGCGGGTACTTGAAGGTGAAGGTTTCGGTGAAGGGAGCCCACCATTCAGGCACGCCGGTTTCCTTGTCTACATGGTGGAAGAAGCCCTTGATCTGTGGGCTTTCATAGCGCAACACCACGGTGTAGGTGCCGGGGCCGTCCATTTTCACGTTGTTGGCGTAGTGGGCGCCGTCTTTGGCCACCATCGGCAACAGCGTGCCGATTTCCTTGTAGTCGGGCGAGCCCTCCTTGACCAGTGAGTAGCTGATGGTCAGGTAGGGCACCCACTCACCGTTGGACAGGCCGTATTTGTTGTCGGCGGTGGCGTGCACATCGGTCTCAAGGTGTACCGAGTCCTTGCTCATCACCATGCCTGGCGGCATGGGCGCCATTTCGATGCCCACCAGGTACGAGGAGGCGATCTCCATGTCATTGATCTGCACCGGTCCGCCAATCGGGTATTCGCGGGCTTGGGCGAGGGAGGAAGCGGCCACGGCGCTGACGAGCAGCAGTGCGGCGGCGAAGGGGTTGCGCAGGTGTTTCATGGTGGGGCTCCTGGGGCGGTTAATGTGATTGTGTCGGGCGTGAATGCAGTAAACGGTTACCCAGCACCAGGAGCGAGAGGGTGACGAGCCACGCCACCAATTGAACGCCCAGAGGTCGGTCGGTGTAGCCCACCAGCGCGGTCAATGCGCGGCCGGTGAGGCTGCCATCGGAGACCAGCCAGGAGGTGTCCCAGAGCTGGTAGCCCCAGGCGGGAATCAGGTCGATACCGGCGAGGATCGCGGCGGCCCGGCCAGCCATGCCGGCGGCAAGCAAGGCGATCATCCAGCCGGTAATCGAGAACAGGCGCTTGAGGCTGATGGCGACCAGGCCGCGGTACATCAGCCAGGACAGCGCGGCGCCGGCGACGATACCGAGCACGCCGCCGGCCAGCATCGACAGTGGGTCTGTCTGGCTGGAGGCGGCGATGCCATAGAGGAACAGCACGATTTCCGAGCCTTCGCGCAGCACGGCCACGGTGATGACCACGGCCAGGGCCCAGAGTGATTTTTCACCCTTGAGTACTGAATTGCCTGCGCTGCGCAGTTGGGTCGCCAGCTCGCGACCATGACTGGCCATCCACAGGTTGTGCCAGCCCAGCATGACTACGGCGACCACCAGGATGGCTGCGTTGAAAATCTCCTGGCCAAAGCCCTGCAGCGCCTGGGTAATTGCGCCGGTAAATAGTGCGAGGATGCTGGCACCGAGCACGCCGGCTGCGATTCCGCCGCCAATGAACAGCCCACGTCTTGCCAGGCCCTGGGTGGCGGCCATCACGATTCCCACCACAATCCCGGCTTCCAGCACTTCACGAAACACGATCAACAGACAGGCCAGCATGGCTTACTCCTTGGCTGCGACGGCGGTGACCGTGCCTTTGGCCTGGTCGGGGTGGTAGTCATCGAAGAAGGTGTAGGTGCCGGGATGCAGCGGGCCGGCAAACACCGTGATGGTGTTGCCGGGGACGATGATTTTTTCGAATTTCATGTCGTAGCTTTCGAACTCGTCGACGCTTTCATCGTGGCTGGTGAGTTGAATGCGAAAGCGCTCACCGGCCGGCACCTCGAACGTCGAGGGGCTGAAGGTGTGGTTCTGAATGACCAGGGTGACCAGCTGATCCGCCTGTGCAGCGGCGGGTAAAGCCAGTAGGAGGAGAGCCAGCCGGGCAAGGTTGGGCATGCCGAATGTCCGCTAATGAGAACGATTCGCGGATAATTAGCGTTGTCTTTAATTGTTACAAGTGAAGATCGAGTTAGGTGTCGATTCGTTCAAGCCTGGTTCAGGTTGCGGTGATGCGCGGGGGAGGGAACAGCAGCCGTGGGCACCCGAAAGTGCCCACGGTAGGGTTTAGCGGCGACGTTTTTCGATGTTGTAAACGAATGGTGCAACGATCTCGATGCTCCCGCCTTTCAACATGTCGGCCGGCGGCTTGGGCAGCGGCTGGGCACGACGGATCATGTCGAGGGTGGCGCGGTCCAGGTCGGCGTTGCCGGAGCGGCCCACCAGTTCGTAGGACAGCACGTTGCCATCGGCATCAACCACGAAACGCAGGCGGTTCAGGCCTTCCTTGCCACGCGCCTGGGCGCCCGGCGGGTACTTCTTGTACTTCTGCAGGTGGCCCAGCAGGGTACTTTCCCAGGTGGCCTTGGCCGCGATCTGCTGCGGTGAAGGGCCCGGTTGTGGCTGGGCGGATTTTTCCGTAGGCGCGTTGTTCTGCGGAGTTTCGCTCGGCGGCTCTTCGGAAGGTTTTTCCTTGGGCGGATCGGGCTTCTTCTCCACAGGCTTGGGCGGCTGTGGTTTTGGCTTGGGCTTGACCGGCTTTGGCACCTGGATCGTGGGCTTAGGTGCCTCGGCCAGTTTCGGCAATGGCAGCTCTTCCACTGGCGCAGGCGGCTGTGGCGGCGTGATCACCTTCGGCGGGGCCGGAGGTGGTGGCGCCGGCATCGGTGCCAGGTCGATGACCATGGCGGCCGGAGGCAACTGGACCATATGTGGCGCCGACCACTGGAGCGCGATGATGATCGCGACGGCGTGGACGCCCAGCACGACGGCGAGGCTGGTGCCATAACGCGTCAGTTTGTGGCGCGTCGTGATCATTTCTTGGCTGCCGTCTCAAGTCCGACCAGGCCTACCTTGAGGTAGCCGGCCGCCCGCAGGGCATCCATCACGCTCATCAGGTCGCCGTAGTCCACGCCCTTGTCGGCCTGGAAGAAGATGGTCGTGTCTTTCTTGCCCTGGGTCTTGGCGTCGAGCACCGCGCCCAGGGTGTCGGATTTGACTTCTTCTTCGCCCAGGAACAGACGCTGGTCCGCCTTCACGCTGAGGAATATCGGTTTCTCCGGCCGCGGCGCAGGTTTCGCGCTGGAAGCGGGCAGGTCGACCTTGATATCCACGGTGGCCAACGGTGCTGCCACCATGAAGATGATCAGCAGCACCAGCATCACGTCGATAAACGGCGTGACGTTGATTTCGTGGTTCTCGACGAGCTCGTCGTCGCCTTGATTCAAATGCAGGCCCATGGCCGATTACCCCACTTTCACCATGTGCGGTTGCGAGCTGCGCTCGGAAGGCAGGTGATCGAGGTCACGGCTGACCAGCAACAGGACTTCTGCCGAAGCGTCCGATACCTGAGCCTTGTAGCCGGCGATCGAACGGGCGAAGACGTTGTAGATCACCACCGCAGGAATCGCGGCAACCAGGCCCAGTGCGGTTGCCAGCAGGGCTTCGGCGATGCCGGGAGCCACGACGGCGAGGTTGGTGGTCTGGGTTTTGGCGATGCCGATGAAGCTGTTCATGATGCCCCACACGGTACCGAACAGGCCGACGAAGGGCGCGGTGGAACCGATGGTGGCCAGCACGCCGGTGCCGTTGCTCATGTTGCGACCGCAGGCGGCAACCAGGCGCTCAAGACGGAAACTGACGCGTTCCTTGATGCCTTCCTTTTCACGGGTGTTGGCCGACAGGCGCATCTCTTCGAGTGCGTCGTGAACCAGCAGGTGCGCCAGGGTGCCCTTCTTCGCCGCGCTTTCGCTGGCTTCTTTCAGGGTGGTGGCTTTTTTCAGGTGGACGATTTCAGTGCGCAAGCGACGCTTGGCGCCCAGCAGTTCGAAGCCCTTGGCGATCCAGATGGTCCAGGTGATGATCGAAGCGATGGCCAGGCCGATCATCACGATCTTCACGATGATGTCAGCGTTCTGGTACATGCCCCACGGCGACAGGTCGTGGGCCATGCCCAGGCTGTTGTCTTCTTCCAGCACGACGCCGGAATCGTCAGCCGGAGCACCTTCGGCGGCCAGGGCCGGGTCGGTCGCGGCCGGTGCGGCGGCTGGCGCAGGAGCGTTTTGCTCTGTAGCTGGCGCGCTCGCTGCAGGCGGGGCGGCCGGCGCGGTGTTGTCGGCGAACGCGGCGGTCGGTGCCAGCAGGACGCTGAACAGCACTGCAGCAATCGCACGCCAGGCGCGGGATGGGCTGTGAGGCTTGGTTGGCGAAGCGGGGGATGTATTGCGTGTCATGCTGGCCGGACCTGAGAGAAAAAATGAGTGAGCGTCCTTCCAGACCGTAACGGGTCGAGGACAAATGGGCGGTTATTATTGCAAGTAATTCTTGTTAACAGAAGTAATACAGTTACTTTATTTGTCGTTTTGCTGGCCGCTGGTCATCTGTGGGGGCTAACCTTGACCTTTAAGAACGGAGTTTTGTGATGTCTGCGCCTTCTGTGGTGATTGCCGGTTGCGGCGATGTCGGTAGCCGTCTGGCCACCCAATTGCTGGCCCAGGGCTGGGAGGTTCATGGCCTGCGGCGGGATATTTCGCGCCTTCCCAAGGGCGTTATCGGGATTGCCGGCGACCTGTTCAATGAAGACTGCCCCGATACCTGGCCGGTGGGCGGGGTGGATTACCTGGTGTATTGCGCGGCCGCCACCGATCACGACGAGGCGGGTTATCGTGCGGCATACGTGCAAGGGTTGCGGCATGTGCTGGAGTGGCTGAACGACTACGGCCAGGAGCCCAGGCACCTGCTGTTTGTGTCCAGCAGCAGTGTGTATGGGCAGCAGAACGGTGAGTGGGTCGACGAAAGCTCCGAGACCAAGGCAGGCGGTTATTCCGGCCAAGTCATGCTGGAAGCCGAGCAAGTGGCGTTGGATAGCGGCATTCCCGCCAGTGTGGTGCGCCTTACCGGGATTTATGGCCCGGGCCGGGAATGGCTGCTGAGCCAAGTGCGCCAGGGCTATCGCGTGGCGATTGATCCGCCTTTATATGGCAACCGGATTCACGCGGATGACGCGGCGGGTTTGCTGGCGTTTTTGCTGCAGCACGTGGAGCAGGGCGGTGTGCTGGATAAGTGCTACATCGGCGTTGACGATGCTCCGGCCCCGCTGGCCGAGGTGGTTGCCTGGTTGCGCGAGTACCTTGGCGTGACCGAATGGGCCGAGAACGCCAGCGTGCGACGCGCCGGTAGCAAGCAGTGCAGCAACGCCCGGGCCAAGGCGTTGGGCTGGGTGCCGCGTTATCCGAGTTATCGCGAAGGGTATGCGGCGATCCTGGAGGGTTGATCGCGGCGTGAAGAAAAAGGAGCCTGAGGGCTCCTTTTTTGCGTCACTGTTTTTCCAGCAACCACTGTCGTGGCCCGGGGGTAAACGAGGGTACCTCGTCGGCCTGGGCGGTGTTGATCGCCTGGAAGATCTCCAGTTGCTTGCCCTTGCGCGCAAAGATCCACGGGTTGCCCTGGCCGTTCAACTGTAGCCAGATACTGTCGTAGCCGCCGCTCATGGAGGCGCAATCGCCCGCCAGGCACAGCGAGTACTGATCGGCGCCGGGCAAGCCGGTCACCTGGCCATTGGCCTGGAACTGTACGGTGGCGCCTTCGCCAGTGCCGCTGCTGATTTTCCAGGTGCCGCCCATGTAGGCGGCGTACAGGGTGCGTTCGAAGTTGGCACCCAGTGGCGCGCCTTCGGGGGCTGGATCCTTGGCACGGGCGAACAGTTGCTCGGGCTCGTTATCATTGGCCCCTTGCAGCAGCAGCTTGCCTTTACGCTTGAGTTCAGTGGCGGAGCTGCCGTAGAAATCGACACTCCAGGCGCCGGATTTTTCACCCAGCAATTTGCCTTCAGCTACTTCAAAACCGTTGTAGTAGCGGGCCTGGGACGCTTTGGTGTTCACCTCCCATTCGAGGTTCGGACCATAGCTCTGCAGGGCTTCACGCAAAGGGCCGCCCTTGGCTGCCGCGTCGATGGCGGCCTGGTTGATCCAGGTGCCGCTCACATCCAGGTCGGCGGGATTGCTGGCGCAGCCGCCGAGCAACAGGGCGAGCAACGAAGAGGCAACGAGCGCTTTGCGCATTACGAAATCCTTCCAAGAACCAATTCGGCGCAGCCTTCCCGTGGAAGCGCTGCGCCGGATGTTTTACTCGATGACCAGAATGGCGTCCATCTCAACCTGCGCGCCCTTTGGCAGGGCGGCAACGCCGATGGCGGCGCGGGCAGGGTACGGCTGTTCGAAGTATTTGCCCATGATCTCGTTGACCTTGGCGAAGTGGCTCAGGTCGGTGAGGAAGATGTTCAGTTTGACGATGTCCTTGAACGAACCGCCCGCAGCTTCGGCAACCGACTTCAGGTTTTCGAAGACCTGGATGGTCTGGGCTTCAAAGCCTTCAACCAGCTCCATGGTTTTTGGGTCCAGTGGAATCTGGCCGGACATGTAGACGGTATTGCCCGCCTTGATCGCCTGGGAATAAGTACCGATTGCTGCTGGTGCCTTGTCGCTGGTGATAACAGTCTTGGTCATGAATGACTCCTTGTAATGGATGGGCTAGGCGCGCATGCGGGTGATGCGGATGACCCCGGTCAGGGCGCGCAGTTTCTTGATCACGCGGGCCAGGTGCACGCGGTCGTGCACGCTGACCACCAGTTGGACCACGCTGATGCGGCCATCGCGTTCGTCCATGCTGATTTTCTCGATATTGCCGTCGGCCGCGTTCACGCTGCTGGCCAGCAGGGCAATCAGGCCGCGCTGGTGTTCCAGCTCGACCCGCAGCTCGACGTTGAATTCGCCAGTGACATCCTTTGCCCACGAAAGCTGGATGCATTTCTCGGGGTTGTGGCGGATTTCACTGATGTTGCGGCAGTTGTCCAGGTGCACCACCATGCCTTTGCCGGCGGACAGGTGGCCGACAATCGGGTCGCCAGGGATCGGCGTGCAGCACTTGGCGTAGCTGAGCACCAGGCCTTCGGTGCCGCGAATCGCCAGCGGGCCTTCGGGGCTTGGCAACTGTTCGCCTTCGCCCAGCAGGCGGCGCGCGACCACATAGGCCATGCGGTTGCCCAGGCCGATGTCTTCCAGCAAGTCTTCGATCAGTTCCTGGCGGTACTCGTGCAACATCGCCTGCACGCGTTCGGCCGGGATCTTGTCCAGTGAGCTGTCGAAGCCGTTGAGCACCTTGTTCAGCAGGCGTTCGCCCAGGCTGATGGACTCGGAACGGCGTTGCAGTTTCAGGGCGTGACGGATGTGGGTGCGAGCCTTGCCGGTGACCACAAAGTTGAGCCAGGCCGGGTTCGGGCGCGCGCCCGGTGCGCTGACGATCTCCACCGTGGAACCGCTTTGCAGCGGTTCCGACAGCGGGGCCAGTCGACGATTGATCCGACAGGCTATGCAGCTGTTACCCACGTCGGTGTGCACCGCGTAGGCAAAGTCGACCGCCGTGGAGCCTTTGGGCAGCTCCATGATCCGGCCTTTGGGCGTGAACACGTAGACCTCGTCCGGGAACAGGTCGATCTTCACGCTTTCGATAAATTCCAGGGAGTTGCCGGCACGTTGCTGCATTTCCAGCACGCCCTTGACCCACTGGCGGGCGCGGGCATGGGTGCCTTTTGGCTGCTCGTCGCCGGTGGATTTGTACAGCCAATGGGCGGCGATGCCGTTGTTGGCCATCTCTTCCATTTCGCGGGTGCGGATCTGGATCTCGATCGGCACCCCGTGCATACCGAACAGCGTGGTATGCAGCGACTGATAGCCGTTGGCCTTGGGAATCGCGATGTAATCCTTGAAGCGTCCCGGCAGGGGCTTGTACAAATTATGTACAGCACCCAGCACGCGGTAGCAGGTATCGACCTTGTCGACGATGATCCGGAACGCGTACACGTCCATGATCTCGTTGAAGGCCCGGCGCTTGCCGCGCATCTTCTTGTAGATGCCGTAGATGTGTTTCTGCCGGCCGCTGACTTCGCCCTCGATCTCATCGATCGCCAGGCAATGGCTCAGGGATTCTTCGATCTTGTTGACGATTTCCTTGCGATTGCCCCGGGCGCGTTTCACTGCCTGGTAGATGCGCGCGGAACGCATCGGGTGCATGGCCTTGAAGCCGAGGTCTTCGAACTCGATACGAATGGCGTGCATGCCCAGCCGGTTGGCGATGGGCGCGTAGATTTCCAGGGTTTCCTTGGCGATGCGCCGGCGTTTTTCACCGGACAGCACTTCCAGCGTGCGCATGTTGTGCAGCCGGTCGGCCAGCTTGACCAGGATCACCCGGATGTCCCGGGCCATGGCCATGGCCATCTTCTGGAAGTTTTCCGCCTGGGCTTCGGCCTTGGTCTCGAAGTTCATTTGGGTCAGTTTGCTGACCCCGTCGACCAGTTCGGCCACGGTTTCGCCAAATTGCGCACTGAGCGCTTCCTTGGCAATGCCGGTGTCTTCGATCACGTCATGCAGCATCGCGGCCATCAGGCTCTGATGGTCCATGTGCATGTCGGCAAGAATATTGGCCACGGCAAGAGGATGCGTGACATACGCCTCGCCACTGCGGCGGCGTTGGCCGTCGTGGGCTTGTTCGGCGTAGAAATACGCTCGGCGGACCAGGTTGACCTGGTCTGGGCCGAGGTAGGTCGATAAGCGATCGGCGAGGGCGTCTATGCTCGGCAAAGTATTAACTCCTGCCGTTGGCTGTGACCCCGCGCCGTGCTACGTCGACCAGGCATAGGCTTAGACGGCCTCGTTGGACTCGTCCTCGAACGCTGCAAACAGCGGTTCGTCTTCAACGATTTCGGCGTTGGCGATGAACTCGTAGCTCATCAGGCCTTCAGCGATTTCACGCAGGGCTACAACGGTAGGCTTGTCGTTTTCCCACTGGACCAGGGGCTCTTTGCCGCCAGTGGCCAGTTGACGGGCACGCTTGGTAGAGAGCATGACCAGCTCAAAGCGGTTATCCACGTGTTCTAGGCAGTCTTCAACGGTTACGCGGGCCATGGTATTCCTCGGAGCGAATGCAATATGCGCGCTGCCCGGTTGGGCGAGCGGACTGAACAGTTTAAAAAATCACCAGCGTTTAGGGAAGCGCTGATTTTTCGCAGGCCATCGCAAACGCGCTACAAGTGCCAATGTAAAGCCCCTGCAGCGGTTTTGGGAAGAGCCAATCAGCCGAGCAGTTCGGCCAATAATTTGCCGAAACGCTGCTGCTGACGCTTTTGCTGGAGCTGATTGGCGCGGAAAATCGCTTTCAGATCGTCCAGCGCGTGGGCGAAATCGTCGTTGATGATCAGGTAGTCGTAGTCGACGTAGTGGCTCATTTCACTGACGGCTTCACGCATGCGACCTTCGATGATCTCGTCGCTGTCCTGGCCACGATTGGTCAGGCGCTGGTGCAACGCTTCCAGCGAAGGCGGCAGGATGAAGATCGAGCGAGCTTTGGGCATCAGCTGGCGCACTTGCTCGGCGCCCTGCCAGTCGATTTCCAGGATCAGGTCGTGGCCTTCGTCCAGGGTCTGCTGCAGGTGGCTTTGCGAGGTGCCGTAGAGGTTGCCGAAGACCTCGGCGCGCTCCAGGAAATCACCGTGCTCGATCATCTTGACGAACTCGGTGCGCTCGACGAAGTGGTAGTGCACGCCGTTCACTTCACCCGGGCGCATGGCGCGGGTGGTGTGGGATACCGAGATGCGGATCTGCTCGTCAGCGTCGGTCAGGGCCTTGACCAGGCTGCTTTTGCCCGCGCCCGATGGGGCGGAAATGATGTACAGGGTGCCGGTGCTGTGGGTCATGTCAGGGTGCCTTACTCGATATTCTGTACTTGTTCGCGCATTTGCTCGATCAACACTTTGAGGTTGACCGCCGCCTGGGTACTGCGCGGATCAAAGGCTTTGGAGCCCAGTGTATTGGCTTCGCGGTTGAGTTCCTGCATCAGGAAGTCCAGGCGCCGACCGGCGGCACCGGCAGACTTGAGCACGCGGCGCACTTCCAGGATGTGGGTGCTCAGGCGGTCGAGTTCTTCGGCCACGTCGCTTTTTTGCGCCAGCAGGACCATCTCTTGCTCCAGGCGCACCGGATCCAGTTCGGCCTGCATGTCGGCGAAGCGGTCCAGGACCTTCTGGCGCTGGGTGGCAAGCATCTGCGGCACCAGTTCGCGCAGGGTCACCACGTCTTCTTCAATGGAGGTCAGGCGGTCGCTGATCAGGCGGGCCAGTTCGGCCCCTTCACGCTCGCGGCCGGCCTTGAGTTCTTTCAAGCCCTGGTTGAACAGGGCCAGCGCCTCGGCGTTCAACGCCTGTGGGTCAGTGGCATCGGCCACCAGCACGCCGGGCCAGGCCAGGACTTCCAGCGGGTTGATGGCGGCAGGCTGCTTGATCAGGCCGGCGATGGTTTCGGCGGCGGCGATCAATTGCGCGGCGCGCTCGCGATCCACCTGCAACGGCTTGCCGGTGGTTTCCTCGGTAAAGCGCAGGGTGCATTCCAGCTTGCCGCGGGAGATGCCCTGGCGCAGTGCCTCACGAACCGCGCCTTCGAGGTCGCGAAACGATTCCGGCAGGCGCAGGTGCGGCTCCAGGTAGCGGCTGTTGACCGAGCGCAATTCCCAGCTCAGGGTGCCTTGGACGCCGGCTTTTTCGACGCGGGCGAAGGCGGTCATGCTGTGCACCATGGAGGTACCTCGCGATGCAGTCCCGCAAACAGGCGGGCTGATGGGTAGATTGAAGCCGACAGGCTGCGAAGGCGCAGGATTGTAGCTCAAGGGGACGGGTGGCCCCAAACAGTGGCTTCGGTGCCCGGGTTTGTAACAGGATTTTTTAGCCGTGCCGATCAGGGCTGGCGGCTCTATAATGCTCGGCAGTTTTTCGTCCTCCGTACAGGTATCCCCTATGAAACGTCCAAGTGGTCGCGCTGCCGATCAGCTCCGCTCGATCCGCATCACCCGCAACTACACCAAACACGCCGAGGGATCTGTACTGGTCGAGTTTGGCGATACCAAGGTTATCTGCACCGTCAGCGTCGAAAACGGCGTGCCGCGTTTCCTCAAGGGCCAGGGCCAGGGTTGGTTGACTGCCGAATACGGCATGCTGCCGCGCGCCACCGGCGAGCGTAACCAGCGTGAAGCCAGCCGTGGCAAGCAAGGCGGCCGCACCCTGGAAATCCAGCGCCTGATCGGTCGTTCCCTGCGTGCTGCCCTGGACATGTCCAAGCTGGGCGACGTGACCCTGTACGTCGACTGCGACGTGATCCAGGCCGACGGTGGTACCCGTACCGCCTCCATCACCGGCGCCATGGTTGCCCTGGTCGACGCGCTCAAGGTCATCAAGAAACGTGGCGGCCTGAAAGGCGGCGATCCGCTCAAGCAGATGATCGCGGCTGTATCGGTCGGCATGTATCAGGGCGAGCCGGTGCTGGATCTGGACTATCTTGAAGATTCGGCTGCCGAGACCGACCTGAACGTGGTGATGACCAGCACCGGTGGTTTCATCGAAGTGCAGGGCACCGCCGAAGGCGCGCCATTCCAGCCGGCGGACCTGAATGCCATGCTGGCCCTGGCCCAGAAGGGCATGACCGAAATCTTCGAACTGCAGAACGCCGCATTGGCCGACTGATTCAATCCCAAGGAGCGACGCCATGAGTGACAGCCAACTTCCACTGCCGACACCGTCCAAGGAAGTTCGCCAGTGGGCGATGCTCTGTCATTTTGCGGCGTTCTTCGGGCTGATGTTCCCGTTCGGCAGCCTGCTGGGGCCCTTGATTCTTTGGCAGGTGAAGAAGGATGCAGACCCGTTCATTGATGACCAGGGCAAGGAAGCGCTGAATTTCCAGATCACCGTGGGCATTGCCTGGGCGGTCTGCTTCCTGCTGGGTTTTATCGTGATCGGCTTCGTGTTGATGACCGTGCTGGTGATCGGCGCGGTGGTGATGACGATCATTGCGGGCATCAAGGCCAACAAGGGCGTGGCTTATCGTTATCCGTGGACATTGCGGTTGATCAAATAACGACCGCCCACAAAAAAACCGACAGTGATGTCGGTTTTTTTGTGCCTGGAAAAAGACCTTAGATGGTCAAGGTCCAGTCGTAGTCCACGATCAGCGGCGCGTGCTGCGAGAAGCGCGGCTGGCGTGGCAGACGTGCGCTGCGCACGAAGCGACGCAAGCCTGGCGTCAGCAGCTGGTAGTCAAAACGCCAGCCGAGGTTGAGCATCTCGGCCTGTTCGTTATCCGGCCACCAGCTGTACTGGTCGCCTTCGCGGCTGACTTCCCGCAGGGCATCGACATAGCCCATGTTGCCGACAATCTCGTCCATCCAGGCCCGTTCCGGCGCCAGGAAGCCCGGGGATTGCTGGCTGTCGCGCCAGTTCTTGATATCCAGCTTCTGTTGCGCCACGTACAGCGAGCCACAGTAAATGTACTCGCGACGTTTGCGCCGCTGTTTATCCAGATAACGGGCGAAGTCGTCCATTAGCTTGAACTTCTGGTTCAAGTCTTCATCGCCATTCTGCCCTGATGGAAGCAGCAAGGTCGCAATGCTGACCTTATCGAAATCGGCTTGCAGGTAGCGCCCGTAGCGGTCGGCTGTCTCGAAGCCGAGGCCGCTGATGACCGCCTTGGGTTGCAACCGCGAATACAAAGCCACGCCGCCTTGGGCGGGAACTTCGGCATCACAGGCATAAAGGAAGTAGCCATCCAGTTGGAAGGCTGGGTCGTCCAGTTCAAAGGCGGAGGCGCGGGTGTCCTGCAGGCAGATGACGTCGGCATTCTGGGCTTGCAGCCAACTGAGCAAACCACGCTCGACTGCAGCCTGAATACCATTGACGTTCACACTGATGATCCGCATAAATGGCCCCAAAAATCGCGTGCGTGTATGATACACGCCGTCTACCTAATTAGCTAAATCCGTGGTATCTGAGGCTTTTTTCATGCAGGCGTATCAACGCGATTTTATTCGTTTTGCCATCGATCGCGGCGTATTGCGCTTCGGTGAGTTCACTTTGAAGTCCGGGCGCACCAGCCCTTACTTCTTCAATGCCGGCCTTTTCAACTCGGGTTCTGCCCTGGCGCAGCTGGGTCGTTTCTATGCGGCCGCCATCGTTGAAAGCGGCATTTCCTTCGACGTGCTGTTCGGCCCTGCCTACAAAGGCATCCCCCTGGCGGCCGCGACCGCCGTGGCGTTGGCTGAACATCACGAGCTGGATCTGCCTTGGTGCTTCAACCGCAAAGAAGCCAAGGCCCACGGCGAAGGCGGTAGCCTGGTGGGGGCGCCGCTCAAGGGCGACGTGCTGATCATCGACGACGTGATCACTGCCGGTACGGCGATTCGCGAAGTGATGCAGATCATCGCTTCCCAGGACGGCGCCAAGGCGGCCGGCGTGTTGATCGCGCTGAACCGCCAGGAGCGCGGCAACGGTGAATTGTCGGCGATCCAGGAAGTGGAACGTGATTTCGCGATTCCAGTGGTGAGCATCGTGTCCCTGAACCAGGTGTTGCAGTTCCTGGAAGATGACCCGCAGCTCAAGCAGCATTTGCCGGCGGTCAAGGCTTATCGCGAGCAGTTCGGCGTTTAGAAGATCCATGTGGGAGCGGGCTTGCTCGCGAATACGGCTTGTCAGTTGATATATGTGTCGACTGACCCGCCGCTTTCGCGAGCAAGCCCGCTCCCACATTTTTAGACCGAGTACATAGAAAAGGCCCCGTTCAATCGAACTGAACGGGGCCTTTTTGTTTACCAGCGCTTAGGGGCGCTTGCGGTTGCTGATCAGGGTACCCACACCGGTATCGGTGAAGATTTCCAGCAGGATCGCATTCGGCACCCGGCCATCCAGGATCAACGAGCTGCCAACGCCGCCTTGCACCGCTTCCAGCGCGCAGCGGATCTTCGGCAGCATGCCGCCGTAGATGGTGCCGTCGGCGATCAGGTCGTCCACTTGCTGGGTCGTCAGGCCGGTCAAGACCTTGCCTTCCTTGTCCATCAAGCCGGCGATGTTGGTGAGCAGCATCAGCTTCTCGGCCTTCAGCGCCTCGGCCACCTTGCCGGCCACGAGGTCGGCGTTGATGTTGTAGGACTCACCGTTGGCACCGACACCGATCGGCGCGATCACCGGAATGAAATCGCCTTTCACCAGCAGGTTCAGCAGGTCGGTGTTGATGCCGATCACTTCGCCCACCTGGCCGATGTCGATGATTTCCGGCTGGGTCATCTCCGGGGTCTTGCGGGTCACGGTGAGCTTCTTCGCCCGGATCAGTTCGGCGTCCTTGCCGGTCAGGCCGATGGCGCTGCCGCCATGGCGGTTGATCAGGTTGACGATGTCTTTGTTCACCTGGCCGCCCAGGACCATCTCCACCACGTCCATGGTCTGGGCGTCGGTCACACGCATGCCGTCGATGAAGTGACTCTCGATGGACAGGCGCTTGAGCAGGTCACCGATTTGCGGGCCGCCACCGTGTACCACCACCGGGTTGATCCCGACGGCTTTCATCAACACGATGTCGCGGGCAAAGCCGGTTTTCAGCTCGTCGCTTTCCATGGCATTGCCGCCGTACTTGATCACCAGCGTCTTGCCGACGTAGCGTCGAATGTAAGGCAACGCTTCGGAAAGGACCTTGGCGGTATTGGCGGCGGCTTCGCGTTCGAGGGTCATTCAGGGCTCCGGTAAAAAATCAGAACGGTAATTGGAGATCAGGGGCAACACGTTTCAACTGGGCGTGGAACACGTCCTTGATGCGCTGCAACTCAGCCTCGGTATCCGCCTCGAAACGCAGCACCAGCACCGGTGTGGTGTTGGATGCGCGAACCAGGCCCCAGCCTTTGGCGTAATCGACTCGCACACCATCAATGCTGGTCAGGTCGGCGCCTTCGCCCCATTGCGCATCGTGCAGTGCGTCAATGATGCTGAATTTGCTCTCCTCGGTCACATGGATATTGATCTCTGGCGTAGAAATATCATTCGGGAAGGTCTGGAACAGCTCCTGCGCGGTCGATTTTTCCTTGCTGAGGATCTCCAGCAGACGAGCGGCGCTGTAAATGCCGTCGTCAAAGCCGAACCAGCGCTCCTTGAAGAACACATGGCCGCTCATTTCGCCGGCCAACAGCGCGCCGGTTTCTTTCATTTTCTTTTTGATCAACGAGTGGCCAGTCTTCCACATTAGCGGGCGACCGCCGTATTCCTTGATCAGCGGTGTGAGGCGGCGGGTGCACTTCACGTCGAAGATAATTTCGGCACCTGGGTTGCGCGCAACCACGTCGCGGGCAAACAGCATCAGCAGGCGGTCCGCAAACACGTTTTCGCCGGTGTCCGTCACCACGCCAACGCGGTCGCCGTCACCGTCGAAGGCCAGGCCGACGTCAGCCCCGGTCTCCTTGACCTTGGCGATCAGGTCTACCAGGTTCTCGGGCTTGCCTGGATCCGGGTGATGGTTCGGGAAGTTGCCGTCGACGTCACAGAACAGCGGGATCACTTCGCAGTTCAGGGCTTCGAGCAGTTGCGGGGCGATCACGCCGGCCGCGCCATTGCCGCAGTCCACCACCACTTTGAGGCGGCGCGCGAGTTTGACGTCGCCGGTGATTTGGTCAGAGTAGCGCTGCAGGATGTCGACTTTGGTGACGCTGCCTTCGCCGCTGGTCAGGTCGTTGGTCTTCAGGCGGGTGTGCAGGGCCTGGATCTGTTCGTTGGCGAGGGTATCGCCAGCGATGACGATCTTGAAGCCGTTGTAGTCCGACGGGTTATGGCTGCCGGTGAGCATCACGCCCGACTTGCCGGCCAGTACGTTGGCTGCGTAGTACAGCGCAGGCGTCGGCACCAGGCCCACGTCGCTGACGTGGCAACCGCTGTCGGCCAGGCCCTGGATCAGTTGCTCGACCAGCTCGGGACCGGACAGGCGGCCATCACGGCCTACGGAAACGTTGGGCTCGCCCTGTGCCAGGCTCTGGGAGCCAATGGCGCGGCCGATCCAGTAGGCGGTCTCGGCGGTCAGGGTCTTGGGGACCACGCCACGAATGTCATAGGCGCGGAAAATGCTGTCGGGAAATGTCGGGGCGACTCGGGCTGGGTTGCTCATTGCGGGGGGGAACTCCATCGATAAGGGGCTGGGCTGGCCTCAAGGGTGCTGACCGGCAGGCTCAAACTGAAGGGTAAGACGGCGTTTTTGGCATAGAGTTCGTGGTGCAAAAGTGCCATCGGCGCCGAAGCTCCGCCCTTTTGCCCCCTTAATGCCCTGATTTCACTGGGGAAACCTTGCTGGTAAGTTCCGCGCATTCTTCATCCTGAAAGGCCATGCGTTGGCATCAGGCCGGGTGAGGCACCCGGCTTGTTCGGCTAAGTCAATTCAGCTTAGTCAGTGGCTGCCGGAATGCCCGAAGCCACCTGCGCCGCGTTGTGTTTCGTCGAACTCTTCGACCAGCTCGAAGTGCGCCTGCACCACCGGTACCAGCACGAGTTGGGCAATGCGCTCGCCGACGGCGATATTGAACGCGGTCTGGCCACGGTTCCAGCAGGACACCATCAACTCGCCCTGGTAGTCCGAGTCGATCAGCCCCACCAGGTTGCCGAGGACGATGCCGTGTTTGTGGCCCAGGCCGGAGCGCGGCAGGATCAGCGCCGCCAGGCCCGGGTCGCCCACGTAGATCGACAGGCCGGTCGGAATCAGAATGGTCTGGCCTGGTTCAAGCACGGTGTCCTGCTTGAGCATGGCACGCAGGTCGAGGCCGGCGGAGCCTGGTGTGGCGTAGGCCGGCAGCGGGAATTCGTTGCCGATGCGGGGGTCGAGGATCTTGGCTTGCAAAGCGTGCATGGAAATTAAACCTGGTTCAGCCGTTGGGCGATAAAAGAGATCAGTTGGCGGGCAATCTTGCCCTTGCTGGTCTGGGCGAAAACGGTAGCGTGCAACTCGCGGTCGATCACGCTGATGGCATTTTCCTCGCTGTTGAAGCCGATGCTCGGGTTGGCGACATCGTTGGCGACAATCAGGTCGAGGTTTTTGTCTTTCAATTTGCGTGCGGCATAGTCCAGCAAATGCTCGGTTTCGGCGGCAAAACCGACGCTGAACGGGCGGTCCTCACGGGTGGCGATGGTCGCCAGGATGTCCGGGTTACGGACCATTTGCAGGAGCAGGCCGTCGCCGCTTGTAGGGTCTTTCTTGAGTTTCTGCGGTGCAACCACCTCGGGGCGGTAGTCCGCTACCGCAGCCGAAGCGATGAACAGGTCGCAGGGAATCGCCGCTTCACAGGCCGCCAGCATGTCGCGGGCGCTGACTACGTCGATTCGGGTGACGCGATCCGGGGTCGGCAGATGCACCGGGCCGGTGATCAACGTCACACGGGCGCCTGCCTCGACCGCCGCTTCCGCCAGGGCAAAGCCCATTTTTCCTGAGCTATGGTTGGTGATGTAGCGCACCGGGTCGATATTTTCCTGGGTCGGGCCGGCGGTGATCAGCACGTGCTTGCCGGTCAGGGCCAGCTGCTGGAAGCAGTCGGCGGCGCAGTGGGCCAGGTCGGTGGCTTCGAGCATGCGGCCCATGCCCACGTCGCCGCAGGCCTGGCTGCCGGAGGCCGGGCCGAAAACCTTGAGGCCGCGGCTTTGCAGGAGTTGGGTGTTGGCCTGGGTGGCCGGGTCGCGCCACATGGCCTGGTTCATGGCCGGTGCGATGGCGACGGTGGCGTCGGTGGCCAGCACCAGGGTGGTCAGCAGGTCGTCGGCAATGCCTTGGGCCAGGCGGGCGATCAGGTCGGCGGTGGCCGGGGCGATCAGCACCAGGTCGGCCCACTTGGCCAGCTCGATGTGGCCCATGGCGGCTTCGGCCGCAGGGTCCAGCAGGTCGAGGTGAACCGGGTGGCCGGACAAGGCCTGCATGGTCAACGGGGTGATGAATTCACTGCCGCCACGGGTCATGACCACGCGCACTTCGGCGCCTTGGTCGAGAAGCCTGCGAACCAGCTCTGCGCTCTTGTAGGCGGCAATGCCGCCGCCGACGCCGAGAACGATGCGTTTCCGATACAGACGCTGCATTGGCTTGCCTTTCCAGTTCAGTGATGGCGTTGCGATGCCCCCTCCCCAGGTGAAATCGCACGCAAAAAGATGGCCTAAGATACCACAGCGTCCGCCATGCAACAGCGGCGCACATGCACACGGAGGTGCCATGAGTATTCGCGATTGGCCTGCGGCAGAGCGTCCGCGGGAGAAGTTGTTGGAGCTGGGAGCGGAGAACCTTTCCGACGCGGAATTGCTGGCGATTTTCCTGCGCACCGGGGTGTCAGGCAAAAGTGCCGTGGACCTGGCGCGCCATCTGCTGGCGCAATTTGGCAGCCTTCGGGCGCTGATGGAGGCGAGGCAGCCGGTGTTCAGCCAGCATTTGGGGTTGGGGCCGGCGAAGTTCGCCCAGCTTCAAGCCGTACTGGAGATGGCGCGCCGTCATTTGGCTGAACGCCTGCGCAACGATTCGGTGCTGGAAAGCCCGGAGGCCGTGCGCGACTACCTCAAGGCACTGCTGCGCCACGAGCCTCACGAGATATTCGGCTGCCTGTTTCTCGACGCCAAGCATCGAGTGCTGGGTTTCGAAAAGCTGTTTCAAGGCACCATCGACAACGCCATCGTCTACCCGCGACAAGTGGTGAAGCGCGCGCTGGACTACAACGCCGCGGCGCTGATCCTGTGCCACAACCATCCTTCCGGCAGCCCCGAGCCCAGCATCGCTGATCGAAAATTGACCAAGGTGCTGCAAAAGGCGCTGGAGATGGTGGACGTGCGTGTGCTGGACCACATCATTGTGGGGGAGGGTGACCCGCTGTCGATGGCGGAATTTGGGTGGATGTAGGGGCTGGCATGCCAGCCCCTGGCAGGGGTCAGGGCTTGACGCTGACCTTGGAGTAATCCTGGCGCCCGAACGGGCTCACCTGATACCCCTCGACATTCTTGCGGGTCAGCGCAAACGCGGTCGGGTGCGCCAGTGGCAGCCAGAGCGCCTGTTGCTGGATCTGCGCCTGGGCCTGCTGGTACAGCTTGCTGCGCACGCCTTGTTCGCTGGTGGTCTTGCCGGCGCTGATCAGCTTGTCCAGCGCCGGGTCGCAGTAGCGGGCAAAGTTGGTGCCGGACTTCACGGCCGCGCAGGAGAACTGCGGCGTCAGGAAGTTATCCGGGTCGCCGTTGTCACCGGCCCAGCCCATGAACAGCAAGTCGTGCTCGCCGGCCTTGGCGCGGCGGATCAGTTCGCCCCACTCGATCACACGGATTTCAGCCTGGATGCCGACCTTGGCCAGGTCCGCCTGCAGCAGTTGTGCGCCCAGGCTGGGGTTGGGGTTCAGCAGGCTGCCCGACGGCCGGGTCCAGATCGTGGTCTTGAAGCCATCCTTGAGCCCGGCGCGATCCAGCAGTTGCTTGGCCTTGGCAATGTCCTGCGGATAGCCCGGCAGGTCCTTGGCATAGCTCCAGGTATTGGGTGGGTAAGGGCCGTTGGCGGCTTCGGCGGTGCCTTCGAATACGGCCTTCAGATAGCTGGCCTTGTCGAAGGCCAGGTTGATCGCCTGGCGAACTTCCGGCTTGTCCAGTGGCGGATGCTGGCTGTTGATGGCGACAAACGCGGTCATGAAGGCCGCGGTTTTCTCGATCTTCAGGTCGGCGTCTTTCTGGGCGGCATCAATATCCAGGGGCTTGGGCGACAAGGCGATCTGGCACTCGTCGCGACGCAGTCTCTGCAGGCGCACGTTGGCGTCCGGGGTGATCGCAAAGATCAGGTTATCCACCGCAGGCTTGCCGGCGAAGTAATCCGGGTTGGCCTTGTAGCGAATCGTCGCGTCCTTCTGGAAGCGCCCGAAAATGAACGGCCCGGTGCCGATAGGCTGGCTGTTGAGCTTCTCCGGGGTGCCGGCCTTGAGCAGTTTGTCGGCATATTCCGCCGGGTAGATCGAGGCAAAGCCCATGCTCAAGGCGGCGAGGAAGGTCGAATCGGCGTGGTCCAGGGTGAAGCGCACGGTCAGCGGGTCGAGGGCGTCGATCTTCTTGATCAGCGTGGGCAACTGCAGCGACTGGGCGTGGGGGAAGCCGCTCTGGGCGATCTTGTGCCAGGGGTTGGCCGGGTCGAGCATGCGCTCGAAGCTGAAGCGCACGTCTTCGGCGGTCAGGCTGCGGCTTGGCGTGAAGTAGTCAGTACGGTGGAATTTAACGTCCGGGTGCAGCTTGAAGGTGTAGGTGAGGCCATCCGGCGACACTTCCCAGCTGTCCGCGAGGCTCGGGACCAGCTTGCCGCTGGTGGCGTCGAAGTCCACCAGGCGGTTCATCAATACGTCTGCCGAAGCGTTGGTGGTAGTCAGCGAGTTGTATTGCACCACGTCGAAGCCTTCGGGGCTGGCTTCGGTGCAGACGCTCAGGGTAGTGGCCGCCTGGGCGTGTGCAGCAATAAAAAGAGGGGCTAGCAATAGCGGTAGGGCAGCGAGGCGCATATTCGGTTTCCTTTGCAGATCGAAGGCCCATCTGCGAGTGCAGTCTGGAAAAGTCCTACCGTAGTGGGCTGATTGACAAATGACTAGCCCATTTTTGCCTGTGCTTTTGCCGCAAATACTGTTTTGATGGCGCCTCAGGTCGTTTTGCCGAGCACTTTGCAGTGCGCGCGGGCGCTGTAAATCATTCTGTGCGACGAGCGGTTAGCTTCTATAGCGGCCCACCCTGGCAACGGTTCAGGCGTCCATGGCCTGGATTTACGCGTATAAAAGTACACGGCCTGTTGTTGCACTGGGGTCTTTCTGGTATAAAGCAGCGCTCTTTTCTAGGGGCCCGGTTCCTTCGCTAGTAGGTGTAGCCGGTAAGACCCTAAAGAAACGCGGCGCCTGGCGCCAAATGACTGAGAGATTAAGCGGCCAACCCATGCCGGGTTGGGCATGTGGTTTTAGAGGGCTGAGGCATGTCGAGAGTCTGTCAAGTTACCGGTAAGGGTCCGGTGACTGGGAATAACATTTCCCACGCAAACAACAAAACCCGTCGTCGTTTCCTGCCAAACCTGCAGCATCACCGCTTTTGGGTTGAAGAAGAGAAACGTTTTGTTCGTCTGCGCGTATCTGCCAAAGGCATGCGTGTTATCGACAAGCGCGGCATCACTGTCGTGCTGGCCGAACTGCGCCGCGACGGCAAAATCTAAGGAGCTAAATCATGCGTGAATTGATTCGAATGATCTCTAGCGCCGGTACTGGTCACTTCTACACTACCGACAAGAACAAGCGTACTACCCCGGACAAGCTCGAAAAGAAAATGTTCGACCCGCGCGTTCGCAAGCACGTGATCTACAAAGAAGGCAAAATCAAGTAATTGGTTTTCTTTCTTGTGAAAAAAAGCCCGTATCTCACGATGCGGGCTTTTTTTTGTGCCTGTTAAATGATCAGGCCTTTTCTTCGAACACCACGTAGATCTTGCGGCAGGGTTCCAGCACTTCCCAGGTGCCGCTGAAGCCGGCCGGAATGACGAAGCGATCACCGGCCCGCAAGGTCTTGGCGTTGCCGTCGGCATCGCGCAACACCGAAACACCCTGCACGATCTCGCAATACTCATGCTCGGTGTAGTTGACCTTCCACTGTCCGACTTCACCTTCCCAGACCCCGGCGCTCATCTGGCCGCACGGACTGTTGTAGTGGTTGTAGACGGTTTGCTCCGGGTCGCCCTTGAGGATTTTCTCCGCAGCCGGACGGTAGCGATCAGGCTCGGTCCTGGCCTGGCTGAAGTCGACGATATTCTGGATGTTCATGGGCGTGTCCCGTCTGGCCTGCGGTTGGAGAGCTCAAAGTCTATGTTTATTAAAATGAACATCGCAAGGGCGTTTGCTGCCGTTATGTCAAATATATTGAAACATCCATCGCCGCTGGTTTAGGGTGGCAGCTGCCTTGAGCCGAACAGCTGGCTGGCCGGGCAAGAATTCTTCGAAGGTGCCTGGGTACATCGCCCGGCCCTTGTATTCAATAAGAGGAGGACACTCGCATGACCACCCTGACCCGTGCCGACTGGGAACAACGCGCCAAGGATCTGAAGATCGAAGGCCGCGCCTACATCAATGGCGAATACACCGCCGCCGTTTCCGGCGACACGTTCGAATGCCTGAGCCCAGTCGATGGCCGCCTGCTGGCAACCGTTGCCAGCTGTGACGTCGCCGACGCCCAGCGTGCCGTAGAAAACGCCCGTGCCACGTTCAATTCCGGTGCCTGGTCGCGCCTGGCGCCAGCCAAGCGCAAAGCCACCATGATCCGTTTCGCCGGCCTGCTCAAGGCCAACGCCGAAGAGCTGGCACTGCTTGAAACCCTGGACATGGGCAAGCCGATCAGCGACTCCCTGAACATCGACGTCCCAGGCGCGGCGCAAGCGCTGAGCTGGAGCGGCGAGGCCATCGACAAGATCTACGATGAAGTCGCAGCCACCCCTCACGACCAGCTGGGCCTTGTGACCCGTGAGCCCGTCGGCGTTGTCGCGGCCATCGTGCCGTGGAACTTCCCGCTGATGATGGCCTGCTGGAAACTCGGGCCGGCGTTGTCCACCGGTAACTCGGTGATCCTCAAGCCATCTGAAAAATCACCGCTGACTGCCATCCGCATCGCTGCCCTCGCGGTTGAAGCCGGCATCCCGAAAGGCGTGTTCAACGTGCTGCCGGGTTATGGCCACACCGTGGGTAACGCCCTGGCGCTGCACATGGACGTCGACACCCTGGTGTTCACCGGTTCCACCAAGATCGCCAAGCAACTGCTGATTCGCTCCGGCGAGTCGAACATGAAGCGCGTCTGGCTGGAAGCTGGCGGCAAGAGCCCGAACATCGTGTTTGCCGATGCCCCGGACCTGCAAGCCGCCGCCGAGTCCGCGGCCGGCGCCATCGCCTTCAACCAGGGCGAAGTGTGCACCGCCGGTTCGCGCCTGCTGGTGGAGCGTTCGATCAAGGATAAATTCCTGCCGCTGGTGATCGAGGCCCTCAAGGCCTGGAAGCCGGGCAACCCGCTCGACCCGGCCACCACGGTCGGTGCGCTGGTGGATACCCAGCAGATGAACACCGTGCTGTCGTACATCGAAGCCGGGCATGCCGATGGCGCCAAGCTGGTGGCCGGCGGCAAGCGCACGCTGCAGGAAAGCGGTGGCACCTATGTCGAGCCGACGATTTTCGACGGCGTGACCAACGCCATGAAGATCGCCCAGGAAGAAATCTTCGGCCCGGTGCTGTCGGTGATTGCCTTCGACAGCGTGGAAGAAGCCATTGCGATCGCCAACGACACCCAATACGGCCTGGCCGCTGCGGTGTGGACGTCGAACATCTCCAAGGCGCACCTGACTGCCAAGGCCCTGCGTGCCGGCAGCGTATGGGTCAACCAGTACGATGGCGGCGACATGACCGCACCGTTCGGTGGTTTCAAGCAGTCGGGTAACGGCCGCGACAAGTCGCTGCACGCGTTCGACAAGTACACCGAGCTTAAGGCGACCTGGATCAAGTTGTAAGCCTCCAGGAACACCGCTGTAAAAAATGTGGGAGCGGGCTTGCTCGCGAATGAGGTATCACAGTCGCTGATGTATTGACTGGTACACCGCATTCGCGAGCAAGCCCGCTCCCACACTGTTTTGTATGATCTCCAAGTAATCCACAGGAGCGTGGAAATGCGTTGGGCGACCTATTTCGCCGTGTTGGCGTCGGTCTTGAGCGTGGGCCTTGCCTTGGGCGTGAGCATGCCGCTGGTGTCCCTGCGCCTGGAAAGCTGGGGCTATGGCAGCTTCGCCATCGGAGTCATGGCGGCGATGCCGGCCTTCGGTGTGCTACTGGGTGCCAAGGTCTCCAGCGGCCTGGCCTCGCGCCTGGGCACGGCGAACCTGATGCGCCTGTGCCTGTGGGCGGGGGCGATTTCCATCGGCTTGCTGGCGGTATTGCCCAGCTACCCGGTATGGCTGGTGTTGCGGCTGATGATCGGGGTGATCCTGACCATCGTGTTTATCCTCGGCGAAAGCTGGATCAACCAACTGGTGATCGAACGCTGGCGCGGCCGTCTGGTGGCGCTGTATGGCTGCAGCTATGCCTTGAGCCAGCTGTCGGGCCCGTTGCTGCTGGGCGCGCTGGGTACGGACAACGATATTGGCTTCTGGGTGGGTGTCGGTCTGCTGACGTGCTCGCCGATCCTGCTGCTGGGCCGTTCCGGTGCGCCGACTGCCGAGTCTTTCAGCGTGACCTTTGGCGACCTGCTGCGCTTCTGCCAGGGCTTGCCGGCGATTGCCTGGGCGGTGGCGTTGTTCGCCGCATTCGAGGCGATGATTCTTACGTTGTTGCCGGTGTATTGCCTGCAACAGGGTTTCACCGCCGAGATTGCTCTGGCGATGGTCAGCACGGTGGTGGTCGGTGATGCGTTGCTGCAACTGCCGATTGGCGCGCTGGCGGACTACCTGCCTCGGCGCACGCTGTTTCTCGGCTGCGCGCTGATGCTGCTGGTGACGAGCCTGGCGATTCCGCTGTTGCTCGATACGCTGATGATCTGGCCGGTGTGGGTGCTGTTCGGGGCCAGCGCCGGCGGGTTATTCACCCTGTCGCTGATCCTGATTGGCGAGCGCTACCGCGACGACGCACTGGTGCGCGCCAATGCGCATATCGCGCAGCTGTGGGGCATTGGCTGCCTGATCGGCCCGCTGGTGGCCGGTGCCGGCAGCCAGTGGATCAGCGGGCATGCGTTGCCGTTGTTGATGGCGGCGGGGGCGTTGGGGTTGGTGATCCTGTTGCTGCGCCAAGGTGCGTTCGGCGCCGCACAAACCGCCTGAACTTGAAATGCGATCACCTGTGGGAGCCGGGCTTGCCCGCGATGGCGGAGTGTCAGCACCGGATACGTAAACTGACACTCCGCCATCGCAGGCAAGCCAGCTCCCACAGGTCCCGTCGCTGTTCTTAAAGCATGCGTTCCAGCCCGACGGATGTGGCAAACCAGGCATTGAACCGGCGCCACCAACTGCCGGGTTCGCGGGTCAGGGTGTGCAGTTGGCCGTTGTCTTCGGTCACCCATACCACCTGGCCATCCTGCAGCTTCGCCTGGTAGCTCAACGGGGGCGCCATGCCCTCCAGTGCCAGGTTGCGCACGTGTTCCGCCAGTTCGGGACTGTCCACCAGCACCCCGACTTCGGTGTTCCACAGCACCGAGCGCGGGTCGAAGTTGAATGAGCCGATGAAGGATTTCTCCCGATCAAAGATGATCGCCTTGCTGTGCAGGCTGGAATCCGAACCGTGGAATGTACCTTTGCGGAACAGATGAGGGCCGCTGCCGCCACCGTCTCCGGGCTGGCGACGCAACTCGTATAGCTTCACCCCGTGTTCCAGCAGCGCCTTGCGATAGGGCGCATAACCGCCGTGCACGGCCGGTACGTCGGTGGCTTCCAGGGAATTGGTCAGCAGGCTTACCGATACGCCGGCGTCCGCGCGACCGGTCAGGTACACCAGGCCAGGCTGGCCTGGAACGAAGTAAGCCGAAATCATCATCAGCTCATGGCTGACACCTTCCAGCTCGGGCGCCAGTTGGGTGGTCAGCAGCAGCCGTGGATCCGGATCGGCCTTGGCCAGCACCTTGCTCGGCGCATCCCACAGTGCCTGGTTCCAGGCCCAGATCAGCTCACGGCGCCAGATGTCCATGCGCGGCTGGGTCTTGTAGGTGCGCAGGCGGTTGTACAGGGCATGGTTTTGTTGGCGAGACTCGGCAAGGGAATCTTCCAGGCGTACGCGGGCACTGGCCAGGTCGCCTTTGGAAGCGCTGCTGACGAAGTCACCAATGGGTTTGCTCAGGGCACTGTTCCAGTACTGATCGAAACTGTGGCCCAGTTGCTCGGCCACCGGGCCCACGCTGAGCATGTCGATATCGGTGAAGTTGAGGTTGGGCTCGGCGTCGAAATACTCATCCCCCAGGTTGCGCCCGCCGACGATGGCCACGCTGTTGTCTGCCAGCCACAGCTTGTTGTGCATGCGCCGGTGTTGCAGCGACAGGTCGAACAGCCGTGCCATGGCCCGCGTCACGCCGGTGCTGCGGCCCAGGTGCAGCGGGTTGAACAGGCGAATCTGGATCTGCGGGTGGGCGGCGAGGGTGGCGATGATCTGGTCCAGGCCGTCGCTGGTGGTGTCGTCCAGCAGGATGCGCACGCGCACGCCACGGTCGGCGGCCTTGAGCAGTTCATCCACGAGCATGCGGGTGCTGATGCCGTCGTGGACGATGTAGTACTGCAAGTCGAGGCTGGTCTGGGCGTTGCGGATCAGTTCGGCGCGGGCCATGAAGGCTTCGCTGCTGTTGGGCAGCAGGCGGAACCCGGAGCGGCCTTTGTAGGGAGCGGCCTGGGCCTGGATCGAGCGGCCGAAGGAAGATTCGCTGGCCGGCAGCGCCTCGCTGGGTGTGCGTGGCGCGTCGATGGTGGCGCAGCCGCCCAGGGCCAGGATGCCCAGCAGGAAAAACGGTAATAGCCGGTGGGTCATCAATGACATGGGTTCCGAATCAGGGCGATTGTCGGCATATGACGGCTATTTCCCGTAAAAGGTCAGTCCATCGCTTCGGCCAGCAACCGGATGGCGGTCGCGCCGACCTTGCGTACAGCCTCTTCAATCTGCGGCGTTGGTTTGGCAGCGTAGTTCATGCGCAGGCAGTTCCTGTACTTGCCGGAGGCGGAAAAGATACTTCCCACGGCAATCTGTACACCTTCATCCACCAGCAGCCGGTTGAGTTTCAGGGTATCGAAGCCTTCCGGCAGTTCCACCCACAGCATGAAACTGCCCTGGGGGCGGCTGGCGCGGGTGCCCGCCGGGAAATAGCGGCTGACCCAATCGAGCATCAGGTCGCGATTGCGCTGGTATTGCGTGCGCATCCGCCGCAAATGTGGCTCGAAATGTCCACCTTTCAGAAACTCGGCAATTGCGATCTGCGGCTGGGTCGCGGTGGAGCCGGTGCTGATGTATTTCATGTGCAGCACACGCTCCAGATAGCGACCGGGTGCGACCCAGCCAATCCGCAGGCCGGGTGCGAGGGTCTTCGAGAAAGAGCTGCACAGTACGACGCGGCCATCTTCGTCGAAGGACTTGATGGTGCGTGGCCGCGGGTAGCTGTAGGCCAGTTCGCCATACACGTCGTCTTCGATGATCGCCACGTCAAAGCGCTGGGCCAGGGTCAGCAGTGCGCGTTTGCGCGACTCCGGCATGATGTAGCCCAGTGGGTTGTTGCAGTTGGGGGTCAACTGTATGACTTTGATCGGCCATTGTTCCAGTGCCAGTTCCAGCGCTTCCAGGCTGATACCGGTGAGTGGGTCGGTGGGGATTTCCAGGGCTTTCATGCCCAGGCCCTTCAGTGTTTGCATGGCGCCGTGGAAGCTTGGCGAGTCGACGGCAACGATGTCGCCGGGCTCGCAAATGGCGTGGATGCTGGCAGACAGGGCCTCGTGGCAGCCGGTGGTGATCACCAGGTCCTGGGGCGTCAGTTGGCAGCCTGAATCGAGCATCAGGCGGGCAATCTGTTCACGCAGGTCCAGGTTGCCGTGGATAGTGTCGTAATACAGCCCCGGCATGTCCTGGCGCCGACTGATCCGAGCGAGGCTGCGTAGCAGGGGTTTCATGGTCGGCGACAATACATCCGGCATGCCCCGGCCCAACTGTATGGCGTCTTTGCGTGGCACCGTGCGGATCAGCTCCAGCACTTGGTCCCACTGGGAAATTTCCACCGGGCGCTGGGCCGGGCGGCCTACGGCGGGCAATGCCGGCAAGTCGCGGCCCACCGGTACGAAGTAGCCGGATTTGGGTTTGGGCATCGCCAGGCCGTTGTCTTCCAGTACGCGGTAGGCCTGCTGCACGGTGCTCAGGCTGACCCCATGCTCCACACTCAAGGCCCGAACTGACGGCAATCTGTCGCCCGGGCGATAGAAGCCCTGCTCGATGCGCGTGCCCAACAGTTCGGCGAGGTTGACGTATAGGGTCATGGCGGTGCTTCCCGGTTACCAGTACAGATAGGCTGAAAATACAGGATTCAGCGGCCGATAGGCAGTATCTGTATGGATTTAATACAGGGTGGTTGAATCTGTCATGGTTTTACGCGCCGGCTCATCCTACGTACTCATGGCAACACGTTAATGAGGGGCAGGAAAATGAGCGGTATGAGCGATGTGCGGTTGGCGTTACACAGTCAGGAACTGGAAGCCGGGCAGGAGCGGCGCATGGCGGCGCGTACCAAGGCCCCCACACTCAGTTCATGGGCGTTGTTCTGGCACCGCATGCATACGCGCAAAACCTTGCTGGAGCTGACCCCCGAGCAACTGCGAGACGTGGGCCTGAGTGCCGAGCAGGCGCGCCGGGAAGGCTTGAAGCCCTTCTGGCGCGGCTGATTCAGACCAGTTCTTTCAATCGGTGCCAGAGCATTCCCAGCGCCAGCAGCGGCGAGCGCAAATGCTTGCCGCCCGGGAAAGTGATGTGCGGCACCTTGGCAAACAGATCAAAGCGCCCGCTTTGCTGGCCGCTGATGGCTTCGCCCAACAGTTTGCCTGCCAGGTGGGTGGCGTTGAGGCCATGGCCGGCATAGGCCTGGGCGAAATACACATTGGGCTGGTCGGCCAGTCGGCCAATCTGCGGCAGGCGGTTGGCGCCAATGCCGATCATCCCGCCCCACTGGTAGTCGATTTTCACGTTGGCCAGTTGTGGGAACACCTGCAGCATTTTCGGACGCATATAGGCACCGATGTCCTTCGGATCCCGTCCGGAGTAATGGCAGGCACCGCCGAACAGCAAGCGTCGGTCGGCTGACAGCCGGAAGTAGTCCACCGTCACCCGCTGGTCGCACACCGCCATGTTCTGTGGCAGCAACTCGGCTGCCTGGGCTTCGCTCAACGGCTCGGTGGCGATGATGTAGCTGCCGGCGGGCAGCACCTTGCCGCTCAGGTGCGGGTTGAGGCCGTTCAAATAAGCATTGCAGCCCAGCACCAGGGTCTTGGCGCGCACGTTGCCCTGAGCGGTGTGAACGTTAACCTCCGGGCCGTAATCGATCCGCACCGCCTCGGAATGCTCGAACAACTGGACGCCCAACTGCTGTGCAGCGGCTGCCTCGCCGAGGGCCAGGTTCAGCGGGTGCATGTGGCCGGAGCCCATGTCGATCATGCCACCAACATAGCGGTTGGAACCGATCACGCTGCGCATTTCGCCCGCTTGCAGCAGGCGCACTTCGTGGCGATAACCGAGGCTTCGCAGCTCTTCGGCGTCGGCGGCCAGGTGTTCCAGGTCGCGGGGTTTGTTGGCCAGGTCGCAGTAGCCCCAGGTCAGGTCGCAGGCGATATGCGAACGTTCGACCCGCTGGCGTACGATTTCCACGGCTTCCAGGCCCATCAGTTTCATCTGGCGCACGCCCTCGGCGCCGATGACGTTGGTGAACTGATCCAGGCCATGACCGACGCCACGAATCAGTTGCCCGCCATTGCGCCCGCTGGCGCCCCAGGCAATCTTGCGGGCTTCCAGCAGGACCACGCTGAAACCCCGTTCGGCCAGTTCCAGAGCGGTGTTGAGCCCCGAAAAGCCGCCGCCGACCACGCACACATCGGCCACGATTTCACCTGTCAGCACCGGATAATCAGGCTGCGGGAAACTGCTGGCGGCGTAGTAGGAATTGGCGTGCCGGGCGCTGGCGGTCATGGGGAGCATCCCTGTTTGGAAAATTTGACGCAGGATACAGCGGTCGGGCGAAGCTGTCTCACCGGGGGCTTTTAGGGCAGAATCCACGCCTATTCGCCGTTCGGTCCCTGTGTCGATGAGTTGCAACAGTCAGAAAGTCAACGCGCTGCGCCGGCAGATTCCCTCGTTCGAGTGTGTCCCGGGTTGCCACGACTGCTGTGGGCCGGTGACCACGTCCCCCGAGGAAATGTCGCGCCTGCCGCGCAAGACCGCTGCCGAGCAGGAAGCGGCGATGGACGAGCTCAACTGCGTGCACCTCGGTCCCAATGGCTGCACCGTGTACGACGAGCGCCCGCTGATTTGCCGCTTGTTCGGCACCACGCCGACCTTGCCATGCCCCAACGACCGCCGCCCGGTGGAGTTGATCCACCCACGGGTGGAAAAGCAGATTCATGCGTACATGGCGTCGACGCGTCAGGTATTGGTCTAGCGGATGTCCCCGATCAACTAGTGTGGGAGCGGGCTTGCTCGCGAATGCGGTGGATCAGTCAATACATCAGGTGACTGACACTCCGCATTGGCGAGCAAGCCCGCTCCCACATTGGCCTGTGGTGCTGTCTTAATCCGGGATCGGCAGGTTCAGGCTCTCTTTCACCTCTTCCATCACGATATAGCTCTTGGACTCCCGTACGTGGGGCAGCTTGAGCAGGATATCGCCGAGCAATTTGCGGTACGACGCCATCTCCGAAATGCGCGCCTTCACCAGATAGTCGAAATCCCCCGACACCAGGTGGCACTCCAGCACGTGGGGCAGTTTCAGCACGGCGCGTCGGAATTCTTCAAAGGTGTCGCCGGACTTGTAGTCGAGGCTGATCTCGACAAACACCAGCAGGCTACCCTTCAAATGCTGCGGGTTGAGCCGGGCGTTGTAGCCCATGATGATCCCTTCGCGCTCCAGGCGCCGGACCCGCTCGGTGCACGGCGTGGTCGATAGCCCGACCTTTTCCCCCAGTTCAGTAAACGAAATTCGCCCGTCGGCCTGCAGGATGCGCAGGATGTTGCGGTCGATCTTGTCCAGCTCCCGCTTGGTCTGAGTGTTGGTCCGCATAGGGGATGCTCCTCCGTGAAAAGGGTTTTTGCCGAGAATTGTCGCCAAATATAGGCAGTTATATAGTGAAATGCACTGGTGATTGCTTTTTATACTGCCCACATCTTTGTGCTGAACAACAAACGTCAGCGGTCAAGCCGTGATGAGGGAATAAAAATGCGCGTTCTGGTCTTGGGTAGCGGTGTCATTGGCGTGGCCAGTGCCTACTATTTGGCACGAGCTGGTTTTGAAGTGGTCGTGGTCGACCGTCAGCCGGCTGTGGCCATGGAGACCAGTTTCGCCAACGCCGGGCAGATCTCGCCAGGCTACGCCTCGCCATGGGCTGCGCCGGGTGTGCCGCTCAAGGCCATCAAGTGGCTGCTGGAGCGCCACGCGCCCCTGGCGATCAAGGCCACCGCCGATATCGACCAGTACCTGTGGATGGCGCAGATGCTGCGCAACTGCACCGCCAGCCGTTATGCGGTGAACAAGGAGCGTATGGTGCGCCTGTCCGAATACAGCCGCGATTGCATCGACGAGCTGCGTGCCGAGACCGGCATCGCCTACGAAGGGCGCACTTTGGGGACTACCCAACTGTTCCGTACGCAGGCTCAGCTGGACGGTGCTGCCAAGGACATCGCGGTATTGAAAGAGTCCGGTGTGCCTTACGAGCTGCTGGACCGCGCCGGGATTGCCCGCGTCGAGCCGGCCCTGGCGAGCGTCACCGATATTCTTGCCGGTGCCCTGCGCCTGCCGAACGACCAAACCGGCGACTGTCAGATGTTTACCACCCGCCTTGCCGGCATGTGCAAGCAACTGGGTGTCGAATTCCGCTTCGAGCAAGATATCCAGCGCCTGGACTACGCCGGTGACCGGATCAACGGCGTGTGGATCGACGGCAAGCTGGAAACTGCCGACCGCTACGTGCTGGCCCTCGGCAGCTACTCGCCGAAATTGCTCAAGCCGCTGGGAATCAAGGCGCCGGTGTACCCGCTCAAGGGTTACTCGATGACCGTGCCGATCACCAACCCGGCGATGGCCCCGACCTCGACCATTCTCGATGAGACCTACAAGGTCGCGATCACCCGTTTCGACAACCGTATCCGCGTCGGTGGCATGGCCGAGATAGCCGGTTTTGACCTGTCGCTGAACCCGCGTCGGCGGGAAACCCTGGAGATGATCGTCAACGACCTTTATCCTCAGGGCGGTGATTTGAGCCAGGCCAGTTTCTGGACCGGCCTGCGCCCGACCACGCCAGACGGCACGCCGATTGTCGGTGCTACCCCGTTCAAAAACCTGTTCCTGAACACCGGCCACGGCACCCTCGGTTGGACCATGGCCTGTGGCTCTGGTCGTTTGCTGGCCGACCTGATGGCGAAGAAAACCCCGCAAATCAGTGCCGAAGGCCTCGATATTTCCCGTTATGGCAACCACCAGGAGTCCGCAAAACATGTCAATCCAGCGCCAGCTCACCAATGAGCGCATGAGCCAGATCGTTGTTCACAGCGGTACCGTGTATCTGGCAGGGCAGGTCGGCGACGACATGAGTGCCGGGATTGAACAGCAGACCCGCGAAACCCTCGTCAACATCGAGCGTTTGCTGGACCTGGCCGGTACCGACAAGACCAAGTTGCTGTCGGTGACCATCTACCTGAAAGACATTGACGCCGATTTCGCCGGGATGAACGCGGTATGGGACAAGTGGCTGCCAAAAGGCGTCGCGCCGGCCCGTGCCACGGTTGAAGCGAAACTCTGCGAACCGGAAATCCTGGTGGAGCTGTCGGTTGTGGCCGCTCTGCCGTAAGCAAAAAATCCTCTCCCGGTGCCTGCGTTGTCAGCGGGTACCGGTTTTTTCTTCCCACCGCCGCCTAGAAGCCTGCCGCCATGCGTCCTGCCCGTGCCCTGATCGACCTCCAAGCCCTGCGCCATAACTACCAACTGGCCCGTGAAGTCACGGGTGGGGCCAAGGCCCTCGCCGTGATCAAGGCCGATGCCTACGGCCACGGTGCCGTGCGTGTTGCCCAGGCGCTGGAAGCCGAGGCGGACGGGTTTGCCGTGGCCTGCATCGAGGAAGCGCTGGAGCTGCGGGCCGCCGGGATTCGCGGGCCGGTGCTGTTGCTCGAAGGTTTTTTCGAAGCCGACGAGCTGCCGCTGATCATCGAGCATGATTTCTGGTGCGTGGTGCATTCGCTGTGGCAGCTGGACGCGATTGAACAGGCGCAACTCAGCAAGCCGCTGACCGTCTGGCTCAAGCTTGATTCGGGCATGCACCGCGTTGGCTTGCACCCCAAGGATTATCACGACGCTTACCAGCGCCTGCTGGCCAGCGGCAAAGTCGCGAAGATCGTGCTGATGAGCCACTTCGCCCGCGCCGATGAGCTGGACAGCACCAGCAGCGAAGAGCAAGTAGCGGTGTTTGAAGCGGCGCGCCAGGGCTTGTCGGCCCAGGTCAGCCTGCGCAACTCGCCGTCGGTGCTGGGCTGGCCGAACGTTTCCAGTGACTGGGTACGCCCGGGCATCATGCTCTACGGCGCCACGCCGTTTGGCGAAGGCCAGGCCATCGCCGCGCGTTTGCAGCCGGTGATGACCCTCGAATCGAAAGTCATCTGCGTACGTGAACTGCCGGCCGGCGAACCTGTGGGCTACGGCGCCAGGTTCATCACCCCGAAACCGATGCGCATCGGGGTAGTTGCCATGGGCTACGCCGACGGCTACCCGCGCCACGCACCCACCGGCACCCCGGTGCTGGTGGCCGGCCAGCGCAGCCAGTTGCTGGGCCGTGTGTCGATGGACATGCTGTGTGTCGACCTGACCGACGTGCCCCAGGCCGGGCTCGGTTCCACCGTCGAATTGTGGGGCAAAAACATCCTCGCCAGTGACGTTGCCACCGCCGCCGACACCATTCCGTACCAGATCTTCTGCAACCTGCGCCGAGTGCCACGGCTCTATTCCGGCGCTTGAGCGGCACCCACGAATGGCAGATCCCGGGATTTAGGCCAAAGTGTTGTAAATACTGAACGCTGTCGCCATGATAACGCTCAATTACAACAACGCCTGAATCCTAGGAGGCTCCTGCATTGGACGTCGGCGAACGACTGCAATCCATCCGTAAACTGAAAGGTCTTTCCCAGCGTGAGCTAGCCAAGCGCGCGGGCGTCACCAACAGCACCATTTCGATGATCGAAAAAAACAGTGTCAGCCCCTCCATCAGCTCCTTGCGCAAGGTGCTGGGCGGCATTCCCATGTCGATGGTGGAGTTCTTTTCCGAGGAGATCCTCCAGGAAAAACCGACCCAGATCGTCTATAAAGCCAATGAGCTGATCGATATCTCCGACGGCGCCGTCACCATGAAACTGGTGGGCCGCGCGCATCCGAGCCGGGCGATTGCGTTCCTCAACGAGATCTACCCGCCAGGTGCTGATACCGGCGAAGAGATGCTCACCCATGAGGGCGAGGAAACCGGGATCCTGGTGGAAGGTCGCCTGGAACTGGTGGTCGGCCTTGAAACTTTTGTGCTCGAAGCCGGCGATAGCTACTACTTTGAAAGCACCAAGCCGCACCGTTTTCGCAATCCGTTCGAAGTGCCGGCGCGACTAATCAGCGCAGCCACACCCGCGAACTTTTAAGAAAAGAGGCGTCCTGCCTATGTCGCAGAGACGCCCGTAGCAGCATTCTGCCTTGCTGAATCTCCCCTTGGTTAATAGGGTTGTTTCGGCGGGGCGGGCTAACCGTTATACTTTCGCCGCCTGCGAAACCGTGGCCGCAGGCGTGAATAGCCACCATTGAGGGTGAACGCGTGAACCTAATTATGAAAATGCTGGCTGCACCAGCAACCGTACTGGCCCTATGGGCTGTCAGCGCTCAAGCTGCGACCAATGATGAAATTGCCAAGCGCCTGGAGCCTGTAGGCCAGGTGTGCGTCCAGGGGCAAGAGTGCAAGGGGATGGAAGTGGCAGTGGCTGCGGGCGGCGGCGGCGGTGCGAAATCGCCGGATGACGTAATCGCCAAGCACTGCAACGCTTGCCACGGTACCGGCCTGTTGGGCGCACCGAAAATCGGTGACACCGCCGCCTGGAAAGACCGCGCGGACCATCAGGGTGGCCTCGATGGCCTGCTGGCCAAGGCCATTACCGGCTTGAACGCCATGCCGCCAAAAGGCACCTGCGCCGATTGCTCGGATGCCGAGCTTAAAGGCGCGATCGAGAAGATGTCGGGTCTTAAATAAACCGATCTTCGCCAAAAAAGCCGCTGACCAGCGGCTTTTTTGTGCCCGCGATTTGCCTTTTGAGGCTGTTCTTTGCAGCAAAGACCCGGCAAGCTCGGTCCAACCCCAATTCATGGAATGTTCGGGAGAAGTCGGATGGTGCAGTTGTGTTCAATCGAGCAAGCAGTCGACGACGTACTGGCACGGCTGCCGGCGCATATTCACATGGGCATGCCCCTGGGTCTGGGCAAACCCAACCTGTTCGTCAACGCGCTGTACCGGCGTATCGCCAAGTTGCCGGACCGGGCGCTGACCATCTACACAGCCCTGGCCCTGGGTCGCCCTACCTTGGGCGATGGTTTGCAGAAGCGCTTTCTCGAGCCCTTTATCGAACGGGTCTTCGGTGACTATCCCGAGCTGGACTTCCTCGCCGCACTGCGCAAGGACAGCCTGCCGTCGAACATTCACGTGCAGCAGTTCTTCATGCAGCCCGGCAGTTTGCTCCACAGCCTCTCGGCGCAGCAGGATTACGTCAGCAGCAACTACAGCCACGCTGCCCGTGATATCAATGCCGCCGGCCTGAACCTCGTCGCGCAATTGGTGGCCAGCAGTGCCGAACATCCGGATCGCCTGAGCCTGAGCTGCAACCCCGACATCACCCTCGACCTGTTGCCGATGATCGCCAAGCGCCGCGAGGCCGGTGAAACCATCCTGGTGGTGGGCCAGGTTCACAGTGATTTGCCCTACATGCCCGGCGACGCCGAGCTGGGCATGGATGAGTTCGACTTCCTGATCGACGAGAAGGACAGCACCACGCTGTTCTCCACCCCGAACATGCCGGTGGGTTTCCAGGATCACTTTATCGGTTTGCACGCCAGCACCCTGGTGCGCGACGGCGGTACCTTGCAGATCGGCATCGGCTCCATGGGCGATGCACTGACTGCGGCCTTGCTGGCGCGCCAGGCCGATAACGAGGCGTATCGCCTGTTGCTCACCGACCTGGATGTGTACCAATGGGCACCGCTGATCAGTCACGAAGGCGGAGTCGCGCCGTTTGCCCGTGGGCTGTACGGTTGCAGCGAAATGTTCGTCAATGGCCTGCTGGTGCTGGCCGATGCCGGGATTGTGCGGCGCAAGGTATACCCGGACGTCGCGACCCAGGAGCGGGCCAACGCCGGCACCCTGGACGAAGCGGCACAGACCGACGGCATCTCTGTGCATGGCGGCTTCTTCCTCGGGCCTCGTAGCTTTTACGAGCGTTTGCGGGACTTGCCACAGAGCAAGCGCCTGGAATTCAACATGACCCGCATCAGCTACATCAACGAGCTGTACGGCCAGGAAGAACTCAAGCGTTTGCAGCGCCTGGATGCGCGCTTCATCAACAGCGCGTTTACCGTGACCCTGTTGGGCGCGGGCGTGGCCGACCAGTTGGAAGATGGCCGCGTGCTCAGCGGTGTTGGCGGGCAATACAACTTTGTCGCCCAGGGCCATGCGCTGGAAGGCGCGCGCTCGATCCTGATCCTGCGCAGCTGGCGCGAATCGGGCGGCGAGGTCAGTTCCAATATCGTCTGGGAATACGGGCACTGCACGATTCCGCGGCACCTGCGAGACATCGTCATCACCGAATACGGCATCGCGGATTTACGCGGGCAGACCGATGCCAAGGTGATCGAGGCGCTGCTGAATATCACCGACTCACGGTTCCAGGAAGACTTGATCGAGCAGGCGCAAAAGGCCGGGAAGTTGCCGAAGGATTTCCAGCTGGATCCGCGGTTTGCCGACAACACGCCGGAGCGTTTGCAGGGGATTCAGGCGCGGCATCCACGGCTGTTCCCGGAGTATCCGCTGGGCAGTGACTTCACGGATGAAGAGCGGGATTTGTTGCGGGCGTTGAACTGGCTCAAGAGCAAATTCAAGCTGACGGAAATTCTGGAACTGGGCAAGGCGGCGCTGGATGCACCGGAGCCGGAAGCGTTTCCCGAGCATTTGGTACGGATGCGACTGGATAAGCCGGAGGGGTTGAAGGAGGACTTGTATCAGCGCCTGTTGCTAGCGGGCCTACAAGCTACCGCGCACTAACAAACACAGGAGATCAAATGTGGGAGCGGGCTTGCTCGCGAAAGCGGTGGATCAGTCGACCTATCCGGTGACTGACACACCGCTTTCGCGAGCAAGCCCGCTCCCACATGTTTAACCGTGCCCGCACCGATTACTCGATAAAGGTCACAACCCCACCCGCCAACGACTGCACCCGCGCCAGCGACTCAACCCGGTAACCCTGGGCATCCAGCTCCGCACGGCCGCCCTGGAACGACTTCTCGATCACAATCCCCAAACCTGCAACGGTCGCGCCGGCCTGTTTGATGATCGAGATCAGCGCCTGGGACGCCTTACCGTTGGCCAGGAAGTCATCGATGATCAGCACGCGGTCGCTGCTGGTCAGGTGGCGCGGGGAAATCGCCACGGTGCTTTCGGTTTTCTTGGTGAAGGAATACACCGTCGCCGACAGCAGGTTTTCGGTCAGGGTCAGGGACTGTTGCTTGCGGGCGAAAATCACCGGCACGCCGAGGTTCAGGCCGGTCATGATCGCCGGTGCAATGCCCGAGGCTTCGATGGTGACGATCTTGGTGATCCCCGAATCCTTGAACAACGCAGCGAACTCGTCACCGATCAGTTTCATCAGCGCCGGGTCGATCTGGTGGTTCAGAAAGGCGTCGACCTTGAGTACCTGATCGGAAAGCACGATGCCTTCTTCGCGAATTTTCTTGTGCAGTGCTTCCACGAAAGCTTCCTCTGTTGGCGCAACACGCGCCGAAAGTAGATTAAAAGGTAGTCGATTCTAGCGCTTTAACATCGCGCGTATATCCGCCAGTGCGGTGTTGCCGCGAACGGCTTTGACTTCGGTCGGTGTGTCGTCGTTGCCTTCCCAGGCCAGGTCGTCCGGCGGCAGTTCGTCGAGGAACCGGCTCGGGGCACAATCGATGATCTCGCCGTACTGCTTGCGCTTGGCGGCAAAGGTGAAGGCCAATGTCTGACGCGCGCGGGTAATGCCCACGTAGGCCAGGCGCCGTTCTTCCTCGATGGTGTCGGCTTCGATGCTGGAGCGGTGCGGGAGGATTTCCTCTTCCATGCCCATGATGAACACGTAGGGGAATTCCAGGCCCTTGGACGCATGCAAGGTCATCATCTGCACGCCTTCGGCGCCGTCTTCCTCTTCCTGCTGGCGTTCAAGCATGTCCCGCAGCACAAGCTTGCCGATGGCGTCCTCGACGGTCATCTCGCCTTCTTCGTCCTTCTCCAGGGTATTTTTCAACGCCTCGATCAGGAACCACACGTTGCCCATGCGGTAATCGGCAGCCTTGTCGCTGGAGCTGTTGGTGCGCAGCCAGTTCTCGTAGTCGATGTCCATGACCATGCTGCGCAGGGCGCTGATCGGGTCTTCGCCGGCGCACTGCTCGCGCACCTTGTCCATGAAGCGCTTGAAGCGCGCCAGGCGGTCGGTGAAACGAGTGTCGAGGTGCTCGCCCAGGCCGATTTCGTCGGTGGCGGCGTACATCGAGATCTTGCGTTCGGTGGCGTAGTTGCCGAGCTTTTCCAGGGTAGTCGAACCGATTTCCCGGCGTGGGACGTTGATCACCCGCAGGAAGGCGTTGTCGTCGTCCGGGTTCACGATCAGCCGGAAGTAGGCCATCAGGTCTTTCACTTCCTGGCGTCCGAAAAAGCTGTTGCCGCCCGACAGGCGATACGGAATCTGGTGGTGCTGCAGCTTCAGCTCGATCAGCTTGGCCTGGTAGTTGCCGCGGTACAGGATCGCGAAATCGCTGTAGGGCCGGTCGGTACGCAGGTGCAGGGTGAGCAGTTCGACGGCCACGCGCTCGGCTTCGGCGTCTTCGTTGCGGCAGCGGATCACGCGGATCTCGTCGCCGTGGCCCATCTCGCTCCACAGTTGCTTTTCAAACTCGTGGGGGTTGTTGGAGATCAGCACGTTGGCGCAACGCAGGATGCGGCTGGTGGAGCGGTAGTTCTGCTCCAGCATCACCACTTTCAGGGACGGGTAGTCGTCCTTGAGCAGCATCAGGTTTTCCGGGCGGGCGCCGCGCCAGGCGTAGATCGACTGGTCGTCATCGCCCACCACGGTGAACTGGTTGCGCTTGCCGATCAGCAGCTTCACCAGCAGGTATTGGCTGGCGTTGGTGTCCTGGTATTCGTCCACCAGCAGGTAGCGGACTTTGTTCTGCCACTTTTCGAGGATGTCGGCATGTTCCTGGAACAGCTTCACCGGCAGCAGGATCAGGTCGTCGAAGTCCACTGCGTTGAACGCCTTGAGCGTGCGCTGGTAGTGGGTGTAGACAATGGCGGCAGTCTGCTCCTTGGGGTTGCGCGCAGCTTCCAGGGCTTCGGCGGGCAGGATCAGGTCGTTTTTCCACGAGCCGATCATGTTCTTGATCTCGTCGACGCCGTCGTCGCCCGCGTATTCCTTCTGCATGATGTCGGTCATCAGCGCCTTGACGTCTGTCTCGTCAAAGATCGAGAAGCCCGGCTTGTAGCCCAACCGCACGTGCTCCTTGCGGATGATGTTCAGCCCCAGGTTGTGGAAGGTACACACGGTGAGGCCACGGCCTTCGCCACCCTTGAGCAGGGTGCCGACGCGCTCTTTCATTTCCCGCGCCGCCTTGTTGGTAAAGGTCATGGCGACGATGTACTGGGCACGGATGCCACAGCTCTGGATCAGGTGCGCGATCTTGCGGGTGATCACGCTGGTCTTGCCGGAACCGGCACCGGCGAGCACCAATAGAGGGCCGCCGACGTAGTTCACGGCTTCTTGCTGCCGGGGATTGAGTCGGGACATACGAAATTCAGGAGGTCATTGATCAAAAGGGCGGGCATTTTAACAGGCTGGCAAGATTCTGCTGCCTCTGAACGACAGTGTGACGTACCACTCGATCTAAATTTGCCGGTTTTGTTACTTTGCCGCAGGATGTGCAGGGTATTTAGGACTATTGTTCGGTCTAGAGCTGCACAGTGCGCATTTGATAACCCATATCATTGGTCATTATCGGGGCGCACGTCATAATGCCCGCCGCCAACGAAATTTTGCAGAGTCTAGGGAGCTAGCTTGTCTACGCCTGTCGAACCCTTGCGTTTGCTGCTACTGGCCGATGAGCCAGCGTGGGCAGCGTTATTGCGCGAGTGCCTGGCGCCGATGGGCGACGGAGCTGTGCTGATCAGCGCGCCAAACTGGGAGTCTGTGAGCAACCTGTTCGACGACGATCACAGCGCGGTGCTGTTGACCACGGCCAACCTTCAGCCCGGCCCCGGTCGCTGCAGCTTGCCAACGGTATTGCTGTTGGAAGAGGAACCCCTGGTTTCACCCCTCGGCGTCAGCGACTGGCTGATCCTGAATGCATTGGATGTCGATACATTGCGCCGTTGCCTGCGGCATGTGCGCGAGCGCGGTGTGCTGGAAAACACCCTGCAACGCCTGGCCGAACAGGACCCGCTGACCGGTATCGCCAACCGCCAGGGCTTCCAGACCCTGTTGACCGCCCGCCTGGCGGAAAACGAAGGCCGTGGCGTTGCCCTCGGCCACCTCGACCTGGACAACTTCCGTCACGCCAACGACGCCCTCGGCCACCAGGCCGGCGACCGGCTGATCCTGCAAGTGGTCTCGCGGCTCAAGAGCCAGCTGGAGGCCGGCGATCAACTGGCGCGCCTGGGCAGCGACGAATTTGCCCTGCTGATCGACACCCGCCGTGCGCCCCAGCGCGCCGAATGGATGGCCGAGCGCATCGTCGAAGCCATGGCCGAACCCTATTGGGTCGATGGCGAAAGCCTGCTGATCGGTTGTAGCCTCGGCGTGGCCCATGCCCGCGCCAAGGCCGGCGCCGACCCGTTGATGTGGCACGCCCACATCGCCATGCAGCAAGCCAAAAGCACCCAGGGCTGCACCTTTCATATCTTCAACGAACGCATCAACCGCAATGCCCGCAGCCTCGCCGACCTTGAAAGCGAGCTGCGCCGGGCGTTGCGTCGTGACGAACTGGAGCTGCATTACCAGCCCCGCCTGGACCTCGACGATGGGCATATCGTCGGCCTGGAAGCACTGGTGCGCTGGCGCCACGGTGAGCGCGGCCTGTTGCCGCCGAGCGAGTTCGTGCCGCTGGCCGAGCAGAGCGGCTTGATCGTGCCGCTGGGCTACTGGGTGATTTCCCGGGCCCTGCGCGACATGCAGGACCTGCGCGAACGCGGGATTGCGCCGTTGCACATGGCGGTCAACCTGTCGTTCCGCCAGTTTCAGGACAGCCAACTGCTCAGCACCCTCAGCCGGCTGATTGCCGAGCGCGGCGTGGAAGCCCAGTGGCTGGAATTTGAGCTGACGGAAACCGCCGTGATGCGCCGCAGCGACCTGGTCAAGCAGACCATGGATGCGCTGGGCCGCCTGGGTGTGCGCTTTTCCCTGGATGACTTTGGCACCGGCTTTTCGTCGTTCGTGCACCTCAACAGCCTGCCGATTGCCTTGCTGAAGATCGACAAGAGCTTTGTCGGCGGCATGGAAGAGCGCGAAGAGAATCGCAAGCTGGTGCACGCCATGATCAACCTGGCTCATAACCTGAACCTGGAAGTGGTCGCCGAGGGCGTGGAAACCGCCGAGCAACTGGCGTTGCTGCGGTTGTTCGGCTGCGATCAGGCCCAGGGTTACCTGATCAGCAAGCCGTTGCCGTTGGCGGAACTGGTGGACTACCTGACGTTTGGTGACAGCCAGGAACTGGTGGGCGGCGTGATCTGATGGTGTGAACCCGATCAAAAATGTGGGAGCGGGCTTGCTCGCGAATGCGGTATTTCAGCCAACCCATTCATGGCTGACCCACCGCATTCGCGAGCAAGCCCGCTCCCACATTTGACCGAGTACAGCCGTTACTCCGGCTGCGCGGCTTGAAATTCGCGGTGGGTTTCAGGCTCCTGGCGAATCATCCGCTTCATCTTCCGTTCAAACGCCCAGGTCAGGCTGACTGCCGCGCACGCCAGGCCCAGGGCCAGGCCCCACCAAACGCCCGTCGGCCCCCAGCCGAGATTGAACGCCATCAACCATGCGGCCGGTGCGCCGATCAGCCAGTAGCAGCCCAGTCCGACCAGGAAGGTGGTCTTGGCATCCTTGAGTCCGCGAATACAGCCCATGGCGATGGTCTGCACGCCGTCGAACAGCTCAAACCATGCGGCCACCGCCAGCAGGCTGACGGCGAGGTTGATCACGTCGCGAAACGCCGGGTCATGCTGGTCGAGGAACAGGCTGATCAGTTGGTGCGAGAACAACCACAGCACCGCTGCAAAGCCCAGCATCACCACTGCGCCAAAGCCTATGCCAACTCGCCCGGCCAGCCGCGCTTCCAGCAACTGCCCGGCACCGTAATGCTGGCCGATACGCATGGTGATCGCGTACGACATGCCCGCCGGCACCATGAACGCCACCGACACGATCTGCAGGGCGATCTGGTGCGCAGCCAGCTGCGTGCTGCCCATGGTGCCCATGCACAGCGCGGCGAACGCAAACAGCCCGACTTCCACCGCATAGGTGCCACCAATCGGCAGGCCCAGGCGCCACAGTTCCCGCAGGTAATGCAGGTTGGGCCGCAGCAGACCCTTGCGCAGCGGATACGCGTCGTAGGCACGGTTGTATTTGATGTACCAGATCAGCGCCAGGGCCATGCAGTTGGCAACGATGGCGGTGACCAGGCCAATGCCCACCAGCCCGAGTTTCGGCAGGCCGAACATGCCTTCGATCAACGCGTGGTTGAGCAGGTAGTTGATCACCGTGCCGCCCAGGCTGATCACCATCACCGGCGTGGCCTTGCCGATAGCGCTGGTGAAGCCGCGCAAGGCCATGAACGTCAGGTAGCCGGGCAGGGCGAACGGCAGGATGGTCAGGAACTGGCCGGCGGACGCGACGTTGGTTTCGGTCTGGCCGAACATCAGCAGCACTGGCTTGAGGTTCCACAGCAGCAAACCAGCCACCAGCGCCATCAACCAGGCCAGCCACAGCCCGGCCTGGGTCAGGCGGGTGGCGCCCTCGATGTCGCCGGCGCCCTGGCGGATCGCGACCAGCGTGCCCACGGCAGCGATCACGCCGATGCAGAAAATCGACACGAACGAATAGCTCGCCGCACCCAGGCCTCCGCCGGCCAGGGCCTCGGGGCTCAGGCGGGCCATCATCAGGGTGTCGGTCAGCACCATCAGCATGTGGGCCAACTGTGAGGCAATCAGCGGCCCTGACAGCCGCAGAATGGCCCAGAGTTCGGTACGTGCCGGATGCTGCATGATCATCACGCTCAAAAAGTCAGGGAAGGGTGGAAGGGTTGATTCTCGGCGCTCACAGCGCATTGCACAAAGGGATAAATCCGATGGTTCGCATGATTAAAACTCATGCCTGAATGATTCTGGTAGGGTTTCGATATTGCGCCGTCGGAGTTTTCGCCATGTCTCGTCGTCTTCCTCCTCTTTACGCCTTGCGCGCGTTTGAAGCTGCGTCCCGCTACAACTCGTTCACCCGGGCGGCGGAAGAGTTGTCGATCACCCAAAGTGCGGTGAGCCGGCACATTCGTACCCTGGAAGAGCATTTCGCCTGCCGCCTGTTCCAGCGCAGCGGCCGCACCTTGCAACTCACCGAGGCAGCGCGCCTGTTGCTGCCGGGCGTGCGTGAAGGCTTTGCGGCCCTGGAGCGCGCCTGCCATACCTTGAATGCCGAGGACGACATCCTGCGCATGAAGGCGCCGTCCACCCTGACCATGCGCTGGCTGCTGGCGCGGCTCAGTCGCTTCCGGCACCTGCAGCCGGGCAATGAAGTGCAACTGACCAGCGCCTGGATGAGCGTTGATGAGGTGGATTTCAACCAGGAACCATTCGATTGCGCGGTGTTGTTGAGCAACGGGCATTTCCCGCCGGACTGGGAAGCCAGCTACCTGTTTCCGGAGTTGCTGATTCCGGTGGGCGCGCCGAACCTGTTGAGCGACGGACCCTGGGACGTTGCGCGCCTGGCCTCTGCCGAACTGCTGCACCCGACGCCGGACCGGCGTGACTGGCGCAACTGGCTGGAGCGCATGGGGCTGTCATCCCAGGTTTCGCTCAAGGGCGGGCAGGTGTTCGACACCTTGGAGTTGGGCATGATCGCCGCCGCCCGAGGGTACGGCGTGTCCATGGGCGACTTGCTGATGGTGGCCGAAGACGTGGCCCAGGGCCGCCTGAGTCTGCCATGGCCCACCGCTGTGGCCAGTGGGGAAAATTACTATCTGGTGTGGCCGAAGACCCGGCCGGGTGGCGAGCGTTTGCGACGGCTGGGTGACTTTCTCCAGGGCGAAGTGCAGGCCATGGAATTGCCCCAGGTCGAGCGCCTCGACTGAGTGGATTGCGCACCGGCCAGCAATCGTTTGCGCGATACCCCTGTGATTCGCTCAAGTATTGAGCCTACCCGCCGAAGTAGGGTTGTTGGAACTACCGTTCTGCAACGTTTCCCCTATTAGAATTTTGCCGAGCAGCGCTATGAGATCAGGATGATCCTGGCCTCGGCCAGGAGCCTTCATGTCTCAACCTCGCGCCCGGATTGCCTCTCAACTGGGGCTTGCCCTCGCCGTGATACTGGCTGTCGTCATCAGCGGCAGCACGGTATTCGCGTTGCGTTCGCTGGACTCCGCCAACCTCGACACCCGCGAGGAGCACCTGGCCAGCGAGGCCCGCTTGCTGGCCGACCAACTCAATACCTTCCACAGCACCTTGCGCGAAAGTACCCAGCGTTTGAGCGGGCTGTTTGAAAAGCGCTTCAGCGCCGGCTTGAGTACGCGCCCTGAGCAACCGGTGACGGTGGCGGGCGTGCAGACGCCGGGCCTGTACCTGGGCGAGGAAGTGCTCAACAACAACTTCGCTGAAGTCGATGAGTTCAAGCAGATGTCCGGCGGCGTGGCGACCTTGTTCGTACGCAGCGGCGAGGACTTTATCCGCGTCAGCACCTCCCTGACCAAGCAGGATGGCAGCCGCGCCATCGGTACGGCGCTGGATCACCAGCATCCGGCCTATCAACGCTTGCTGGGCGGGCAGGGCTACGTTGGCCGTGCGGTATTGTTCGATCGCTCCTACATGACCCAGTACAGCCCGGTGCGGGACGCCAGCGGCAAAGTGATTGCGGTGCTGTTTGTCGGCTTCGACTACACCGATGCGCAGAACGCCCAGTTCGACAACCTCAAGCGTTTCCGCATCGGCCAGACCGGTTCCCTGGCGCTGCTGGACGAACAGAAGCACTGGCTGGTACCGCCCGCTGGCGTGCAGGCGCTGGATCAGTCGATTCCGGTGATGCTCGACCTGGCCGCCAAACCTGGAAAAGGCCGTTTCTGGAGCGACAAGAACGAAGATTTCTACAGCGTTGCCGTGCCGTTTGAAGGCGGCCCGTGGTCGGTGGTGGCGAGCATGCCGAAAGCCGAAATTCGCGCGGTGACATGGTCGGTGGGGATTCGCCTGGCGATCGGCAGCTTGCTCGCGATGCTGCTGGCGGTGGGCGCGGCGGTCTGGTTGCTGCGCAGCAAGTTGCAGCCATTGGGCGACCTGGTGCGTCAGGCCGAAGCCCTGGGCGCCGGTGATTTGAGCGCACGGCTGAACGTTTCCAGCCATGATGAAATCGGCCAACTAGCCCGCAGTTTCAACCAGATGGGCGAAGCGCTGTCGACCATGGTGTCGCATATCCGCAAGGCGGCTGAAGACGTGAACAGCCGCGCCCAGGCGTTGTCGGGTTTGTCCGGCGGTGCGTACGAAGGCATGGAGCAACAGTCCGGCGAGATCACCAGCATGGCCGGCGCGGTGGAAGAGTTCAGCGCCACCTCGCTGAATATTGCCGACAACATGGGCAACACCGAGCGCCTGGCCCAGGACAACGCCCAGCAAACCAGGATCGGCCGCACCTCGATGCAGGAAGCGTCGTCGTCCCTGGAACACATCGCCACCGCGCTGAACAGCACGGCCACGGTGATCAACACCCTGGGTCAGCGCTCCCAGGAAATCGGCGGGATCGTCGGAGTGATCACCGCGATTGCCGAACAGACCAACCTGCTGGCGCTCAACGCAGCCATCGAAGCGGCGCGGGCCGGTGAGCAGGGGCGCGGGTTTGCGGTGGTGGCCGATGAAGTGCGCAACCTCGCATCGCGCACCCGTCAGGCCACGGATGAGATTTCCGGGATGATCCAGAGTATCCAGCAGGAAACCGGCAACGCCATCAGCACCATGGAGCAAGGTAACGTGCTGATGCAGGAAGGCCTGGCTCGCAACGCTGACGTCGCCTCTGCGCTGGCGCGGATCGACGAGCAAAGCCGCTCGGCGGGCCAGCAGTTTGCGGCCATTACCACGGCGACCCAGGAGCAGAGCAGCACGGCGACCCTGCTGAGCAGCAACTTGCAGAGCATCGCCCTGGCCAACAGCGAGCAGCGTGAAGTGGTGTCCAACCTGGCGATCACCGCCAAGGAACTGGAGACCCTGGCGGCGGGCTTGCGGCATGAGGTTGACCGGTTTCGTTGATTGACTGTTCGGGCCTCATCGCGGGCAAGCCCGCTCCCACAGTTGACCGTGTTGTTCTGGAGTACGCGGTCCACTGTGGGAGCCGGGCTTGCCCGCGATGACGGCCGACCCGACGCGTCAAACGTCGGATCGGTCGCCCAGCCCCGGGTCCACACGCTTGCCAATGTCCTTGAGTCGCGCCAGTTGATCAACCATCCCTGGCGCTTCATCCAGGCTGCTGACAAAGGTCCACAGGTAAGTCATCACCGCATACACATGGCCGGCCTTGACCGCCGGCGACAGCGCCAACTGGCTGATGGCGACCACAAACAACAGCGCCGCCAGCGTGCCGATAAACAGGAACGCTGCGGCCTCGCGGTCCGACAGCCAGATGCGCAGGCGTGACAGCACCTGGTAGTGGCGCTGCAAGGTCTGTGCGCCGACCTTTTCCACCAGGCCGATTTCCTTTTCCAGGCGGTCATTCAAGCGCTCATGCAGTTCCTGATTGCGCCGGGCGAAACGTGGCAACAAGGTTGTGCACAGCACCAGCGCGGTCAGGCACGCCAGGCCGATCCACGGCTCGATCACCAACAGCATCACTGCCGCACCGACGATGGAAACCAGCGCCGTCGCGATGATCGGCACGTGTTTTTCGAAGAAATCCACAAAGTCCCGCGCCAACACCACCCGCGCAGCCGCCCGTGAGGTGCTGTGGTTTTGCAGGCGCTGGTTGAGAATCACCGGCACCGCAAGGTCCGCGTAGATACGGGTGAAGGTGCGCGTATCCAGCGCCCGTCGCGCCGCCCCGACCACCCAGAACGCCAGCACCACGGCGGCGTAGAACAGCGCGCTGCCGGCATCGCCGCGGATGATCGAGTCCACCGCGAACCCCGCAAACAGTGGGTAGGCCAGCAGCAATGCGTTCTCCAGGGCCACCAGCGACAAGGTGCAGAACAACTTGCCGGGATAGGCCTTGGCGATCGCCTTGAGGGTTTGGCTGGCGGATTGTTGCCCGATCTTTTTGCTTTCTTCGATCAGGATCTGGGGTGTTACGGATGACATGGGGTGCACCGAGAGTGAGATAAACGCTATTATTGAGCGACTGCTCAAGTATCCTTGAGCGACCGCTCAAAAAGCAAGCGCCGTCGATCTGCCGGTGCCTGAAGGAAAAGCCTCATGTCGCGTATCGACCGTAAAGACCAGATCATCGCCGCCGCCCTGGAGCTGTTTCGCAGCAAAGGGTTTGCCGATGTTTCCACCCGCGACCTGGCGGAGCATGCCGGGCTGTCCCGCAGCCACGTCTATCACTACTTCAGCGACTGGAAAGAACTGCGCCGCGAAGCGTTCGTGCGGTTCGCCAACGAGCAACTGGACGAGGTGAGGGCGCCGCTGGTGGATCTGCCGCCATTGGAAGCCCTCGAAGGGTTCCTGCGTGACTGCCTGCCCTCCACGGCAGACGCCGGTTGGGCGCTATGGCTGGATGCCTGGGACGAAGCCATGCATGACGAGCCATTGGCCCAGGCCTACCTGGTGATCAACGCCCAATGGCAAGCCATGCTCGCCGAGATCATCGAGCAAGGTGTGGCGGCCAAAGTGTTCCGCTGTGAGTCGCCCAAGCGCGCTGCGCGACAACTCTTTGCCGTAGCGATGGGCTATGCCGATGACTTGTTGCTCAAACCCTCCGTTGAGTCAGCTGAAGCGGTGATGGATGAGGTGATGGAAGTGGCGGGGCTGCTCCTGGCGTTGCCTAGGACGCGCTAGCAGGGCGGTACTGCAAGGCCTCCGCCAGATGATGGCGGGCGATGGCTTCCACCTGTTCCAGGTCGGCCAGGGTGCGGGCGACCTTGAGCAGGCGATGGGCCGCCCGCAACGACAGCGTCAGCCGTTCGCATGCGCTTTCCAGCCAGCCTTCATCAGCCTTTTCCAGTTTGCAGTGCTGGCGTAGCCCCGGCAGGTCGAGAAACGCATTGGCGCAGCCCTGGCGCCGTTGTTGGCGGTCCCGGGCATCGGCGACGAGGACGGAGGCGCTGGCGGTGTCATCACCGGACTGTATGCCCGGGTTCAGCGCGGTGCTTTCCCGGGCGACGGTCACGTGCAGGTCGATCCGGTCCAGCAGCGGCCCCGAGAGTTTGTTGCGATAGCGCTGAATCTGCTCCGGCGTGCAGCGACAGCGCCCACTGGGCTCGCCCACATAGCCGCAAGGGCAGGGGTTCATTGCCGCCACCAACTGAAAGCGCGCCGGGAAACGCACCCGGTCGCGAGCGCGGGAAATCACGATATGCCCGGACTCCAGCGGCTCACGCAGCACCTCCAGGACTTTGCGATCAAACTCCGGTATTTTGCTTAATTCCCGCCAAGTCGTTCATTTGAAGTGTTAGGTGATCCCCCGCCAAATCTCACCGAGTGGACATAGCCTTTGCCGGCTGGCTTTTTTTCACCTTTAGAAAGACAAGGCTCTATCCGATAGGGAGTGCGCCTGGACAAATCCATCTGTGCCACCTCTGTCTCTGACATATCCCTTTATTCGATGCCCCTAAGCTCCTGTCTCGCCATCTTTTGCCTTCAAATACTTGATATGGACAGTATCAACCTCGCGATGTACCGTCTGCTTGCTTGGGCGAAGCGCCATTATGGATAGTTATCTTGAGGGATTTAGGGTGCATGTTAAGTCGATCAAACTCATCAATTTCAAAAAATTCCGGGACGATCATCTCGAATTCAACGATGACGTGAATATTTTTGTTGGCGACAACAATGCCGGCAAAAGTACGATTCTCGAAGCGCTTGAGATCGTGCTTAACTTTAGTCACCGTGGTCGCCCCTTCAGTGGCGAGTTTTCTCCTGATCTATTTAACCAAGAAGCAGTCACGCAGTTTTTGGATACCGATCTAAGCGCCCAGCATCTGCCCAAGCTAATCATTGAGGCCTACATTGAGGGGGTGCCAGAGTACCGAGGTTCGAATAACAGCCACCAAGCCGATGCTCAGGGTGTTTTGGTGCAGGCTTGTTTCGATCCTGCACTTGCCGAAGTCTATGAACTTCGCCGACAAGCCAAGCCGTCTTTCACAAGCATTCCCGTTGAATTTTACAAGGTCGAATGGCTAGATTTTGGATGGAATCCCATAAAGCCAATTGCTAAAAAATTCAAGGCGCTTTACATCGACCCGACTCGAATTCACCCCACGTTAGGCAAGAATCAGTACATTTCCAATATCCTCAATACAGCTCTAGAAAAGGAGGAGCTTGTTAAGCTGACGCTCAATTATCGCGAGAACCTTCAAGTATTCAACACCTCAGGCGAGGTGATGGCGGTTAATGCAAATCTTGATGCAGGCCATCTGATAACTGATAGCAAGCTGTCTATAGCTGCCAGTACCTTACCCGTGGGATCCATCCAAACCGGCCTGCAGCTTGAGGTAAATGATGTTCCCTTTCACTTTATTGGAAAGGGTGAGCAGAGCAATGTGCAGATCAAACTCGCTATCCAGAACAAAGCCCATGACATTGATTTGGTGATGATGGAGGAACCGGAAAATCATCTGTCACATACCAACCTGAACAAACTTGTGCACTATATTGAAACTCAGCGTCGTTCCAAGCAGCTGTTCCTCACTACGCACAGCTCCTACGTGCTGAATAAGTTAAGTATCGACAAAATCTGCCTTGTGCAGTCTGGCTACAAGAGGCTACATACTCTAGATCCTGATGTTGTAAAGACGCTGAAGCGTCTACCTGGATACGACACGCTGCGGGTAGCACTGTCTAGAAAAGTCATCTTGGTTGAGGGGCCTTCTGACGAGCTTGTGCTGAAAAAAATCTACCTGCGTAAATATCACCATCTTCCGGAGAAAGATGGGATCGACATTATTGTTGTAAGAGGTGTGGGCTTCAAAACCTTTATCGAGGTTGGAAAGGAGATTGGTACTCGCATTCACGTACTTAGAGACAACGACAAGGACTACTTCCAGAACGTCGTGCCTGCTCAGGCGGAGTACAAGGACTATGCAAACGTAAAAATCTTCTCGTCAAAAAACGACCTGGAGTTCTCACTAGAACCGGCGATGATATATGCAAATTCAGTTGATCAGGCGTCTCTAGCTGCTTTCGCGAAGGAAATTCTATCGGCTCAGACATATAAACTTTATGGGGCCGAGGCTTCCTTGGATGACCGAAGAGAGTTTTTGATCGAGTGGTTCAGAAGTGTGAAGGGCAATGGAAAGGGAACACGCAAGGTAGACTCAGCTATCCGATTGTTTGATGGCGACCTTGATTTCAAATATCCAGTATTTTTGGATGAGGTGCTCGATTTTGGCGAATGAGCTATGGATAGCGGGGGCAGGTTCGGGTAAGACGCATAAGATTATCAGCGATGCCGTGGACATCGTTAAGGCTGGTGGGCGGGTTCTCGTCGTCACCTACACCACCAATAATCAAGCAGAATTACGAGCGCGTTTTGTTGAACTCAACGACGGGAAAAACAGTGAGGATTTCGTCGTAAAAGGGCTGTTTTCATTCTACTTGGAAGACATGATCCGGCCTTACCAGAGCGTGGTTTTCCCAAGTCGAATTGCTGCCCATTTCTTCACTGAAAATAACCCCCATCACCTCCCAGGTGTTTTCGTAAAGGGGAGGCCTGTATACATCAAAGGGAGAGCCGAAAAACTCACTGGAGGGGCGGTCAACCCCCTGCATTATTTGACTCCTTGTAAGACTATGGCTTATTCAGGCTACCTCGCTAAACTGGTCGCTCTCGTAGGAAAACGATCCAAAAATGCACCCGCCACTCGGCTATCTAGTATTTATCAAAAGGTTTATTTCGATGAGGTGCAGGATCTGGTCGGCTGGGACTATGAGGTTATCAAGTCGCTCAATAAGATAATGCCTGATGGGATCTGGTGTGTAGGCGATTTCCGGCAGACGATCTACAGCACGACATTTGGGCACAAGGCACCGTTGACGTCTCAAGAAAAGATCGATTATTTCGTTGGTCAGCTGGGTTTCGTGGAAAAGACCATGCCCACCAATCAGCGATGTATCCAAGAAATTTGCGATCTATCCGATACGATCAATCCTGGGGTTTACGAGAAAACAATCTCTGCAGTGAAAGACGTTCCAGCCGAGATGTCTGATCACCTCGGCAGCTTCGTTGTCAGGCAATCTCAAGTTGATGACTACATATCCGCATTTCACCCGAGCGTGCTTCGGTGGAACGCCCGAACGGGTGCCGGTTACCTGCCGCCAAACCTCGTTTGTTATAATTTCGGTTCTTGCAAAGGACTAGGGTTTGACCGTGTGCTTGTGATCCCTGCGGAAAACCATCTTAAGTTTTTGGCGGGAGACGGCAAGGCGTTTGATAAGGATAAGACCGGAGAGTCCCGGAACAAGCTCTACGTTGCAATCACCCGTGCTCGCTACAGCTTGGCATTTTTGGTTGAGGACAAGAAAGTGAATGAGCTGCCGTTTCCCGTGTGGCCGGGTGTAGCCCGAGCAGTCATATGATAATAAAGCCTTATCTCAGATAGTGATGCGCGGGCCATAGTCATCATGTCGAAGCTTCGGCGTGTCTAGACTGGCTTAATTGAGCAGGGGTCAGAATCAAGTCGAACCTCATGGTTCTGGTCGGGGCCATTCCCTGCCTTTCAGCATCGGCAAAGAGATCGTCTGCCGTGGTGAGATCAATTGCGCCCATACGGCCCGTAATCTTTAGCGGGTTCAGGATACAGCGGCCCTTGATCTGGATTCTCGCGATGCCATCTTCCAGCGTCTCTGTAGCGTCGTAACCTGCCTGCCTTGCAGGATGTAGTAACATGCCGAGTCTAGTAGCAGCTTCGTACTCTGCGACCTCGCCTGTCACGCCCAGCGGCTTGCCGGTCAGGCGATAGAATCTACGCGCGAGCACCTTGGCTTCTTTCAGATCTCTAGGATTTCATCCTGGATCAGTGCAGCCTGCTGAGGTTCGTTGCCATGACTGAGTTCAGTCATCTGCAAAAGCCTCGAGCGCAGCGAGCAGCTTGGCTAGCTCAGCAAGGTTGGCAGTGACGATGTCATATTCTCCTCGACTGCTCAGCCGATACACATCGCGCGCTTTTTTAACGCGGTCGAGAAGAGGGACGACGATGCCGGATGCCCGCTCTAGGAAGTCGTTGATGTCCGCACGTGTCTGGGGGATTTTGTAACCCTTCGCCGCACTTGTGATGATGACGTCCGCATCGCGGAGTTTGGCAATGCCACTGGAGCGGACTCTCTGGCCGTTGACCTCTCCCAGTCCGCTATCTTTTAGATGGGCCATGATCTCCGTAGTCAGCACGTAATCCTTGGTGACGAATTCGCTCTGGAATCTCAAGAACCTCAAGATGCTTAGCTGCAGTCGCTCATCTTCATCGGGGTGCTTACCAACGCGCTCGCTAAAGCGGTCGGCCTGGCGGAGAGCTTCTTGGTGTACCTGGTAGTCTGCATACCCAGATTCATCCGTCGGCGGCGGCAGAAGAGACTGGTACTTGGATGGCCACTCAAGCATTCCAAGAGTCAGGCTGCGGAGGATTTTCTTGTAGGCAAGAACAGCTTCTTCCGAAGCTTTCTCTTCGTAGATCTGAGCGACTGAGCCAGCGAAGAAATCTGCAACCTGAACCAAAACGTTGTCCTTACTGGCCATCGTCTGGAAGGCATCCTTATCGCCAAATAGGTCGTCCACGAATCGTTCTGCAACGTAGCTTTTGAGGCTCTCCTGAAATTCCTGGCCACCATGCTCGTCAACGATCATCTGGAGGTCAGGGTATGCGCGGAACAAGCGTTCATAGAGCAACCCGTTCACGTATTTTATGAACGAGGTCTTGATACGGAGGCCGCCGTCTTTGTGAATTCGGGACTTATCAACGACGGTGAAATAGAGCTTGAATGGCAGCTCGGCTAGCTCGTTTAGGATCCGGGCGCGGCGATCTGAATCCTTGGGCTTCAGATTGCTAGATTTGATCTCGCCTGTTTGAAAATGCCGCTTGCGGAGCGCTTCAGCTTGGGCATAAGCAGCCTCCAGGTCTTTCTCTGCCACTAGAATGGAGCACACGATGAAGAAGTCCGAGCTTCCAGCTTTCGACGTATCTAGGTCGGAATTCCCGGACTCATCCACGAAGGCATATGTTCTGTCCATGAGCTTGCTCCATCAACAACGTACTGAGCGCGGTGGGGCGCCCAATGGCAAGGTGGCGAACTTAGTTCGTCGCAGTGGTACTGCCTGGAGCGGGGCCTTCGCTGAACGTGTAGTTGATGACCACGTCATTTCGGATCAAGACGTCGAGCGTTTTCTGAGTGCCCGTAGTCGTCACCTTCATAGTGACCACGTAGCTTTGAGCATGGGCTGAGCCGTTGGTGTAGGTGTAGATCCACTTCTCGTCAGTCTCGCTGACGGCGCTCTTGGCGTAGGGCTCGCCAAATAGCGACTTCAGTTCTGAAGTGGTGGTTTTGCCTTTGGTGATGCTCGCTACACTGGCTGACGGAAAGTCTCGTCCTGCGGTGTAGTGGGACGTAGCGCAACCGCCTAGTGCGACACAGATCCCCATTACTGCGATGAGCTTTTTCATATCCTTCCTTGATCGTAGAAAGCTCCAAATCTAGCTGGCATCGAGGCTAAAAGCCATCATCAAGGTGATCAGCTACTTTCGTGCATTCGCAGATAAGGCCTTGCACATGTAGCAAGCCGATCCAGGGCAAAGCCCCCTGAACTGCTCCGTCTGAGAAATCAGAGGCGGCGCAGAATCTCGTTGATTTACTGCATAGCCCTGTTGTTCAAAAAAGCCTGAAGCAGTTGTTGTCAGCAAATGAAATCGAGCGATTCCCTGCTCGGCGGCTTTCGCTTCAATGATCTTAAGCACCGTGACACCGACCCCTTTCGATCTGTATGTCGAGACTACGACCAGGGAACGCAGCAACCCGTCCGTACCATGCGTTTCGAAACCTCCCCATGCGACCGTCTCACTATCCTGTGTGAACTCAAAAAAGGTTCGGCCTGGAAGATCAATATCGTCTGCTGGAAGGTCAGCAAATTTCAGCGCATCGCGAAAGCGCTGCGACTGCCCTCCGGCTATTTCCGTTGCCTGGATCATCATATCCACCTCCATCCTCTCATCTCCGTTATGCCGACACGCATGGAACGTTAGGGCACATGCCGAAACAGCAGCCATCATATTCGCTTTACCGGATATTCGCCAAAGCGTATATTCGATTTTCCGTATGCATCGAGTTCCACCATGAGCCCTGCTATCAAAGTGCTTTTCGTGTGCGTTGCCAACTCAGCCCGCTCCCTGCTTGCAGAGGCTTTGCTGCGGCACACCGACCCGCGCTTCGAGGCCTTCAGTGCAGGATCTGAACCGTCTGAGGTTGATCCGCGCACCACTCAGGCATTGGAGGCAGTTGGAGTCGATGCAACGGGCCTGCGCAGCAAGTCCCTCAGCGAGTTTCAAGCTGATCGATTCGATTACGTAATCACTCTTTGTGATAAATCCGCAAGCGAGTGCCTACCAATGCCCAGTGCAGGTGAAGTCATTGCCTGGGATTTTCCTGACCCAGTAACTAGCGATGATCCTGGCGCATTTCGCCATACGCTCCACGACATCCACGAGCGCATCAAGCTCTTCGTTTTGGTCAAGACCAAACACCTGGAGGATCTATGACAGAACCCATGAACCCCACCACCTTATTCAAGTGCCTGGCGGATGACACCCGAGCAAAAATTTCGCTGCTTGTCGTGAGTGAAGGTGAGCTGTGTGTATGCGAGCTAACGGCAGCACTCGACCTGAGTCAGCCTAAGATTTCTCGTCATCTGGCCCTGCTGCGCTCTGCCGGTTTGCTTTTGGATCGTCGCCAAGGCCAGTGGGTGTATTACCGCCTGAATCCTGATTTACCCGCGTGGGTGACTGCAGTTTTGAAGGAAGTGGTAGACGCCAATCAGCAATGGCTGGAAACCGAGGCTAAGCGCCTCTGCGGCATGAACGACCGTCCGATCAACCAAACCGTGTGTAGCTGAGTCACGCCTAACCGGATTAATGAAATGCTGATTGCCGTATTGATCTTTATCGCCACCATCGTCCTTGTCATCTGGCAACCCAAGGGGCTTGGGGTTGGCTGGAGTGCGATGTTCGGTGCCATCGTGGCGTTGCTGGCAGGTGTCGTTACCCTTGCCGACATACCAGAGGTTTGGCGCATTGTCTGGAATGCCACTGGGACTTTCATCGCGGTCATCATCATTAGTCTGCTGCTTGATGAGGCAGGTTTTTTCAAGTGGGCTGCGCTGCATGTGGCCCGATGGGGAGGCGGGAGCACGCGCAAGCTGTTCGCATTTATCGTCCTGTTGGGCGCAGCGGTGTCGGCCCTGTTCGCCAATGACGGAGCAGCATTGATCCTCACACCCATTGTGATCGCGATGTTGCTGGCGTTGCGTTTTTCTCCTGCGGCTACGTTGGCATTCGTCATGGCAGCCGGTTTTATCGCTGATACGGCGAGCTTACCGCTGGTGGTTTCCAACCTGGTAAACATCGTTTCTGCCGACTACTTCGATATCGGCTTCAACGAATATGCTTCGATCATGGTGCCGGTAAACATCGTCAGCGTGGCGGCGACATTAGCCATGCTGCTGTGGTTTTTCCGCAAAGATCTACCAAAGACCTATGACCTCAACCAACTGGACAATCCGGACGAGGCGATCCACGACCGGGCCACTTTTGTAGCCGGTTGGTGGGTGCTGGCACTACTGCTGATCGGCTTCTTTGTCATTGAGCCATTAGGGGTGCCAATCAGCGCCATTGCAGCGGTCTGTGCATTCATTCTTTACGTCATCGCGGCTCGTGGCCACGCCATCAACACAGGCAAGGTGCTCAAAGAGGCGCCATGGCAGGTGGTGATTTTTTCTTTGGGTATGTACCTGGTTGTTTATGGCCTGAAGAACGCCGGCCTGACCGACCACATCGCGCAGTTCCTGAACGTGTTCGCCGGTTATGGCGTTTGGGGCGCGTCCCTTGGTACAGGGCTGCTAACAGCGTTGCTGTCTTCGATCATGAACAACATGCCCACCGTTCTGGTAGGCGCCTTATCCATTCATGCCGCTGAAGTCGATGGTGTAGTCCAGCAAGCGATGGTTTACGCCAACATCATCGGCTGCGATTTGGGCCCGAAGATCACCCCAATTGGGAGCTTGGCAACTCTGTTGTGGCTGCACGTGCTCGCCCGGAAAAACATAACGATCAGTTGGGGTTATTACTTCAAGACCGGGATCGTGCTGACCGTGCCCATCCTCGTCGCCACATTGTCCGCCCTGGCACTGCGCCTCAGTTTCTGAATCAAGGAATCTTCTGATGAAAGTCTTGTTCATGTGCACCCACAACAGCTGCCGCAGCATTCTGTCCGAGGCGCTTTTCAACCACTTGGCGCCCGAGGGTGTAGAAGCCGTCAGCTCAGGAAGCTTTCCCAGTGGCCGGGTGAATCAACGGGCATTGCAAACGCTGGAGGCGGCGAGTATCTCCACGGCGGGCTTGAGCAGCAAGGCTTCGGATGCTTTTGAAGGCTCGCCTCCAGACATCGTGATCACTGTCTGTGACCGGGCTGCGGGTGAGGCATGCCCAATCTTCTTCGGGCCCGCTTTGAAAGCGCATTGGGGGCTGGCCGACCCGTCTGAGGCTAGCGGGTCGGAAGCCGAGATCACCGCAGCGTTTGAAGCCACACTGGCCAAAATTCACGAGCGCGTGAGCGCATTTCTTGCGCTGCCACTGAAGATCATCAGCGCTGAACAGTTGAAAGCTGAACTGGATCGCATCGGTTCGCTTTAAAGATCAACCGAGGCGGTGTCCAACCTGGCGCCGCCGTAGGAGTTTTTATGCAAGACACATTGCCGAACGTACACGCCGACCTGATCGACATTCCGTCGCTGGAGCAACTGTCGCCTCGCACGCCTTCGCTCCATAAACCTCGCATTCTTCTGCTGTATGGATCAACGCGAGAGCGCTCATTCAGCCGGTTAGTCACGCAAGAGGCGGCACGCCTGCTGAATGAGTTTGGCGCTGAAACCAAGATCTTTGACCCATCGGGTCTGCCGCTTCCGGATGACGCTGCCGATACACATCCCAAGGTCGCTGAGCTGCGCGAGCTGATGCAATGGTCTGAGGGGCAGGTGTGGTGCTCCCCTGAGCGTCACGGCTCCATGAGTGCAGTATTCAAAGCCCAAATTGACTGGGTTCCGCTGGCGATAGGTGCTGTACGACCTACGCAAGGAAAGACCCTTGCAGTGATGCAGGTCTGCGGTGGCTCGCAATCTTTCAACGTGGTTAATCAGCTGCGCGTACTGGGCCGATGGATGCGGATGTTCACCATCCCAAACCAATCTTCGGTTGCCAAGGCATTTACCGAGTTCGACGAGGCAGGTCGTATGAAGCCGTCCTCGTACTACGACCGTCTCGTGGACGTGATGGAAGAGCTGATGAAGTTCACCCTGCTGTTGCGGGATCGCCAGGATTATTTGGTTGATCGGTACTCCGAGCGTAAAGAGTCCGCCGAAGAGCTTTCCAAACGCGTCAACCAGCGCTCCATCTAACGTCAGTACGAGGAAGCGATATGAGCCAGATCACGATCTACCACAACCCCGAATGCGGCACCTCTCGCAACACCTTGGAGTTGATCCGTAACAGCGGGGAAGAACCGACGGTTATCGAGTACCTGAAGAACCCGCCTGATCGCACCACACTTGTCAGACTCATAGAGGATATGGGTATCGGAGTGCGGGCTCTTTTGCGTATCAAAGGCACTCCGTACGAAGAGCTGGGATTGGGCGATGCATCGCTGACTAACGAACAGCTCATCGATGCCATGATGGCTCACCCTATCCTCATCAATCGCCCCATCGTCGTGACGCCCTTGGGTACACGCTTGTGTCGTCCGTCAGAGGCAGTCCTCGACCTTCTACCGCAGGAGCAGCGCGGCAGCTTCGTCAAAGAAGACGGACAAGTCGTCATTGATGAGCACGGTCGCAGAGTCTGATACGACAACGGTGAGGTGCCGCGATTGAGCCTGGAGGATGCTGGTGAGTCAGAATTCGAAACTTGATGTTGTGGTCATTGGCGGTGGTCAATCAGCGCTGACAGTCGCCTATTTTTTGAAGCGGTCAGGCTTGTCTTACGTGCTGCTCGATGCGGAGTCGGCACCAGGAGGAGCCTGGCGGCATGGCTGGGACTCGCTGCGACTCTTCTCTCCATCGGCATGGAGCTCGATTGCGGGCTGGCCGATGCCTGCCGTATCAGAAGAAACGCCTCACCGTGATGATGTTATCGACTATCTGACTCTGTACGAGCGTCGATATGACTTCCCCATCATCCGATCCACCAGGGTGACCCGTGTCGAAAAAATCGAAGAAGGATTACGGGTTGTCTCCGGGGATAGAAACTGGGATGCCAAGGCGGTTATCAGTGCAACAGGCACCTGGAGCCGCCCATTTACCCCTAGCTATGCCGGACAGGAGTTGTTCGTACGGCAGCAGCTTCATTCCGCTCATTACGTTGGGCCGAATGAGTTTGAGGGGAAAACCGTCCTTGTCGTGGGTGGTGGCAACTCGGGAGCCCAGATTTACGCCGAGGTTTCTAAAGTGGCTCAGGCAATCTGGGTAACTCAAAAGGCTCCAAAGTTTCTACCTGATGAGGTTGATGGGCGCGTCCTGTTCGAACGAGCTACTGCTCGATTGAAGGCGCAACAGGAAGGTGTGGAGCCTGAACAACCCGCTGGGGGGCTGGGCGACATCGTAATGGTGCCATCGGTGAAGGACGCTCGTGAACGCGGTGTATTGAGCGCAGTACGGCCATTCACGCACTTCACTTCAACAGGCGTTGTTTGGTCATCAGGAGACGAAACAGCGGTGGATGTCGTCATCTGGTGCACTGGGTTTTCTCCAGCGCTCGACCACCTGGGCAACCTGGGTATCGTTGACGATGACGGTAAAGTCGCCGTGAATGAAAACCGGAGTGTTGCTTCACCTAATCTGTGGCTGGTGGGCTACGGCGATTGGACGGGGCTAGCCTCCGCTACATTGATCGGAGTGACCCGCTCCGCTCGAGATGTAGTCAACCAAGTCCAAAGCTATCTCACAAGCGAAGCCTGATGGCTCGCGAAGCAAATCGAGTGCGCCTACTGTTTATACGACTTCAAGATCGGGGAAGAGAATAGGCTCCAGTGGCGGAGTTGCCTGGCACAGTCCGAGCCGCCAGTAGCCGACGTCGTGCCATTTCCCAAGCTTGAAGCCAACCTCCGGATATGTACCGATGTGGACGAATCCCAGCGACTCGTGCAGACCCACACTGCCTTCATTGGGCTGAGCAATTCCGGCGTAAGCTGCACGAAAGCACTGTTTTTCAAGGATCGGAAGCAAAGTCTCATAGAGCTCACGGCCAACGCCCTGACGGCGAGCCGATTCAGCTACGTACACCGTCACGTCCACCGCCCACCGGTAGGCTGGACGTGCGCGGTGCTGGCTGGCATAGGCGTAGCCCTCGATCTCCCCACCTTCTTCGGCCACTAGGTAGGGATACGTCTGAAGTGTCGTCGCTATCCGCTGAGCAATCTCCTCACCGCTTGGCGGGGTCTCTTCGAATGAGATCGCCGTGTTCGAAACTATGGGAGCATAAATGCGCTGGATTGCCTGTGCATCTGTAACCACTGCAGCTCGAATTCTGACAGGCATGTGAGTCGTCCCTGAATAAAAGTTTGAAAATTACCTTTCCCGGATCAGTTTCGCCATTAGCCCATTTGAAAAAAACGAGCTGTGTGAAATCTAAAATTCAGGTCGCAATGCATGTTCTCAGTTCTGCACCTTCGGCTCATCAAATTCATCGGCTGCATCAACAACGCAGAACACTGTAAGCGTGCGCTAAGCGACCCGTCCTGACGGCATCGCTTAGCCGACCTCAAAATAAAATGCTGAGTAACCATCCGATAAGACCTCCCGCCAGGACGACCAACCATGTAGGAACCTTCCAGAACATCAAAGCCACAAGCGCTATCAGCGCCAAGCCAAAATCTGTAGGAATCAATATGGCGCTCGTCCAGACTGGGTTATACAAGGCTGCCAGGAGAAGGCCTACAACTGCTGCGTTTACGCCTGAAAGTGCGGCTTGGGTGCGTAAGCTTTTCCGCAGTTGCTCCCAAAATGGCAACACGCCGATTACGAGCAAGAACGAAGGAGCAAAAATTGCAACGACGCACGCGGTAGCCCCGAGCCAACCAGAAGGTTGGGCATTCATGGACGCGCCAAGAAATGCTGCGAAGGTAAAAAGTGGGCCTGGTACGGCCTGTGCTAAGCCATATCCGGCAAGAAACGTGTCATTGGCTACCCATCCGTTCGGCACGGTCGCCGACTGAAGCAACGGCAGCACAACATGCCCACCTCCGAAAACTAATGACCCGGCGCGGAAAAAGGCGTTTACCACAGCTAACGCTTGTGAGGGCCACAACTGAACCAGCAATGGCAGGCCAGCTAACAGGCCGAAGAACAGCAGCAACGACACCACACCGACTTTCCTGCTCACCGGTATCGGCAAAGACTCAGTAGTCTGGCTTTGATCGGTTTTGAAGAGCATTAGTCCTATGACGGCACCGAAGAAAATCACGCCGATCTGCCCCCAAGCATGTGGCCAAAGCATTGCAGCATAAGCCGCAAACACGGCGACGGTTATTCGAGGGGCATCAGTGCAAAGACTACGGCCCATTCCCCAGACGGCTTGAGCAACGACAGCCACCGCGACAATTTTAAGACCGTGCAAAAGACCGCTCGGAAACGCGCCTCCCCACGCGGACATACCCTGAGCGAATAAAACCAAGATTATTGCCGAAGGCAATGTGAAACCTGCCCACGCAGCGACTGCTCCTGGAAATCCGGCACGAGAAAGTCCTATACCTATGCCAACCTGGCTACTGGCGGGCCCCGGCAAGAATTGGCACAGGGCAATCAAATCCCCATAACTGCGCTCGCTCAGCCATTGGCGTCGGGCAACGAATTCTTCGCGAAAGTAAGCTAGATGTGCAATCGGGCCTCCGAAAGAAGTGAGACCTAGGCGCAGGAATACCAGAAATACCATCCATGGGGACTCAGTCGTAACACCCTTTGAACGTCCCTCGGCTGACAAGATTCGTTACTCCCCACATGACTGCTATAGAACACCAAATACGACGGCCTCCCTCACCGGCATATCTCGGCTTCGATATGCCGTCGCACACTGTATCGTGATCCTAACGACAAAATGATGGCACTTCGTTAGACGGTGCTCCTACAGCAGAAATTCTGATGGAGAGAAATTCTGCTGTCAGCTCATTTTCTAATCACCTCGATAGAGTGGCTGTGGCAACGGCAGGCGCAGCGCTGCGACGCAAAATCAGGACTCCACCGATTGCAGCCAAGGTCGAACCGATCAACACGCCGACTTTTACCTCGTCAATCAGGTGAGCTGATCCAGCAAACGCCAAGTTGCCAATGAACAGGCTCATGGTGAAGCCGATGCCACACAGGAGCGCAACGCCGTAAAGCTGTGCCCAATTGCTGCCTTCTGGTAGTTTGGCCAGGCCCATACGAATGGCAAGAGCAGCCAATAGGAAGATGCCAATCTGCTTGCCCACCAACAAGCCCAGCGCAACACCCAGAGGAACCGGATCGACTAGGTTCTCCATGGAAATACCTGCCAGTGAAACGCCCGCATTGGCGAAGCCGAAAATCGGCACCACAGCGAACGCAACCCACATGTGCAGCTTTTCCTCCAGGAATAGCAGTGGAGACCGGGCTTCCTCTTCAGGCTTGCCCATTGGGACGCACAGAGCTACAGCGACACCCGCAAGGGTGGCATGCACTCCCGACTGCAGCACGAAGAACCACAGCACACCGCCGACCAGCAAATAAGGGAATAATCGTCTGACGCCCAATCGATTCATTGCGATCAGAATGACCAGGGTTACGAGCGATGCCAGCAACATCGGCATGGAAAGACCGGTGGTGTAGAAAAAGGCGATGATGACTACAGCACCCAGGTCGTCAATGATCGCCAAGGCGGCGAGGAAGACCTTCAGCGACGTAGGGACTCGCTTACCTAGGAGCGACAAGACGCCCAGGGCGAACGCGATGTCGGTAGCGGCAGGGATAGCCCACCCCTTCAAGGTCTCAGAATTCCCCCAGTTGATTGCGATGTAGATCAGCGCAGGCACCACCATGCCGCCTATAGCACCAAATCCCGGCAAGGCACGCTGGCCCCAAGTGGATAGCCCGCCTGCCAGAACCTCCCTTTTGATCTCAAGGCCGACCATCAGGAAGAAGATAGCCATCAGGCCATCATTGACCCAATGCTCCACAGACATGCCCAGCCAGACACTGTGCAAGGCGGCAAAATAACCTTGCGAGAGAGGCGAGTTAGCCACAATTAAGGCCGCGAGTGCTGCGCCCATCAGTACGAGACCGCCAGCGGATTCCGACGATAGGAAGCGAGCCAGGATCGCGGCTGCTCTAGGGGTTTCTGCGGGAGTTCTGCTGTGAGTCATCAGTGTCCTTACGCTTTGATCCAAAGCGATTATTTTAACATCCGAGGTTTACCAACGCGGCAGGGCACATAGCCTGTAACGATTTACACCAAGCCCTAATCAGCCTCCAGCCTGTTCCCCGGCAGAGGCTCGCTCACGAAACTCAGGAGCACGCTCCAAGCGCATATCCTCAATAGGCGAGCGAACATTGATCATTCCTTACAGGCGTGTGGTTCCCCGGATATTTGATGATTGAAGCAACTGAAACCCACCATAAATGCCCGCACCTCAGCGCGATCCTCCGACTGTGGCATTTCAATCTGGAGTAAGCCTATTTGGGGATATACGCTGCTACCGACTTGCGAATTTCTTCCCGCGCTTCATCCGCGCTCCCCCAACGCCCCATCTTCACCCACTTACCCGGCTCCAGTGCCTTGTAGTTTTCGAAAAAATGCTGGATCTGTGCGAGGAGTAACGCAGGGAGGTCTGAGCACTCCTTTACATCGCTGTACATTGAGCTGAGTTTTTCATGAGGCACTGCGATCACCTTGGCATCCGCACCAGCTTCGTCCGTCATGTACATCACACCCACCGGGCGACTGCGGATGACAACGCCAGGTGAGACGGGATAAGGGCAAACCACCAGGACGTCCAGCGGATCACCATCGTCGCTCAGCGTGTTCGGGATAAACCCGTAGTTGGCCGGATAGAACATCGGTGTGCTGAGGAAGCGGTCAACGAAGATCTGCCCACTTGGCTTGTCCACTTCGTACTTGATCGGAGTGTGGTTTGCAGGAATCTCGATAACGGTGAAAAAGTCATCGGGGATGGCTTTGCCAGCTGGGATGTCCGCGTAGCTCATGTTCATAGCTCCGAAGTTGTGGAGGGGGCTGCGCTGGAAGGCGTTTTTCCAAGGGTGCCCATCTCGATTGGCGTCTTAGTGAAAAACACCGATATCTCCTCGGAGTCCAGTCGTGTGAACAACCGTTCTGCCTCATCTTCCGTGATTGCCAAGCGAATCTCCGTGGGTTGATCCGCCAGCTCAAAAAAGTGCGATGAATGCAGTTTTCCGGTGTGCCCAAACCCTTCGATTCCAGTGCAGAGCGTGGCGCCTCGCAAACCCATTTCTTTAGCCACGTCGACGATCCATTCGCCTAGCATCTTTCCCTGATAGCGACGGTTTTGTTGAGTAAAGAAAACGACCATAAAGCCTTTCATTTCGATCTCCTCAGCGAGTACCAATCATTTGGTAGGACAGAAGCCCGGCAGCAGTCATCGCTAACGAACCTACGACGTGCAACGAAATTGAGCCGAGCGCCCAGAGCAGTCTGCCTTCCTGAATCAAGGCAACCGTTTCGGCTGAAAATGTGGAAAAGGTGGTAAGCCCACCACAGAAGCCCGTGATGATCAGGAGACGCCACTCTGGGCTTAGGGTCGGAGATGCGGCCAAGAAGGCGATGGCCAAGCCGATGATGTAACCCCCAACCATGTTCGCGACCACAGTACCTGGAGGAATCGTTGGGAACAGAGCATTCAGCTTCATCCCCAAGAGCCAACGCAACCAAGCTCCAAGTGAAGCGCCAACAGCGATGACGATTAATGACTTCAGCATGGCGAGCCCACCTCATCAGACCTGAATGGAATAACAGGCGGAGGGCAGGTGCAGAGAAGAAATCGAGACTCGAAGGGTAAGATCATATCCTGTCCTAAATTGGAGGACAGGGAGGCACACCTACGCACCCTGTCCAGGGTTCACGTAGGCATCATCAGCACGAAGGCGGTTAAAGGAGGAATGCCATCTCCTGTTCTGATCCTATAGCATCAGCGCCAATGGCATCAAGAGCAGTTACACGCGAGCGATCTGAAGGCCCCTTCGGCCAGGCAAGATGGTTGATCAATGATCCAGGCAGGGGTCGACCCTTCGCCCAACCAGATTAGTTGGCGCGTCTACATCGATTTAACCGATACCACTTCCACATACTTGTACTTTTTCCTAGCAGCCTTCACAGCCTCCTGCTCAGCAAGCAACGAGCTCAACGTGTCGGCCTCGTGGATAAACTCATGCATCTTCCCCTCGAATTCGTTTCCAACCCGAAGCGTGACCTTCAGCCTAGGCGTAAATGCTTTTGCCACTTTCTTCTTCGCTGCTGGAGCGACCAGCGGTTTGGCGAGCACAACTTCTTCCACGGGCTCCGGCACTAGCGACGTAGAAACTTGCTCCTCTGGCTGAGGTGTGCCGAAAAGGGCATGACGCATTTCTTCTTCAGTTAAATCAGAGCTCATAGAACATCTCAAAGGGACGCATTTCGCTGGGCAAGTTCTAATAGGATTGTTGCTGACCGGTGTTCGGGGAGCCTGCGGAGACGTCAAATCCCCAATTCGATTTCAATACAAGAGCCTCGCAAGGCTCGCGAAAGCTGCGCCTTTGGCAGCAGTGTAATGAGCCCATCAACTAAGTTGCTAGCGTGACGAGCGTACAGCGTGACTGTGCCTGCATCAGGCGTTCGACCTGGCACGATGGCACCTACCCGCTGCTGGGCAATTTTCAGTATGCTCAAGACGTCCTGACTCACCTCATTGTTGGACAGGTGTTCAACCAATGGTCTGGGTGGAGGGGCGGCGCGGCTCCACATTTCTATGACCGCTTGGAGGAGTCCGTCTGAGCCAAGATGCTCGAGGGCCATTTCCCATAGCTGACCTTCCTGCGCCATATCCAGGCGAGCCCTAGTCATTACGGAGTTCTAACAAGTGAGGCTCTTTCTTGATTGCGAGTTTTCCCAGCTCTCGGCGGCTGCGAAGCTGATATCACTCGCATTGGTGGCTGAGGATGGGCGCGAATTCTACGTGGAATTGCTCGATGCTTGGCAAGAAGAAGACTGCAGTGATTTCGTTAAGGAAATCGTGCTTCCGCAGCTGTGGGGTGGGAGCTACGCATTGCCCATTGTTGAAGCCAGGATGTCGCTGCTCAGGTTTCTGACGTCGTTCAAAAAGGAGGTCGAGATCGTCACTGATGCTCCCCAGTACGACTGGGAGCTTTTTTGCGATCTAGTCTATGACGGCGGGCGATGGCCCAGAATCGTTCGTAACTTTCCTACTGACGCAACGACACTTACTCCGACTAGCGAGGGTAAGGAACTGCCTCACCACGCCTTGCTCGACGCCAGGATTATTGCCGGCATGTTTGCGCCAATGTACCGAGGGAACGGGTTATCCTGATCAGAGCACGGATCAACCATTTGGATTGGGCTGAAGAGTGGGGCGAAGCATGAAATGGAAAGCGCGCACGACAGAGCAAGTCGCGGAGCTAATCTGCGGGGACAACACAGAAGGCTATTTCCGCTACCTCACCGGCCCCAACTTGACTCGGTTCTTCAGGGACGCCGACACAGATTTCGTCCATGACGGCTCAACGCGCCGATTCTGGGTTGCGGATGTCCTTCAAAAAATCCTGGATTTTCCAAGCTCAAATCCGTTGATGCCACCAGATGCAATGCTCCGTGTGATTCGCCTTCTCATGGATAATGAAGATGCCTTCAACGAGAAGCCGCCCCGCTTGAACGCGCTCATGGCAATAAACGGAGCGATCAAGCGCGAGGGCTTTGAGGCATTCTTTGCAGATGACGACCAGTGCTATCTGCGTCACTGCCGCACCGGCGCAATAGGAAATGAATCCGCGAGCCCCCACCGTCCTCTTTCTGCCGCAGAAATTGAGAAGAAAAATCAGCTGATCTTGTACCTTGATCAGTGCTCAGAGGACGATCTGATTGAGCATGTCCTGCTTCCTCTGTTCAGGCAGTTAGGATTCGCTCGGATCACATCTGCAGGGCACAAAGACAAAGCCTTGGAGTATGGGAAAGACATCTGGATGAAGTTCACGCTTCCCACCCAGCACGTCATCTACTTTGGCATCCAAGTGAAGAAGGGAAAACTAGATTCCTCCGGAGTGACGAAGGGAGGACAAGCCAACGTCGCCGAGATCCATAACCAGGTGCTGATGATGTTGGGCCACGAAATCTTTGATTCAGAGCTCAGCAAACGCGTCTTGGTCGATCACGCTTTCATCGTCGCGGGTGGAGAAATCACCAAGGCTGCTAGAAACTGGATCGGTGGCAAGCTCGATCAATCCAAGCGGAGTCAGATCCTCTTCATGGATAGAGAGGACATCGTCAATCTCTTCGTGGTGTCGCCCTTGATCGTTCCGCAAGTGCCGAGAAAAGCATCTGTACTATTCGACGACCCAATCCCCTTTTAGATGGGTATGGCTAGTCGCCTATCGTGGAATTACATCCCTAGTTCCAAATCGATCTATAAAGATGCCCTACGACCAAGGATGATCGCCAATGCCTTCTATGCGCCCCTCTCAATACGCCATGCAGCAGCGCACCGACGGAGGGCCTTTCCTTCGTATTGATCTTAGTGACGCAGTGGTGCTGACCGAGGAGGAGCTTAAGGCCGTCGAATTAGGAGAGGAGTATGAGTCGATTAGCGACGAGATCTATGGGACGTCTCGTGTCTACTACAGCGATGTCGCTCTGTTAGATGATGCGCCTGGTTGGCATCTGATTTTGGAGGTGGCTCCGGAGTATCTGACTCTTTATCCCATCAATGCTCGGTCTGAACATCCTGAATACGCTCAGCCCAAGTACGAAGCCATCACTTCGATCATCATTACCAGACCCGTTTACCAACCTTATACACATCCGACCGATGAGTACGAAGTCGATGAGCTGCTTAGCGGTATACCAGCTGGGTTATCAAAGGATTGGCGATACGGCCTAGGTTTTCATTACGAATACCGATACCTAGTAAACGCGCTGAGTCCGTTGGAGGGAGTGGACACGCTCATCCTGCACGGCGGTACTGGTAGCAACGCTGCAAAGGTTAAGGGCAACGAGTTCTACATTGGAGTTGATCTTCTTGACCGTCTGAAGAAGAGCTTGGATCGATTGACGCAGCGACATCAGCGAGAGACTGCAGCGGACAAAAAACTCGTCTGTTACACCAGCTTGCTGTATCAGGCAGCGCCGGAGCTGTACCCAGCCAAGGCACGAAAGCTACCTCCGGATCTGCTTGCTAGCTTAGTTTCATTGGGGTCGGCGACGCCTACTCTTTCATCTAATGATCAGCAGCAGGCAGTCAAGCTGGCGCAACAGAGCGTCCCTACCCTGGCGAAATCCGCACCACACACTCTCTACAACCTGAAGGCGGAGATTGAACTGGTCACCCTTGGCCAGCTCATTGACGTCTATAAAAAAATGATGGAAAGCAACGTTGCGGAGCCGAAATGGCAGAGCTTCCTCAGCGGAAACCCATTTATTCTCGACATGGCCTTTGGATACCCCGTTAAGAAAGTTGCCGACCAACCCTACGTAGGCGGTAAGAATTTTAGTGGTCGGGGTGGGCAGTATTCCGACTTCCTAATGGCAGCCAAGGCTACCGGCAACCTTGCGTTGATCGAGATCAAACATCCCCAGCATGATCTATTGGGGAGACAGTACCGGCAAACCTATATCCCGTCCTTCGAACTGAGTGGATCGGTCGCCCAGATCGTCAGTCAGCGAAGCAACGTACAGCGCGAGATAGATAGCCTAGCGCGTGGCTTCAAAGAGCGTGTTCACGCACATGCAGTTGCGGCCATCATCATAATTGGCCGCACTCCGGAAGAAGAGGATAAGCAGGAAGCTTTTGAGCAATATCGAAATGGGCTCAAGGATGTGCTTGTGGTCACCTTTGATGAGTTACAGATTCGCCTTGAAAGTATCTATCAAGCGCTGACACCACAAACTCCAGAGGAGCCTGAAGGGATACGAGATGAAGACCTGCCCTTTTAGAGACCGACGCAGCCATTGGGAGTCTGATAGTAACGAGTGTCTGTCCCTCCAGGCGCTAGTAGTCCATGTTGGTGTGAAGCTCCCACAGATGACTCCAGTGGTCGATAAACCTCTCCAACGCTTCCTCCCCGCCCGAGGTTGCCTCCTTGTAAGACTGCAACGATTCTTCGTCGAACGAAGGGTCAATGCCAGCCTCCATCAGCCGGTAGGCGCCGGCGAGATGCCCCATGGATAGCAACTTGTCTACATCATCGAAGATGGCGCAATTTAACTCGTGATCATTGGCCCCTATAGGGATCAAAGAGAACCGGGCACTTTTGCCAAATTTTGTCATATTCCCAGGAACGGTTCCGATGCTCGGTATATGCACATGCAACGCCCCTTTATCATTTTCGTAACCACCGTGGGCGAATGGATTACGAATACGTTCCTTGATATCTCGCATTCCCTGAAGCGTTTTCCGTGCTTTAGGCGATGGATTTGCTCCTAAAAGCTCGTCGAGCTTCTCATTCCAAGTCTTAGACATGAAGGCTTTGAAACCATCCTCAGGCAAAGGAACGCCGGTAAAGGCACGGAGCAAATTCAATCTATGCTCTAAGGCGCTGAAATATGCATCAACCATGGCAACCGAGTGATAAAAGCCTTCCTGCTGCGCCTTTATGCTCCGGTTGTAGCTATTCATAAGCGTAGAAATGAAGCCTTGAGGAAATTCGTGCCCTTCCTTGAGCTTTTCCTTAGCTTTACGCTTGGCACGTCGAAACGCTTTTTCTGCTTGGCCTCGGAAAAACTCATAACGTGACACGAATTCATTGAGGTGATTGCCGATAGTCACATTGCCTGAAGAAACCTGCCGTTCGAGCACCGGTTTGAGGAATTTCTCGACAATGTTTACAGCGCTTTTGAGCTGCCCCTCGATACGCTTTCTACTCTTATTCAGGGCTAGCGAGCTGAGCAAGTTAAGGCCGAATTTGCCGAGCTCAATGGCGATTGGCTCTCCACTGAATGTGCCATAGACTGTCCAGCGAACCTTCTCGCGAGGCCCATACCATTTCCAACCCAGAAAATTTCGCAGCATAAGCAAGAGCATTTCCGGCACTGGAAAATCCTCACGATGCAATCGCGAGCTGCTCAGTTCGTAGATATCAATGGTAGGAGCGTCGCTAGAAAATCCTACTAATCTTTTGGCCAGATCATTACGTAACAGCTCAAGCCGCCCCTTTTCCAATTCGCCGCTTTCTCGCATTACCGACCTCCTTTGTCGAATCGTCTATCCGCTAAAGGCTCAGCATGAACGGAATAGATACTGTTTTACTAACGGTCAACCGGACATCCGCCCATGTCGCGCCTATAACCTGATGAAGATCCGTTGGGCCAAGGTGTTCCTATGCAATTCTCCAAAGCAGTCCTTCCTGTGACATTTCTAGCCGGGAGCTTGTCGTTGAAAAATCATTCGGAATCAGTTTGCTCGGATGTGGTTGTTTTAAGATATCTGCGAACAGTGGTCTTCGACAGTCCCAGCGCTTCCGCGATCTCAGCGACCGGAACGCCCTCACTATTCAGGCGATTAGCCTCCGCCGCCTTTTGCGCCGCATCGGATCGGACAGGTCGACCAGGCGGCAGCTTTCCTGCTTGTGCTAATGACTCCATCTCCTGATCAATCCTGTCCTTCGAAATCCTATTTAGCTGCTTATTCAGACGCTTTAGCCCCTCCCTAAACGGCTCATCGGACTGTAGACACGTCGCCATGAGAATCAGCGAGGCCGGCTCCACCTCCAGCAGCGCTGCAAGACGAATGAGCACATCAATCGTGATGTTCACCTCTCCACGCTCTATCCGGCCCCAGTAGGAACGGTCAATCGTGATCAGGTTTTCCTGCGTAAAACCCTTTCTTCTTCGCAATGCTCGTACTACTACAGCCAGGGCTTCTGCGGCCTCCATTACATTTCCCCAAGTAAATCGAGGATAAGGCCATATTGCGGAGAACCATAACACGGACTATCATCCGTATTATGGTGCGATCAGCGCTTTCAGGCTGGCTTCCCGCGATTCGATTGACGCCTCCAAGCCAACGCAGCTGCCGTGCGGAGAGACTCTTTGCGAGGGGCGAGCGCCAACAAGCGGGGTTGAATTGTCAATTTCCGGGTTATTAATTGAGGTAAATCCTATGGCTAGCGTCCAAGAGCCCGACTTTATGAAAGGGCCGAGAACGCCCCTTGAGGGCTTGTTAGGTACTTCCGAGGCACGAGCTTTATCAGTCGAACAATTTCCTAGAAAGCCCTACTGCCTAGTCAGAGACTGGACAATATTTCGAATCGAAGTAACTCCCGACGAACTCGCCAAACTGCATGCAGTGGGCCAGCTCCCAATGATCGTTTTTGCTCACAACGTGGTCGAGGATAGCCAAGGTCGTTTCGAGAGGGGGGATTGGGTTCGTTCAAGCATGTGCACCGGTTTCCACGACGGGGTCGTGTTCGAAACGAGGAACACTGTCTATGTCTTGATCGGCCCTGGCCATGAACAGCCTGCCAGCCTGAAGGAAGTATTTTCCTTCTTCTAACATGCGCTTCGTAACGGAGCCCTTTGAGGCTCAGGAAATACAATGTTTAGAACACACGACGCCGATATGCTTGGCATGCCGGGGATGTTTGGTGAAGGCCAGTACCAATGGCATCAGGTATCCAAAGTTCTTCGAAATCACTGGTATCACGTCACCGTCCAGGCTCAGCACAAGGGCCAAACCACAGAAGTGGTTCTAATGATCGACAGTGAACCTCGACTACAGCAGGTGCTGATTGCACAAGACGAGGAGACGATCATCACCGACGTTCAGGTGGTCACGCCGGCATATATGAATGGCTCCGCAGGATGGCGCATGGAAGCACTGACCAAGGTGACGCTTGGCGAAGACCAAAACGAGTGTGTTGTGTGCCTTCTAGATGTGGAGAACGGCTCCAAGTATCACAGTTCTCACCAACCTGGCTTCAACACTGATGCACTGAGCAACCTTCGTCCGATCTATCACGCGAACATGATTCGTACAGCCTGAGATTTACCAAGAATCCCACACGATATCAGCGCAGATGTTTCCGTGTGGATTTCCTAGTAACGCCATACGGGCTGCGAAAGGAGCGCAATTATGTTGAACACTCTGGATGTGAATTTTCATGGAAAACGACATACGGATTTCGATCTCGAACGAATCCTAAAAGCACAAGCGCAAGGCTTCGACAAACCGATAACAGCCTATCTCTGCAGAGTATCCATAAAGGCTCGTGCCGGATTAGGCGTCGTGTTTGGTCACAACCGTAAAGACCAATATGGGCGGTTTGGTGATGGTCATCTGATCCGGACTTCTGACGTGATTAAGGCGGAGCGCGAGGGTCGATTTTGGGTACTTACCACAGAGAACTCACGCTACGTGATCGCGACGTTTCAGCACGGTAATGGGCGTGCGAGCCTGCGAGATTTTCTACGTATTTCACAGGGGCAGCACCATTTCACTCCACCATTGTTGCAGTGATGGTCGCGCCCATTAGCAGGGATGGAAATCACCATCCTGTGCTCAATTTGGCTCGTCCGCCTGCGTACTTTTAATAAGGTAATTACCGAGAGAGGCACATAGGCCAACTATCAACTCAGCCTCATTGAATGAAGGTTCTCGCCCTTCGCGTATGTGCCGACCATTTTCAGATGCGTAGCCCCAAGCTTTTGCTACAGCCTGATCCAGTGGGGGAGGAATGATGGTGTTGTGTCGTTTGAGAATGTCACCCAGATTCGCTTTGACATCACCAGTGATTTCTCGGGCAACACACTCTAATGATGCCATAGCATGTTGGATGGCACCTGTTGGATCAGGAGAGGGGCGACGGGAGAGATCTCCAATTGCTTCGTGCAACTCCTTCCCAGCTGTCACGTGGCCGAATGCGCGCTCGGTCTCCCGAGCATTCTTTACGATGACTTCAAATGATTCCGGGCCGCGAATTTCGACAAGGCCATCTACAAGCTTCCAACCAATGCCATTTTCTACGAAATAGTCATTTAACTCAGTGTGAAAATGTTCGTAAGTATCAGGGTTGTAGTTGTACTGACCCAAATCGGCTTGGATGCGCTCGATCACGTCATAAACTTTGTACCACTTACATTCCTGGAGAAGATTGTTCACCTCCCAGTCAACGTTGGGAAATTCGCTCCAGTTGTTCGAATCAGGCTGTTTTTTTAGGGCTTTACAAAGAATAGCCCGCAGACCTGAGGGCTTGAATCCGCACTCGTAGGCCAGTTGAACCAAATACCCACGCAGCTCCTCAGGCGCATCCTCCCTGATGGTGATTTCACGCTCTTGGGTGCGATGAAATCCGTTGCGCTTGGAAAAAGAGTCATTCATCCCGTTTTCGCTCCATTGATCCCTTGTTTCAGCAAGCTAAGGTTTTTCAGTTTGCATGTCTATTGCCTAGATGGCCGTAGCATCTGAGAAACCAGCGAGCCTGCGTGATGGCGTCATTCTAGCGCTGAGCGTCGGTCGGATTGCCTGATTCGATTTCTTAATTTCTGGTTTGGTCATGCATTTTATGCAGAATCAGAAAATCTGATCCCTTTTAGGGGCGACCAGCTTCTTACCTTGAAGAATAGGCCTCCGCTCTCATCCCCAGTGACGCACTACGCAGCATCGCAGGTGCAGAAAAAAGCGGTAAACTCGCTGCGACCAACACAGGGCAGGATGTTATGAAAATCAATGCTGTAAAATCAGCGCACTGCCCAAAATGGCTACGTACGAAGAATTTTCTCCAGCGGATTTGCTTTGAGGTGACAAGGATGTTTAGAAAAAAAGCGCAATGGCCTCGCCCGAAACACTCCCGCAACGTACTAGCGTTAACTGTTAAGTTGGTTCTTATTTTTCTGAGCATGGTTGCGTTACTTGCAACTGTCTACCCCCTTGTGGATGTGGAAAAATTAACCCCGGCCTCAGCGTCGGTCATATCGATAGTCGGGGTGGTTTTGGTTTTTCTGTACATGTTTTTAGTGTCTTATGAGATATATGTAGCAGAAGGAAAAAGAGTATTTAAACAATCCGACCCTGATTCTATTCGCAACTACATGCTTCATTGGATAGCCTATGGAGGACGAGTAGCAATTTGGACTCGTGACATGAGTTGGGCAAAAGGTGATAAGTCACAGAACTTGCTGCGTGAAAAAGCGGAAAACGGTGAGCTGATAATTTGTCTCCCAAACCATACTGATTTTTCGAGAGAGCTGGAAACGAAAGGGGCTCAGATTTATGTGTATGGCCGGGAGTTACTCAGTGACCCAAGCGCCCGCTTTACTATCGCATTCTATGGTAGGGACGGCAGTAAAGTTGCCATTGGAAGAGCGCAAGCAGATAAGCAGGTAGTTGAGGAGTTCAGCTCTGGCGCACACCCCTCATTTCAACTGGCCTACGAGCTTGTGCAAATAGCTAAAAATATTTCTCAAAAAAAAGGTGAAAACCAATTATGAGCTCACGGTTTTCGTACGTTGACAGCATATCCTCCCAAGAATTGGCCAATGAGTGGGACTGCCTTGCCTCAGAACGGCATCAGCAAATCTTCAACGGATTAGATATCACATTTACTCATGTCATGGCTCCATTGGTTGAGTCACTTGTTGGTCAGGATGATGAGGCAACCTTGGTCGACATCGGTTCTGGGACTGGTGAGCTTACGGGCCGCTTAGCCGCAAGGTTTAAAAAAGTCGTGTGTGTCGAACCATCGTTGCAGAGCATTAACATTGCGAAATCTATACTGTCATTTTTTTCAAACATTGAATTCATCAACTCTGACTTTGAAGACTGCGAAACTCATCTAAAGTCACGAACCGAGAAAAATGTTTTTCTAGCAGCCATGATGTTATCGGCAGATCCGCAGCTCGACAAATTTGCTCAAACCCTCTCAAGGGTGGCACAAAAAGGCGATGAATTTGTAGCTACCATTCCTCATCCGTGCTTTTGGCCAAGATATTGGGGGTATGAAAAAGAGTCGTGGTTTTCTTATAGCAAAGAGCTGATGATTAAGGCTCCCTTCAAGATATCTTTATCTGATTCCGAGTTTAAAACCACGCACATCCATCGGCCAATTGAGCGATATATAGTGACGTTCGCCAAATATGGATTTCAATTGGCTAGCATGTCCGAACCGATCCCTAATAACAAGGTTCAGTCTTTATACCCAAAGAAATGGGAATTTCCACGATTCTTGGCATTTAAATGGATCAAGAGCTCACCTAAATAACCCGATCATATTTGGGTAGTTCGGCATTTAAGTAGAACAAGTATTCACTTGGTTTGGCTGCTTCATAGATCGTAGGTGACCCCAGCTGGCCCAAAAGAGGCCATTGGGCGTACCCGTGACGTCCTGATCACCTGACTCGCTTGAGATCAAAATCGACCAGTGGCTGCCTCATGGAAGCTTTCTGAGACGGGCCAGCCCCTGCTTTATGTGGCCAGCGTTCTCCCCAATTGTGTAAAGCGCACCACGGACGTTGTCGCCTACTTCCGCATGCCCCTGGGCTTCCACCTGGAGCGTCAGCTCCATGAGCGCAGCTTCGAGAGCGAGCTGATTCTGGTACATCCTTTCCAGAACGTCTGACAGTGAGTATTCACTGGGCATTTACATGGACTCCTTTTTTACGACCCAGCATAGCTCAGTGATGAATCAGCAAGTGTCTTGCGGGTATAGGCATACCCTGAGAGCACCTTATGAGCGTCCCGCCCCTAAGTAGTCTCAAGGTGTTTGATCTGCGAGCTAGAACAGCAAGGAGCCCGAAGGACAGAGATGCCGGCTAGACACTTGGTCGGTTTTTATTGATCCGTCGTACCGGATGTATCAGAGGCCGGGCCTCCGTTGAAGCTAAAATCGGTGGTGCCGTTGGTGATCCATTCGACCAGCTTTTCCTTGGGTGTGTAAGCCACCACTCCACGTTTTTGAGTCGGATCGAATCTTAAGACGCGCCATATACCAAATTCGGGGCCGAAGTCGATGAACACGGGTTTGGAAACCCACCAGCGAGCAAAAAGCTTGCTGCGGGAATGCCAGCTAAATGAAGCCAGTCCATTCTCCGACACTTTTGACAAACCCATTCTGAAGTTGTACCTGTCGAACTCAGTTCGCGTGCCATCGATCACCCAGATCATATTTTGATAGTAGTTTTGCCTCGCGATGACCTCTTCAGGATGTATCGTCGATCTCTGAAACTCAATGACCATCCCTGAAGGCGTTCGGACATCTGCTATATGTCGCTCCCCTGAGGACGCTTGCAACACAACTTCCTGCCACTCGGTTGGGAACATATTCTTCCAATCGCGATGCCATGCCGTTTCCGTTTCCCACCACGGATCGCAATTGTCCAGACGTTTATGAGCCCAATGCCAGACGACATGGTTCCCGCATTTAGCGACGGTCTGGGAACCACAAAAACTGCAAACACCACGTGCTTTTGGAGTGGCCTCTACACGAGCGCCTTCAAGCAATGAGTATTTCATTTTCTTCCTTGATGATCAAAATGAGGGGCGGTAGCTCTTAACTTCCTGGTTGTCAGTACCTTGTGACCCACAGGACGAAAGACAAATATCTGAACACGAAAGTCGTCGTGCCGCTCTGGCTTCTTTCAGCCTTCGCTCAGCGTACTTAGCCGGATCATCATCTGGCAGCGGGTTGCCTGCAGCAGATAGAGCTTCGGCGCGCTCTTCAATGAGCAGACGCTCAGGATCGCGAACCGTTTGGTAGGCTCTGCCTGGTACGCGTCGAGTTGTGTCCATTCCCGGCTTCCCAGAAGGCTGATGAATAAGAGCGACTAGATTACTTTTAGAACGATAACAGAACGCTTCGAATAGCGATGCCGAGCTCCGAATCATGAGGGTAGGATGCGTTGCGATCTATGCTTCCCAGAGCCTCAGACACCAAGCAAGCGGAGCGCGCAGGCGTGAGGGATGCGAGCCCGCAGGGGCGAGACACGCCTTGTCGGGGCTCGATTCACGGCAGCCTGACGCCGCAGGCGGCATGCCATCAACGCCAACAAGAGGTAACTCACATGCCCGACGATGAACTCCGCGAGCTGGAAGCCAAGAGACGAAAGGCTTTGTGGATGCTTGCGAACATATCTCCAGGCGATTCGAAGGCGTTCGATGCCTTATCCATCCTTGCTGACCTTGAACTTCTAGAGAGAAAAGACTCCCCTCATTCTGACAAGGCGCTTGAGCTCAACCAGGTTCGGGATTGTGTCCCGGTGCAGCATCACCCCTCCGGCATCGACATCATCTTGGAGCAGACTATCCCGCAGCCCTGGCGAGAACGTTTTCTGCAAGCGAGCATCGGATCAACCAGAGTTCCTGACGGGCCCTACGCCACGAACTGGGATAAATTTCTGGCTTGCTGGGAAAGAGAGATGCAACACCTTGAGGCACACAGAGCTGCCTGCAGTAAGCCCAAGCTGGATTGATGCAGACGGAGAAGAGACGTGGAACGAGACGGCGATGACACCGTGTATTGCGATATCCAAATGCCGGTGGCTCAAGGGCGGGAGCTATTGGAGCTAGTGAACGCCCTGCGAGAGTCGAAAGCTCATCCACGTCTCGACAGAGTCTTCGAACACATGCAGTACGAGCTCAGTACGTCCATCGATATCGCGTATAACCCGCCAACTTGGGGGCCTTGGTGTCAGTGAAATCTCGGTGAAGCCATCAGAGCTCTGCGTCCCATGCATCCATAGCCTCGCCCACAATCGCGTACCACTGGAACTCACCGAATTGTAGGGCATTCGCAATTTGCCTGTTGGTACTGCCGTCAACCCAACCTGGGAGGCTCTCCTGACCACCGGAGAAGAGACTAGCCGTCGCCACAGCGTAACAACCGGTACGCGTAGACTGGAGGCACACATAGCGCACAACAGCGCCGGTCTGAAACCGACGCCACGCCACCACCTCGATACAGTCCATGGCACTCATTGCATCCTCAACGGCGGGACTCGTTTCCTGTTCTACCTGGACGTCCTCCGCCATTTTGAAAGACGTGTTAGGCGCTACTGGTTTGTGGACAAGATGTTTAAGCTGCTCACGGGAGGAAATGATCTGCTCTCGAAGCTCTTCGGGATCGATAGACATGCCGCCCCGGTCGGTCATCTTAAGAGTCTTGAGACTATTCACTGCTAAGATAAAGTCCTGCTCTTGCGCTTTTTCCCGTGCGGTTCTTTTGTCTCGAAAAAGCAACAACAATAGTTTTCTGAGAAAACTCACAAATACCTCCAGCTGAACGCTGAAACTAGATAACTTGGGTAAGGGAACTGGCGCGAATATCTCCTAAATCCCAGGTCGATTAATCATCGCTCGGCGTCAGAATTGCTAAAGTTTCATCAAGCAGCTTTTTAAGTCTCATAGCGTCATTTTTTATTGCGCTCCCCTTATTCGCGATGTCGCGTATGGTTTCCAGATTTGCGCGGAGTGCGGACGTCGCCCTAGAATCTAGTCCACCTATGCTCGTCTTGAGATTAATGAGTTTTTCAAAATGGTTATAGGGCACTTGTGAATGGATGGAAGAATGACCATGTTTTTCCATCGAACGGAGTGCAAATTCAGGCACACCTTTCAGCCCAATTATGCGAGCTATGGCTTTTTCGTTAGGATGCTCTTCGAAGTAGTCAATCCTGTCCTGAGTAACCGATCCATGGCGGAGCATGTGCGGGCTGACAGCTCCCTCAAGGCCAGTAAGTTTTTTAAATCGTGAAAACTCAGCGGTAATGGTGTTTGGCTGGATTGCTTTTCCAGTTTTGGCGCTGGCAAAAAGGGGGGTGCTACCGATGACCTTCATGTTCTTCGAATCTAGAAAAGGCATAAGGTCAAATTTTATATAATCCTCTAGTAATGTGAGAAGAGCAGGGCTTATTTCAACAAGGCGCGTAGATATTCCTCCTCTCTTTGAAGTTCTGAGCAGAATACTCGGAGATAACATATTTTTTGCTTCCCAAACGGCACTCACTAGAATTGGGGCCGCCTCTTCACGCCTTGCGCCTGTCTCTTCAAGAACCAAAAACACCGTTCGTTGACGGCTGCGTATATATTCCCCGGAATTGCTCGTTCGTATCGCATGCTTGATAGTTTTAACCTGGTTACTACTAAGCAGTTTGTTCTTGCTAGATACCGTGCTTTTAACAATAGGTACCTCACTGTGGAACCATGTCTCAACAAATCGTCTGCCGGATGGGGTTTGTATTTGGACTATTTTCTTTACTGCTTGGATCCTCCCCTGCGGGGCTACTAAGTCCAATATATTATAAAGTTTCCCTATGAATTCGAGGAAGTCTAAGGTTTTTCTACCTATAACTCCATTCTGTTTAGGTGAACGTGAACGGTCGCTCGCCGCTCGACTTTCTTGTTTGAGTTCTTTCATAAATTTAACGAAATGATATTCGTTGAAATTATGCAATGACAGGAGGTTGTCATGCGCATATCTTAGAACCCACGTAATCTGGTAACCATACTGAACACTGGTCACGGGATCCAGACCCTCAGCTCTTAACTCGTCAATCCAGCAGTTAGCTTCGAAGCACGCAGAATAGTCCGGCCATGAAATCAAGGCTAGGCCACCACATTTTCTGAACACCGGATTACATCCTGCTTCGGCTGCAATCGGGACTCCGAAGTCATCCCCAGCTCTAACCAACAAGCCGAGGGAGAGTGGATTATCTTTCATCAATATTCGACCCCTTAAACCCGAGTCTATATAGTTCTTGGGCTCTTGCTTTCATGAAGTAATCAGTGCCTGTAGATGACTCAAGTTGCTTTGCACAGGTTGCTAGAAGATGAGCGAGTCTAAAAATCACGGCGTCCCTTACAAAAAGATTTTGCCGCAGGATCAATACCTCAAGTTTTCGATCCCGGTTGTCTATTCTGCGGCCTTCTTTGCTGTTTTTTCCAACATTACTGGATTGAAGAGATCGTCTCAAATCGGCATACGCACGCTTTCTCTGCTTGTCGAGCTCAGCAAAGCCTCCTTCCAGATGCTTGTCTGAAACCCGCTTTAGAGTGCTCATTGAGCTTAAATAAATTGAGCGTTCGGGTATATTGAGCTTTCCCAAGTTAATTTGAGTATTCAATGTTTCAAGAAGTCGATTGTCTGAGTTGTATTCAGAAGGAGCAGCCTGGATGTCTATTAGTAGCCTTAACAGATTTCTAGCCGAAGCAATATTTCTATCGAGATTTCTATCATTTGCCATGCTGGCTCTCACTTACGGTTATTGATATCAGCATCTCATCGCGATCTTCAATTGAGAGAAAAGTGGTATCAATTTTTATTTTTTCATTTCGTATCAGCGATTTATAGTAGCTCTCCAGGCGCTGTCGCTCGATGACCTTGAGTACAGTAGTGGGGGGGAACACGCCGAGTTTATTCAAGAGGTCTTGGACGGCTGCGCCTTGGGTAATAGTTTCTTCGGCTAGATACGCAGATTTGATGTCAATCATTTCTTTATTACCTACTACCGTCGTCAGATACCGATAAATTTGTTTGAAATCCATGTGTCCAAAGTAGTAGCTAAGCACGGAAAGGTTGCCGCGCGTATTCAAGTAAAAGAAACTTACTGCAAACGCTCTTCTCAATTGATGTTGCCTTACGTAGTAACGTCTTTCATTGTAGGTGTCAGTCTGAAAATAATCACAAAGAATATCCAGGTGGCAATTGTATTTTTTGGGATCTGGCTTGTTGATTCCCGGTTTACGCTTTAAAGAGAATCTTCCAAAGCAATTGGAGTTCTTAATTTGTTCAGGAGATAAACCGCATTCTTGATGAAAACGCTCTAGCCTGGAAAGCATGCGTGTAACTAGGGGTATGACAGGGATGTCATGAGTGAGCCTGGCTTCACCAATGCCTGTTTTCATTACTAGAGTCGTAATGCAATTATCTTGACCATTTAAATTCTTAAACTTGATGTTTAATAGCTCGGACTGCCGGCGAGCGGTAAAAAACCCTACTGCATACTGAATGCAGCCTAACAATAAATAGTATGTCTGCAAAGCGCCTTCGAGATTACGCATACGCTCTAATGATTGCGCTGCGGCGCCAGGGGTGAAAGTTTTTTTTGCTGAAGCGCATAAGTCCCAGGCTGTAAAAGAAATTGGCGCATTGATATTGGCGGCTGTTTCTTTTAAGAAATATGCATTGGGAGTGAGACCCTCCGTAGCAGCACCTGAAATCAACATGGAAAAGTAATTTAATATGGAGTCGGAATGCGCTTCATAAAATAAGATGCTTTTCCGTAATAGATCAATGGTCATCGTGTGTGGTAGAGTGACATAACTTCCTACTTGGGCAAGAAGTGTTGTATGGTCGTTATTTGCGAGGGTGTCTAAACTTAGGTTGGGGATCTTGAGCTTGCTCTCAGAAAGAAACCGCTGAGACATAAAACCTCTCCGGACTTCATTATATCTTAATGCAGTCGCGCTAGAGTTATCCTGACGAACAGGTATATACGGCAGCTCACGACGATGTCCGTATACCGATTGTATTTCCAACTCATAAGGAAGTGGGCGCATGTGGCCGGCCATAATGCAGTGTGGATAAAGCTCTTTCACTAAGGCTGCGGTCTTGATGTGCCCTGGCCAACTCTCTCCTTCTTTGATTTGATAAAAATTGTTATGGTAGAGCCACACCCGGGCACGAAAAATCTCTTGGTCATCTAATGGAAAGTAACGCATTTGTGCGCCTGGAATGGGCTCTAGAAATATCGGATTTTTTTGGACGAAATTTTCAAAGTCATAGAGTTGTTCTTCCTTGATTTTATCGAGCATAAATACGCTCAGGGTTTGAGACCAAGAGTAAATAGACTCGTGTGAGCTATTACATTTGAGGAACTCATTCATGTAGCTATTGATAGTCCCCGGAGTTACGAGTCCGAACCCGTATTCATATAAACGAAGAGTTTTTGCGTTCAAAAATAGCTTGTCAATCAACCGAAGTACGCTCCAAAGCCGTTTTTTCGCATTGGTCAACTTCATTTTTCTTATTCGAATGGAGCGCGGGAAGTGTTGTTCATGTATCCATTGTTTAACTAGCTCAAGCAACTCATGGTTGGATTTTTCAGTTAGAAGTGTGCCGTTGCCAACAGGGATGTTCAAATCAATATCGAAAATCTTTTTTCCAAATTTGAAATACAAGACGCCTTCATGCTCACAAGAAAACCAAGGAGAAACAAATCCGTCAACATGTACATTTGTCTTGACGCGTAAATGTTCTGGTAAAGGAGCAAGCACGATTGTCCTTGGAACAACATTACGCATATACAGCATCCTTCACCAATGCCATATCACGATCTTTTAAACCTTCTGCGTATACTTCTTGAAGATATGGATCGGGGTTTTCAGATGAATAAATCCATCGACGTATAGCTCCAGAAAAGGCGGCCCAATATATGCCTTCTGGGTTTGCGCGTGTCGGTTCTAGCTCTATTGCTTGTTCGATGCTCGTGAGAATCGCAATTATACAAGCGTCTATGCCGATGATAACTTCGATGCCGCCAGTTGGGCCGATATCCTTCGTCGGTCGTTTAGGGTATGGCAAATGCAAGGCTTCGCGGAGGTAGTGATCAAGCTCCGAGCGTGTAGCAAAACCTGCTAAATTAGCTGTAGACGGATGGCCATCTAACGCTTGGATGAGCACCCTTGTATTCCACTGTATTATTTCCTGGCGCATAAGCCACAACAACACCAGGTTGGGCACGTAACGCTCCAGAAGTCGCAGGTCGAAGAAAGCGTGGTCTAGATCGGTCGACGCGATTGATAGATCCATATGATCTATCACTTTCAGCACTATGCTGGTGTCTCGGGCTGAGTTAACACTGAGATTGTCAGAAAGATATTTCGCATCCGCTTTGGTGAGACCCAACATTACAACCATGGATTCTGCGTTGAGAAATTTGGTTCGGCTAGTGCCAGTCATATCTGTCGTTCTAACGCCTGTAGGATGGCCGAATCCTTTACCTGTCATAATGAAAAGTCGGCGATGGAGTTTAGGGCTCACCTGCGTTTGTTTGAGATATGTACGAACTGGATGCGTGAGTCGTATTAACACCCGCACGGCCCAAGCTGTCTCGGAATTAAGTACAACCTTTTGTTCTGGCTTTTTTGCGCGGGGCTTGGCGCCAATGAGGAAATCTTCTTCTACTTGAATTTGACCATCTGCAATAAACGTGTACTTAGGAACCGTGCATTTGTCCAAAAAGGAGTTGGTGATCTCCTCGTGCTTCGCTGCGAGATATATCGTGAATGGCGTGAGCATATGCTGCTTTGGTATGCAGAGCCACTCCGACAATTCTCGGCTGAGAAGTTTAGAAGATCTAGGTTCGAGTTTGGTAAAGTGACGATGGCTAGGATAAAAACCATCTGTCATATATATGCGTGTCGTATTTATCCGTTCACGAATTAGCGATGCATCTGATAAGTCTGACCGTGACGTCTTGGGGAGCGGGGCAGATCCAAACTTCGTGATTCGGAGAAGCTCATCCAACCGCGCCTCAATTGACTGGATGAAATGTTCCGCCCATTTCACAGAAATGGATAGATCCTGACGCATCTGTCGAAATATAGCTTCAATCGCTTCGTCGTTGGTAACGTGCATAGGAATGGGTGTAATTGTCTTGCACTTACAAATAATTCCTCCCTCAATTTTCTTGACGTTAGCTGCCAGTCGTTTTGCTTGCTTGCTGATGTCGCCCGGAATAAGAGGGATGTCGTCGGTTGTTATCCTTCCAGAATGTGGTGCAGCAATAACTTTGTGTGGTATCAGATACCCTACCATGAAAGTTCTAAAATGCGCATTCCAGTCATTGATTAGAACATGTTGAGAGCAAGGCCTAGCCCCTGATTCTTTTTTTCCTAGGTTGTATTGAATATGGAAATTGGCAAGCTGCTCGACCAATTTTGAAAACGTTCGGGTATCTAATAATTCTGCTTGGGTATATATGCAATGTTCGCTACCAAGAAAGCAAATAAGCGAATCCAAGCATGGAATGGTGGAAGTCGTCCTCTCCGAAAAATATTGCGAGCATGCCTCATACAGCCTCTCAGTATAATACCTGCCGTATTTTAGGTAGATGGGAAGTAGTTTCAAGTGCATGCTGTGGCTGTCATTAGATACTGTCCATCCTTGCCACAACCAAACTTTGCCCGGGTTTAGTTGCAAACTTTCTGAAAGTGCTGTGCAAGCCTCTCTTAAGTCTGAATTTTTCTTCCCCATAATTGTGCCCAGCGAAATAGTTGGCGTGTATTCGTTCAAGCTGCAAACTTTGTCGTGGAGATTGCCTAAATGTCGGGCGTAATCTTCATTTCGCGCCTTAGTGCCGTCTAGTATTTTTCCGCTCAGAATAAGTCCAATGCATTTTTGGAAAACATTAGTGAGAAACTGCGTGCGTATTTGAGTTGCTGTCAAATGTATCCCGGTAACTTGAAGGATACACTCTATGACGCACATTATTCTCGCCGACCTGCTTGCTTGCGTTTTTTTCAACGCCTGATTTGCTGCTAATAACTGTGTGGCCGCATCAATGTCTAAGTTCTCTTGTGGGTGTTCAGACACAGCGATAAGGCTTTTGATAATGGTCATAGCATAAACCGTTTGGATTTCGCCGAACCTTAGCAGGCGAGGTTTAGTTTCTCAACACGCTCCTTCGAGCTCAGAGCGGTAATGCGTATGCTCTTGGTTGTTGCTTGGAGCGAATGGCAGATATGAATATTATAAATTGACAGGTTGAATATACTTTAACTTTACCCTTAACTTGTTTTTTAAAAGGTATTAGCTCCAGGTTTATCTAGCGATGACCAAGTCAAAGCGCTAAAAGAGCCTTACAGTATGTTTTAAGTATATCCATTGTTATAACTAAGAAGGGATGGTTCAGTCTTCGAAAATCGAGGTGACGAACGGTCGGGAATCGACTCTGGTCGTTCTCAAATGCAGTTCGTGTGTCAGCAGCGACGCATTGGGAGTTACCAAATCCTAGGGCGCAATGCTAGGGCGCGCTTTGAAGTGAATCATCGTTCACATCAGCTCTTTGCCTTGTCAGTCCTACGATACTTAGGCTTAGCGCAAATGAACGACTCCGGGGATAAAGCAATGCACTGAACTCGTCGAGAAACAACACACCATGATGGGCCAGGGTGATTTCCCCCGGCTGCGGTTTCGAGCCACCGCCTACCAGCGCCGGGCCGGATGCCGAATGGTGCGGCTGGCGAAATGGCCGGTGTGGCCAATGGCTCAGCGGCGCCAGGCTGACCACCGATTGAATCGCCGCCACCTCCAGCGCTTCCTGTTCACTCAAGGGCGGCAACAACCCTGGTAGACGGCTGGCGAGCAAGGTCTTGCCGGTGCCCGGTGGCCCGCTGAGCAACAGGTTGTGGGCGCCCGCCGCAGCGATCAACAGCGCACGCTTGGCTGCCAGTTGGCCCTGCACTTCACTCAGGTCGGGGTAGGGTTTGTTCAAGTACATCAGGCCACTGGAAACGAAGGGCTCGATCGGCACGTGACCGTTCAGGTGCGCCACCACTTGCAGCAGGTGATCCACGGCAATCACCTTCAACCCCGAGGCCAGGCAGGCTTCCTCGGCATTGGCCCGTGGCACGATCAAGGTGCGCCCGACCTTGCGCGCCGCCAGGGCTGCCGGCAACACACCTTTCACCGGCCGCACCTCGCCGGACAGCGCCAACTCGCCCAGGCATTCCACGTTATCGAGGGTCAGCGCCGGTACCTGCACGCTGGCGGCGAGAATCCCCAGGGCAATCGCCAAATCAAAACGCCCGCCGTCCTTGGGGAGGTCGGCGGGTGCGAGATTGAGGGTGATGCGACGGGACGGGTATTGCAGCGCAGAGTTGAGGATCGCACTGCGCACGCGGTCTTTGCTTTCCTTGACGGCGGTTTCCGGCAGGCCCACCAGCGTCAGCGACGGCAAGCCGTTGGCCATGTGTACCTCGACAGTGACGGCGGGCGCTTCGACGCCTATCTGGGCGCGGCTGTGGACGATGGCGAGGGACATGCTGGTTCCTTGAAATGAGTGGCCGCTTCCTGCGGTTTTTCAAGGGTAGTTGAGTGATGGCGACGCGCGGCGGCGAGGTTTTACAGAACGTATCGCGCTAGCGGTCCGACGGCGGCACACACAGAAACTCTTTCGCCAGCGTCAACCACGCCTGCGCCGCAAACGACAATTTGCACTGCCGACGCCACGCCAGCATCAGTCGCCAGTTCAGGGCCGGCGACTGTATTTCCGCGATGCTGAACTGGCTCGCATCAAGGGTTTCGCAGAATGCCCGGGGCAGCAGGGTGATGCCCACGCCCAGTCGTACCAGGGAGGCAATAAAGTCCCATTGGCTGCTGCGGCCACTGATCCGCGGCTCAAAACCGGCTTGTGCACAGGCATCAAGTACGAATTGGTTCAGGGTGAAGGTGTCATCGTAAAAGATGAATTCGCAGGCTTGCAGTTCGCTCAACTCCACCGAGCTGCGGCCTTGCCAGGGCGAGTCATGGGGCGCGAGCAGGCACAGTGGCGATTCGAACAGGGGCATGGATTCGAATTCGGACCAGATATCCGCCACGCGCGGCGAGTCCAGGATGGTGCCGAACTCCAGCGTGCCCTGGCGCAGATCCTGGATGGTGATATTGCCGCCGCTTTCGAACAGTTTCAGTTCGATCTTCGGGTAACGGGCGTGATACTCCGCAAAAATCGGCGCCAGTGCGAGGTGGGTGGAGGGCGAAAGCCCCATGCGCAGGGCGCCGCGCCCGACATGCTGCAAGTCTTGCAGCTCTACCGTCATTTCATCGTGCAGCGCGATCATTTCCTTGGCGCGCTTGAGCACAATTTCCCCGGCGTCCGTCAGGGTGAAGCGTTTTCCCATGCGGTCGAGCAGCTTCAGGCCCAGGCTCGACTCCAATTGCTGCACCATCTTGCTGACTGTTGGCTGGGTCAGGTGCAGCTTCACAGCGGCTTTGGTAAAGCTCTGCTGGTCGACGACTTCTACGAAATAACGGAGCGCCCGAATGTCCATCTTGCATTCCAATTTTGCATGGTTTTCATAATATTAATTCATTATATCTTTAAAAAATGGCTGGATAAGATTTGTTACATCTGTTCCCAGCCAGCGCTTCCATGACGCCTTAAGGGCCTTGCCAGACGCTTCCATGGCCAGATTTCTCGCAGTGTATGAATCAAAGGCAACGCTATTTCTGGAGAGCAACTGTGCTTAACAAAACGCGTCATTCTTTTTCCGGTTCTGATGAGATGTCTCAGGGAGCGCGCTTCGTTAAGGAGTTGCTGGCGCAGGCGCAGATCGAGGTCAACGGGCCATCGGCTGCCGATATGCAACTGCACCACAGTGCCACATTTGATCTCGCCCTGGCCAAGGGCAATCTTGGCCTTGGCGAAGACTACATGGATGGCGGCTGGGACGCCGAGGCGCTGGATGAGTTTTTTTACCGCCTCATGCGCTCCGGCGTGATCGACCAGGCCAACCCGGCCACCTTGTTGTTTCACGCGTTCAGCTCCCGCTGGCTGAACCTGCAAAACAAGAAGCGCGCCTGGCAAGTCGGCGAAGCACATTACGACCTCGGCAATGACTTCTACGCACGCATGCTCGACTCGCGCATGACCTACACCTGTGGCTACTGGAAAGATGCCACCACCCTGGAGCAGGCGCAGTTCGCCAAGCTGGACCTGATCTGTAAAAAACTGGGGCTCAAGCCGGGCATGCGCGTGCTGGATATCGGCTGTGGCTGGGGCAGTTTCATGAGCCATGCGGCCGAGCACTATGGGGTCGAGTGTGTCGGCGTAACCATCTCCAAGGAGCAGGCGGAGTGGGGGCGGGCCAAGTATTCACATCTGCCGATCGAGTTTCGTCTGCAGGACTATCGGGATATCGACGAGCAGTTCGACCATATCGCCAGTGTCGGCATGTTCGAGCATGTGGGGCGCAAGAACCATCGGGCGTATATGGAGGTCGCCAACCGCTGCCTGAAAGACGATGGGTTGTTCCTGCTACACACTATCGGCAAGAACCAACGCAACAGCACGCCGGATCCGTGGATCGACAAATACATCTTTCCCAACGGTGATTTGCCCTCGATCGGGCAGATCGGCGACGCCATGGACGGGTTATTTGTTGCCGAGGATTTGCACAACTTTGGCGCCGACTACGACAAGACGCTGATGGCCTGGTGCGAAAACTTCGAACTGGCGTGGCCGGATTTCGCAGACACCTTTGGCCAGCGTTTCTACCGGATGTGGCGCTATTACCTGCTGTCGTGTGCAGGGGCGTTTCGCGCGCGGGATATCCAGCTGTGGCAGTGGGTATTGTCGAAGAAGGGGGTTGTCGGCGGGTATCAGCGGGTGAGCTGAGGGTTGCAACGGTTTAACGGGGACAGGCGAAACCTGCCCCGGTTGGGCCGGCTTATTCGGCGGCAGGCGTCAATCGCGCTTCCAGCTCCGCCACCTTGGCCTCAAGGCTTTCCAACCGCGCCCGAGTGCGCGCCAACACCACCATCTGGCTATCAAACTCTTCCCGGCTTACCAGGTCCAGCTTGCTGAAACCGCTTTGCAGCAGCGCCTTGAACTGGCTTTCAATTTCATTGCGTGGCAGCGGCGTGTCGCTGCTGAACAGGCGGGAGGCGTGGCCGCTCAGGGCGTCGAGGAGGTCTTTGGGCGCGAGCATGGGAAATAGTCCGGAAAATCTGTTGGCCGGCAGTGTATCACGCAGCGTCTATAGTCTTTTCCAGCCCCTGCGGCGCACGCTTTTCGCGCATGAGGACGGGCGGTCGCGCACCGTTTTCGTGCGTATCTTCGCTGTCGTGGCGCCGGGTAGGTGGGCACAGGCGAACAAAGGACTGATTTCAGTGATTTTTACGGAGCTGGCAAGCTTTCTGCTTAGACGATCATGACCCATGCACTGATGCAGTCGCTGTGACGATGCAGTGCGCCGACGGACCAGCGGTACATGTTTCGTCACCAGTGGTTAGCGAGCGTCGCAATGGCAAATGCCAGGGCGACGAAGCGTTACAAAGCCAGGCACTGCGCTTAGACTTGAGACGGGTTTGTTTTCCTGGGGCAAGTCCACCAATTCGGGAGAGAGTTTTCATGAAGCTAGTCACTGCCATCATCAAGCCGTTCAAGTTGGACGATGTACGCGAGTCACTGTCCGAGATCGGCGTGCAGGGCATTACCGTTACTGAGGTCAAAGGCTTCGGTCGGCAGAAGGGTCACACCGAGCTGTATCGCGGCGCGGAATACGTGGTCGATTTCCTGCCAAAGGTGAAGATTGATGTCGCCATTGACGACAAGGATCTTGACCGGGTTATCGAGGCGATAACCAAGGCCGCCAACACCGGCAAGATCGGTGACGGCAAGATCTTCGTGGTCAATCTGGAACAGGCTATTCGCATCCGTACCGGCGAAACCGATACCGACGCAATCTAAGCCGCCAAACCCCAACGCCCCAGGAGAAAACAATATGACTCTGCGTAAATTCGCAGGGCTAGGAGCCCTGTTGTCCCTCGTAATGCCGGCCCTGGCCATGGCGGCGGACCCAGTACCTGCTCCAGTCCTCAATTCCGGCGACACCGCGTGGATGCTCACGTCCACCGCGCTGGTGCTGTTCATGACCATTCCAGGCCTCGCGCTGTTCTACGGCGGCATGGTTCGCTCCAAAAACATTCTTTCCGTGATGATGCAGTGCTTTGCCATCACCGGCCTGATCACCATCCTGTGGTTCGTGTACGGCTACAGCATGGCGTTCGACACCACCGGTATGGAAGCAGGCGTCGTCAACCTCAACTCGTTTGTGGGTGGCTTGTCCAAACTGTTCCTCTCGGGTGTGACCCCGGCCAGCATCACCGGCCCGGCGGCGTTGTTCCCTGAGGCCGTGTTCGTGACCTTCCAGATGACCTTCGCGATCATCACCCCGGCGCTGATCGTCGGTGCATTCGCCGAGCGGATGAAGTTCTCCGCGATGCTGATCTTCATGGGCGTCTGGTTCACCCTGGTCTACGCACCGATCGCCCACATGGTATGGGGCGGTCCGGGTTCGTTGCTGGGCGACTGGGGCGTGCTCGACTTCGCAGGCGGCACCGTGGTGCACATCAACGCCGGTGTGGCCGGCCTGGTAGCGTGCCTGGTACTCGGCAAGCGTAAAGGCTTCCCAACCACCCCAATGGCCCCGCACAACCTCGGTTACACCCTGGTGGGCGCGGCGATGCTGTGGGTCGGCTGGTTCGGCTTCAACGCCGGCTCCGCTGCTGCGGCCAACGGCACTGCCGGCATGGCGATGCTGGTGACCCAGATCGCTACCGCTGCTGCGGCCCTGGGCTGGATGTTCGCCGAGTGGGTCACCCACGGCAAGCCAAGCGCACTGGGCATCGCCTCGGGTGTGGTTGCGGGCCTGGTGGCAATCACCCCAGCCGCTGGCACCGTGGGCCCGATGGGTGCCCTGGTGATCGGCCTGGCTGCTGGTGTAGTGTGCTTCTTCTGCGCCACTACCCTGAAACGCAAACTGGGCTACGACGACTCCCTGGACGCCTTCGGCGTGCATGGTATCGGCGGTATCCTCGGCGCGATCCTGACCGGCGTGTTCGCCGCACCGTCGATGGGTGGCTTCAACGCCGCTACTACCGACATTGCCGCACAGGTCTGGGTTCAGGCTAAAGGCGTCGGCTTCACCGTCATCTACACCGCTATCGTGACGTACATCATCCTCAAGGTGCTGGACGTGGTGATGGGCCTGCGGGTGACCGAAGAAGAAGAGGCGGTTGGCCTCGATCTGGCGCAACACAACGAGCGCGGCTACAACTTGTAAGTACGCGAAAAAAAGATGCCCGGCTTGCCGGGCATTTTTTTGCCTTGGGTTTGTCTGTGGCTAAAGGTGTATGGGTTTTTTTGCGACTTTGTGATGGGATCCGCACTGCACTTTTCAGTGTGCGAATGTCTTACAGGCATGTAGGCGTATTCGGCACTTTGTTTTTTCCCTGAGCGCGCTAGAATGCGCGCCGATAGGCGGAGAACTGTATGTGGCAACAGACCCTGATAACCCTGCGGGCCAAGCCCCGGGGCTTTCATCTGGTGACGGACGAGTTGCTCGCCGGCCTGCCTGAATTGAAGGCCTGTCGGGTGGGACTGTTGCATTTGTGGCTGCAGCACACCTCGGCCTCGTTGACGGTCAACGAGAATGCCGACCCGGCGGTTCGCCGTGACTTCGAGCGTTTTTTCAATGCGCTGGTGCCGCAAGGCACGGCGGGATATGAACACAACGACGAGGGTCCGGATGATCTGCCGGCGCACTTCAAGGCCAGTCTGCTGGGCTGTCAGCTGAGTTTGCCGGTAAGGGCCGGCCGCTTGGCGATGGGGACCTGGCAAGGTGTTTATCTGGGCGAGCACCGTGATCATGGCGGTGCTCGTAAAGTCCTCGCCACCTTGCACGGTGATGGGGCATAAGCCACTGGTTAACCGGTGGATGTTGATTTTTTTCCGGCGGCCGTCGACAGGCGGCGAAGCTGGGCTATAACTAATCTGCTTTTCGCAAGTCATGAGGTAGAACATGAGCGACGATGATCTGGAAAACGACGACCTCGAAGTAGGCGACGACGACGAAACCGAAGAAGGTCTTGAGGCGGCTGCCGAAGACGTGGCTGACGACGACGGTGGCGACGATGCACCGGTCCCGGCAGCCAAGGGCAAGGCCAAGGCTGCAGTGTCGGTTGACGAGTTGCCGAGCGTAGAAGCCAAGAACAAAGAGCGCGATGCGCTGGCCCGGGCGATGGAAGAATTCCTCGCCAAAGGCGGCAAAGTGCAGGAAGTCGAGGCTAACGTGGTGGCAGATCCACCGAAGAAGCCGGATAACAAGTACGGCAGCCGGCCTATCTAAGGCCTGCTGTTTGCTTGCTGAAAAAGCCCGCCGTCGCTGCGGGCTTTTTCATGGGCGCTACAAAAAATGGTCAGGGCCAACACCCATCCAAGGATGAAGAGCGTGTGTGGCGAGGGAGCTTGCTCCCGTTGGGGCGCGAAGCGGCCCCTGGTTGGGTCGACGCGGTCTTTCAGAAAGGCCGTCGTGGCTGGTTCAGGGGCCGCTTCGCAGCCCAGCGGGAGCAAGCTCCCTCGCCACAAAAGCCCTTCATCATCAGGTTATGCATTCCAGCGGGCTAGCACGTCGGGTAGCTCGGTCAGGCTGCGAATCTCGGCATCCGGCAATTTCTCGGCCTCCCAGGCCTTGCCTGCCGGGTTGAACCACACCGCCCGCAGCCCCGCCTGCTGCGCACCGGCAATGTCATCCCCTGGATGATCACCCACATGCACTGCCGCGCCCGGCGCTACGCCACCGCGCTGCAAGGCTTCCTGAAACAACCGCGCATCCGGCTTGGCGATACCAATGTCTTCAGCCCGCAGCGCAAAGTGGAAGTAATCCGCCAGCCCCACACGTTGCACATCGGCATTACCGTTGGTAATCACCCCCAGTAGATAGTCGCGGCGCAGTGCTTGCAGCATCGGTTCCGCTTCGGGGAATACGGTGAGTTGATGCCGGGCATGGATGAACGCTTCAAAGCACACATCCGCCATCTGCGCCGCTTCCGGCAGCGGGTACCCGGCTTCCTCGAAGGCGTATTGCAGCACCTTGTGACGCAACACGCTGATGCGATATTTCAGCTCGGGATGACGCTCCAGCACCTGCTGGCGAAGGCTGGCAAACTTCTCCAGGGGCAAGTCGCCCACCTTGGTGGCGTGGGTCGCCAGCCACTCGCGCATCGATGCCTCGGCGCTGATGATGACCGGCACGTTATCCCAGAGCGTATCGTCCAGGTCGAAGGTGATCAGCTTGATGCTCATGAGTCACTGCCCTTAATGCGTTTGGCCCGTGGATGGGCGCTGTCGTACACCGTTGCCAGGTGCTGGAAGTCCAGGTGGGTGTAGATCTGGGTGGTCTTGATGTCGGAGTGGCCCAGCAGTTCCTGCACCGCACGCAGGTCCTGGGAGGACTCCAGCAAGTGGCTGGCAAAGGAGTGCCGGAGCATGTGCGGGTGCAGGTTCTGCCCCAGTTCGCGCTCGCCGGCGGCCTTGACCCGCACTTGTATGGCCCGGGGCCCGAGGCGCCGGCCTTGCTGGCTGATAAACACCGCGTCGTCCGCCGGGTTGGCCAGGGCGCGCAGCGGCAGCCACAGCAGCAAGGCTTCGCGGGCCTTCTTGCCCACGGGTAATACGCGGGTCTTGCTGCCTTTGCCGAGCACCTGCACCAGGCCATCCGCCAGGTCCAGTTGATCGAGGTTAAGCCCGGTCAGCTCCGACAGGCGCAGGCCCGAGGAGTAGAAGAGTTCGAGGATCGCCTGGTCGCGATGAGCCAGGAAGTCGTCCTCCACGGCGCCGTCGAGCAATTGCAGGGCACGGTCGGTGTCGAGGGTCTTGGGCAGGCGGCGTTCACCCTTGGGCGGCGCCAGGCCGTTGGCCGGGTCGTGGTCGCACAGGCCTTCGCGGTTCAGGTAGTGATAGAGGCCGCGTACCGCCGACAGCAGGCGCGCCAGGCTGCGGGAGGATTGGCCTTGCTGGTGCAGGCGGGCGATCAGGCTGCGCAGACCCTGGATGTCCAGGGCCTTCCAGCTGCCGATGTGTTGTTTCTCGCAGAACGCCAGGACCTTGTTCAAGTCCCGCCGGTAGGCTTCCAGGGTATGCGGCGACACCTGGCGCTCGCTGCGCAGGTGAGCGCAGTAGGCGTCCAGTTGTCGTTCCATGGCTAGCGCACCGCGCGCAATGCGCTGGTGAAGCGTGGCAGGACGCGGCCCAGCACTTCGGCGATGTAGCTCAGGAACAGCGTGCCCACCGAGCTTTTGTAATGCTGCGGATCACGGCTGGCGATGGCCAGCACGCCATGCAAACCTTGATGACTGAGGGCAACCACGGCGGTGGAGCCGATCTGCTGGCGCTGCTCGGCGCCAAACAGGAAGTCCAGTTCATGCTCGCGCAAGGTGCCGCTGATGGTCTTGCCTTCGGACAGCAGGCCGCCAATCGCGGTCTGGGCATCGCTGCCGCTGACCCAGCGACCCACCGGCATCGGGTTGTCGCTGAACAGGATCAGGCTGACAAAGGGCACCTGGAAATCCTGGCGCAGGCTGTCTTCGACGGCGATCACCGCTTCTTCCAGGCTGGCGGCGTCCATCAGGGTCAGGACCAGGCGGCGAGTCTTGTCGAACAGGCGGTCGTTGTCGCGGGCCACATCCATCAGCTGCGAGAGCCGATGGCGCATTTCGATATTGCGCTCGCGCAGGATCTTCATCTGCCGCTCCACCAGCGACACGGTATCGCCGCGCTGGTGGGGAATACGCAGGGCCGGCAGCAGTTCTTCGTGTTCGACGAAGAAGTCCGGGTTAGCCTCCAGATACGCCGCAACGGCTGCGGCCTCCAGACTTTCGCTTGGGGATGCTTGCGCGGGTACTTGAGGCTTATCAGTCATTAGATTTGCTCACTCATAGACGGACCTGTCCTTCGTAGACGCGGGTGGCCGGGCCGGTCATTTTCACCGGTTGGCCGGGGCCTGCCCATTCAATGGACAGGCGTCCACCGGGCAGGTCGATCAGCAGCGGCGAATCCATCCACCCCTGGCTGATCGCGGCTACGGCAGCGGCGCAGGCGCCGGTACCGCAAGCCTGGGTTTCGCCGGCCCCGCGTTCCCAGACGCGCAACTGCGCACGGGAACGGTCGATGACCTGCAGGAAGCCCACATTGACCCGCGCGGGAAAGCGCGGGTGGTTTTCGATCTTCGGCCCCAGTTCATGCACCGGCGCGTTGTTGATGTCATCCACCCGCAACACGGCATGGGGGTTGCCCATGGACACGGCAGCCAGGTTGACGGTCTTGCCGTCCACGTCCACCGGGTAGCTCAGGGCTTGCTCGGTGGCCTGGAACGGAATGTCCGCCGGCACCAGCCGTGGCGCGCCCATGTTGACGCCGATCTGGCCGTCGCTGCGAATATCCAGCTCGATGATGCCGCTTTTGGTCTCGACGCGAATCTGCCGCTTGGCGGTCAGGCGCTTGTCCAGGACAAAACGGGCGAAACAGCGGGCACCATTGCCGCACTGTTCCACTTCGGAGCCATCGGAGTTGAAGATCCGGTAACGGAAATCCACTTCCGGGTTACTCGGCGCTTCCACCAGCAACAATTGGTCGAAGCCGACACCGGTGTGCCGGTCGCCCCACAGCTTGGCGTGCTTGGGCAGGATGTGCGCGTGCTGGCTGACCAGGTCGAGGACCATGAAGTCATTGCCCAGCCCGTGCATCTTGGTAAAACGCAGCAACATGACCTTACTCCGGCAGCAGGCTTTCGCCAGCAAACAACTCGGCTACCGTCTCGCGGCGACGCACTTCAAACGCTTGATCACCGTCCACCAGCACCTCGGCGGTACGCCCGCGGGTGTTGTAGTTGGAGCTCATGACAAACCCATAGGCACCGGCCGAATGCACGGCCAGCAGGTCGCCTTCTTCCAGGGCCAGCTGACGTTCCTTGGCCAGGAAGTCGCCGGTCTCGCAGATCGGGCCGACGATATCGTAGCTGCGGCCTTCGCCTGCGCGTGGCTTGACGGCCGTCACATTCATCCAGGCCTGGTACAGCGCCGGACGGATCAGGTCGTTCATCGCCGCGTCGACGATGGCGAAATCCTTGTGCTCGGTGTGCTTGAGGTACTCGACCTGGGTCAGCAGCAGGCCGGCGTTGGCGACGATGTAGCGGCCCGGCTCGAACATCAGCGTCAGGTCGCGGCCTTCGAGGCGCTCGCGCACGGCCTTGATGTAGTCGGACACCAGCGGCGGCTCTTCGTCGCGATAACGCACACCCACGCCGCCACCGAGGTCGATGTGGTGCAGGTAGATGCCGCACTCGCCGAGGCGGTCGACCAGCGCCAGCAGGCGGTCGAGGGCGTCGAGGAACGGTGGCAGGCTGGTCAGTTGCGAGCCGATATGGCAGTCGACACCCAAGACTTCCAGGTTCGGCAACTGCGCGGCGCGGATGTACACGTCCTCGGCGTCGGCAATGGCGATGCCGAACTTGTTCTCTTTGAGACCGGTGGAAATGTACGGGTGAGTGCCGGCGTCGACGTCCGGGTTGACCCGCAGGGAGATCGGCGCGCGAACGCCCATCTCGGCGGCCACCACTTGCAGGCGCTCCAGCTCGTCGGTGGATTCGACGTTGAAGCAGTGCACGCCAACTTCCAGGGCGCGGCGCATGTCTTCGCGGCTCTTGCCGACACCGGAGAACACAATTTTGTCAGCCTTGCCGCCGGCGGCCAGTACACGCTCAAGCTCGCCCCGGGACACAATGTCGAAACCGGCGCCCAGGCGCGCCAGGACATTGAGTACACCCAGGTTGGAGTTGGCTTTTACGGCGAAGCACACCAGGCTCGGCGTGCCTTCCAGCGCATCGGCAAAGGAGCGGTATTGCGCTTCGATGTGGGCACGGGAGTACACGTAGGTCGGGGTACCAAAGCGCTCGGCGATGGCGGACAGCGCGACACCTTCCGCGAACAGCTCGCCGTCCCGGTAGTTAAAAGCGTCCATGATGTTCCCTTAGTAGGTGTCGTGCTTGTGCGCTTTGGTTTGCGACGATTGCGCCTGTTCATTCGGGTCTTTGCTGTCATCGGGCAGATACAGCGGGCCTTTTTGACCACAGGCACTAACGAGGCAAGCGACCGCGACGAGCGCAGCAAGGGAAGAGATCAGGCGCTTCATGGCGAAATCCTTGAATATGCATTAATTGCGCCCGAGTATACCGACCACCCGCCGGATTGCCTATGCGCCGAAATACCCGTCCGGCGGGGCTTTGCCGAGTTTGTCGCGATTGTGCTTACACCAATCGAGGATAATTCACACGGCTGTGGGTAATGAAATCGGTATCCTTTGCAATCATGATGGCGCGTCCGTATTGTGCGGCGCTTGAGCGAGACCAGACACTTTTCGAGGTTCCCACAATGAGTTTGACCGAAGCCCGTTTTCACGACCTGGTGGATGCGACCCAGCAAGCGCTGGAGGATATTTTCGACGACAGCGGTCTGGATGTGGACCTGGAGAACTCGGCCGGTGTGCTCACCGTCAAGTTTGAAAATGGCACCCAATTGATTTTCAGCCGCCAGGAGCCCCTGCGTCAGCTATGGCTGGCGGCGCGTTCCGGTGGTTTTCACTTCGATTACGATGAAGAAGAAAAACGCTGGACCCACGACACCACCGATGAGCTGCTGAGCGAAATGCTCGCGCGCCTCACCCAGGAACAAGCCGGCGTCGAGCTGGACTTCGACGAGATCTGATCGTGACGCAGCCCGTTCCCGTACGCCCGCCCAAGCCGCTGTTCAGCAATGTCAGCCCGGCGGTGCCGTCACCTTGTATCAGTTTATGTCGGCTGGATGAGCACAAAGTCTGCCTCGGTTGCTTCCGTCATGTGGAAGACATCCGCGAATGGCGCTCTGCCGACGATGCGCGACGCCGCGTGATCGTCGCCCAGGCCGAGCAGCGCAGGACCTGCGCCTGAGGCCGTCTTGTTTATTTATTGTGCTGTGGTAGTGTCCGGATACACCTCAACTCATCGAGGTCCGTGAGAACCCCGCCTTTTCCTGGCGGGGTTTTGCTTTTTTGTGCAGAAAAAAGGAGTCTGCCTGAATCATGACCGCACCTTCCATCATCCTCACCCGTCTTGACGTGCAGCGTCTTGAGCAACTGATCGACCGTGTCGGCGAGGCGTCGCCGGGCGTTGAAGCCCTGCAACACGAACTCGACCGCGCCGAAGAAGTGGTTGGCCACGATGAAGTGCCTGCATCTGTCGTGACCATGAACTCCAGCGTGCATTGCCGTGAACAAGGCAGTGGCAAGGACTATCACCTGACCCTGGTCTACCCCAAGGACGCGAACGCCGACGAAGGCAAAATCTCGATCCTGGCGCCGGTGGGCAGTGCATTGCTGGGCCTGCAAGTCGGCCAGCACATCGACTGGCCAGCACCGGGTGGCAAGACCCTCAAGCTTGAATTGCTCGGCGTCGAAGGCCAGCCGAAAGACGGTGGCGCCTTTCCTCTCTAAACCTGGTTCAGCGCTTCATTGAGCGCCAGTTCCAGATCAGCCTTGTAGCGCAGGTACAGATTGCTCGGGCTTTGAACATCACCGAGCAGGCCGGACAGGTCCAGATCGGTGATGTAGCAGCGGTAACGCTCGGCTTCCCGGCGTTGCCCGACGATTTGCTGGGCGACCACCGCAAACAGTTGGTCGCCAAATTCCAGCTCGGAAAACTCCCGTTGATTGCAGTACAAGGTGATCCCCACCTGGCCCGGTGCTGCCTTGCCGATAATCGCCTGCACGTCGTAGAACGGCTTGTTGGCCGGGGTTTGCGGCGCTGGGCGCGGTTCGGCCCGCCGTGCACGGCCGCTGCCTGACGGCAACAGCTGGTAATACAGGATTTGCACCGCGCCGAAGGGCTGTTGCGGGTCCAGCGGCAGCAGCGCGTCGCGGCGATAAATGATCGACTGCAGGAAGCGTTGCAATGGCACCAACAGGCTTTGCTCGTCGTGGAACGGCAGGCGCTGCTGCCAGAGCGCGTTGAACTCATCCAGCACGTACAGCTCGGCAACTCCGTCGTTGATCCGGTAGAACACCTGCACACAGTCGGGCAGGCCCATGGGCAGCAGCAGCGCCAGGTCGTGGTCTTCCAGGGCCATGGTGTCCAGGTGCAGCGGGCTGTAGCTGGCCAGTTCCTCACTGAGGTAGGCGATCAGCGCGTCCTGGGTCGCCAGTGACACATGGTTGGCCTGGCCGGGTGTCAGCTCCATCACGTGGTAGTGCTGCTGCACCTGCACCAGGTAGCGATGGTTTTCCTGGCCCAGCAGCAGGTTTTGCGCAGTGTCGAAGATTTCTTCCACGCGCTGGGCAATGAACTGCGCGCGGTTGTGGCAGAAACAGCGCACCCGCAAGCGCGGCAAGTGATTGGGCGGTAGCTGATTGAGGTAGTCGCGCAGGCAATCGAGCAGCGCGTGGGGGCCGTCATAGCGGCTGACCATCACCTCGTTCCAACTGTTGAGCGTGACCTGGTCCAGGGTCAGCACCAGGTTTTCCCGTACGCCCGCGTAACTCAGGGAGTCGGTGCGCTCGGTGGTCATCAGGATGTTCAGGTCGCGATGATGCTTGAGCGGGTCGACGCCGACGTTGATCAGCAGCAGCACTTCCTCGGGCACTGCCGAGCGCAGCAGGCGGTCTTCATCGACGCTGGCCAGGGGCAGGACGACGGTTTGTTGCAGGCTGCCCAGCAGGTTGAACAGCTCGAATTCGGTCATGTCACTGCTGCCGGGATGCAGCGCCAGGCGGGTACTGCTGTCGATCACGCCGTTGCGGTGGCACCAGGTGAGCATTTCCAGCAAATCGCGGCTGCGCTTGATCGGCGCGAAGTGCTCCCATTCCAGGGCGGTCAGGCTGCCGTTGTACAAGCCCCAATGATGCTGGCCGGGCTCTTTGCGGTTGGGCGACTGCACCAGGGTCAGGGTGTCTTCGGCAAGGTCGGGCGCAATGCCGGGGTTGATGAACTCGACCTTGCCGGCCTTGCGCTCGAAGGCAGCGTACAGACGCCGGCCCAGCACATTGAGATCGCGCTTATTGATCAGGCTGACGGTCTGTTCGGTGCGGGCAAACTGGGTCAGGAAGCGATAGCTGTAGTTCAGCTCGTTGACCAGCGCCCGGCGCTCGGAGGCCACCTGGCGGACTTTCCATTGGCTGCGGCTGTCCAGCAGGGCCAGTTGGCGCTGGTCCCAACCCCATTCGCTGGCCAGGCGCTCCAGCAGCAAACGCTGCCACCCGGTGCGCTGGCCCGCGCTGAGCTTGCGGTTGACCTTCAGGTACAGGCTGCGCCGCACCAGTTCCAGGCGTTCCGGCTCATTACGGGCCTTGAGGTACTCCTCGATCCGGCGGTAGACGACGATGTACGGGTCCAGTTCGTCCAGGTCCAGCTGATTGGCAAACACAGCGCGCTTGAAGCGCAGGCTCAGGCACTGCACCTTCGGGTGCTCGCTGGCGTAGACCTCGGTCAGCAGGAGTTTCAGTACTGATTTGTAGGGCGATTCGATGCCCTTGAACAACTGCCACAAGCCGGCACCGATAAATTCACCCGGCGGGATGTGCGCCAGGTGGCCCAGGTCGAGGGTTTCATCGGCGCGAATAAAGCGTTTGGAAATCAGCGCGTGGGTGAAGTCGGCATAGCGGGTTTCTTCGTACACCGGCACCAGCCACCAGATCGGCGTGCGCCCGGCCAGCCAGATGGCGGTGCGGTAGAACTCGTCCAGCAGCAGGTAATGCTGGCTGGTGCCGCAGTCTTCTGAACTCAGCTGGGTGTCGCGCTCGCCCTGGATAAACCGCGTCGGCTCGATCAGGAAGAAGTGCGCCTCGGCGCCCATGCTCAGGGCCCAGGTTTCGAGCAGTTGGCATTTCTTGCGCAACTCGGCCAGCTCGTTCTCGCTGAGATCGGCCGCATGGCAGACCCACACGTCCATATCACTTTGATCGGCCTGGGCCAGGGTGCCCAGGCTGCCCATCAGGAACAGGCCATGAATCGGCCGCGGTGGGTTGCCGTGGCGGGGCTTGTAGGAAAACGTGCGGGTCAGGCGCTGGGCCTCGGCCAAGGCTTGCGCGTCGGGTTCAAAATTCGACAGGCCGGCCGGCGTGCTGCCCGACACATAGCCCGGCAACAGCGGGTGATTCACGTGGAAAAACAGCGGCAGCAGGGTCAATACGCTTTGCTGGCGTGGCGTCAGCCCCTCGACGGCCCGGGCCATGCGGCCTTCGTTCAGGGCCAGAAACCGCGCGCGTAACTGGGCCAGCACCTTGCGGTCGATGCCTTCGTCCAGGTCGGGGCGGATTTCGTGGGTGCGGGTCATGTCGAACTCGGTGGCTCGCAGGGCCCGACGTGGGCGGCCGTGTGGGAGTTTACAGCCAGTAGCGTAGGAGGTTTAGAGGGAATTTGTTTTTGACGCCGGAATTTTATCCCGGGCGCGGGAATGCCCGCGGAATCCGTGAAGAGAGGATCCCGTGGGCGATACGAGGTGTCAGGCGGCTTCTTTGGCGGTCGTCAGAATAGTCAGCAGGCTTTGTGCGTGTTCGGCAGCGTCCCGGCCGAGGCTGGTGAGGTAACCACCGTCTGGCTGGTCGATCAGGTCTTTATCAAACAGGCGCCGGGCGGCGGCAATGGCAGTGGGAGCGGCAGTCTGATGAACTTTCAGACCTTCCTGGGAGCTGCCCAGGTTGAAGAGTGCAAGGATTTCCAGTTCGGCAACCAACTCAGGGGTATACGACATAAGGACTCCAGACTTTCTAGGAATTTTTAGACGTTAGCAGCCATAAGGTGAACGCACTTGGGCGAGCTGTCCAGTCGGAACTCATGCGGTGTTGATGTGGGGCAGGATTGTGGCCAGCAAGAGTTTGCTGGCCAGCGCGGTGTGAGGCTTATTGCTTCTCGGGCGGCAGCTCCGGCAGCGCACGCAACGCAGTTTCATACCATTCGGTATTGAAGGCGCGATCTTCTTCGAGCAGCGCGTCAATTTCGATGGCGAGGACGTGGGCCATCATTTGCAGGATGTCTTCGCGCTCGTAGCCCACCAGGGTCAGCTTGTTGAACGTGGCCTTGGCGGCGGGCGGGTTGTCGCTTTCGATCTGGTTTTCGATCGCTTCAATCAAGGTGGTCTCGGCGAACTCTTCTTCGTCGTTGTCGATATCGGTTGGCTCGCTCATGGCAGGCTCCTGGAGGAAAGGGCGCCAGTCTACCCCCATTCACTCGGCTGATGCTGCTGGCCAGGCGCGGCCTCCCGATCTATAACCACTGCTGCCAACCCCGTACACGGCCTGGAGGCTTTGTGATGCTCAAGCTTTATGGATTTTCGGTCAGCAACTACTACAACATGGTCAAACTGGCGCTGCTGGAGAAAGGGCTGCCCTTCGAAGAGGTGCCGTTCTACGCAGGCCAAACCCCGGAAGCGCTGGCCGTGAGCCCGCGGGGCAAGGTGCCGGTGCTGGGTGTCGAGCAAGGGTTTATCAACGAAACCAGCGTGATCCTCGAATACCTCGAACAGACCCAGGGCGGGCGATCGCTGCTGCCGAACGAGCCGTTCCAGCGCGCCCAGGTGCTGGCGTTGTGCAGGGAAATCGAGCTGTACATCGAGTTGCCGGCCCGGGCGTGTTTTGCCGAGGCGTTTTTCGGAATGCCGGTGCCGGAGGCGATCAAGGAAAAGTCCAGGGCGGAGTTATTGCTGGGGATCGCATCGCTGGGGCGGCACGGGAAGTTTGCGCCGTATGTGGCGGGGGACAGTTTCACGATTGCGGATTTGTATTTTGTGTACAGCGTGGACCTGGCCTGTGCCGTGGCCGGGAAGCTGTTCGGGCTGGATCTGTTGGCTGAGTTGCCGAAGGCCAAGGCGTTGCTGGAGCGCTTGCAGGCGCTGCCGAATGCCCAGCGGGTGGCGGCGGACAAGGAAGCGGCAATGCCGGCGTTTATGGCGATGATTGCTGCCAAGAAATAGATCTTGGGTGTTTGTGATGAGGCTTTCGCGAGCAAGCCCGCTCCCACATTTGACCGAGTTCCACCTTTGGAATGCAGTCGAATGTGGGAGCGGGCTTGCTCGCGAAGCTTTTAGCGGCTGGCGAGCAATGCCTGGCCGCGAACCACGGCAGCCTTCACCTGCGCCGGCGCAGTCCCGCCGATATGGTTACGGGCATTCACCGAGCCTTCCAGGGTCAGCACCGCAAACACGTCCTGCTCGATGTGGTCGCTGAACTGGCGCAGTTCTTCCAGGCTCATTTCCGCCAGGTCCTTGCCGGTGTCCACGCCGTACTTCACGGCATGCCCGACGATCTCGTGGCAGTCGCGGAACGGCAGGCCACGGCGTACCAGGTAGTCCGCCAGGTCTGTGGCGGTGGAGAAACCGCGCAGGGCCGCTTCACGCATGATGGCGTGCTTGGGCTTGATCGCCGGGATCATGTCGGCAAAGGCTCGCAGCGAGTCGCGCAGTGTATCGGCGGCGTCGAACAGCGGTTCCTTGTCTTCCTGGTTGTCCTTGTTGTAGGCCAGCGGTTGGCCTTTCATCAGGGTCAACAGGCCCATCAGCGCACCGAATACACGGCCGCTCTTGCCGCGTACCAGCTCCGGCACGTCGGGGTTTTTCTTTTGCGGCATGATCGAGCTGCCGGTGCAGAAGCGGTCCGGCAGGTCAATGAACTGGAATTGCGCGCTGGTCCACAGCACCAGCTCTTCGGAGAAGCGCGACAAGTGCATCATCGCAATGCTGGCCGCGGCGCAGAATTCGATGGCGAAGTCACGGTCCGACACGCCGTCCAGGGAGTTGCCGCCCACGGCGTCGAAACCCAGCAGCTGCGCGGTGTATTCGCGGTCGATCGGGTAGGTGGTGCCAGCCAGTGCAGCGCTGCCCAGAGGCATGCGGTTGGCGCGCTTGCGGCAGTCCACCAGGCGCTCGTAGTCGCGGCTGAGCATTTCGAACCAGGCCAGCAGATGGTGGCCGAAGGTCACAGGCTGTGCGGTCTGCAGGTGGGTGAAGCCGGGCATGATGGTGCCGGACTCACGCTCTGCCTGCTCCAGCAGGCCTTTTTGCAGGCGGGTGATTTCTGCCAGGATCAGGTCGATCTCGTCCCGCAGCCACAGGCGGATATCGGTAGCCACCTGGTCGTTACGGCTGCGACCGGTGTGCAGTTTCTTGCCGGTCACACCGATGCGGTCGGTGAGGCGGGCCTCGATGTTCATGTGCACGTCTTCCAGGTCGACGCGCCAGTCGAAGGTACCGGCTTCGATCTCGCCACGGATGGTGGTCAGGCCGTCGATGATGCTGTCGCGCTCGGCGTCGGTCAGCACGCCGACCTTGGCCAGCATCGTGGCGTGGGCGATCGAGCCCATGATGTCGTGGCGGTAGAGGCGCTGGTCGAAAGTGACGGAGGCGGTGAAGCGCGCGACGAAGGCGTCGACGGGTTCACTGAAGCGGCCGCCCCAGGACTGGTTGGTCTTGTCGGTGCTCATGGATTCGCTCGTGATCTGCTGGAAAGAGGGCATGAAAGTGTGGCGCCGATAATAACAGGGTTGCCCCCGGAGGCGACGATGCCGGGGCGGGGCATTTTTATTTGTTTCCAAGATGGCTAAGTGCCTTGCCCCCGGACTCGCGCAGGACGAGACTGGAGCCAGGACCGATCGGGGGGGGAAACTTGCGGTCCTTGGTCAAACAAAGCGTGTTTATTGAAACGATATTTGACGATTGAGCAATATCGTCTTCGCCAGCGTCTACAGTTGCACTGATAGAGCTTCGCGCTGACGGAAGGTGCACTGCACCAATGCCGGGCGATGAGGTCGAACTCCAGGCTATCCATTAGAGAGGGGGTGTTCGTATTGTGTATCAGCAAACCCTACGACGATGCCCGAAGGCAGCAGGCTTTGGGCGCGATTGAACAGGTCCGGGTAAATATTGGTGCCACTCTCGGGGCACTTTTTGCCGCTCGCGCTAGTCTTAGCGTGGATCGCCGTGACGGAAGTCACCGCACCTGTCTACGCTATCCTTGTGCGAGACTCACGCAGGAATCCAGCGCAATATGAATGTCCTGATCGTTGATGACGAACCCCAAGCCCGCGAGCGACTGAGCCGTTTGGTCAGTGAACTCGAGGGTTACAATGTCCTTGAGCCGAGCGCCACCAGTGGCGAGGAAGCCTTGGCCCTTATTGACAGCCTCAAGCCGGACGTCGTGTTGCTCGACATCCGCATGCCGGGCCTTGATGGCTTGCAGGTGGCTGCCCGCCTGAGCGAGCGAGAGTCGCCGCCTTCGGTGGTGCTGTGCGCCTCCCAGGATGAGTTCTCTTCCGAGGCCCTGGATGCCAGCGGCGCCAGTTTCCTGGTCAAGCCGATCAATGCCGATGCGTTGCTTCGCGCCTTGAAAAAGGCCGAGCGTCCCAATCGTGTCCAACTGGCAGCCTTGACCCAGCCCGCAGCCCAGGGCGGCAACGGGCCACGCAGCCATATCAGCGCCCGTACCCGCAAGGGCATCGAGTTGATTCCCCTGGACCAGGTGGTCTACTTCATCGCCGATCACAAGTACGTGACCTTGCGTCACGAGGCCGGTGAAGTGCTGCTCGATGAGCCACTCAAGGCGCTGGAAGATGAATTTGGCGACCGCTTTGTGCGCATCCACCGCAATGCGCTGGTGGCCCGCGAGCGAATCGAGCGTCTGCAGCGCACGCCGCTTGGGCACTTTCAGCTGTTCCTGAAGGGCCTCAATGGCGACGCGTTGATCGTCAGCCGGCGCCATGTCGCCGGTGTGCGCAAGATGATGCAGCAGCTTTAGCCCGAGGGCTGACGCGAGCTTCACTGCCCATATCCCGGTGCGACGCGGCCAGGGAGGCCCCGCACTTGCTGATTCAAATCAAAGCGCATTTGCCTGAGCTGTTATTATCTGCCGTATCTATTCAGTACGGATTGATCCATGTCCTCTCGCGAAATCCGCATCGCCACCCGTAAAAGCGCCCTGGCCTTATGGCAGGCCGAATACGTCAAAGCACGCCTTGAGCAGGCTCATCCTGGCCTGAAGGTGTCCCTGGTGCCCATGGTCAGTCGCGGCGACAAGCTGCTTGATTCGCCACTGTCGAAAATCGGCGGCAAGGGCCTGTTCGTCAAGGAGCTGGAAACCGCGCTGCTGGAAAACGAAGCCGACATCGCCGTGCACTCGATGAAAGACGTGCCCATGGACTTCCCTGAAGGCCTGGGCCTGTTTTGCATCTGCGAGCGCGAAGACCCCCGCGACGCCTTCGTTTCCAATACCTATGCCTCCCTGGATGAGCTGCCGCTGGGCAGCGTCGTCGGCACCTCCAGCCTGCGTCGCCAGGCGCAGTTGCTGACCCGCCGCCCGGACCTGCAAATCCGCTTCCTGCGGGGCAACGTCAATACTCGCCTGGCCAAGCTCGACGCCGGTGAATATGACGCGATCATTCTCGCGGCAGCCGGCTTGATCCGCTTGGGCTTTGAAGACCGCATCACCTCGGCCATCAGCGTCGAAGACAGCTTGCCGGCCGGCGGGCAGGGCGCTGTGGGCATTGAATGCCGCACCGCCGACAGCGAAATTCATGCGCTGCTCAAGCCGCTGGATCACCAGGACACCGAAATTCGCGTCACCGCCGAACGTGCCCTGAACAAGCACCTCAACGGTGGCTGCCAGGTACCGATCGCCTGTTACGCCGTGCTTGAGGGCGAGAACCTCTGGCTGCGTGGCCTGGTGGGCGACCCGAGTGGTGGGTTGTTGCTCACCGCAGAGATTCGCGGGCCGCAAAGCGAGGCCACCAGCCTGGGTATCAAGGTCGCCGAGGAACTGCTGGAAAAAGGCGCCGGTGCCATTCTGCAAGCGGTGTACGGCGAGGCCGGGCCGCAGTGATGCAATGGCGTGTGCTGCTGACGCGGCCTGCCGAGGAGTCGGCGGCCCTGGCGGCGACGTTATCCGAAGAAGGTGTTTTCAGCAGCAGCCTGCCGTTGCTGGAGATTGAAGCGCTGCCTGTCACGCCTGAACAACAGGCGGTCTTTCGCGAGCTGGACCGCTATTGCGCGGTGATCGTGGTGAGCAAGCCGGCCGCGCGCCTGGGCTTGCAGTTGTTGGCTCAACACTGGCCGCAACCGCCGGCGTTACCGTGGTTCAGTGTCGGCGCTGCTACGGCGCAGGTGTTGGCCGAGCATGGCCTTGATGTCAGTTATCCCCACGACGGCGACGACAGTGAAGCCTTGCTTGAACTGGTCGCCTTGCGCGAGGCTATCTCGAAGCCCTGCGCCCGGGTGCTGATCCTGCGGGGCGAGGGCGGGCGAGAGCTGCTGGCTGAGCGTTTACGCGAGCAAGGTGCTAGTGTCGACTATCTGGAGTTGTATCGCCGTTTCCTGCCGGACTACGACCGTGCAACGCTGACCCAGCGCATAAACGTGGAACGCTTGAACGGCGTGGTGGTCAGCAGTGGGCAGGGTTTTTTACACCTGCAAGCGCTGGCCGGTACAGATTGGCCCCAGGTGGCACAGCTGCCGTTGTTCGTGCCCAGCCCGCGAGTCGCCGAGATGGCGCGTGCCGCTGGCGCGAAAGAAGTTGTGGATTGTCGTGGCGCCAGTGCCGCGGCTTTGTTAGTGGCGTTACGGAGTGTTTCCGTTCCCACTCTCTAATACGCAAAGGATGGATACGTGAGCGAAACAGCCTTGCCTAAAGATGAAGCTCAGCCCGCGCTTGATGCGCCTGTTGAGACACCGGTCACCACCGCCCCGCGCCGTGGCAACGGCCTGGCCATCGTGGCCTTGTTGCTCGGCGCCGCCGGCGTTGCCGCCGGTGGCTGGGGGATCTGGCAGGTCCGCGCACTGCAGGCGAGCAGCCAGCAACAGCTGGGCCAAGTGCAAACCCTGGACGACCAATCCCAGAGCCTCAAGCAGAGCCAGCAGCAGCTGTCGGCCCGTCTGGGGCAACTGCCCGGCGCCGATGAGCTGGAAGAGCGTCGCCGGCTGGTGGCGCAATTGCAGGGTGATCAACAACGCCTGAGCCAGCGCCTGGAAACCGTGCTGGGGGCCAGCCGCCAGGACTGGCGCCTGGCCGAGGCCGAGCACTTGATCCGCCTGGCCAGCCTGCGTCTTTCCGCCTTGCAGGACATCAACAGTGCCCAGGCACTGGTCCAGGGCGCTGACGAAATCCTCCGCGAACAAAGTGACCCTGGCTCCTACGCCGCCCGTGAGCAGTTGGCCAAGAGCCTCGCCGCGTTGCGCAATATCGAACAGCCCGACCGTACCGGGCTGTACCTGCAACTGGCGGCATTGCGCGATCAGGTCGTGCAGTTGGCGGCCATCGCGCCGGAATACCAACTCCCTGAAGCGGCCAATGATGGGCGTCCGACCACCGACACGGACAGCCGTTGGAGTCAGTGGTGGGCGCAGATCTCGCGGTATTTCCGCATCGACTTCAATCCTGATGACAACATTCGCCCGCTCCTGGCAGGGCAAGGCCTGAACCAGGTGCGCCTGGCCCTGAGCCTTGCACTTGAGCAGGCGCAATGGGCGGCGCTCAACGGCGAGCCGGCGGTGTACAGCCGATCCCTGGGCGAGGCTCGCAGCGTGTTGCAGGACAACTTCAATCAAGACAACCCGCAAAGCAAAGCCATGCTGGCCCGTATTGCCGAGCTTGAGCCCAAGGCCGTCTCGGTGGTCACGCCGGACCTGGCCGCGAGCCTGGCTGCCGTGCAGGCTTACCTTGACCGTCGCCACCTGTCTGCCGAGGAAGCCAAGGCTTCCGCTGGCAAGCCGGCGACCCAGGAGTAAAGCCGATGAAGCGCTTCTATGTGATCCTGGTGCTGGCGATTGCGATCGCCCTGGCACTGGCCGTGGGCATTTCGAAACATACCGGCTACGTGCTGATTACCTATCCCCATGTGCTGCATTACGAGTCCGGGCTGTGGTCGACGCTGGTGGCGTTGTTTGCCATCGGCCTGGTGATCTATTTGGCCAGGGTGCTGCTGGGCCTGGTGCTGACCTCGGGTGGCGTGGTCAATCCGTGGTCGCGGCGCAACCGCAGCCGTCGGGTCCAGGTTGCCATCGAGCAGGGCCAGATGGACCTCGCTGAAGGGCGCTGGGCCAGTGCCGAGCGCCACTTGCACCGTGCGGCCGAAGCCGAACGCCAGCCATTGCTCTACTACCTCGGCGCCGCCCGTGCGGCCAACGAACAGGGCCGTTATGAGGAAGCGGATGGCCTGCTGGAACGCGCGCTTGAGCGCCAGCCCCAGGCCGAACTCGCGGTAGCCTTGAGTCATGCGCAGTTGCAGATGGACCGCGGTGACACCGATGGCGCCCTGGTCACCCTGCAGGCCATGCATGAGCGTCATCCGCATAACGTCCAGGTATTGCGCCAACTGCAGCGGCTGTATCAACAGCGTGGCGATTGGTCTTCGGTAATCCGGCTGTTGCCGGAGTTGCGCAAGGACAAGGTGTTGCCGCCTGCCGAGTTGGCCGACCTGGAGCGACGCGCCTGGGGCGAGAACCTGACCCTGGCTGCCCAGCGCGAAGAGCAGGGCGAGGCCGGGCAGCAATCCCTGGAGCTGGCCTGGCAACAACTGACTTCGGCCCAGCGCCAGGAGCCGCAACTGGTGCTGGCGTACGCCGAACAACTGCGCCAGTTGGGCGCGGACGCCAAGGCCGAAGAAGTGCTGCGCGGTGCCCTCAAGCGCGAGTACGACAGTCATCTGATCCGGCTCTACGGGCTGCTGCGTGGCAGCGATCCGGCGAAGCAGTTGAAGTTCGCCGAAGGCTGGCTCAAGGACCATCCAGGCGATGCCAGCCTGCTGCTGACCCTGGGGCGCCTGTGCCTGCAAAACAGCTTGTGGGGCAAGGCGCGGGACTACCTTGAAAGCAGCCTGCAGGTGCAGCGCAACCCTGAGGCCTGCGCCGAGCTGGCACGCCTGCTGGCACAGTTGGGCGACACCGAGCGCAGCAACCAGTTGTTCCAGGAAGGCCTGGGCTTGCTGGACAAGCGTTTGCTGGCGTCACCGCTGCCGGTACCGGCACGGGTTTGAAGTAGGAAACAGAGTAAGGGTTGCCTCAGAATTGTCTGGTGGCCAACCCTTCAATAACGCCAATAGCTGTAGTCAATACGGCTTGTAGTAAACTCCTACGTAGACGCGCGTTTAATCGCTCGCCTTCTGACGGGATATCCCTACGCTCTCGCGGAATCGTCTGCTCTGGCGCGTATTGAAAGGGGTAAGGTCTTTCCTCTACCGTAACTACCTATCTCTTGCGTTGCGGATAAACAATGTCTTTGGCCCCCTCACGCTCCCTGTTCCTCCTGGCGTTCCTGGCTGGTGCGCTGACGCTGGGCGCGTCCTTTTACCTGGAATACGCCGCGTTTTTGCGGCCTTGTTTCCTGTGCCAGGTGCAACGAATTCTTGTGGCTGCCTTCACGCTGATCAATCTCGTGGCGGCGATTCATGGGCCGAAGCGGTCCGGGATCTACCTGTATTGGGCGGCGAGCATGGGGTGTGCAGTGCTGGGCGCCATTACCGCCGTACGCCAGGTGCTGCTGCAAAATACGCCGCCGGAACAGTTGCCTGCCTGTTGGCCCGGCCTTCAGTCCATGATCGAGAACCTGTCGCTGAGAGAGACGTTGGCCTTGATCTTCAAGGGCACCGTTGACTGCGTGGAAATCAACTGGACGCTGTTCGACTTGAGTATTCCCGAGTGGAGCCTGCTGTTCTTCGTGGCGATGCTGATCCTTGGCATCGCGCAGTTCTCGCGGTTGCTGCTGAGCCAGCGTTTTGGCCTTGCACGGCACTGACAGGTAACCGCAGGTTGTAGGAAGGGATTAAACACTTGTATGAACTTTCTCTCCTGCGTACCTTGATGACATAGTCGTGCGGGCATAATCTGGCCCGCACGCGTTATTGAAACAGACTGTTCGATGCACCTTTGCCCGGTTGCCGCTTTAACCTTGAAGTGTTGCGCGGGCAGCGTGCGGCGCCCCTATAGGGAAGAGAGATCATCATGCTGGAAAGTTGTCAGAATGCTCAGGAACGCTGGGGTGGGGTGCACAAGCTGATCGATGGTTGGTTGAAAGCGCGTCACGAACTGGTTCGGGCCTTTGATGCTCTCGGTGCCAAGCCCGAAGCGCTCAGCGAGAACCGCAAGCCATTGCAGGAATTCTGCGGCGTATTGGTGGACTACGTATCGGCGGGGCACTTCGGTGTCTACGAGCAGTTGACCAAAGAGGCCGAGGCTTTCGACGATCAACGTGGCCTCGATTTGGCGGAGACGATTTACCCGCGTATCGATGTCATCACCGAGAAGCTGCTGGCGTTCAACGACCTGTGTGATGCCGGCCAGTGCGTTGCAGAAAAATTCAAAGAGCTGGGTGGTTTGCTTCACGAGCGTTTCGAGCTGGAAGATTGCCTGATCGAAGTGCTGCACAACGCTCACAAGGAAGAGTTGACGGCTAAGGCCTGACTCCCCCCGACACAAGAAAACGGTGCGCATTGCGCACCGTTTTTCGTTTGGGCTCAGGCGCCCGCCTTGAGCAATTCGATCTCGAATACCAGCGGCGTATAAGGCGGGATCAGTTCGCCTGCGCCATCAGCGCCATAGGCTTGGTCGGATGGAATCACCAGGCGCCACTTCGCGCCCACCGGCATCTGTTGCAACGCACTGCGCCAGCCACTGATCACACTGTCCAGGCGAAACCACTGAGGTTGTGTGCTCTTGTCGAAGACGGTCCCGTCGGGTAACCGCCCAACATAATTCACTTGCACGCGATCATCGGCCGCCGGTTTCTTCCCGCTGCCAGGGGTCAGTTCGGTCAGCAGGATGCCGTCTGCCAATTCACGCACACCACTTTTGGATTTTTCACTGGCTAAAAATTGTTGCTCGGCAGCGAGTGCCTTTTCACTTTGTGGTGCTCGATTGTCCGGCGCGTTTTGTGCTTCGTGCTGGGCAAGGATCTGTTCGATGCGTGTGTCGTCCAGGGCCAGTGGCTTACCTTGATAGGCTTGTTTGAGTCCGTCGATCAGCGCCTCTACCTGCAACCCAGGCATCTCCTGGCGCAGGCGCTCACCCAGGCTCGCGCCCAGGCTGTAGGCCAGGTCGTGGTCATCTTTGGAGGGGGATTTCTCGCTTGCGTTGGCCACGCAAAGCACCACGCTCAACACTAAAAAAAGGTAACGCGACATGGGCGTTCTCCAGCCGAAAGTGCGATGGATTATGCCAGTGTGAATGCTTAAAAAGTGGCGTGGATTTTCGTTATATCAATAAGAATTTTCGTGCGGTGCAACGCAAGCCAATCGATACTGTCAACATGCCCTAGCGGCGGTAAGAGCAGAGGGCTAGTATGAGCCGCACCCACGTCAGCCAGGAGGTAAACCATGTCGGCCAAACAGAAGCCTGTAAATACCCCGTTGCATTTGCTCCAACAACTTTCGGGCAGCCTGCTCGAACATTTGGAAAGCGCCTGTTCACAAGCCTTGGCTGATGCTGAGAAGTTGCTCGCCAAACTTGAAAAACAACGCGGCAAAGCTCAGGAAAAACTGCACAAATCCCGCACCAAACTGCAAGGCGCAGCGACCGCTGGCAAAGCCAAGGCACAAGCCAAGGCCAAGGACGCCGTCAAAGAACTTGAGGACTTGCTCGACGCCCTCAAGGATCGTCAATCCGAAACCCGCACCTACATTTCCCAACTCAAGCGTGATGCTTCCGAGAGCCTGAAATTGGCCCAGGGTGTTGGTCGTGTGAAGGAAGCTGTAGGCAAAGTGCTGAGCACCCGTGCTCCGGCTAAAGCTGTTGCAGCCAGCGCGGCGAAAAAACCAGCCAGCAAGGCCGTCGCTGCCAAGGCACCTGCAAAAGCTGCGGCCAAGCCTGCAGCAAAAGCACCGGCTAAATCGGCTGCCAAACCAGCGGCTAAAACTGCTGCTGCAAAACCAGCTGCCAAGCCAGCTGCTAAAACCGCTGCTGCAAAACCAGCGGCCAAACCAGCCGCTAAAACCGCTGCTGCGAAACCAGCTGCCAAGCCAGCTGCTAAAACTGCTGCTGCGAAACC
>NZ_JACAPJ010000005.1:395222-399460 GCF_013385765.1 Pseudomonas sp. C8002
GCGAAACCAGCTGCCAAGCCAGCTGCTAAAACTGCTGCTGCGAAACCAGCCGCGAAGCCAGCTGCTAAAACCGCTGCTGCGAAACCAGCTGCGAAGCCAGCCGCTAAACCCGCTGCTGCAAAACCTGCCGCGAAGCCAGCCGCTAAACCTGCTGCTGCAAAACCAGCTGCCAAGCCAGCCGCTAAACCTGCTGCTGCAAAACCAGCCGCGAAGCCGGCCGCTAAACCTGCTGCTGCGAAACCAGCTGCCAAGCCGGCCGCCAAACCTGCTGCTGCGAAACCAGCTGCCAAGCCGGCCGCCAAACCTGCTGCTGCCAAGCCAGCACCAGCCAAACCAGCTACTCCAGCTGCAAAGCCTGCGACCCCGGCTGCACCTGCTGCCAGTACCACAGCGCCAACCGCACCGGCCAGCAGCACGCCTGCACCGGCAGCGCCAAGCGTCACCCCAACCAGCGCTTCCTAAGTGCCGGTAACCGCGGCGCGCAGCTGATGCAGCGCGTCGTGGTCAAGGTTGGCGGCTTCGGCCGCCAGTCCTTCAACCCATGCTTGATGATTCACCTCGGCCATCGGCCAATGCTGCGCCACACCTTCCAGGCGTGATAGCAGCAGCCTTTCTGCATCCAATTCCAAAGCCTTGACCCGCTCCCGTAACGCTCCCAGCTCAACATCCTGCTGCGCCATGGCCCGCCATTGCGTGCGTACTTGCCGCAGCGGCCCGACCACCTCCGCCTGCCACGGCCCGGCGATCTGCCGCAGTGCCTGCAAACGCGACGTTTCCGGCGCCACACCCCGCTGCTCCAGCCACAACCCGCACAACACCAGGCACACATCAGCCCCTTGCGCCTGCAAGCGCAGGCACGCGTCCTCGACGCCCGAGCGGGCGTAGGTCGAGAGGGCAAAGCTCCACAGGTCAGCGCACATATTCACACCCAAGCCAGCGGCCAACGAAGCTGGTAGACTCCGCCGCCATTATGATCCGACTTCAAAGCCTAACATTACAGCGTGGCCCGCAACGTCTTCTCGAAGACGCCGAGCTGACCCTGCACGCCGGTCACAAAGCCGGCCTGATCGGTGCCAACGGCGCCGGCAAATCCACGTTGTTCGCCTTGCTGCTGGGTGAGCTGACTCCCGACTCCGGGGATTGTCTGCTGCCGGCCGACTGGCGCATCGCCCATATGCGCCAGGAGATCGACACCCTCGACCGCATTGCGATCGACTACGTGCTCGATGGCGACCTGCGCCTGCGCCAGGTGCAACACGACCTCGCCGAGGCCGAGAAAGCCCAGGACGGCGCCGCACAGGCCCGCCTGCACTCGGAACTGGACAGCGCCGACGGCTACACCGCCGACGCGCGTGCGCGCAAGATGCTTGCCGGCCTTGGCTTTACCAACGAACAGATGGACCGCCCGGTCGCCGACTTTTCCGGTGGCTGGCGCATGCGCCTGAACCTGGCCCAGGCGCTGATGTGCCCCTCGGACCTGTTGCTGCTCGATGAACCGACCAACCACTTGGACCTCGATGCGATCCTGTGGCTGGAAGACTTCCTGAAAAGCTACCCGGGCACCTTGCTGCTGATTTCCCACGACCGGGATTTCCTCGACGCCGTGGTGGACAACATTGCCCACGTCGACCAGAAGAAAATCACCCTGTACCGCGGCGGCTACAGCGCCTTCGAACGCGCCCGTGCCGAACGCCTGGCCCAGCAACAGCAGGCCTACGAGAAGCAGCAGGCGCAGCGCGCGCACATGGAAAGCTACATCGCCCGGTTCAAGGCCCAGGCCACCAAGGCCCGTCAGGCCCAGAGCCGGATCAAGGCCCTGGAGCGCATGGAAGAACTGTCGGCGGCCCACGTCGATTCACCGTTCGACTTTGTGTTCCGCGAATCGGTGAAAATCTCCAGCCCGCTGCTGGACCTTTCCGATGCCCGCCTGGGCTATGGCGACAAGACCATCCTCGAGAAGGTCAAGTTGCAGCTCACCCCTGGCGCGCGGATCGGCCTGCTCGGCCCCAACGGCGCGGGCAAGTCGACCTTGATCAAAAACCTCTCGGGCGAATTGCAGCCCCTGGCCGGTCGCCTGGTGCGCGGTGAGAACCTGGTGGTGGGCTACTTCGCCCAGCACCAGCTGGACTCCCTCGACGCCAAGGCGAGCCCGCTGCTGCACTTGCAGCGCCTGGCGCCGACCGAACGCGAACAGACCCTGCGGGACTTCCTCGGTGGTTTCGACTTCCGTGGTGCGCGCATTGACGAGCCTGTGCTGAATTTCTCCGGTGGCGAAAAGGCCCGCCTGGCCCTGGCCCTGATCGCCTGGGACCGGCCAAACCTGTTGCTGCTCGACGAACCGACCAACCACCTCGACCTGGAAATGCGCCTGGCGTTGACCATGGCCCTGCAGGAATTCAGCGGCGCGGTACTGGTGGTGTCTCACGATCGCCACCTGCTCAAGAGCACCACGGATAACTTCCTGCTGGTGGCTGACGGCAAGGTCGAGGAATTCGACGGCGACCTGGAAGACTATGCCCGTTGGCTGTCGGACTACCGCCTGCGCAACGCGCCGGTCAGCAACACGCCGGTCAACCCGGACAAGACCGACAAGAAGGCCCAGCGCCAGGCCGCGGCTGCATTGCGTCAGCAACTGGCCCCGCACAAGCGTGAAGCGGACAAGCTGGAAGCCGAATTGGGCAAGATCCACGAGAAGCTGGCGAAGATCGAAACCAGCCTGGGTGACAGCGCCGTCTACGAGCCGGCCCGCAAGGATGAATTGCGCGACCTGCTGGCCGAACAGGCCAAGCTCAAGGTACGTGAAGCGCAGTTGGAGGAGACCTGGATGGAAGCCCTCGAACTGCTGGAATCCTTGCAAGCGGAGCTGGAGGCGCTGTCCTGATGGAAGCGCTGCAACTGCCGCTGCCGGCCCAATGGATCGCGCCGATCTGGGTGGCCGTACAGATTCTGCTGATCCTGCTGGCCGGCTATCTCGCCCAGCGTTTCGTCGCCAAATGCCTGAACCGCCTGGGGGAACGTTATCCGTTCCCGCCGCAGTTGCTGATGCCGCTGCGCGGCGGCCTGCGCTGGCTGATCATGGGCAGCGCGCTGATCTTCGTGCTGGAGCGCCTGGGCGTCTCTGCCACGGTGTTGTGGACGGCGTTGTCGGGTTTTGTGGCGGTGGCTGCGGTCGCGTTCTTCGCCATGTGGTCGGTGTTGTCCAACCTGCTGTGCGCCATCCTGATCTTCACCGTCGGGCCGTTCCGCCTGGGCGATGTGGTCGAGTTGGTGGACACCGTCGACAAGCCCGGCGTCAAAGGCCGGGTGGTGGCGATCAACCTGCTCTACACCACGCTGATCGAAGTGGAAGAGGCCGGTACCGGCAGTGTCATGGTGCAAGTGCCCAACAGCCTGTTCTTCCAGCGCTCGGTGCGCCGTTGGCGCGGCAGCGACGTGCTGCCTTAACCTGTGGCGAGGGAGCTCCCTCGCCACAAAGGCGCACCCTCGCCACAAAGGCGCACCCCAAAATTTTTGTAGCCATTTCTCGGCCAGCAGCGTTAGTTTAGAAACATTCAGCAAACTAAGCTCTGAGGTGTGTAATGGCGCTCGACACATGGCTGGCCTTTTTCCTGGCCAGTTGGATCATCAGTCTTTCCCCTGGCGCCGGTGCCATTGCGTCGATGTCCAGCGGCCTGCAATACGGTTTCCTGCGCGGTTACTGGAACGCCCTGGGCCTGCAACTGGGCCTGGCGATGCAAATCGCCGTGGTCGCTGGCGGCCTGGGGGCGATTCTTGCCGCATCCTCCACCGCGTTTTATGCGATCAAATGGTTTGGCGTAGCGTACCTGGTGTACCTGGCCATCAAGCAATGGCGCGCGCTGCCAACCGACCTGAGCGATGACGCGGCGATTCGCCCGATCGGCAAGCCGATGGCGATGATGTTCCGCGGGTTCCTGGTCAACGCCAGCAACCCCAAGGCCCTGGTGTTCATGCTGGCGGTGCTGCCGCAGTTCGTGAACCCGCAGGCGCCGCTGCTGAACCAATACCTGATCCTGGGTGCGACAATGATCTGCGTGGACATGATCGTGATGGCCGGCTACACCGGGCTGGCGTCGAAAGTGTTGCGCCTGTTGCGCACACCGAAGCAGCAGAAACGCATGAACCGTACGTTTGCTGGCTTGTTCGTTGGGGCGGCGGGGTTCCTGGCCAGCTTGCATCGCGCAACGGCGTAACTGACGAAACCGGATCAAAAATGTGGG
>NZ_JACAPJ010000005.1:399532-598960 GCF_013385765.1 Pseudomonas sp. C8002
AGCGGGATTTTCGTTCAGCGCAGGATCTTCGGCGCTTCATCCCGTGGCAGGTTATTGCGCAATGCAGGCTGTCCAGGTGCTTCCTGATAACCACCGCCGAGTTGTTCGGCCAACTGCCGCGCCACATCCTCGCCCAACGCCTTCGACACTTCCCGCACCACGCGAGGCCGGTTCAGGCTCACGCGCACGTCACGGTTGTTCACCAGCTTGGTGTCCTGGCCTTCGCCCATGGCGGTAAACGCCGAGGTGATCTCAAAGGTGCGGGTGTTGATCAGGCTGAAATCCGCCACCAGCGTCAGGCCCAGCACCGCCGAGTAGCTGTTGGTGTGGTCCAGCGCGTTGATGTCCTGGGTGAAGTCGATGTCCGACAAGGTGCCGAACAGCACGTAGTCCGCACCCTTGAAGTTACCGGCCTTGATCCGCTTGATCACGTCATACACATCGCCCTTGGCGTCCGCGGTGTAAGGCGTGCCCTGCACCAGCTGGAACTGCCGCGACTTGAGGATTTCCCCCTTGATGTCGCCGCTGAACTTGCGCAGCTCGGTCTGCTCGATGTAGCTGGTACGACTTTCGTATTCGCTGTAGCTCGAGGCGCCGCTGGCGTTGTAGGCGCTGGCCTGGAAATTATTGCTGGCCGCGACCTGGTGGATGTACTCCTCCACGCGAGCCTCGTAGGCCAGGTCGGTTACCGCGATCTTCGGTGCGGCCGAGGCGCCAAAGGCGCACAGCAGGCCGATCATGCCGATCCATGCACGCATTGCTTAGCGCTCCGTGGTCTTGCGGATTTCTTTTTCGTCCATCCATTCGGCCAGGCCGCTTTCGACGTCGACCAGTTGCAGGCTGAACTTGTAGAACACGTCCTTGTAGTCCGAGCTGCGCTTGACGATGGAGCTGATGGAGCCTTCCAGGCGGTACTTGGCGGCGACCATGTTGCCGGTCTTGCTGACGGTCGACTTCTTATACAGGCCGCTCTGGTTCTGCAGCTTCAGCTGGTCGACCTGGCTTTGCATGTCAGTGTTGTCGCTGGCGAAGCGGGCGGTGCCGGTCTTCATCAGCTGGGTCTTGATCGACGTGGTGATCTCGCGGGTATCGATGTACTCGCTGGTCTTGTTCTTCACGTCATACACCTGCACCACCGGGCGGCCTTGCAGGATGCCGGACTGGGCCAGGGAGCGGGTCATGCTTTCGGCGATCATCTGCAGGTCGGTGGAGCCGAACTCGTTGGTCACCAGTTCCACGGCCTTGCTGTCGCCGTAGCTGATGTTTTTACCGCCCAGGACTGGCGAGGTGTTGGCGCAGCCGCTGGCCAGGACGGCCACCACGGCGAGGAACGAGAAGCGTGCAAACATGGGGATGTCTCTCTGAAACTGAATGAGTGGGTGGATCAAGGCGTCTTCACTTCAAGGCGGAAGTCGGCAGCCTGGGGCAGGTTGGCGATGGCCGGCAGGAAGGTCGCCTGGTTTGCGTAGAGGTTCAGCACCTTCCAGGTCTCTTCATCACCCACCGGGAAACCGTCGGCACCCAGCCAGGCGAAGCGGTAATACATCATCTGGTTGCTGCTGGTGATGTTGCTCAACTGCACCTTGGCGGTCAGGAAGCCGTTTTCCCGGGCGACCCGGATGGCGCCGACGGCGATGCCCTTGAACTTGCCCATCACCACGATCTTGCTCGCGGCGCTTCCGGGTTCCGGCGGTGGCGGGGTGGCGCAACCGGCCAGCAGGACCAGCGCCAGGGCGCCGAGGATGAAATGACGCATAGCGTGCTCCTTAAGGTTGTTTGAGAGTGGCGACGGCCTGGGGCGGATTGTTCTGCACCACGTGGGCTGCAAGACCGCCGGCGAAGACCTGGTTGCCGACCACGCGCAGGGTGATCACCTGGTAGCGTTGATCGGCCTTGACCGTCACCAGCGTGCCGCCCAGGGCGTTGGGCAGGCTGACCTGATGCTCGCCGTGCTTGAGGCGCAGGCGTGTCACCTGGGTCATGTCCGGCAGGGTGCGCCAGGTGCGGGTGTCGGCGCCTTCGGTGACGGCCGAGGCAATACCGAGTACCAGGCCCGCCATCGGGTTGGTCTTGTTCAGGTTGTTCTGGGTGATGCCGCGAGTGACGGCGCGCACGGTGGTGCGCAGGATGATCCCCGGCATGTCATCCCGCAGGGCGCGGCGGGACATGGCGGTGGTGCTGTTGAGGGCAGTGAGGTTCTGTTGCCGGCCGTCGACACCGATCTGGGCGAAGGGCGCGGTCGAGGTGTCGGGCTTGATCACCGGGAACGACAGTGGCGTGATCACCAGGTGGCCGTCGATGGGGATCGGCAACGGCAGGCGAATCGAGTCGCGGGCCGGCGCCAGGCCGCTTTGCACCACGATCAGCACGTCAGTCTCGTCCGCACCGACCTTGGATTTGTCCAGGTCGAGCAGGGCCTGTTCCAGCAGTGGTGTGTTGGGGCGCAGTTCGGCGGCCTTGCGATAACCCGGTGCGGCCAGGTCTTTTTCGCCCAGGGCTTCGTAGACGAAGCCGGCCAGATAGTGGCTGAACGCGCTCTGGTAGCTGTTCTTCAGGCCTACCACTTCAGGGGCGTTGAGGCTTTCCACCGGGTAGCCGCGCAGGTCCTTGAACTGGGTTGCGATGCCCTGGCGCTCGGCCTCGTTTTCGCTCTTGAGGTATTCCTTGTCCCGCAGGTCGGCAATCACCGCTTCGCGTTCGTGGGTCTTCTTGATCTCGGTGCGGGCACCGTCGAAGTCATTCAGCGCCAGCAGGTTGAGGGCCATCTGGGTGGTCAGCATGACCTTTTCGTAGTCGTAGCCTTCGTAACGGCGGACCTTGTCATTGACCAGGAAGGCGCCGAACTGCGCGAGGTACTTGTCGGTGTCGAACTTGACCGACTCTTCCCACTTGTAGACTTGCAGGTCGGCGCTGCGCCAGGCGACCTGGCTGCCGGTCAGGTCGCCCTTGGCGCGCAGCAACTCACCCTTTTCGAAGTAGTAGAGAAGGTCCTTGTCGTCGCCGGTGTTGTTCTTCTCAAGCAGCGTCAGCGCGGCGTCGACGTTGCCGGTGGCCAACTGCTGATTGGTGGCTTGCAGCTCGGTGTCGTAGCTGCGAAACATCGAACAACCGGACAGCAAGGTCACTGCCGCGAGCGCGAGCGAGGTAAAGGCGCGAGATGCCATCGAAGAGCTTCTTCCCTGAACGTAAACGGCCGAATGTGCTGGTCGGGCCGAATCACCAATGGCAGGAAGGCGTTGCATCCTGCCAATTCCTCATAAAAAGAGGAGCTGAAATGCCATTTCGAAATAACGAAGGCGCGGCATTATAAGCTGCATTACTGGCAAAACAATGGCCTTTTGGATCCGATTTTTAGCTCGGATGCCACTACCTAAGTGTCGTTATCCCCATCCCCGAATCACTAACGCCTTGAGTCAAACCCCTTAAGGTTTGACAATGTGTTACTTCGTATTTCCCTTTGAGATCCATTCATGATTGCCCCCTTCCGTTTTCTTGCCTGGCTGGTGCTGCCGGCGTTGATGTCGTGCAGTTTCAACCTGCTGGCTGCAACTGCCGAGGGCGCGCCCCAAGCCCTGCATTTACTGGACTACATCGGTGCGGACTACCCCCCGACAGTGGAGGCGGGCAAGATTATCGATGATTCCGAATACCGTGAACAGGTAGAGTTTCTCGGGGTGTTGCAGGGGCTGGTGGCCGATCTACCGGAAAAGCCCGAGCGCGCCGAACTGATCAAAGGCGTGGATGAACTGCTGGCCGCCGTAACGGCCCATCAGGACGGCGCGGTGGTTGCGCACCAGGCCCGGCAATTGGGCGCCAAGTTGGCAGTGGCCTATGAAGTCAGCCAGGCCCCGGCCATTACCCCCGATCCGACGCGCGGTGCGCCGCTGTACGCGCAGAACTGCTCGGTGTGCCACGGCGCCACAGGCGCCGGCGATGGCCCCGCAAGCGTGGGCATGACGCCGCCGCCCGCCAACCTGCGGGACGCTGCACGCCTCGATCGCTTGAGCCTCTACGCGATCTACAACACCCTGGGTCTGGGCGTGGAAGGCACCGACATGCCGTCGTTTGCCGATCAACTGGACGACCGCCAGCGCTGGGACCTGGCGACCTATATCGCCGGCTTCACCGCCGACCCGGCTGCCGCGAACAGTGAAAAGTCCTTCAACCTCGCCGACCTCGCGCGCCAGACCCCCAACGAAGTGCTGGCTGCCGAAGGTCCCGGCGCAGTTGCCACCTTCCGCGCCCAGCGCGCCCAACCGCCGCAGGTCAAGCGTGGCCCGGCGCAGTTGCTTGATTACACCGCGGCCACCCTCGACAAAAGCCTCGCCGCGTTCCGCAATGGCGAGCACGAGCAGGCCTACGACCTGTCGGTAGCCGCCTACCTGGAAGGTTTCGAGCTGGTTGAAAGCTCCCTCGATAACGTTGATGCCAACGTGCGCAAGGACACCGAAAAGGCCCTGATGGCCTACCGGCAGTCATTGCAGGACGGCTTGCCGATCGAGCAAGTGCAGCAGCGCCTGGATGTGGCCAAGGGCAAGCTCACCGAGTCCGCCGGCCTGCTGGGCAGCGATGGCTTGAGCTGGTCCCTGAGCTACATCTCCGGTTTGCTGATCCTGCTGCGCGAAGGCCTGGAAGCGATCCTGGTGTTGGCGGCGATTCTCGCGTTCCTGCGCAACACCGGCCAGCAATCGGCGGTGCGCAGCGTCAACGTCGGCTGGGGCCTGGCGCTGTTGGCCGGCTTGGCGACGTGGGCGTTGGCGGCTTATGTGATCGACGTCAGCGGCGCCCAGCGCGAGTTGCTGGAAGGCTGCACGGCGCTGTTTGCCAGCGTGATGGTGCTGTGGCTCGGGGTGTGGATGCACGACCGCCGTCACGCGGCCGCCTGGCAGGACTACATCAAGAGCAGCCTGGTGGGCGGTGGCGGGCGCTTCGGTTTTGCGATGCTGGCGTTCTTCTCGGTGTACCGCGAGCTGTTCGAAGTGATCCTGTTCTACGAAACCCTGTGGTTGCAGGCCGGCCCTGCCGGGCACAACGCGGTATTGGCCGGTGGCGCCACGGCGCTGGTGCTGTTGGTGGGCCTGGCCTGGGTGATTCTGCGGGGCTCGGCGAAACTGCCGCTGGCGCTGTTCTTCGGCATAAACGCGGCGTTGCTGTGCGCGCTGTCGGTGGTATTCGCCGGGCATGGCGTCAAGGCGTTGCAGGAAGCCGGGATCTTCGGCACCCGGCCGGTCGCGTTCTTTGACTTCGACTGGCTGGGCATTCACGCCGATGCCTATTCCCTGAGCGCCCAGGCTGTGGCGATTCTGGCGATTGTGGTGCTGTACGGTCGCAGCCGGCTCGCTGAAAAGCGCCGGGTGGTGGCTTAACCATGCGCGTGTGGATCGATGCAGACGCCTGCCCCCGGGCGGCCAAGGATCAGGTGGTGAAGTTCGCCCTCAAGCGCCAGTTCGAAGTGGTGCTGGTGGCCGGGCAGAGCCAGATCAAGCCGAGCTTCTCGTGCGTGAAGTTGATCGTGGTGCCCAGCGGCCCGGACGCGGCCGATGACTACCTGGTGGAGCACGCCGTGCCCGGTGACCTGGTGATCTGCAGCGATGTGCCGTTGGCCGACCGCTTGGTGAAGAATGGCGTGGCTGCGCTCGACCCACGAGGCAAGGAGTTCAGCCCGCAGAACATGAGCGAGCGGCTGGCGGTGCGTAACCTGTTCACCGATCTGCGGGAGCAGGGGCAGATGGGCGGTGGCCCGCCGCCCCATGGGGACAAGGACAAGCAGGCGTTTGCCAATTCGCTGGATCGGATTCTGACCCGGCTGATGAAGGCCTAATCGTTCTCGTGGGTGAGTTCCAGCACCCGGTCCACCAGCTTGTTGATGCCTGACGCCACTTCGCTGATGCGTTTGCCCAGCATGTAGGCCGGGGTACTCACCAGCTTGCGCGCCTTGTCTTCGACGATGTCGTCGACCGCGCATTCCTGGTGGGTGGCGCCCATCTTGTCCATGGCGGCTGCGGTGTCGGCGTCATTGCCGATGGTGCAGGTCACGCCTGGGCCATAGATCTTCGCTGCCAGCGCCGGCGAGATGCAGATCAGCCCGACGGGCTTGCCCGCTTCGGCAAACGCCTCGGCCAGTTCCAGCACCTGCGGGTTGACGCTGCACCCGGCGCCTTCCACGGCAAAGTTCGACAGGTTCTTCGCCGCGCCAAACCCCCCGGGCACGATCAGTGCGTCGAAATCCTCGGCGTTGGCCTCACGAATGTCCTTCACCTCGCCACGGGCAATGCGCGCCGACTCCACCAGCACATTGCGCGACTCGGGCATCTCCTCGCCCGTCAGGTGGTTGATCACATGCAACTGGGCAATGTTCGGCGCAAAACACTGCACCTCGGCGCCGCGCTGGTCCAGGCGCAGCAGGGTGATCACGCTTTCATGAACCTCGGCACCGTCGTACACGCCACAGCCGGAAAGGATCACTGCAATCTTTTTGCTCATGGGCATTTCTCCTGATTCATGGCGTTAAATGTCTACTCATTTGTCACTCATTGCCAATGGGATATCCAGCCGCTACACCTACTCTAGATGTAACAATAATTGACCGGACTTGCCCATGGACTTCGTCCCTTACGCGGTACCGTTTTTCATTGCCTTGATCGTGGTCGAGCTGCTGGCCGACTACCGGCGCGGCCAACGCAACTACCGGGTGGCCGACGCCATCAACAGCCTCAGCACCGGCGTGCTGTCCACCACCACGGGGCTGCTGACCAAAGGGGTGGGCATCCTCACCTATGCCTTCGCCCTCAAGCACCTGGCGATCATCGAGCTGTCGGCCCAGAGCGTCTGGACCTGGGTGTTCGCCTTTGTGTTCTATGACTTCTGCTACTACTGGCTGCATCGCATGGGCCATGAGCGCAACATCCTCTGGGCCGCGCATTCCGTGCATCACCAGAGCGAGGACTACAATCTCAGCACCGCCTTGCGCCAGACCAGCACCGGCTTCCTGCTGAGCTGGATCTTCTACTTGCCGCTGGCCGTGTTGGGCGTGCCGCTGGTGGTGTTTATCAGCGTGGCGTCCCTCAACCTGCTGTATCAATTCTGGGTGCATACGCGGCATGTGCCGAAGCTCGGCTGGTACGAGTGGTTCTTCGTCACGCCATCCAATCATCGGGCCCACCATGCACAGAACGCTCTCTACATGGATCGCAACTACGGCGGGGTGTTCATTATTTGGGACCGCCTGTTTGGCTCCTTCCAGGAAGAAGACGATAACGAGCCGGTAATCTTTGGCGTGACCACGCCCTTGGCCAGTTGGAACCCGCTGTGGGCCAACCTGCAGTTTTATGCGCAGCTGTGGAGTGATGCACGGCGCACCGAAAGTGGGTGGGACAAGCTGCGGATCTGGTTCATGCGCACCGGTTGGCGCCCGGCGGATGTGGCGGCAAAGTACCCGATGGCCAAGCCGGACTTGAGCCAGTTCCGCAAGTTCGAGGTGCCGCTGGATGGGCGCCAACAGATTTACATCGCGCTGCAGTTTGCCGCGTACGTGGGTTTTGGCAGCTACCTGATGAATTTCGGCGAGGGCTTGCCGACCGCTGCCCTGGTGTTGGGCTGGAGCGCGATGGCATTGGGGTTGTTCACCCTGGGGGTGGCGCTGGAGAATCGCCCGTGGGCGTTGAAGGCTGAGCTGGTGCGCCTGGCACTGAATGTGCCGCTGGTTTGGCTGGCGCCGCTGGTGGGGCTGTGGCCGGCCAGCTCGTTGGGCTGGCTGGGCCTGGTCAGTTACAGCTTGCTCAGCGGCATCGGCCTCTACTGTTGCAGAGACCGGCTTACTCGACTGGCGTCGTAGGCTTTTCGGTTTTTGCAGCTGTGTCTGCCGCCAGGCGAACCTTCTCAGCGGCACAGGCTTCGCGGGTCAGGCGGGCGTTCTTGATGCGCCGGCGGATCCACAAGCCCAGGCCCAGCACCAGCAGTGCGCCCAGCACCCACAGCTCGTATTTCTTGACGCTGCCCAGCATGCCTTCCAGTACCGCGCCGAAATGGTAAGCCGCAGCGCCCAGCGCAGCGGCCCACACGGCGGCGCCGATCCCGTTCAGCAACAGATAGCGGCCCGGCGGGTAGCCCGACAAACCAATGGCCACCGGCATCACCGTGCGCAAACCGTAGACAAAGCGGAAGCTCAGCACCCAGATGTCCGGGTGCTTGCGGATATGCTCCAGGGCCTTGTCGCCCAGCAGTTGCCAGCGCGGCTTGCGCGCCAACAGTTTGCGGCCGTGCTTGCGTCCCAGGAAGTACCACAACTGGTCGCCGGCGTAGCTGCCGAAAAAGGCAACGACCACCACCAGGTTGATATCCATGTATCCACGGAACGCCAGGAAGCCTGCGAGAACCAGGATGGTTTCGCCTTCGAAGAAGGTGCCTAGGAACAGCGCAAAGTAGCCGAAGTCATGCAGAAATTGTTGAAGCATGGTCTGGGTGCTGGCGAAATGAACGCGCAGCCTACGCCTTCGTGAACATTCATGAAAGTATCGAGATGTGTCACGAAGTGAACAATTCCTACATAAACGACGAATGCGACTACAGGTCGCACGCCGGTTGCCTTACGGCGCATGAGCTAACCACAACTGTAATTCCTTCGTCATAATGGCCGCTTATAACTGTCACGCTCGCCCGTCAAGCCGGGCTCAGGAGTCTGCCGTGAGCTTTACCCCCGCCAACCGCCTGTTTCCCGCCACTCGTCTGCGTCGCAACCGTCGTGATGATTTTTCCCGGCGCCTGGTGCGTGAAAACGTGCTGACGGTGAATGATCTGATCCTGCCGGTGTTTGTGCTGGACGGTGAAAATCGTCGGGAAGCGGTGGCGTCGATGCCGGGCGTGGAGCGCTTGACCATTGATTTGCTGCTCGAAGAGGCCGCGAGCTGGGTTGAACTGGGGATTCCGGCGCTGGCGCTGTTCCCGGTCACGCCGTCTGGGCTGAAGTCACTGGACGCCGCCGAAGCCTGGAACCCCGACGGCATCGCCCAGCGCGCCACCCGCGCCTTGCGTGAACGCTTTCCGGAGCTGGGGGTGATTACCGATGTGGCGCTGGACCCGTTCACCACCCACGGGCAGGATGGCATTCTCGACGAAGAAGGCTATGTTCAGAACGACATCACCGTTGATGCGCTGGTAAAACAGGCCTTGTCCCACGCCGCAGCGGGCGCCCAGGTGGTGGCCCCCTCGGACATGATGGACGGTCGCATCCAGGCGATTCGCGAAGCCCTGGAACTGGCCGGACACGTCAACGTGCGCATCATGGCCTACTCGGCCAAGTACGCCAGCGCCTATTACGGCCCGTTCCGCGATGCGGTGGGTTCGGCGCTGAACCTGGGCAAGGCCAACAAGGCCTCGTACCAGATGGACCCGGCCAACAGCCACGAAGCCCTGCACGAAGTGGCCGCGGACCTGGCCGAAGGCGCCGACATGGTGATGGTCAAGCCCGGGATGCCGTACCTCGACATCCTTTATCGGGTCAAAGAGGAATTCAAGGTGCCGACCTTTGTCTATCAGGTCAGCGGTGAATACGCCATGCACATGGCCGCGATCCAGAATGGTTGGTTGAGTGAAGGGGTGATCCTTGAATCCCTGACTGCCTTTAAACGCGCGGGTGCTGATGGCATCCTGACTTACTTCGCCGCCCGCGCCGCCCAATTGCTTAGAGAGCAACACTAGCCCTCACAGGAACACTCGATGAATACCGAAGGACTCACAGAAGTTGCCGTAAAAGACGCTCACCCGGTGGTCGAACAAGCTACCGAGACCCCGCCGGAGCTGGAGCCGGCCCCGCCTGCCGTGGTGGCCGAAGCGCCCGCTGCCGCGCCGGTACCGGTGGTTGCGGTTACCAACCTGGATGACAGCAGCCTGTACATCCATCGCGAGCTGTCACAACTGCAATTCAACATCCGCGTGCTGGAACAGGCGCTGGATGAGTCCTACCCATTGCTGGAGCGGTTGAAATTCCTGCTGATCTTCTCCAGCAACCTGGACGAGTTCTTCGAGATCCGTGTCGCCGGCCTGAAGAAGCAGATCACGTTCGCCCGTGAACAAGCCGGTGCCGACGGCCTGCAACCGCATCAGGCCCTGGCCCGCATCAGCGAGCTGGTACACGGCCACGTGGACCGCCAATACGCGATCCTCAATGACATCCTGCTGCCGGAACTGGAAAAGCATCACGTGCGCTTCATCCGGCGCCGGCACTGGACCACCAAGATCAAAACCTGGGTACGCCGCTACTTCCGCGACGAAATCTCGCCGATCATCACCCCTATCGGTCTCGACCCGACGCACCCGTTCCCGTTGCTGGTGAACAAGAGCCTGAACTTCATCGTCGAGCTGGAAGGTATCGACGCCTTCGGTCGCGATTCCGGCCTTGCGATCATCCCGGCGCCGCGCTTGCTGCCACGGATCATCAAGGTACCGGAAGAGGTGGGGGGCGCTGGCGATAACTATGTATTCCTTTCGTCGATGATCCACGCCCACGCCGATGACCTGTTCCAGGGCATGAAGGTCAAGGGCTGCTACCAGTTCCGCCTGACCCGTAACGCCGACCTGGCGCTGGACTCCGAAGACGTCGAAGACTTGGCCCGTGCCCTGCGCGGCGAGCTGTTCTCCCGTCGCTACGGTGATGCGGTGCGCCTGGAAGTGGCGGACACCTGCCCGAAACACCTGTCCGACTACCTGCTCAAGCAGTTCAACCTGAGTGAGACCGAGCTGTACCAGGTCAATGGCCCGGTGAACCTGACGCGTCTGTTCAGCATTACTGGCCTGGACAGCCACCCGGAGCTGCAATACACGCCGTTCACCCCGCAGATCCCGAAACTGCTGCAAAACAGCGAGAACATCTTCAGTGTGGTGAGCAAGCAGGACATTCTGCTGCTGCACCCGTTCGAGTCCTTCACCCCGGTGGTCGACCTGCTGCGCCAGGCCGCCAAGGACCCGCACGTGCTGGCTGTGCGCCAAACCCTGTACCGCTCCGGCGCCAACTCCGAAATCGTCGATGCGCTGGTAGACGCCGCGCGTAACGGCAAGGAAGTGACGGCGGTGATTGAACTGCGGGCGCGGTTCGACGAAGAGTCCAACCTGCAACTGGCCAGCCGTCTGCAAGCCGCCGGTGCGGTGGTGATCTACGGCGTGGTCGGCTTCAAGACCCACGCCAAGATGATGCTGATCCTGCGCCGCGAAGCCGGTGAGATCGTGCGCTACGCCCACTTGGGCACCGGCAACTACCACGCCGGCAACGCCAAGCTCTACACCGACTACAGCTTGCTGACCTCTGACGATGCCTTGTGTGAAGACGTCGGCAAGCTGTTCAGCCAGTTGATCGGCATGGGCAAGACCCTGCGCATGAAGAAACTGCTGCACGCGCCGTTCACCCTGAAGAAGGGCATGCTCGACATGATTGCCCGCGAGACCCAGTTCGCCCTCGAAGGCAAGCCGGCGCACATCATCGCCAAGTTCAACTCGCTGACCGATCCGAAGATCATCCGCGCGCTGTACAAGGCCAGCCAGTCGGGTGTGCGTATCGATTTGGTGGTGCGTGGCATGTGCTGCCTGCGGCCGGGCATCGCCGGGGTCTCCCATAACATCCACGTGCGTTCGATCATCGGGCGCTTCCTGGAGCACACGCGGGTGTTCTACTTCCTCAATGGCGGCGAGGAGCAGATGTTCCTCTCCAGTGCCGACTGGATGGAGCGCAACCTCGACAAACGCGTGGAGACCTGCTTCCCGGTGGAAGGCAAGAAACTGATCATGCGGGTCAAGAAGGAGCTGGAAAGTTATCTCACCGATAACACCCACAGCTGGAGCCTGCAGTCGGACGGGCGCTACGTGCGCAACACCCCGACCGGCAACCAGAACCCGCGCAGCGCCCAGGCGACGTTGCTGGAGAAGCTGGGCAGCCCGATTCTGACGGTGAACTAAAAAACGACGCGGTCAAAAATGTGGGAGCGGGCTTGCTCGCGAAAGCGGTGGATCAGTCGATGAATCTGTTGACTGACACTCCGCCTTCGCGAGCAAGCCCGCTCCCACATTTGTTTTGTGGCGTTGGATTGTTCCCACGCTCTGCGTGGGAATACATCCTGTGACGCTCCGCGTCACTCACTCATATCAGCGCACGTTCAGCGTGAACCCAACCCGCGTCAGCCACTCGGCTTCCTGGGCGAAATCCGCCTGGGTCAGCTGGTTTTCATCCAGCCAGTTCTTCGGGAATACCACGTCCAGGCTGTCGGCATTGGCCCGCAGGACCACTTGCGGCATTTCCTGGGTACCACGGATGTGGTGGAACAGGATCGCAAACCGCAGCAGCGCGCACAGGCGAATCAGCTTGATGCCCTCGGCACCGAACTCGGCAAACTTGTCCCGGGGGATGTTGCGGCGGTGGCCGCGTACCAGCAGCGCGAGCATCTGCTGGTCTTCACGGGAGAAACCCGCCAGGTCCGAGTGCTCGATCAGGTAGGCGCCGTGCTTGTGGTAATGGTAGTGGGCGATGTCCAGCCCCACTTCATGGACCTTGGCCGCCCAGCCCAGCAGTTCACGCCACACGCCGTCTTCCAGGTCCCAATCCGCTGCGACCTGGTCGAAAGCATGCAGCGCCTTGCGTTCAACCCGCGCCGCCTGTTCCAGGTCGACGTGGTAACGCTCCATCAACGAGCTGAGGGTGCGCTCACGGACGTCTTCATGATGATGACGGCCCAGCAGGTCGTAGAGCACCCCTTCACGCAGGGCGCCATCGCAGTGATCCATGCGTTGCAGTTCGAGGGCGTCGAAAATCGCTTCGAGAATCGCCAGGCCCGCCGGGAAAATGGTGCGGCGATCAGGCTTGATGCCTTCGAAGTCGATCTTCTCGGCATCCCCCAGCTTGAACAGCTTGCGCTTGAGCCAGGCCAGGCCTTCGGCGTTGACCTCGCCAGTGCCATGGCCGCCGGCCTTGAGGGCCAGGCCGATGGCGCGGATGGTGCCGGACGAACCGATGGCCTCATCCCAGGTCAGGCGGTGCAGGGCGTGCTCGATGCTCATGATCTCCAGCCGCGCCGCCGTATAAGCCTGGGCGTAGCGGGCCGGGGTGATCTTGCCGTCCTTGAAATAGCGCTGGGTGTAGCTGACGCAGCCCATTTGCAGGCTTTCGCGCAGCAGCGGCTCGAAGCGCTGGCCAATAATGAATTCGGTACTGCCACCGCCGATGTCGGCCACCAGGCGCTTGCCCGGAGTGTCGGCCAGGGTGTGGGACACGCCGAGGTAGATCAGGCGCGCTTCCTCGCGGCCGGAGATGACCTCTACCGGGTGCCCGAGGATCTCCTCGGCGCGACGGATGAACTCGCCCCGGTTGCGGGCTTCCCGCAGGGCGTTGGTGCCGACGATCCGTACGGCGCCCGGGGGCATGCCGTTGATCAGTTGGGCAAAGCGCTTCAGGCAATCGAGCCCGCGCTGCATGGATTCTTCATTGAGCTGACGCTCGTCGTCGATCCCGGCAGCCAGTTGCACTTTCTCGCCGAGCCGCTCAAGGATGCGGATTTCGCCGTTCTGGGCCTTGGCCACGACCATGTGGAAGCTGTTGGAGCCCAGGTCGATGGCGGCGATCAGGGACAGATTCTTGGCTTGGGATTGCGGCATGGTTAAGGGGTCTCGGTCGATAACCTCGCCATCGTGCCACGATCAACCGCTGACGCCAACGCGTAGTGCTTCCGGAATTCGCTCATCGGTGTCTTGGAGGAAAATCTGCAGGATATGTAGGGCGATTCTTGATGCGCCTGGCGATTGTTCCGTAGGGCAAGTGGAGTAACGGAAATCTCCAGCTTTAATAGGCTTCCTGAATATGCCTACATGGCTGGGTTATTTGTTCCAGTCGATAATTAAGTCAGGACTACTGCAAGGATGATCTAAGGGGACATTGTTTTTTTACCGCTCTGACACTAGTTCAGGCGTCGTCTCATTCTTTCTTCGGGTGTTTACGAGAGAGACTGTCACTCGGCAATTAAGCCGTGGTGTTAACTATTTGTAGTTTGCCTATCAAGGTTGATAGCAGTTGGGCATGGAATAGCCCGGCGAACCACATGCACCTGAGAACTTCAGTGACAGGATGAACATGAACAGAACATTTGGTTTGGCAATAGTGGTCGTTGGCCTGGCGGTAAGCATGGGTACTCAAGCAAATACAAGTGGTGCCGGGAACCTGAGAGTCACCGGAACCATTAAACCAGCTGCATGCACGGTAAACCTCGGCGCCACAGGTGGCACCGTTGATTACGGTACGATCAATGCGTCGAGCATTCCGCTGACCTCTTTCTATCCTCTGCCGGAAAAGTCGCTGCCGTTAAACGTCAACTGTGGTGCGGCGGCTGCCCAGATGGCACTGTCCGTTACTGACTCACAAACAAACAGTGTCGTAAGGGGGATCCTGGGAACCGGCTTCACCGACAACCACAACTTTGGCCTTGGCGCGGTCGGAACCAGGAATACCGGTGGCTATTCGATCAGGCTCGCCACCTTGACCACTGTCGGCGCTACGCTGTACCCGCTTAGAAGGACAAGCTCCGGCGGTGCCTGGAGCACCAGTGACGGCAAGGTCGAAAAATCTCCTTACCAGCACTCCTGGAGCCGTAATAACAACACAACTCCAGCCGCGGTCTCTTCCGTTACCGGCACTCTCGTAGTCAAGGCTGTGATCAATCGCGGCGATGCACTGGATCTCAGCAGGGATATTCAATTGAATGGAGCTGCTACTTTGGTAGTAACTCGAATCTAACTCTATAAACACGGCCAGCATTTAGCAGGCGGTCGCGCGTGGCTTCGTGCTGGCTCTTTATATGCGTATAGGTATTTCGTGATTGTCAACGGTGCGTTATCTGGTTGCGGGTAGAGTTCGATGAGTCGTCTTTTAAATGCAGTTAATGCTCTGTTCTGGTGTGCGAATCTTTATTTTTTAGTTTCTGGCAGTGTAAGAGCGGATGGGATGGAGCCGGAAACATCCGTTGTTATTCTTTATGAAGAGAACGGTGAAGCGACGATCAACGTAAAAAATACGGACGCTGGCCCTGCTTTACTTCACACAGTCATTCAAAACGTCCCGGAAGATCCGGAGACACTCTTGATCGTTACGCCTCCTATCGCCCGTGTCGAACCGGGCGAAACACAACTTGTGCGGTTTATCAGTACCTTGAAGCAGCCGCTCAAGACTCAGCGATTGAAGCGCGTCACCTTTGAAGGTATTCCGCAGGCGCGCGCCGAAGGGCGCTCGACTATTGGAGTGACCATTCGACAGGACTTACCGCTGATCCTGCATCCCCAGGGCTTGCCGCGGCATCAGGAGCCATGGAAGTTGCTGAAGTGGAAGCTGCGGGGAAATCGGCTGACGGTTCATAACGACAGTGCCTACGTGGTCCGGATGGGGCTGGAGGTACACCTGCTGCCGTCGAGGCACCCGGCGATATTGCCGCGCACCTATATCCTGCCTGGCGAAGTGTTATCGACCCGCATCGAAGAGGCGGTGGCCCAGGTCAGCGGTGTCGAGATTCAACCCGCGACGGTCTACGGGTATTCGGCAACCGCCTACGAAGCCTCCGTTGTTGTCGAGGCGGGTTGAGCGGTCTATGAGAAATGCTACCCATGCAAACGATTGGAGCCTCTCTGTACGACCCATTCGAACCTCGGTTTCCCGGACTTGTATCGGCCTGGCAACGCTGTGGAGCCTTCCCGCCTACGCGCTGGAGCTCGGATCGGGTTTTGATCTGGCGGTCTTGTCGGCGAACGGGATCGACCCGAAGGTTGCCCATTATTTTCGCAGTGCTGCGCGATTCCGCGAGGGCGTGCACGTGGTGGGGCTGGAGGTCAACGGCACCTCATTGGGCCTGGTGGAGGCACGCTTCGACTACCAGGGGCAGTTGTGTTTTACCCCGGTCCTGCTGGACAAGGCCGGGTTGCGGTTGCCAGCCGCGATTATTCGGCCAGGTATCGCGCCCGATCAGGCGTGTCATGACTTTCTCGGTGCTTACCCCGCGACCATCGTCAAGTTGCGCCCCGGCAGCGATGAGGTATCGCTGGTGGTGCCTACTCAGTCAATGCGCGAGGCCGAATGGGATGTGGGCAGTTTCTCCCAGGGCGGCACGGCAGCCTTGTTCAATTACGATGTTCAGGGGTTCGAAGAGCGCTTCAACAGCGGCTCTTCCCGCTCGGTTTCGGCCTACACCGAGGCGGGATTCAATATCGGCAACTGGATCGTCCGAAGCCGCCAATTCTTTGTCTCCGATAACGGCAAGCGCAGCAGCGAGCATGTGAATGCCTACGCCCAACGCGATTTCGCGCCCCTGAAGTCGACCTTCCAGGTCGGGCAGATTTCCAGCAACAACCCGGTGTTCGGTGGGTTACAGCTGTCGGGTTTCCAGCTCTCGCCGGATGGCCAATCGCGCAGCCCGGGTGGCAGCAGCGTGGTGGTCGAAGGTTTGGCCCAGAGCCCATCCCGGGTCGAGGTGCGCCAGGCCGGGGTGTTGATCCATACCACACTGGTACCGGAAGGCCCGTTCACGTTGACCGGATTACCCATACTCAATGGCACCAGCGATCTTGAGGTCAGTGTCATTGGCACTCGCGGTGGCAGGCATGGGTTCACCGTCCCTGCCGCGTCCTTTGCGGGGGCGGTACCGATAGAGCCCGGTTATTACTTCTCCCTGGGCAAGGTGCGCGGGGCAAATCCGGGTGCCGGGGAGCCTCCGGTCGTGGCGATGGGCAGTGGGACCTGGGGATTGGGGCGCAACTCGTCACTGGGATTCGGCCTGTTGAGTACCGACGAATACCAGGCGGCGGGTGGCGTGTGGAGCAGTGTTTTTTTCCAGCACCTTTCGGTTGGCGTGCGCCAGAACCTGTCTCGCGATGGCCGGGACGAAGTTACCGGGGCTCGCAGCTCAGTCACCGTGGGAAGTCCGCTGTTCGCCGGCATTGAAATGACGTCGAGTGCCACTACCCAGACGCGGGATTATCGCGAAGTACTGGAAGTGGGGCAGTCGACGCGGCGTGACCAGCGGGATGCCCGCTTCAAGGACCAATACACGGTAGGTTTGAGTTGGGTCGACCCGTCCCTGGGAGGCTTTTCCGTCAGTTATTCCCGCAGCTCGCAATTTGATGATCGCTCCGCCGAACACGTCTTTGCCTCATGGAACCAGCAGTTCAATGGCACCCAGGTGGCTTTGATTGCGGATTCCCGGGTGGGCGGCTCTCGACCGCGCAAGGTCAAGAACACCGTTCGAGATGAGCGCAGCGATGTGTCGGATAAGGGGCTTTCGCTTCGGTTGCAGGTCACCGTGCCGTTCGGTGGGGATCGCCGCGTCACCTCGTATGCCAGTCGGCGGGGCGACAGGTTCGATCTTGGGACCGCCTTCAGCGATCGGGTCAACGACTATGTGAACTATGAAGTGGGGGGTGCGCGTGAGCAGGCGAGCCGTACACAGGCTGTTCACGCCCGCGTGAATGCCATGCCGCGTTACACCCAGATAGGGTTGGGTGTGCGACATGATTCATTGAGCACCGGGTATAACGGCCAATTGCAGGGCGGCGTGGTGGCCCACGACAGAGGCATGACGTTCTCGCCCTATGCCGTCCAGGACACCTTTGGAATTGTCTCGGTGGGTAATGTCGGGGCAGCCAAGGTTTCGACGCCGCAGGGGCCGGTCTGGACTGACTACCGCGGGCAGGCGGTGATCGCCAGCCTGCCTGCCTACCGCAGCAGCAATGTCGAGGTGCAAACCCAATCCCTGCCCAAGCGCATCGACCTGAAAAACGGCACCAAGGTCCTTGCGGCCGGACGCGGTTCTTTCAACACGATCGATTTCGAAGTAGTGAAAGTGCGCCGTGTATTGCTTGAGGTCCGTGACGCGCACGGCCAACCCTTGCCCCAGGGAGCCTCGGTTCTCGACAGCAACAATGCTTTCCTGACCAGCGTCGTGGGCGAGGGCATGGTCTTCCTAAACAGCCTGGATGAGTCGCGAGCGCTGAACATCTCCTTGCCAGATTCAAGCACCTGCTTGTTGCAACTGAACCTTGAGCCAGAATCCAATGACGACAAATTCTATGAAACAGGTTCGGCGCTCTGCCGTACCCTCTGAGCCGGTGGGGCCTTTTGACGGTGGACGCCTGCGTCATGGGCTTATCCTTTACCTGCTGCTGTTTGTCGTGGTGTTGGCCAATGAGGCGCGGGCAGATAACTGCCAGGTGTCCTTGAGCCAGCCCCGGGTTGATTACGGTCTGGTTCGCCAAGCCGAGCGGGGCCACCCACAGATCGCGCTGGGCAAGCGCACGCTTCGCCTGAGCATGGCCTGTGAGGTGCCGGTATCCATGGCGCTGCGCTTTACGGGCGTACCCGCCAACCAGCAGGGCTTTCGGTTTGGGCGACAGGGGCATTTCACCCTGAGCCTGCAGTCCGCTCAAGTCGATGGAAAATCCGTTGAGCTGGTAATGCCGCACCTGTCTGAAGAGCCGGCGACCGGACGATTGCTGCCGGGCCATAGGCTTGTTGCACACGTAGCGGGTATGCCGGTGCATGGGCGCCGCTTCACCGCCCTGGTCAACGTCGAGACCTTCCTGCCTGCTGCTTTGCTGGCCGTCAGGGATGAAACGACATTTGAGGGGCAGGGCGGTTTTGAGTGGGCGCCCGGGGCCTGATGCCTCAGTCCGTGCGCTCCACCGAACCGATGAAGTTGGCCAGCTCGGCGGTCTGCGGATTGGCAAACAGGATTTTCGGGTCGCCCACTTCATGCACCTTGCCCTGGTGCATGAACACCAGCTTGTCACCCACTTCCCGGGCAAAACGCATCTCATGGGTGACCATGATCAGTGTCATGCCATCCTTGGCCAGTTGGCGCACTACGCTGAGCACTTCGTTGACCAGCTCCGGGTCCAGGGCCGAGGTGATTTCATCGCACAGCAGCACTTTGGGCGACATCGCCAGAGCCCGGGCGATTGCTACCCGCTGCTGCTGGCCGCCGGACAAACGATCGGGGAACGCGTCGAACTTCTCCCCCAGCCCAACGCGCTCGAGCATCTGTCGCGCCAATTGTGCGGCCTTGGCTTTCGGCACTTTCTGCACCACTTGCGGCGCAAGCATGACGTTTTCGCCCACCGTCAGGTGTGGGAACAGGTTGAACTGCTGGAACACCATGCCGACTTTCTGCCGCAGGGTGCGCAGGTCGGCGCGGGCGGCGTCGAGGTATTCGCCGTCGACCTCGATCACGCCGTCGTTGATCGACTCCAGGCCATTGAGGGTGCGCAGCAGGGTGGATTTGCCCGAGCCGCTGCGACCGATGATCGCCACCACCTGGCCTTCTTCGACACTCAGGTCGATGCCCTTGAGGACGTGGTGATCGCCGTAATACTTATGCAGGGCGGAAATTCTAAGCAGAGGCATGCAGTCTCCTTTCCAGGTAGCGCGCACTGAGGGACAAGGGGTAGCAGAGCAGGAAGTAACCCAGCGCCACCAGGCCATAGACCATGAAGGGTTCGAAGGTAGCGTTGGCGAGCATGCCGCCGGTCTTGGTCAGCTCGGTGAAGCCGATGATCGAGGTCACGGCGGTGCCCTTGACCACTTGCACCGAGAAACCCACGGTTGGTGCCACGGCAATGCGCAGGGCCTGGGGCAGGATCACATAGCGCAATTGCTCCAGCGGGTTCAGGGCCAGGCTCGCGGACGCCTCCCATTGGCCGTGGGCGATGGAGTCGACGCAGCCACGCCAGATTTCGGCCAGGTAGGCGCTGGTGAACAGGGTCAAGGCAATCGCCGCCGCCAGCCAGGGCGAAATGTCCACGCCGAGCAAGGCGATGCCGAAGAACACCAGGAACAGTTGCATCAACAGCGGCGTGCCCTGGAACAGTTCGATATAGGTGCGGGCGACATTGCGCGGGAAAGCCTTGTTGCTGATGCGCATAGTCATCACCAGCAAGCCGATCACGCCGCCGCCGATGAACGCCACCAGCGACAGCAGCAAGGTCCACTGCAAACCGGTGAGCAGGTTGCGCACGATGTCCCAGAACGAAAAATCACTCATCGGGCGTTCCTCATGACATAGCGCCGGCCGATCCAGTTCAGCAATTGGCGGATCATCAGCGCCATGCACAGGTAGACCAGGGTCGTCAGCGCATAGGTTTCAAAGGCGCGGAAGTTGCGCGACTGGATAAAGTTGGCGGCAAAGCTCAGTTCCTCGGTGGCGATCTGCGAGCAGACCGCCGAGCCGAGCATCACGATGATGATCTGGCTGCTCAGGGCCGGCCAGACCTTGCCCAGCGCGGGCAGCAACACCACATGGCGGAACGCCTCGAAACGTGTCATCGCCAGCGCGGCCGCCGCTTCCAGTTGCCCGCGGGGGATCGCCTGGATCCCGGCGCGGATGATCTCGGTGGAGTACGCCCCCAGGTTGATCACCATCGCCAGCACTGCCGCCTGCCATTCGGTGATTTTCAGGCCGAGGGACGGCAGGCCGAAGAAGATGAAAAACAACTGCACCAGGAACGGCGTGTTGCGGATCAACTCGACGTACACGCCGAAGATCCAACTGAACGGCTGGATCTTCCACGCCCGCACCACGGCGCCGACGATTCCCAGCGCCACGCCCAGTACTGCACCGATGGCGGTCAGTTCAAGTGTGAACAGCGCGCCGCGCAGCAACAGATCGGTATTGGCCAGGACCGGCACAAAGTCGAATTGATAGGCCATAGGCTAACCCTCGTTACCGCGCTCAGAGATCAGCCGGCAGCGGCTCTTTGAGCCACTGCAATGCATTCTTTTCCAGGCTGCCGTCGGCCTTGGCCGCGACCAGGATCTGGTTCACCTTGTCCAGCAGCGCCGGCTCGTTCTTGTTCACGCCCACGTACACCGGCGAGTCCTTGAGCTTCACTTTCAGTGCCGGCACGCGCTTGGGGTTGCGTTCGCTGATGGCCACCATCACCACGTTGCCGCTGGCGATCAGGTCCACCTGGCCGGCGAGGTAGGCGGCGATGGTCGAGTTGTTGTCTTCAAAGCGCTTGATCGTCGCCTCTTTAGGCGCCACGGCGGTCAGCTCGATGTCTTCGATGGCGCCACGGGTCACGCTGATGGTTTTGCCCTTGAGGTCGTCAACGGTGCTGATCGGCGCATCGGGAGGGCCGAATACGGCGAGGTAGAAGGGCGCGTAGGCCTTGGAGAAGTCGATGACCTTCTCGCGCTCGGCGTTCTTGCCCAGGCTGGAAATCACCAGGTCGACCTTGCCGGTGGTGAGGAACGGGATGCGGTTGGTGCTGTTGACTGGGGTCAGTTCAAGCTTGACCTTGAGCTGGTCGGCCAAAAGCTTTGCGGTGTCGATGTCCAGGCCGCGGGGCTTCATGTCCGGGCCGACCGAGCCGAACGGCGGGAAATCCTGGGGCACGGCCACCTTGAGGGTGCCACGGGCGACGATATCGTCCAGACCGTTGGCCTGGGCGGGCGCCTGGCTCAGCATCAGGCTGGCAAACAGGGCAGTGAGCAGGGCGCTGCAACGCTTGGTCATGGCGACTCTCCGAAAAGGACGAAAGGATTTTCCGGTTTTTGCCAGTGCACAGCCCATGCCAGCACCGCCGTATTTCGCGCCAGAGCCGGTGGCTGTTGAGTCTTGGCGGTCTTACTGGTCTGAACAGTTACTGGGTTTTCTGCACCCTTTTCGAGCGCCGTCAAAACCGCGCGAGCCCCTTTGGGGCGTGGCTTGCCGGGTGCTGCGAATAGCTTTACAACTAGCCGCTCAGTTGACTGGAAACCTGAGTTTCTTATGAATTCCATCGCCCAAGCCGTACCGGAAGTGGCGCTACAGGCCATCCGCAAATTGATCGCTGACGAGGGCTTCGGGCCGGGTGATGCGTTGCCCTCCCAGCGCGACCTGGCGCTGCAATTGGGCGTGAGCCGGGCCTCTTTGCGTGAAGCCTTGTCGTCCCTCAGTGCCTTGGGCGTGGTAAGTGTGCAGCCGGGCAAAGGCGTGTTCGTGCAAGCGGCCGAAGAGCTGCCGGGGTTGGCCTGGCCGTTTACGGCACAGGCGACGCCGCTGGATATCTTTCAACTGCGCTACGCCCTGGAAGGTTTTGCGGCGGGGCTGGCGGCGGTGACGCTGACCACCGGGGAGTTGGACATCCTGGAAGATAACGTCGAGGCGATGCGCAAGGAGCTGAAGGCCGGTGATTTCGAGGCAGCCGCCCGGCTGGACTTCGAATTCCACCGGCGCATCCTGCTGGCCAGCGGCAATCAGGCGATGGTGAGCATCCTCAGCGCCAGTGCCGAGGTGTTCCTGGAGAGCCAGAAACTACCGTTCATCCGGCCGGAGCGGGCCATGGAGACCTGGCAGGAGCACCGCAAGGTCCTCCGTGCCCTGGCCCGACGCGCCAGCGGGGCGGCGCAGAAAAGCATGCAGGAACATGTGCGTAACGCGGCGTTGCGTACAGGGATTGCCTTCATCACTCCCGTAACTCCATGAGTTGGGCTATACCCAAACTCATGCGCCATCATAGGAAGAGTCAATCAGCTGCAGCTTCCTGAACGCGGGAAGGGCGGCTATGATGGGCAACGTTTTTTTTGCTTACAACCCGGAGACATCCATGAGCAACGATCTTATCAAGCACGTCACCGACGCGACCTTCGAGGCCGAAGTACTGAAGGCCCAGGGCCCGGTGCTGGTTGACTACTGGGCTGAGTGGTGCGGTCCTTGCAAAATGATCGCTCCGGTCCTGGACGACATTGCCACCACTTACGAAGGCAAGTTGACCATTGCCAAGCTGAACATCGACGACAACCAGGAAACTCCGGCCAAGCACGGCGTGCGTGGTATCCCGACCCTGATGCTGTTCAAGAACGGCAACGTCGAGGCCACCAAGGTCGGCGCGCTGTCGAAGTCCCAGCTGCAAGCTTTCCTCGACGCCAATATCTAAGCGTCCTCAAAAAGCCCCGCAATTTGCGGGGCTTTTTCGTGAAACAGGGCTAGACGCTCTGAAACTCAGGTGGTACATTCGGCCCCGCACTGGTTTCTCCACTGCCCCCTGCAAGCCGTCGCCGACGCTCTCCTTTTCGATTAGTACGCGATCCTGTCGCCTTCTCTGCGGCGCGGCCTCATTAAGCCAAAAGCTTAATTTCCCCCCCTCCATAAATGATTACGTCATTCCTATATGAATCTGACTGAACTCAAGCAAAAGCCGATTACCGAACTGCTCGAATTGGCCGAACAGATGGGCATAGAAAATATGGCCCGTTCGCGCAAGCAGGACGTGATTTTCTCCCTGCTGAAAAAGCACGCGAAAAGCGGCGAGGAAATCTCCGGTGATGGCGTGCTGGAGATTCTCCAGGACGGCTTCGGCTTCCTCCGCTCTGCAGACGCTTCCTATCTCGCCGGCCCAGACGATATCTACGTCTCGCCGAGCCAGATCCGTCGCTTCAACTTGCGCACCGGTGACACCATCGTTGGCAAGATCCGCCCTCCAAAGGAAGGCGAGCGTTATTTCGCCCTGCTCAAGGTCGACACGATCAACTACGATCGTCCCGAGAACGCGAAAAACAAGATTCTCTTCGAGAACCTGACGCCGCTGTTCCCGACCGTGCGCATGAAGATGGAAGCCGGCAACGGTTCCACCGAAGACTTGACCGGTCGTGTCATCGACCTGTGTGCCCCGATCGGCAAAGGCCAGCGCGGCCTGATCGTGGCCCCGCCGAAAGCCGGCAAGACCATCATGCTGCAGAACATCGCAGCGAACATCGCCCGTAATAACCCTGAAGTTCACCTGATCGTGTTGCTGATCGATGAGCGTCCGGAAGAAGTAACCGAAATGCAGCGCACCGTGCGCGGCGAAGTGGTTGCCTCGACGTTCGATGAGCCGCCAACCCGCCACGTGCAGGTTGCCGAAATGGTGATCGAGAAGGCCAAGCGCCTGGTCGAACACAAGAAAGACGTGGTGATCCTGCTCGACTCCATCACCCGTCTGGCCCGTGCCTACAACACCGTGATCCCAAGCTCCGGCAAGGTGCTCACCGGTGGTGTCGATGCCCACGCCCTGGAGAAACCGAAACGTTTCTTCGGCGCTGCGCGGAACATCGAAGAAGGCGGCTCGCTGACCATCATCGCCACCGCACTGGTTGAAACCGGTTCGAAGATGGATGAAGTGATCTACGAAGAGTTCAAAGGTACCGGCAACATGGAACTGCCTTTGGACCGTCGTATCGCCGAGAAGCGGGTGTTCCCGGCCATCAACATCAACCGTTCCGGCACGCGCCGCGAAGAGTTGCTGACCGCCGATGACGAACTGCAGCGCATGTGGATCCTGCGCAAGCTGCTGCACCCCATGGACGAAGTTGCGGCCATCGAGTTCCTGATCGACAAGCTGAAAACCACCAAGACCAACGACGAGTTCTTCCTGTCGATGAAGCGCAAGTAACACGACGCTTCGGTCAAAAAGGATGGCGCCCCATGGGGCGCCATTTTTTTTGTTTCTGGAAAAGGAGTTTTGGCTTTAGTGTGTGTCTGTTTAGAAACAAATTCGCGTGTGTTACTACACTCGCTGTCCATCCGATCAGGCAAATTACAAGATTTTATGACCATTCTCGCTTATCGCAGGGACATTGACGGCCTGCGTGCCATAGCTGTGCTCGCTGTTGTGCTGTTTCATTTTGGTGTACCGGGCTTTACCGGCGGCTTTGTCGGCGTCGACGTGTTTTTCGTGATCTCCGGCTACTTGATCACCTCGATCATCTGGCGCGAGCGTGAGGCCGGCCGTTTCAGTTTTGTCAGCTTCTGGGCCAGGCGAGCGCGGCGTATCCTGCCGGCACTGTTCGTGATGATGCTCGGCGCGCTGGTGGTGGGCTGGTTCCTGCTGGCGCCAAAGGATTACAGCGAGTTGGGGCGCTCGATACATAACCAGGTGGTGTTTATCTCCAACCTGTTTTTCATGCGTCAGGACGGTTACTTTGATGTGGCCTCCGATATCAAACCGTTGCTGCATACCTGGTCATTGTCGGTTGAAGAACAGTTCTACATCCTCTTCCCACTGCTTCTGACACTGCTGTCGAGCCGGCTCAAATATTGGCGCACGGCGCTGTTCGTGTTGTTGCTGGTGTCATTCGGCATGAGTACATGGGCGGTGGCCCACGCTCCGGAACGAGCCTTTTTCCTGCTGCAGATGCGTGCCTGGGAGCTGTTGGCGGGCGCAATGCTGGCGGTAATGCCGGTACGCGAGTACCGCGCCAGCCCGGCGTTGGCGCAGGCCGTCAGCCTTGCCGGCCTCGGCCTGATCCTGCTGGCGGTCTTCGCGTATGACCCGAGCACGCCGTTTCCCGGCGCCGCAGCGCTGTTGCCGGTGGTGGGCGTGGTCTGCCTGATTTGGGCCAACGGCCAGCAAACTACCCTGACGAGCAAGCTGCTGGGTAGCCGCTTGCTGGTGGGGATTGGCCTGATCTCCTACTCCTGGTACCTGTGGCACTGGCCGGTGTACGTGTTTGGCAAGTACGCCAGTGTCGACGGGCTGGGCCCGTGGGAGCTTGGTGCACTGTTTGTGTTGAGCCTGGTGTTGGGTTATGCGTCCTGGCGGTTTGTCGAGGCGCCGTTCCGTGAACGTCGGCTGTTGGCAGGGCGCAAGCAAATCCTGGTGGCGGCGGGTATCGCGCTGCTTGGGGTGGGACTGCTCGGCAAAGGCCTGGTCATGACGAAGGGCTTGCCTTGGCGCCTGTCGCCCGAGGCGCTGCAATTTGCCCAGGCGCGCGAGTGGAGCCCGGACCTTATGGCCTGCCTGGTGGATGGTGGGAAAAATCGCCACCATGGATTTTGTCATTTCGGGCCTCAGTCCGCGCCGACGCGCGCGCTGGTCTGGGGCGATAGCCATGCCACGGCGCTGGTTCCGGCGTTGCGAGACGGCGCCAGCAAGTACGGTGTCAGCGTCACGCAGGCAGGTTATGCCGGTTGCCTGCCGTTTAATCGCAAGGAAAGCGTTCCGGGCTGCCTGGCCTTTAACCAGCAGGTCACGCAACTGCTCGGCAAGGAAACCTTTAGCGACGTGGTGCTGGTGGCGCGCTGGAGCCTGTATGTCTATGGGCAGCGCGATGGTGATACCGAGGCTTCGTTGCTGGACCCGGCGACCGGAACCTATGACCGCGCCTTCGCCGAGCGGCGCTTCGCTGAAAGTCTGGGCGCCCTTGTGCAGCAATTGCGCGCCAGCGGTCATCGGGTGTGGCTGGTCAAGGAAGTCCCCCTGCAGGAATTCAGTCCGCCTTACCGCCTGAGTCGCCTGGCGATGCTCGGCCGGCCCACCGACAAAGAAGGCATGCCCCTGGATGAGCACCTCCAGCGCCAGGCCTATATCAGCAGCGTATTCGAGCGCATGGCGGCGGCTGATCCCGGGGTAAAGGTAATGGATCCGGCGCCCAAGTTATGCAGTGCGAATGACTGGTGCCGGGTGGAACTGGACGGTCAGTCGCTGTACACCGACGACAATCACCTCTCGGCGGTTGGTTCGCGGTATGTCGAGGCGTTTCTTGAACCCTTGTTCAAAGCCTTGCGCGATGAAACCCAGGCATCGGCTCTTTGAGTCTGTGTCGTCGGCAATGCTGCTCAATAAGCTGCCAGCGACCGTAAGAGCAGGTAGGATGTACGCCTATTTTACGGGTGGCATGGTTAATGAAATTCAAGGATCTTCGGGATTTCGTGCAGCAACTTGAGCAGCGCGGAGAGTTGAAACGTATCCAGGTGCCGATTTCCCCGGTCCTGGAGATGACTGAGATTTGCGACCGCACCTTGCGCAACAAGGGCCCGGCGCTGCTGTTCGAAAACCCGGTGGGCTTTGATATCCCGGTGCTCGGCAACCTGTTCGGCACCCCCGACCGCGTGGCGTTTGGCATGGGCGCCGAGTCGGTCAGCGAACTGCGCGAGATCGGCAAGCTGCTGGCCTTCCTCAAGGAACCCGAGCCACCCAAGGGGCTCAAGGACGCCTGGTCGAAGCTGCCCATCTTCCGCAAGATCATCGCCATGGCCCCCAAGGTCGTGAAAGACGCGGTTTGCCAGGAAGTGGTGATCGAAGGCGAGGATGTCGACCTCGGCATGCTCCCCGTGCAGACCTGCTGGCCTGGCGACGTCGGCCCGCTGATCACCTGGGGCCTGACCGTCACCAAGGGCCCGAACAAGGACCGCCAGAACCTCGGCATCTACCGTCAGCAAGTGATCGGCCGCAACAAGGTCATCATGCGCTGGCTGAGCCACCGTGGCGGCGCCCTGGATTTCCGTGAGTGGTGCGAAAAGCATCCCGGCCAGCCATTCCCTGTTTCCGTGGCCCTGGGCGCCGACCCGGCGACCATCCTCGGCGCCGTCACGCCGGTGCCCGACAGCCTGTCCGAGTACGCTTTCGCGGGCCTGTTGCGCGGCAATCGCACTGAGCTGGTGAAATGCCGCGGTAACGACCTGCAAGTGCCGGCCACCGCCGAAATCATCCTCGAAGGCGTGATTCACCCGGGCGAGATGGCCGATGAAGGCCCCTACGGCGACCACACCGGCTACTACAACGAAGTCGACAGCTTCCCGGTGTTCACCGTCGAGCGCATCACCCACCGGATCAAGCCGATCTACCACAGCACCTACACCGGCCGCCCGCCGGATGAGCCGGCGATCCTCGGCGTGGCGTTGAACGAAGTGTTTGTGCCGATCCTGCAAAAGCAGTTTCCGGAAATCACTGATTTCTACCTGCCGCCCGAAGGCTGCTCGTATCGCATGGCCATCGTGACGATGAAGAAGTCGTACCCCGGCCACGCCAAGCGGGTAATGCTGGGTGTGTGGTCGTTTTTGCGACAGTTCATGTACACCAAGTTCGTTATTGTCACCGACGACGACATCAACGCCCGGGACTGGAACGACGTGATCTGGGCCATTACCACGCGCATGGACCCCAAGCGCGACACGGTGATGATCGACAACACGCCGATCGACTACCTCGACTTTGCTTCCCCGGTATCGGGCCTCGGCTCGAAAATGGGCCTGGACGCCACCCATAAATGGCCGGGTGAAACCACCCGCGAATGGGGCCGCGTGATCGTCAAGGACGAAGCGGTCACAGCCCGTGTCGATGCGCTCTGGAAAGAATTAGGAATAGATTGATGCGTGTAACCCTGCAGCCTTCCGGTGCGGTACTTGAACTGACGCCCGGCGAGCGGATCCTCGAGGGCGCGCGCCGCCTGGGCTACGATTGCCCCCAGGCCTGCCGCAATGGCGTGTGCCACGTGTGCGCGGCGCTGCTGGTGGAAGGCCGGGTGCAGCAAGCCGGTGAGGTGCGTGACCATGGCGAGTTCTATACCTGCATTGCCGAACCGCTGGAAGATTGCATTGTGTTGTGGGATGGCGTGCTGGCGCCGGGAGAATTGCCGGTGCGCAAACTGTCTTGCCAACTGAGTGAATGCGTCGAGGTGGGCGGTGACGTCTGGCGCGTGCGCCTGCGGGCTCCGGCCGGCAAGGCGGTACGCTACCACGCCGGGCAATACCTGATGATCGAGCGGGAAAACGGCGAGAAGTCGGCATTCTCCCTGGCCTCGGCGCCCCACGCCGGGCGCGAGCTGGAATTGCACGTGCTGGCCCGGGAAGACAGCGCCCGCAGCCTGCTGGAGCAGTTGCAGCGCAACCAGATGGCCCGCATCGAAATGCCGTTTGGCGACACCCACCTGGCGGAACTGCCCGACGGGCCGCTGGTGCTGATCGCCGCCGGCACCGGCATGGCCCAGATGCATAGCCTGATCGAACACTGTCGCGCCAGTGGCTTCAAGCACCCGGTGCATCTGTATTGGGGTGTACGTCGACCGGAAGACTTCTACGACATCGAGCACTGGGACCAGTGGCTGCAACTGCCCAACCTATTCCTGCACAAAGTGGTCAGCGACCTGTGTGGCTGGGAAGGGCGCTGCGGGCTGTTGCATGAAGCGGTGTGCGAAGACATCAGCGACCTCAAGGCCGTGCATGTCTACGCCAGCGGTTCACCGGCGATGATCTACGGCACCCTGGATGCGCTGGTCGAGGCCGGCATGGATGCACACCAGATGCGTGCTGACGTATTTGCCTACGCACCTCGCCCGTAACATGTGGCGAGGGAGCTTGCTCCCGCTGGGCTGCGCAGCAGCCCCGAAACAGTCGCTGGGTTCTATCTTTAAGATCGCATGAACTTCAGGGCCGCTTCGCGACCCAGCGGGAGCAAGCTCCCTCGCCACAGAAGCCCTTCAGCGGCTCGATCAGAAACGAACGCCCGTGGTCACCATCGCCGCATTGAACCCGAGCAACACCAGCTCGGCGGCGACCGGCCCGTAGTGGGTGCCCACCGAGGGGATGATCACCGGCGCTACCCCCAGTCCATTCAGCGGAATCTTGTCGCGGTACTTGCCGCGATAGCCCTGGATCAAACCCCCTGTCAGCTTCAAGTACACCGGGTAATCGGGCATGTCGTAGCGTTTGCCGGCATAGGCGTAGTACGAACGCTGGCTGAACGAGTTGCGAAACGTCGCCCCGCCATACACCAGGCCTGACGCTTCATTGCGCTCCAGGCCGATCAAGTCCTGGTTGTTGTTGTGGTCCTTGTCCGGCGCAAAATGCCGGGTGTAGACGCTCGTCTGGGCATACCAGAAGCCTTTTTCGTCCTGGGTCGGCACTTCCGCCGCCAGGGCGGTGGTGGCCTGTGCCAGGAACAACAGGCTGGGCAGTCGGTATTTCATGGAGTGACCTCGGTAGTCGATTCGGTTGGCGGCCAGGTGGGTCGTGACAGGCGCCTATTTTGAAGGCTCAGCGTGCCCCCAGGCTGAACCTGCGCTGAAACTACAGGGATTGAGGCAGCCAATCCTGATGAGCGGAGCGGCCTGGGCTTATGCATTCGCTTATTCTTTAAAGGTATTTAATTTGTTACATAAATATCATTAAGCTATATGCCAACGGACTACCGACTTTCTGCCAATAACCAATAAATGACCGCCACCGTCCGCCACACGGATCGATCGTACGAGCTCAGAGCATTGACGTTCTGGCTTTTGATTCCAAGGGGAGCGGTATGGGGAGCAACAAGCAGCACCTGCTGTACACGGCGATTTTGTCGGCTAATTTGCTGACCGCTGTGGGATTCAGTCCAGTGGCATCCGCCGAAACGGCCACTGCCGATGTACCCAAACTCGATACAGTCATTGTCACCGGCACCCGCGCCCAAGAGCGCACCGCCAGTGCCTCGTTGTCACCTATCGATGTGATTTCCGGCGACACCTTGCGCAGCACCGGCTCTGATGAGTTGGGCGCGGTGTTGGCCCGATTGATTCCTTCCATCAACTTTCCACGCCCGAGCCTGGTAGACGGTGCCGAACTGGTGCGCCCGGCGCAGCTGCGTGGCCTGTCACCTGACCAGGTGTTGGTGCTGGTCAACGGCAAGCGCCGCCACACCAGTGCCTTCGTCAATCTCGGCGGTGCGGTTGGGCGTGGCTCGGCGCCGGCGGATTTGAATGCGATCCCGTTGTCGGCGGTCGACCATATCGAGGTGCTGCGTGACGGCGCATCGGCCCGCTACGGCTCCGATGCGATTGCCGGGGTGATCAACGTGATCCTCAAGCATGACGACCACGGCGGCTCGATCACCAGCAAGTTTGGTGAGTACAAGAAGGGCGACGGTATCCAGCGCAACCTCAGCGGCAACACCGGTGTGGCGCTGGGCGATAACGGGTTTATCAACATCTCTGCCGAAGGCGCCGACAACGATTACACCAACCGCGCCGGCAAGGACCTGCGTCCGGGCAGCGTTGGTTCGACGACCTACGGCCAGCGGGTGTTCCGCCAGGGCGAGCCGGCCACTGACCAGGGCAAGCTGTTTCTCAACTCGGAATATTCCTTCAGCGATGCGGCCGAGTTCTATGCGTTTGGCGGCTACAGCAAGACCCGCGGCGAGACGGCGGCGTTCTACCGGGCCAGTAACGCGAGCAACAACATTCCTGCGCTCAACCCCAATGGTTACCTGCCGTTGATTCGCGGTGACGTGGAAGACACGTCCCTGGCGGTCGGCCTGCGCGGCTTGTTGGCCTATGACTGGCACTACGATGTGTCGGTCAACTACGGCAAGAACCAGTACCAGATCGGTACCGAAACCATCAACACCTCGCTGGGCCTGGCCACGCCGCGCAAGTTCGACAACGGCACGTTGGTCAATGACCAGAAGCAACTCAGCCTGGACCTGTCGCGGGAATTCAGCCTGGGCTGGTTGCCGTATCCAGTGTCGGTGGCGTTTGGCGGCGAATACCTGGACCAGGGTTACCAGATCAAGGCGGGCGACCCGGCGTCCTACTACCAGACCGGCAGCTCGGGCCTGGGCGGCTTCCGTGATTCCGACGCCGGCACCAGCACGCGCCACAACTGGGCGCAGTACCTGGACCTGGAAACCAACTTCACCGAAAAACTCAGTGCCTCCGCCGCCGTGCGTCACGAGGACTACAGTGATTTTGGCTCCAACGTCAGCGGCTCGCTCTCGGCGCGCTACGACTTCACCCCGCAAGTGGCCTTGCGCGGCAGTGTATCCAACGGTTTCCGTGCGCCGTCCCTGGCACAGCAAAACTTCGCCTACACCTCGTCGCAACTGATCGGCAACACCATCCAGGAAGCCGGCACCTTCCCGGCCAACAGCCAGGTGGCGCGCCTGCTCGGCGCTGAAGACCTGAAAGCCGAGAAGTCCCGCAACTACAGTCTCGGCCTGGTGCTGGAGCCGACCGACAACCTGACCGTGACCGCCGATGTCTACCGTATCGACATCAGCGACCGCATCAGCCTGTCCTCCAACCTGGACCTGAGCAAGAACCCGGCTGCGCTCGCGTATCTGCAGGCCAATGGCGTCGGCAACATCAACTACACCACGGTGCGCTACTTCACCAACGCCACCGACACCACCACCAATGGCGTCGACCTGGTGGCCAACTATCGCTACCAACTGGACAACGGTGTGCGCTGGAACAGCACCGTGGGCTACAACTACAACCACACCAAGGTCACCGACGTAAAAGCCAACCCGTCCGTACTGGATAGCCTGGGCGCGAGCCTGGTTCGGGTGGACCGTCGCGAGCGCATCGGCCTGCTGGGCGATACCACGCCACAGCACAAGCTGAGCCTGGGCAACGACCTGAGTTTCGGCAACTGGGCGCTGCACAGTAATTTGGTGCGCTATGGTTCATTCACCAGCTACCAGGCCGACCCGACCAACGACCAGAGCTTCAAGGCCGCCTGGCTGTTGGATCTGTCAGCCGACTACAAGCTGAAAAACTGGACCTTCACCGTTGGCGGCGACAACGTCACCGACAAATACCCGGAAAAACTCAATGCCTACGCCAGCAGTGGTGGCAATCTGGCCTATAGCACTTTTTCGCCGTACGGTTACAGCGGCGCGTTCTATTACGGTAAAGTTGCTTACAACTGGTAACAGCTTCTCGTAACAACAAAGGAGACCTAAGCGATCTGCCATGACCGCCATTGAATCTGATCTTTTGCAATTGGCTTACCCTCCGCGGCTCGATCTGGGGCCGCAACTCACTCACGAACAGTTGATGAGCTCGATGCAAGCCACCATGGCGCTGCACAAGGGTGGGCCGGTCTGGCTATTCGCTTACGGTTCGCTGATCTGGCGGCCTGAATGTTCGTCGACACAGCGGATGCGGGCGCGGGTCCACGGTTATCACCGGGGCTTGTACCTGTGGTCTCATGAGCACCGGGGCACGCCGGAAATACCGGGGTTGGTGTTTGGCCTGGATCGCGGCGGCTCGTGCAGCGGGTTTGCCTACCGCTTGCCGGAAGATCAACTGGAGGCCTCGCTCTATGCCCTGTGGCAGCGCGAGATGCCGTACCCCTCGTACCGGCCGCACTGGCTCAGCTGTCGTCTGGAAGATGGCAGCCAGGTGCAGGCATTGGGATTTGTCCTGGAGCGGCATCTGCCCAGTTATGCCGGCAATTTGCCCGACATCGTGCTGAATCACGTGTTGCAAAGCGCTTGCGGGCGTTACGGCACTACTCGCGATTATGTCGAGCAGACCGTCAACGCCCTGCGTAGCCACGCCATGCCAGACAAGAATCTGGAGGCGCGGCTCAAGCGGTGTTCCAAAGGCTGTTCCGACGATTAACGTGCGGCACTGACGCTATTGGTGTGCCACAAGGTGGGGATCAGGAACGCGATGGCCAGCAGGCACGCGCCGATCAGCAATACGAAACCACCGTCCCAGCCGAAATGGTCAACGGTGTAGCCCATGGCCGCACTCGCTGCCACTGAACCACCCAGGTAACCGAACAAGCCCGTAAAGCCCGCTGCGGTACCGGCGGCTTTTTTCGGTGCCAGTTCCAGCGCCTGCAGGCCGATCAGCATCACCGGACCGTAGATCAGGAAGCCGATGGAGAACAGCGCGATCATGTCGATCATCGGGTTGCCCGGCGGGTTGAGCCAGTAAACCAGGGTCGCCACGGTGACCAGGCCCATGAACACAATGCCGGTCAGGCCACGGTTGCCACGGAAGATCTTGTCCGACATCCAGCCGCACAGCAGCGTGCCCGGAATGCCCGCCCACTCGTAGAAGAAGTACGCCCACGAGGTTTTATCCACGTCGAAGTGCTTGGCTTCCTTGAGGTACGTCGGCGCCCAGTCCAGCACGCCGTAGCGCAGCAGGTAGACGAAGACGTTGGCGAAGGCGATGTACCAGAGCATTTTGTTGCGCAGCACGTACTTGACGAAGATTTCCTTGGCGCTGAATTCGTCTTCGTGGCTGGCGTCGTAGCCTTCCGGGTAGTCGTTCTTGTATTGCTCGATAGGCGGCAGGCCCACCGATTGCGGGGTGTCGCGCATGGTGATGAAGGCAAATGCCGCCACCAGCAGGGCCACGGTGGCCGGGACGTAGAACGCCGCGTGCCAGTCGTTGAACCAGGCCATGCCCAGCAGGAACAGCGGGCCGATCAAGCCGCCGCCGACGTTATGCGCCACGTTCCATACGGAAACCACACCGCCACGTTCTTTCTGCGACCACCAGTGCACCATGGTCCGCCCACTTGGCGGCCAGCCCATGCCCTGGGCCCAGCCGTTGATGAACAGCAGAATGAACATCATGGTCACGCTGGAGGTAGCCCAAGGTGCGAAACCGAAAATGAACATCACCCCGGCGGACACCAACAGGCCGAAGGGCAGGAAGTAGCGCGGGTTGGAGCGGTCGGACACCAGGCCCATGAGGAACTTGGACAGGCCGTAGGCAATTGCGATCGCCGACATTGCCAGGCCCAGCTGGCCACGGGTGTAACCCTCGTCGATCAGGTACGGCATGGCCAGGGAGAAGTTCTTGCGCAGCAGGTAGTACCCGGCGTAACCGAAGAAAATACCGGCGAAGATCTGCCAGCGCAGGCGTCGGTACGTGCTGTCTATTTTTTCTTCAGGCAGGGGCGCCTGATGTGCGGCAGGACGGAAGAAAGCAAACATTCAAGAGCTCCAGATTTCTTGTTTTGACTGCGGATGCGAATGTTACAGTTTCGTTACCGAAAATAGCACCGCCTCTTATCTGCGGGCATAGGAATTGAGTGCAATTGCATGTTCTTTTACGAACATGTCGCTTAGAGGCAAGTGAGGGACGTTTTCAGGAGGGGATGCCAAGAAGCTGTGGTGAGGGAGCAAGCTCCCTCACCACAGGCAGTGATTCGGTTCAGTTGCCGTTGGCGGCTGCGATATCACCTGGAAGCAGGTGTTCCTGGATCTTCTGGCTGCGGGATTCCACCAGTTGACCCTGGTCGTCGAAGCGCAACACGATCAGCCAGTCATACACATTTTCCGGCCATTTCTTCATCCCGGTCAGCGCCGCGCCGTCACCGCCGAAGGCCTCGATCAACTTGTCGATATGCCCGTGATGCCAGGCGATCAACACGGTCTGCGCCTGGTTGGACTTGCGCAGGAACTTCACCAGCTTGCCGACTTGATCGTCTGAGTAGGGGGTTTCAAGCGGGAGCTGCAGGCGCTGGGCCAGGGGTGTCAGGGTCAGGCGCGGGCGAGAGCTTTCCTTGCTGTCGCTGGTAGCGATCAGCCGCTGGGGCACCACGGAGATGCCGTTCAACAGCAGCGGGTCGAAATAGCTGGCGTAGGCCGCCGCCCGCTGTTCGCCCTTGGGGCTCAGCAACGGACCTTCATCGGGTTTTTCCGCATGGCGCACGATCAGCACCGTCACGTTGTTCAGCCCGCGTACATCCTTGCCCTCTTTATGGGCAAAGGCGTGAGCCGACACCATCATCAACAACCCCAGAAACAGCGCGCGCAGCGGTGTGACCATTATTCATTCCTGCCAGTGAGTGAGTGCCTCGGCCGATCATGGGCCCAGGCACTCCGCGGACAAAATGAAACAATAGTCAGCGTAGCTGCACCACGACCTTGCCCACAGCCTTGCGCTGGCCGAGGTCGTTGATCGCCTGCGCCGCCTGCTCCAGCGGGTACACCTGGGACACCAGCGGCTTCAACTTGCCCTCGGCGAACCAGCCGAACAGTTGCTGGAAGTTGGCGGCATTGTCTTGCGGCTGGCGCTGGGCAAACGAACCCCAGAACACCCCGACCACCGCCGCGCCCTTGAGCAGCGCCAGGTTTACTGGCAACTCAGGAATGCGCCCGCTGGCAAAGCCCACCACCAGCAGCCGGCCATTCCAGGCGATGCCGCGAATGGCCTGGTCAAACAGGTCGCCGCCCACCGGGTCGTAGATCACATCCACGCCGTTGCCGCCGGTAAGGCGTTTGATCTCGTCCTTGAGGCTGGCTTCGCTGTAGTTGATCAACTCATCGGCACCGGCAGCCTTGGCCACCGCCAGCTTGTCGGCGCTGCTGGCCGCGGCGATCACCCGGGCGCCCATGGCCTTGCCGATTTCCACCGCAGCCAGGCCGACGCCGCCGGAGGCACCGAGCACCAGCAGGGTTTCCCCGGGTTGCAGGTTGGCCCGTTGCTTTAGGGCGTGCATCGACGTGCCGTAGGTCATGCTGAAGGCGGCGGCGGTGTTGAAGTCCATGCTCGGCGGGATCGGCAGCACGTTGTAGCCCGGCACCGCGACCTGCTCGGCGAAGCTGCCCCAGCCGGTCAGGGCCATCACCCGGTCACCGACCTTCAGGTGGCTGACGTTCTCACCGACTTGGCTGATCACGCCTGCCGCTTCACCGCCTGGCGAAAACGGGAAGGGCGGCTTGAACTGGTACTTGCCCTCGATGATCAGGGTGTCCGGGAAATTGACCCCGGCCGCATGCACGTCCAACAGGATTTCGTTCTTCTTGATCGCCGGGCTTTCGACGTCTTCCAGCACCAGGTTTTCGGCGGGGCCGAAGGCTTTGCACAGCACAGCTTTCATCGGACTATTCCTTTTGGCGTGTTGGCCGATAAGTGTAGGTGGGCAGGGCGACGGGTCAACGAGCATGCCCCGGCCTGATAAGTCGCCATAAGCTTGTGCTCAGGGCTGCTAGCGTTATGCTACTGGGCAACCGAATTGAGGAATGAACTGTGAAAGCGTGGATCCTGTTGATGCTGGCCCTGACACTGCCGACGGCAGCCCTGGCCGAAGAAGCCAAAGAAGGCGAAGCGCCGAAGGTCAGCTATATCAGCCTGAGCCCGCCGTTTGTCGGTAACTACGGCCTGGATGGCACCGCGAAGCTGCGGGTGTTCAAGGCGGATATCGCCCTGCGGGTCACCGGTCCCGAGGCAGCCGCTGCCGTGAAAGCCAACGACGCGCTGATTCGCAACCAGTTGGTGGCGCTGTTTACCCAGCAGACCAACGACACCATGAGCAGCGTTGATGGGAAGGAAAAACTGCGCCAGGAAGCCCTGAAGCAGACCCAGCAAGTAATGAACGACGAAACCGGCAAGCCGCAGGTTGAGGATCTGTTGTTCAACAACCTGATCATCCAGTAAGCCGGTCGCTTCGCGCCCTTCGCGAGCAAGCCCGCTCCCACACTTGACCGAGTTCTAACATGAGAATGCGGTTGAATGTGGGAGCGGGCTTGCTCGCGAAGAGGTCCTGACAGGCACCTCAGGAAGCCAGGCTCTTCCTGAACCGCGCCAACGCCACCGCAAAGAACAGCAACCCGATCCCCGCCAGCGCCAGCAAGTCCGGCCACACCACATTCACACCCGCATCCCGGAACAGAATCGCCGCACTCAGGCTCACAAAGTGCGTCGACGGCGAGCCCTGCATCACCCATTGCAACCACTGCGGCATGCTGTCCAGCGGCGTGCTGCCGCCGGACAACAGCAGCATCGGGATAATCACCGGGATCGCCAGCAGGCCAAACTGCGGCGTCGAGCGGGCGAGGGTGGCGAGGAAGATGCCGAGGGCAGTACTGGCAAACAGGTACAGCGCCGTCACCAGCAAAAACAAAGTCAGCGACCCGGCCAGCGGCACGCCGAGCAAGCCTTTCACCACCACTTCCAGCGACAGCCAGGTGCACAGCACCACCACCAGCATGTTGCTCCAGATTTTCGCCAGCATGATTTCCAGCGCAGTCAGCGGCAGCACCAGCAAATGGTCGAGGGTGCCGTGTTCGCGCTCACGCAGCAGCGCGGTGCCGGTCAGCACGATGGCGAGGATGGTGATGTTGTTGACGATCTGGATCACCGCCAGAAACCAGCCGCCTTCCAGGTTGGTATTGAACAGCGCCCGGGTGGTCAGCAGCGCCGGCGCCTTTTGGGCGGCATCGGCCTGGTTGCCATAGGTCAGCAATTCCCGCTGGAAAATCCGCCCGATATACCCGGCACCCATGAATGCCTGGCTCATGGCCGTGGCATCGACGTTGACCTGCACCCCCGGCTGGCGCCCGGCCAACAGGTCGGCCTGGAAATTCGCCGGCACGTTGATCACGAAGGTGTACTGGCCGCTGTCCATCACCTTGTCCAGTTGGTCGTACGGCAACGGCACCGCCGCCTGGAATTCCGGCGGTTGCAGCGCTTCGGCCAGTTGCCGGGAAAGCGCGCTGTGGTCTTCATCCACAAAGGCCACGCTGGCGTTGTGCACGCCGATCACCGAGCCGGCGGCGGGCATATAGATGGCGACGGTAAAGGCGTAGAACAGGAACAGCAGCAACACGCTGTCGTGGCGCAGGCTGGTCAGTTCCTTGATGCCGAGGCGCAGGATATGGGCGAACTTGTGCATCTCAGGCCTCCTGCTTCTTGAGCATGATCAGGCTAAGCCCGGTGAACCCCAGGAAAAACCCGAACAGCGCCAGGCACTGTGGCCATAGCTGACGCAGGTCCAGGGCCTTGGTAAAGGTGCCCACTGCAATGTCGAGGAAGTAGCCCGCCGGGAACAACATGCCCATCAACGCGGCGGCGCCTTCCAGGGACGAGCGCGGCACGATCAGCCCGGAGAACTGGATGGTCGGCAGGCTGGTGATGATCATGGTGCCCAGGATCGCTGCGATCTGGGTGCGGGTGAACGCGGAAATCAGCAGGCCCATGCTGGTGGTGGCCAGCACATACAGCAGGCCGCCGAAAGCCAGGGTCACGCCGCTGCCCTTGAACGGCACGCCGAACAGCCAGCGGTTCATCGCCACCAGCAGGCCCAGGTTGATCAGGCTCACGGCCAGGTACGGCGCCTGCTTGCCCAACAGGAATTCCAGGCGGGTCAGGGGTGTGGCGTAGAAGTTGGTGATGGAGCCCAGTTCCTTCTCGCGCACGATCCCCAGGGCCGTGAGCATCGCCGGGATAAACGCGAGGATCAGCGCCATCACGCCGGGACCGATAGCGTTCACGCTGACCACGTCCTGGTTGTAGCGAAAGCGGGTTTCCAGTTTGGCGGCGGCTTGCTGATTCAATGGTGTGCTGTTCAGTTCGGCCAGTTGTTGGAGGTTGGCCTGGTGCACGGCCTCGACATAATTGCGGCTGGTTTCCGCACGGAACGGCATGCCGCCATCGAGCCAGGCGGCCACGGCGGGTTGGCGGCCGGCGTAGAGATCGCGGCCGAACCCTGGCGGAATCTCCAGCGCCAGTTTGATTTCCGAGCGTTGCAGGCGTTTGTGCAGTTCGTTGGAGTCAGTGATCGGCGGCTGTTCGGCGAAATAGCGCGAACTGCGAAAGGCCTCCAGATAGGCGCGGCTTTGCGGCGTCTGGTCCTGGTCGTAGACGGCGAAGGCGAGCTTCTCCACGTCCAGGGATATGCCGTAGCCGAAGATCACCATCATGAAAATCGCCCCCAACAGGGCGAAGGCCATGCGCACTTTGTCCCGCAGCAGTTCCTTGCCTTCGCGGCTGGCCACGGCCAACAGGCGGGCGACGCTGAACCCGTGTTTGCTGACGGGTGGGGCCATGGGTTCGCTGACGGTTTCGGAGGGCGCGGTGGCCGCTTCGGGCGCGCCTTGGGCCTGTTCGAGGCAGGTGACGAACGCCGCTTCCAGGGTTTCGCCGTGGAACTGCTGTTGCAGCGCGTCCGGCGTGTCGCAGGCCAGCACCTTGCCCGCGTGCATCAGCGAGATGCGGTCGCAGCGCTGGGCTTCGTTCATGAAGTGGGTGGACAGGAAGATCGTCACGCCCTGTTCCCGGGACAGTTCGATCAGCAGCCGCCAGAAGTCATCCCGCGCGGCCGGGTCGACGCCCGAGGTCGGCTCATCGAGGATCAGCACTTCCGGGCGGTGCAGCACCGCCACCGCCAGGGACAAGCGCTGGCGCAGGCCCAGCGGCAACTCGCCGGACGGCTGCTCGGCAACGTCGCCCAGGTCAAAACGCTTGATCAACTCGTCGATGCGCTGGCCGCTCTCGGCCTTGGGCAGGTCGAACAACTGCGCATGCAGCACCAGGTTCTGGCGCACGCTGAGTTCGCCGTACAGCGAGAAGCTTTGCGACATGAAACCCACGCGCTTGCGGGTGGCCAGGTCCTTGGCGTTGACCGGGTTGCCCAGCAGGGTGGCGGTGCCCTCGGTGGCGGGCATCAACCCGGTGAGGACTTTCATGGTGGTGGTCTTGCCGCAGCCGTTGGAGCCGAGGAAACCAAAGATCTCGCCCCGGCCAATGGCGAAGCTGACCTTGTTGACTGCCGTGAAGTCGCCGAAGCGCAGGGTCAGGTCGTGGGCTTCGATGGCGATGTCGGTGTTGTCGCTTTGCCGGGGCGGAATCACCAGCGGCTCGTTGTTATGGGCACTGTCGCCCTGGAAATGGGTGAAGGCTTCGTCCAGTTTGCCGCTGGGCGTCGCGGCGGCGAGTTCGCTGCTCAGGCCGTCGGCGATCAGCTTGCCGCGGTCGAGCATCAGGCAATGCTCGAACTGCTCGGCTTCTTCCATGTAGGCGGTGGCCACCAGCAGTGTGAGCTGCGGGCGTTCGCTGCGTACGGTTTCCACCAGTTCCCAGAAGCGCCGACGGGACAATGGGTCGACCCCGGTGGTGGGTTCGTCGAGGATCAACAGGTCCGGGTCGTGGATCAGCGCACAGCACAGGCCGAGCTTCTGCTTCATGCCGCCGGAGAGCTTGCCGGCGGGGCGCTCGGCGAAACGCGCGAGGTCGGTGGCCAGCAGCAGGTTGTGCATGCGCTGTTCGCAATCGGCTTTCGACAGGCCGAACAGCGTGGCGAAGAACCGGATGTTTTCGCTGATGGACAGCTCGGGGTACAGGTTGCCGCCCAGGCCCTGGGGCATAAAGGCGATGCGCGGGTACAGGCTGTTGCGGTGGCGGCGGTCTTCGATGGCGCCACCGAGTACTTCCAGTTCGCCCTGTTGAAGCTTTTTAACCCCGGCGATCAAACCCAGCAGGCTCGACTTGCCGGCGCCGTCCGGGCCGATCAGGCCGCAGCGTGTGCCGGCAGGCAGGCTGAAGGCGATGTCGATCAGCGCCTGTTGCTTGCCGTAGCGATGGTTGATCCCCGTGGCGTGCAGCGCCAGGCCGCTCATTGCAGGTTGGCCGGCCAGTCCAGGTCAGCGGTGCGCACATAGCCGGCGCCGGGCATGCCCGGTTTGGCTTGGGGCACGGCGCTTGGTTGGGTCAGCCGCAGCTTGACCCGGAACACCAGCTTCTGGCGTTCGTCGCGGGTTTCCACTTCCTTGGGGGTGAACTGCGACTTGGCGGCGACGAAGCTGATTTTCGCCGGCAGCGGTTGCTTCGGCAGGGCGTCGAGGACGATCCGCGCCTCACTGCCGACGGTCAGGGCGCCGGTTACCGAAGCGGGCAGATACAGGTTCATGTATTGGTCGTTGGGGTCGATCAGCAGCAACACGCGGCCACCCGCGCCGAGCACTTCGCCGGGTTCGGCCAGGCGTAGCTGGATGATGCCGTCGATAGGCGCCCGCAGGCTGCTGTCTTCGATTTCACTGGTGAGCTGGGCGACCTGAGCCTGGGCGGCGCCGATGGCGGCCTTTACCGAATTGACCTGGGCCTGGGCGGCGACCACGGCAGCGTTGCCGGTGTTTTGCCGGGCCTGCTGCTGGTCGATCAGCTGGCCGCTGGCGAAGCCGCGCTTGTACAGCTCCTGGGTGCGCTTGAGTTCCTGGCTGGCCAGCAGTTGTTCGCTCCGGCGCAGTTGCACATTGGCTTCGGCAGCAGCGAAATTCTCCCTGGCCCGCAGCACTTCGGCTTCGGCCTGGGCGCGCTGGGCTTCCAGGGTGCGGGTGTCCATGCGCGCCAGCAGTTGGCCCTTGAGCACCTTGTCGCCTTCGTCCACCCGCACTTCGGCGAGGCGACCGGGGATCTTGGCGGCGATCTGCACTTCAGTCGATTCCAGCCGGCCATTGCCCATGCTCAAGCCTTCGGGCAGGCGGTCCTGGGTGGATTGCCAATAGCCGAAGCCGCCGGCGGCCAGCAGCAAGACAATCAATGGAATGGCGAAAAGATGGGAGGTACGGTGGTTCGTCGACATGGGTGCATCCTGCGGCGTTAGCGTCCTAGTTTGACCGATCCTGCCCGGAGGCCCTTGATGCGGGTCAAATGAAGCGCCAGCCTAACCCGGTTGGCGCGCAGATGCATGCGCCATGGGCGTGACCGCAGGGTTCTGCTGTTTCAGCGCAGGCCGAGTACGGCGGCCCATTGCTCGGCGGTGACCGGCATCACCGAAAGGCGGCTGCCTTTTTGCACCAGGGGCAACTCGGCGAGGGCGGTTTGCTGTTTCAGATAGCCCAGCCCCAGGACCTTCGCAAAGGTCTCGACGTGGGCAACATTGATCGCGCTCCACGGGTTTTTTTCAGGGCTGGCCTTGGCGTCGAAATAATGACTGTCGGGCTCCAGCGCGGTCGGGTCCGGGTAGGCTGCCTCGACGATTTTACCGATGCCGGCAATCCCCGGTTCCGGGCAGCTGGAGTGGTAGAAGAAGAACTGGTCACCCACCGCCATCGCCCGCAGGAAGTTCCGCGCCTGGTAGTTGCGCACCCCGTCCCACCGGGCCTCGCCGAGCTTTTCCAGGCCCTTGATGGACAGTTCATCGGGCTCGGATTTCATCAGCCAATAGGCCATGTTTTCGCTCCTCAAAAGTCGATTGGGAAAGTTGTCCTGCAATTTTATGACAAACCGACAGTCGGTTGGCGTCAAGGTTTGCGTGTTGGTTCACGTTAACGCAGAATGCCGGGGTTTTGAGCTTGACGCAGCTGGCACGGACTACTAATGGAACGTTGCTGTCATCGTGTGCAAGATGCCTGAAGGGGGGCAATCGATGAAACGCAAACCGGATTTACTATGGATTTTGGTTATTTTGTTCGGCCTGGGCGTTGTGACCACCGGCTATGCGCAGAGCTTGTGGTCGAACAAGACTGACGCACCGATTGAACTCGCACAGCAACAGCCGCAACCGTTCAAACGCTGACCCGTCTTCAAGGCGCTGCTGATTCCAGTAGCGTCTCTGCTATATACCAATCCTTATCGGTGACTGTGCCCTCAAGCGGTACATCCCAGCTTGCCTGTGCCAATCGTTCGACCTTCTGGCATTCATGGGCCAGGCCCAACAGCGTCGGCTTGCGCCAGGATTTCCGGCGGGCCATGTAGGCCAGGCTGCGGTCATAAAACCCGCCGCCCATGCCCAACCGTCCGCCCACATCATCAAAGCCAACCAGTGGCAGCAGCACCAGGTCCAGCGCCCAGACCTTGCGTTGCCGGCCGGCATTTACCTGGGGCTCGAGGATGCGAAAACGGTTGGGCCTCAGCTTTTCGCCGGGGCGCACTCGCTGGAACACCATCTTGGTTCGCGGCCATGCACTGAGCACCGGCAGGTACGTCGCCTTGCCCCGGCGCTGTGCAGCGCGCAGCAGCAGGCGCGGATCGATTTCACCGTCCGTCGGTAGATATAAGGATAGGTGTTTGGCCCGGCGAAACAGCGGGTGCTGTGCCAGTTGCCGATACAGGCCCAGGGCGGCCTGGCGTTGCTCGCTTGGCGTCAGGGCGCGGCGGGCTTTGCGCAGCATGCGTCGAAGTTGCGGGCGGGAAAGCGGCGCAGGTTCGGTCATGGTTTTCGGCTCATAAAACAATGCCAGTCCTGGGACTGGCATTGGATTTGGGAATCAGGCTCCCCGACAGAACCGCTGTCGACTTAGCCCTTGAACCCGAAAGTTCAAGGTGGAAGAAACAGTAGGCTTTAAGGCTTTCCGTCTAGCGGACATGCACACCAGCCCAACGTGTAACTTCCAGGGTAGTGCGAATCGGCTCAGGGACATCGCCGACTGGCAAGCACGCCAGGGAGTGGGGCGAGTATACCCGAAACCGACGCCGCAATCAGCCCTTGGGTGGCTCTGGATCGGTAGAAAGTACCAGATCGACCCGCTCCAGCAGGTCGCGCACCTGCTCGCGCGTCGAGCCACTGGCCTGCACGTCAGGCCGTTCCTGCTTATGCAGCAGATCGTGGGTAATGTTCAGTGCGGCCATCACGGCGATGCGATCGGCGCCGATGACTTTGCCGCTGCTGCGGATTTCGCGCATCTTGCCGTCCAGGTAGCGGGCAGCGCTCACCAGGTTGCTGCGTTCTTCCTGGGGGCAGATGATCGAATATTCTTTGTCGAGAATCTGCACGGTGACGCTATTGCTTGAACTCATGAGTCTTGCTCCAGGGCCTTCAGGCGCGAAATCATCGATTCGACCTTACGCCGGGCGATTTCGTTTTTTTCAATGAGGTGAGCGCGTTCCTCGCGCCAGGTCTTTTCCTGAGCTAATAGGAGTCCGTTTTGGCTCTTAAGTTGCTCGACCCGGTTAATTAGCAGCTCGAGTCTGGCCATCAGCGCTTGCAGGTCGGTGTCTTCCATTGGGTTCCACTGGATTTTGTCTGATGAATGGCAACTGCTGGATAAACGATCTGACGCCCTCGATAGTCTTGGTACGTCTGCCGATGCTAGGATACAGCGCTTCATTCTAGACATTGCGCCGTCTGGCGCCTAGCTCACCATGCCCATTCAGAACTCCCCGTACGATGCTTTTTCCAAACTGCTGAGTTCCAGCGGTCATCCTTGCTCGCCTGCCGAACTGCACGGCGTGCTGCTGGGCCGCAGCTGCACCGGTGTCGGCTTTGATGCCGACAACTGGCTGGCCGACGTCGCCGAGCTGCTGGAAACCGAGCCTACCGAAAACGTGCGCAATGCGCTCATCGGCCTGCAAGAGATGGTTAAAGGCGAGCTGACCGGTGATGACGTCACCGTCGTCCTGCTGCTGCCTACCGATGACGCGCCGCTCACCGAGCGCGCCGCCGCGTTGGGCCAATGGTGCCAAGGCTTCCTCCACGGTTTCGGCGTGAACGCCGGCGGCCTCGACCTGAGCACCGATGCCCAGGAAGTGCTGCAGGACCTGGCCGCCATCTCTCAGGTGCAAGACGCCCTGGAAGAGTCCGAAGACGGCGAAAGCGACTACATGGAAGTCATGGAATACCTGCGCGTCGCGCCGCTGCTGCTGTTCACCGAGACCCGTAAATCGGCTGAGCCCGCTGCACCCAAGCCGTCGCTGCACTAAGAAAGGAAGCCCTTCTGCCCATGATCCATATCCCCAAAGCGGAATACACCCGGCGCCGCAAGGCGCTCATGGCGCAGATGGAACCCAACAGCATCGCCATCCTGCCGGCGGCCGCGGTAGCCATCCGCAACCGTGACGTCGAGCACGTCTACCGCCAGGACAGCGACTTCCAGTACTTGAGCGGCTTCCCCGAACCGGAAGCGGTGATTGTGCTGATGCCCGGCCGCCAGCACGGCGAGTACGTGCTGTTCTGCCGCGAACGCAATGCCGAGCGCGAACTGTGGGACGGCCTGCGAGCGGGCACCGAAGGCGCGATTCGCGATTTTGGCGCCGATGACGCCTTCCCGATTACCGATATCGACGACATCCTGCCCGGCCTGATCGAAGGCCGCGACCGGGTGTATTCGGCCATGGGCAGCAATGCCGAATTCGACCGGCACCTGATGGAGTGGATCAACGTGATCCGCTCTAAAGCGCACCTCGGCGCCCAGCCACCGAACGAATTTGTTGCCCTGGATCATCTGCTTCATGACATGCGCCTGTATAAATCGGCGGCAGAAGTGAAGGTGATGCGCGAGGCGGCACGGATTTCCTGCGCGGCCCATGTACGGGCGATGCAGGCCAGCCGCGCCGGGTTGCATGAGTTCAGCCTGGAAGCGGAGCTCGATTACGAGTTTCGCAAGGGCGGGGCGAAGATGCCGGCCTATGGTTCCATCGTCGCCTCGGGGCGCAACAGCTGCATCCTGCACTACCAGCAGAATGACGCGGTGCTCAAGGATGGCGATCTGGTGCTGATCGACGCCGGCTGCGAGATCGACTGCTACGCCAGCGACATCACCCGCACCTGGCCGGTGAGCGGCAAGTTTTCCGCCGAGCAGAAGGCGATTTATGAAATCGTGCTGGCTTCCCAGGAGGCCGCCTTTGCTGAAATCGCCCCGAACAAGCATTGGAACCAGGCCCACGAGGCGACGGTGCAAGTGATCACTGCCGGGCTGGTGAAGCTGGGATTGTTGCAGGGTGATGTCGACGAACTGATCGCCAGTGAAGCCTATAAAGCCTTCTACATGCACCGCGCCGGCCACTGGCTGGGGATGGATGTGCACGATGTCGGCGAATACAAGGTCGGCGGCGAGTGGCGGGTGCTGGAAGTCGGCATGGCACTGACCGTGGAGCCGGGGATTTACATCTCGCCGGACAACCAGAACGTGGCGAAGAAATGGCGTGGCATTGGCGTACGCATCGAGGACGACGTGGTGGTGACCAAGCAAGGCTGTGAAATTCTGACCGGTGGCGTGCCCAAGTCCGTCGCCGAGATCGAAGCATTGATGGCGAGCGCCCGATGAGCCGGGTCAACCTGGCGATTATCGGCGGCGGCCTGGTGGGTGCCAGCCTCGCATTGGCCTTGCAGGCCGGAGCCAAGGCCCGGGGCTGGAAGATCGTGCTGATCGAGCCGTTTGCCCCCGGCGACAGCTACCAGCCGAGCTATGACGCGCGTTCTTCAGCGCTGTCCTTTGGCGCGCGGCAGATCTATCAACGGTTGGGCGTGTGGCAGGAAATCTCTCGCCGCGCCGAGCCGATCAAACAGATTCATGTGTCGGACCGTGGCCGCTTCTCTACCGCGCGCCTGTCGGCCATGGAAGAGGGCGTGCCGGCGCTTGGCTACGTGGTGGAAAACGCCTGGCTGGGCCAATGCCTGTGGCAAGGGCTGGACAAGGACGTGGTCAGTTGGCGTTGCCCGGCGGAAGTTACGCGCATGGAGCCGCTTGCCGATGGCTACCGCCTGACCCTCAATGACGAAACCGTGCTGGAGTGCGACCTCGCGGTGCTGGCCGATGGCGGTCGCTCAGGTTTGCGCGAGCAACTGGGCATCGGCGTTAAAAAGCGGCCGTACAACCAGAGCGCCCTGATCGCCAACATCACCCCAAGCGAGGCCCACAACGGCGAGGCGTTCGAGCGGTTCACCGACGAAGGCCCGGTGGCCTTGCTGCCGTTGCCGGACAACCGCTGCGCGCTGGTCTGGACCCGCATCGGCATGGACGCCAAGCGCCTGGCCGAGCTGGACGAACGCAGCTTCCTGAGTGAACTGCAGGGCGTGTTCGGCTACCGCCTGGGCACCCTCAAGCAAGTCGGTGCGCGCCACCTGTACCCGCTGACGCTCGTGGAAGCGGAAGAACAAGTGCGCTCTCATCTGGCCGTACTTGGCAATGCCGCCCACAGCCTGCACCCGATTGCCGGTCAGGGCTTCAACCTGTCCCTGCGGGATGCCTACGCGTTGGCCGAGGCGCTGCTGGCCGGGCCGGTGATTCCGGGCGACCTGGCGACACTGCAGGCGTACCGCGAGCGTCAGCGCATGGACCAGAAGCTCACCGTCGGCTTCTCCGATCAGGTCACCCGCCTGTTTGGCAGTGCGCAACCGTTGGTCGCGCTGGGCCGCAACATGGGCTTGCTGGGCCTCGACTTGCTGCCGCCGGCCAAGCGCTGGTTCGCGCGCCAGGCCATGGGCCTGGGTACCCGTCCCGATGCGTGAGTGGCTGACCCGACGCCTGGGCAAGGCGCGGCTGTTGCGCTGGATCATGACTCTGTACCCGCCGTACCTCGGGGCCGGAGTTCGGGTGTTGCACATCGGCAGCGATTTCCGCGAGGTCAAGGTGCGCATGGGCCTGGGCTGGTACAACCGCAACTACGTCGGCACGCAGTTTGGCGGCAGCCTGTATTCGATGGTCGACCCGTTCTACATGCTGATGCTGATGGAGAACCTGGGCCGCGACTACATTGTCTGGGACAAGGCTGCCGCTATCGACTTTATCTCGCCGGGCAAAGGCCCGGTGTTCGCCGAATTTTCCATCGACCAGGCGTTGCTGGACGAGATTCGCCAGCACACCGCCAGCGGCGACAAGTATTTACCGCAGCTCAAGGTACAGATTCATGACGGCTCCGGCACCCTGGTGGCGCGGGTCGACAAAACCCTTTACGTGCGGCGCAAGCTGCAATCGAGACAGGCTTAAAGCATGGACATGCGCGCAGATGTGCTGATTGTCGGGGCCGGAATGGTCGGAAGCGCCCTGGCGCTGGCGTTGCAGGGCAGTGGCCTGCAGGTGCTGCTGCTCGACGGCAGCCCGCTGAGTGTCAAGCCGTTCGACCCTCATGCTGCGTTCGAACCGCGGGTGAGCGCCTTGTCGGCCGCCAGCCAGCGTATCCTCGAGCGCCTTGGCGTGTGGGACGGGATTGTCGAGCGACGTGCCAGCCCGTACGGCGAGATGCAGGTGTGGGACGGCAGCGGCACCGGGCAGATCCACTTCTCGGCGGCCAGCGTGCATGCCGAGGTGCTGGGGCATATCGTCGAAAACCGTGTGGTCCAGGACGCCTTGCTCGACCGCCTGCACGACTGCGACCTCGGCCTGCTGGCCAATGCGCGCCTGGAACAGATGCGCCGCTCCGGCGATGACTGGCTGCTGACCCTCGCCGATGGCCGCACCTTGCGCGCGCCACTGGTGGTCGCGGCGGACGGTGCCAACTCGGCAGTACGTCGCCTGACCGGCACTGCTACCCGTGAGTGGGATTATTTGCACAACGCCATCGTCACCAGTGTGCGCAGCAGCCAGGTGCATCAAAAGACGGCCTGGCAGCGTTTTACCGACAATGGCCCGCTGGCATTCCTGCCGCTGGTGCGGGACGGGCAGGAAGACTGGTGTTCGATCGTCTGGTCGACCACCCCGAGTGAGTCCGAGCGCTTGATGGCGCTGGACGATGAAAGCTTCTGCCGTGAACTGGAAAATGCCTTCGAAGGCCGCCTGGGCAGCGTGATAAGCGCCGATCCACGGCTGTGCGTGCCGTTGCGTCAGCGCCACGCCAAACGTTACGTGGCCGAAGGCCTGGCATTGATTGGCGACGCGGCCCACGTCATTCATCCGCTGGCGGGGCAGGGCGTGAACCTGGGCTTCCTCGATGCGGCGGTGCTCGCCGAGGTGCTGCTGGCGGCCAACGAGCGCGGCGAGCGCCTGGCGGATGTGAAGGTGCTCAGCCGTTACGAGCGTCGGCGCATGCCCCACAACCTGGCGCTGATGGCGGCGATGGAAGGCTTTGAGCGGTTGTTCCAGGCCGATCAACTGCCGTTGCGCTGGCTGCGTAATGCAGGGCTGAAGGTGGTTGAGCAGATGCCGGAGGCCAAGGCGTTGTTTGTGCGTCAGGCATTGGGTTTGACCGGGGATTTGCCGGCGCTGGCCAAGGCCTGAGGGTGCTGTGCAACATCTGGTAACGGCTCCGTTGAGCGTTACCAAATGTGAGTCTTTATCATTTGCGCTCTTTTTGCAAATGAGAGACCGCACCCATGCTGGCACCCAAGCGCCTCCTGACTGCCCTGGCACTCACTCTTATCGGCAGCACCACCGTGCAGGCGGCCGATGAGGTCGTGGTCTACTCCTCGCGCATCGACGAACTGATCAAGCCGGTGTTCGACGCCTACACCAAGAAGACCGGCGTGCAGGTGAAGTTCATCACCGACAAGGAAGCGCCGCTGATGCAGCGCATCAAGGCCGAAGGTGAAAACGCCACCGCCGACCTGCTGCTCACCGTCGACGCCGGCAACCTCTGGCAGGCCGAGCAGATGGGCATCCTGCAGCCGTTCACCTCTGCGGTGATCGACAAGAATATTCCCCTTCAATACCGTTCTTCGGCCCATGCCTGGACCGGCCTGAGCCTGCGAGCGCGGACCATCGCCTACTCCACCGATCGCGTGAAACCGGGCGACCTGACCACCTACGAAGCCCTGGCCGACAAGCAGTGGGAAGGCCGCCTGTGCCTGCGCACCGCGAAGAAGGTCTACAACCAGTCGCTGACCGCCACCCTGATCGAAACCCACGGCGCGGCCAAGACCGAAGAAATCGTCAAGGGCTGGGTCAACAACCTGTCCACCGACGTGTTCTCCGATGACATTGCCGTGCTGGAAGCGATCAACGCCGGGCAGTGTGACGTGGGCATCGTGAACACCTACTACTACGGCCGCCTGCACAAGCAGAAGCCGGACCTGGCGGTGAAGTTGTTCTGGCCGAACCAGGGCGACCGCGGGGTGCACGTCAACCTGTCGGGCATCGGCCTGACCAAGCATGCACCGCACCCGGAAGCAGCCAAGGCGCTGGTGGAGTGGATGACCACGCCGGAAGCGCAGAAGATCTTTGCGGATGTGAACCAGGAATTCCCGGCCAACCCGGCGGTGCCGCCGTCGGCGGAAGTGGCGACCTGGGGCAAGTTTGTAGCTGACACATTGCCGGTGGAAGTGGCGGGCAAGCGTCAGGCTGAGGCGATTCGCTTAATGGATCGCGCTGGCTGGAACTAGATACAATTTGCAAGGCGCCGCCGATCTAAATGTGGGGGCGGGCTTGTGTGGGAGCGGGCTTGCTCGCGAAGAGGGTGTATCAGTCACATATGCGTTGACTGACACGCCGCTTTCGCGAGCAAGCCCGCTCCCACGCAAGCCCGCTCCCACATTGGTTAGCGCTGGCTTCAAGCTATTCATTCTCTGAGAATTAACCTTTGGCCCATCCCGCCCAACGCCGCTGGTACCTGCCGGTCTTCACCGTCGCCGCCCTGGTGCTGCTGCCGTTGAGCGTGCTGTTGCTGTCGTGGCAGACCATCGACCACCAGATCTGGTCCCACCTGTGGGAAACCCAGATGCCACGCCTGCTGGGCAACACCTTGACCCTGGTGCTGGGCGTCGGTGTGGGCGTCACGCTGCTGGGCGTCAGCCTGGCCTGGCTGACCAGCCTCTGCGAATTCCCCGGCCGGCGCTGGCTGGACTGGGCGTTGATGCTGCCCTTCGCGATTCCCGCCTATGTGCTCGCCTTCGTCTTCGTCGGCCTGCTGGACTTCTCCGGCCCGGTGCAAACCCTGCTGCGCGAATGGTTTGGTACAGGCTTGCGCCTGCCGCGTGTGCGCTCGACCAGCGGTGTGATCATCGTGCTGGTGCTGGTGTTCTACCCCTATGTTTATCTGCTGGCACGCACCGCGTTCCTCGCCCAGGGCAAAGGCCTGATGGAAGCGGCGCGTGTCTTGGGGCAGTCGCCGTGGCAAGCGTTCTGGCGGGTGGCCCTGCCCATGGCGCGTCCCGCCATCGGTGCGGGCGTGGCCCTCGCGCTGATGGAAACCCTGGCGGATTTCGGTGCCGTCTCGGTGTTCAACTTCGACACCTTTACCACCGCCATCTACAAGACCTGGTACGGCTTTTTCAGCCTCTCCAGTGCCGCGCAACTGGCCAGCCTGTTGCTGTTGGTGGTGATGCTGGTGCTGTACGGCGAACGCCGTGCCCGGGGCGCCAGCCGGCCGAGCAACGAGCGACCTCGCGGCAAGGCGCTTTACCATCTGCGCGGGTTCAAGGCGGCGTTGGCCAGCGGTTGGTGCGGATTGGTGTTCGCCTGCGCGTTCGTGATCCCGATGCTGCAACTGGTGGCCTGGTTCTGGCAGCGTGGCCGTTTCGACCTGGACGAGCGCTACGCCGGTTTGATCGTCCATACCCTCTACCTGGGCGGTATGGCTGCCCTGATCACCGTCAGCGTGGCCCTGGTGCTGGCGTTCGCCCATCGCCTGGCGCCCACCCGCGCCATCCGCTCCGGCATCAGCCTGGCCAACGTGGGTTACGCGCTGCCGGGCTCGGTGCTGGCGGTGTCGATCATGTTGGCGTTCAGCTACCTGGATCGTGAACTGGTGATCCCGGTCTCCGGCTGGCTGGGGGGCGCCGGCAAACCGCTGTTACTGGGCAGTTTGTCGGCCTTGCTGCTGGCGTATCTGGTGCGCTTCATTGCGGTGGCCTACGGGCCGCTGGAAAACAGCCTGGCGCGAATCCGTCCATCCTTGCCGGAAGCCGCCCGCAGTCTTGGGGTCAGCGGGCCGCGACTGTTTTGCAAAGTGTATCTGCCACTTTTGCTGCCGGGCACCCTGAGCGCGGCGCTGCTGGTGTTTGTCGATGTGCTCAAGGAAATGCCGGCGACCCTGCTGATGCGCCCGTTCGGCTGGGACACGCTGGCGGTGCGGATTTTCGAGATGACCAGCGAAGGGGAGTGGGCGCGGGCTTCGCTGCCGGCCCTGACCCTGGTATTGGTGGGGCTGTTACCGGTCATCGGGTTGATCCGACGTTCGGCGCGACGAATCGGTTAGGTGCCAGTCCTACGGCTTGAGGCTACAATGCGCGGCATTCGGTGCGGTCGATCTTTCAGATCGGGTTGCTGAACGCGGCTACAGGCCTTGTATTTCAAGGCGTGTGGCCCGAACGGCGACCGTCCGCACCTTCGCCACGCCCGGAAGGAGAAACCCATGGGACAGCGCACGCCTCTGTATGACCTGCATCTCGCCCTTGGCGCGAAAATGGTCGATTTTGGCGGTTGGGATATGCCTTTGCACTACGGCTCGCAGGTTGAGGAGCACCATCAGGTGCGACGCGACTGCGGGGTGTTTGATGTATCCCATATGACCGTGATCGATATCACAGGCCCCCAGGCCAAGGAATGGCTCCAGCATTTGCTGGCCAATGATGTTGACCGATTGCACGGCTGCGGCCGCGCGTTATACAGCGCCATGCTCAACGAGCAGGGCGGCGTGGTGGACGACATGATCGTCTACCGTACCGAGGGCGGTTACCGGCTGGTGGTCAACGCCGCCACCCGTGACCAGGACATGGCCTGGATGCAGGCTCGGCTCGGCAGCTATCAGGCCCAGCTCCGCGAGCGGCCCGAATTGGCCATGCTCGCCATTCAAGGCCCCCATGCCCGGCAAAAGATCGCTGAACTGGTGACCCAGTCCCGCGCCACCCTGATCCATCAGCTCAAGCCCTTTGAAGGCCTGGCTGACGGCGACTGGTTTATCGCGCGCACCGGTTACACCGGCGAAGACGGTCTTGAAATTGTCCTGCCGGCCGATCAGGCCCCGGCGTTCTTCAACGACCTGGTAGGCGCAGGCATTTCGCCCATCGGCCTCGGCGCCCGCGACACGCTGCGCCTCGAGGCCGGCATGAACCTTTACGGTCAGGATATTCACCAGGACGTCTCGCCCCTGGCAGCCAACATGGCCTGGAGCATCGCCTGGGAGCCGGCCGAGCGCGATTTCATCGGTCGCGCCGCCCTGGAAGCCGAAAAGGCTGCGGGTGTGAAGTCCAAGCTGGTCGGCCTGGTGCTGGAAGAGCGCGGGGTTTTACGCGCTCACCAGGTGGTTCGTATCGCCAATGTTGGCGAAGGAGAGATCACCAGTGGTAGTTTCTCTCCTACGCTAAGCAAATCCATTGCCCTGGCGCGTGTGCCGTCGGCGACTGCTGACCGGGCCGAGGTGGAAATCCGCGGCAAGTGGTACCCGGTTCGGGTGGTCAAACCGACGTTCGTGCGCCATGGCAAAACATTGATCTAACTTTTCCGGCGGGCCAATGGCCGCTGACATTTTTCCTTGAGGACACAGACTATGAGCGATATCCCTGCCGACCTGCGTTTTGCCGAAAGTCACGAATGGGCCCGTCTGGAAGCTGACGGCACCGTGACCGTCGGGATCTCGGACCATGCCCAGGAAGCATTGGGGGATGTAGTGTTCGTTGAGTTGACCGAAGTCGGCAACGTGTTCAAGGCGGCTGACCAGGCCGGCGTGGTTGAATCGGTGAAAGCCGCTTCGGATATCTACTCGCCAATTGCTGGCGAAGTGATCGCGGTGAACGACGCCTTGAGCGGTGAGCCAGAGCTGTTGAACTCCGACCCTTACGGCGCCTGGATCTTCAAGCTCAAGCCAAGCAACCCGGATGAACTGAAAAAATTGCTGGACGCTGCCGGCTACAAGGCTGCCATCGGCGAGTGATCCCGCTGCGGGAGCCGGCAATCGGCTCCCGCAAAGGTTTTATCCGCGTTTCAATACTGCTTTTACCGCCGCTACCGAACGCTCTACGTCCGCCTTCGTCATCGCCGTGAACATCGGCAACGACACAATCAAACGCCCCACTTTTTCCGCTACCGGGAACATGCCTTCCTTGAATCCCTGTGCCTTGTACAAGCTCAGCAGGTGGATCGGCGGGTAGTGATAGCCAATGCCGACGCCATGGGCCTGCATCTGCTCCATGAACGTGGCGCGTGCGGGCAGGCCGTCCTGGCGCTCCGGCAGTACCAGCTGGAACAGGTGCCAGTTGCTGTTTTCGAGGTCTGCCGGTGGCAATTGCGCACCGTACTGCGCTTCAAAATCACTGCCGAAGCATTCGAAATAGTGCCGTGCCAGTTCCTGGCGATGGGCAGTGATCTTCTCGATATGGGCAAACTGGCCCAGGCCGATGGCGGCTGCGATGTCGGTCATGTTGAACTTGCCGCCCAACACATCCACGTCCAGGCCATCGAAGCCGGTGCGGGTCACGCCCTGCAGGCGATATTTTTCCGCCAGGCGCGCTTCTTCAGCGTTGTTCAATACCAGGCAGCCGCCTTCGGACGAGGTGATGTTCTTGTTCGCCTGGAAGCTGAACGATACGAAATCGCCGGTAGCGCCAATGCGTTGGCCATCCCAGCTGGAACCCAGGGCCTGGGCTGCATCTTCGACGATGCGCAGGTTGTACTTGTTGGCCAGCGCGTAGAGCAATGGCATGTCCAACGGCAGGCCCGCCAGGTATACCGGGATGATTGCCTTGGTGCGCGGTGTGATCGCGGCTTCCACCTGGGCCAGGTCGATATTGCGGGTCACCGGGTCGATGTCGGCGAACACCGGCGTGGCACCGACTTCCAGAATCACGTTGGCCGTGGCTACCCACGAAATCGGGGTGGTGATGACTTCGTCACCAGGCCCGATACCGGCGATGCGCAAGGCAATCTCCATGGTGCAGGTGCCCGAGTTGAAGGTACGCACCGGGCGCCCCCCAAAATATTCCGACAACTGCGCCTCGAACGCCTGCACTTTCGGCCCGCTGGTGATCCAGCCGGAGCGCAGTACGTCGCCTACCGCCGAGATGGTGGCTTCATCAATGGTGGGCTTGGAGAACGGCAGAAAGGGCAGTTGGCTCATGACGTTGAAGGCATCCGTTTCAGAAGGCGATGAGAAAAAAGCATATCAATGCCGGGCATGGTTGCACGGCTCGACTGAATATAGCCTGTCGTCTGTGAATGAATCGTCCCGCCTGAAACAAAAAATGCCGCCTCGGGAGCGGCATTTCAGCATCGGTGTCAGAAGGCAACGCGTGCCTCAAGAAACACGTTCTGCTCTTTGAGCTTGCCTTTGAGCTGTTCGTCCCGGGCGTTTATCCGATTGGCGAACGTGTTGTAGCCGGTCTCGATCCCGCCCATGTCCACGTAACGCCAGCCGGTACCCAGGGTCAGGGTTTCGCTGACCTTGGCATCCAGCCCCAGGCCAACGCTGTAGGCGAAGTTGTATTGGCGATTGCTGGCGAAACGGCGGGTGTCGTTGGTCTGGTAACCCTCGGCGTCAACCTGGGCCACGCCGACTCCCGCCATACCGTAGAACGACAGCCATTCATTCATCGGGATGTTTTTATAACCGTTGAGCATCAGGCGCTGGCTGTCGGTGCGCAGGCTGTTGACGTTGGCATTGAACGGTGCCCAATGGGATTTGAAGGTCGAGTGGCTGGGCATCGTGTATTCCCCCTCCAGGCGCCAGCCATCGGCAAAGGCATAGCCCACGGCGAATGAGCCGGTGAACGTCTTGCTGCTGTCGGGGGCTTCTACCCGGTGGGTTACGCGTGGGCTGGTCAGCAGTGAGCTTGAGAGATTCTGCCGGGCGCTGTTGAGCTTTGCCGACCCGTACCAGCTTTCTGCCTGGGCATAAGGCGTGGCAACCGCGGCGAGCAGCAGGGCGTAGGAGAGTTTTTGCATGGTCATCGATTCACTCAGTCTGAAGGGAATCGATAGCTTGTTGCCGGGCGCGCCTGCAACTCGACAGGACTTTTCCTGTTCAGATGCGGAATCGCCAGCGTCTGGCGTAGGAAATCAGGGCAAAAAAATGCCGCTCTCGAGGAACGGCATTTTTTATGCGGCGGTATTACTCGGAAGCAATGGCGTTTTTTGCCAGGATTGCGTTCGCCAGGTCCATATCCGTGGCCTTGAGGCCAGGGTTATCGGCGCGGACTTTCTGCATCGCAGCTTCCAGGTATGGGCCACGGATGTTGCCGTCACTGGCGACGAAGCTACCGGCGTCGTCCTGGGCGGCGACTACCATTTTGTGGTCCTTGAAGGTCAGGTACGTCGAGCCGGTCGTGGCACCCGATGAGATGACATTACGCCAGAAGCTGTCGGCCATGGCTGAACCGACAGGAAGGGAAAGCACAGCGAGGGTTGCGACAGCATATTTTAGACGCATGATGGGTGACTCCGACTGGGTTATCTGAACAGTTTGATTGTAGATAGCCCAGCCGAGTTCCATGGATGACTAAACAGTTTCAACCTGCAAAATCACGCCTTCCTGACCAATGACACGTACGTGTGCCCCAGCCGGCGCGTCCGGCCCGGATGCCATCCACACACCGTCACCCACCTTGATCTTGCCACGGCCCTCGACGATGGCCTGATGCACCACAAAGGTGCGACCGATCAACTCGGAGCCGCGCATGTTCAGCCCCGGCTGGTCGCTGACCTTGGCGCTGCTGCGCTGGCGTCGCCACCAGTACACCGCCGTGAGGATCGACAGCACTGCGAACAGCAGCAGTTGCCACTCCAGCCCCAGGCTCGGCACCAGGAACTTGATCACGCCCACGGCTGCCGCGGCGATGCCCATCCACAGCAGATAACCACCGGCACCGAACACTTCAAGGATCAACAGCACCGTGCCCAGTGCCAGCCAGTCCCAAAACGACAGGTGCTGCAGGAATTCCCACATGGTGCGTGCCTCAGGCTTTCTTGTTGTCGAAGGTTGCCTTGACGATTTCGCCGATGCCGCCGACTGCGCCAATCACCTGGCTGGCTTCCAGCGGCATCAGGATCACCTTGCTGTTGTTGGCCGAGGCCAGCTTGCCCAGTGCGTCGATGTATTTCTGGGCGACGAAGTAGTTGATGGCCTGCACGTTACCGGTGGCGATGGCTTCCGATACCACTTGAGTGGCGCGGGCTTCGGCCTCGGCCTGACGTTCGCGGGCTTCGGATTCCAGGAAGGCGGCCTGACGACCACCTTCGGCCTCCAGGATCTGCGCCTGCTTCTTGCCTTCGGCGGTCAGGATCGCGGAGGCTCGCAGGCCTTCGGCCTCGAGGATCTGCGCACGCTTGATCCGCTCGGCCTTCATCTGGCCGGACATGGCGGCCATCAGGTCGGCAGGCGGGCTGATGTCCTTGATCTCGATCCGGGTGATCTTGATGCCCCACGGTGCGGTGGCTTCGTCGACGGTGCGCAGCAGTTTTTCGTTGATGCCGTCACGCTGGCTGAGCATCGCATCCAGCTCCATGGAGCCGAGCACGGTACGGATGTTGGTTTGCAACAGGTTGCGGATGGCGTGTTCGAGGTTGTTCACCTCGTAGGCAGCCTGGGCGGTATTGACCACCTGGAAGAAGCACACGGCGTCGATCTGCACCGTGGCGTTGTCAGCGGTGATGACTTCCTGGGGTGGGATATCCAGCACGCTTTCCATCACGTTGATCTTGCGACCGATGCGGTCCATGACCGGAATGATGATGTTCAGGCCGGGCTTGAGGGTGTTGGTGTAGCGGCCGAAGCGCTCGACTGTCCACTGGTAACCCTGCGGGACCACCTTGAAACCCATGAAAAGGATGGCGACGGCCAAGCCTACAAAAAGAAGCAGTACGGTTCCGATCTGCATAACGATTCCTTGTCTGGTGACGGTGAAGCGAGGTTTTTCCGATTGTAACGGTGTTGTCACGGATAAGGACGGATTACCGCGCCATCGATCAAAGGATTTGTTTCTGAATCCCCAGGCGTCACTCGCAGTACCTCTTCAAGTGTTGTCAGTCCTGCCATTACCTTGCGCATACCGGCGGACCGCAAGCTGCACATTCCCTGGTCAAGGGCCGCCAGACGCAGGGCCTGGAGGTCGGTGCCCGGGCTGACCAGGGCCTTGAGGCGATCGTTCATCAGCATGATCTCGTAGACCCCGGCTCGACCCCGATAGCCACTTTCCCGGCACTCGCCGCAACCCACTGCCTGATGGACCTGCCCGGCTTGCCGCTTGCAGTGCGGGCACAACAGCCTGACCAGGCGCTGGGCCATCACCCCCAGCAGCGTGGCATTGATCAGGTAATGGGGAATGCCCAGTTCCAGCAAGCGGCTGATGGCGCCGGGCGCATCGTTGGTGTGCAACGTCGACAGCACCAGATGCCCGGTCAGGGCGGCCTGGATCGCCATTTCTGCGGTTTCCAGGTCGCGAATCTCGCCGATCATGATGATGTCCGGGTCCTGGCGCATCAGGGCGCGGATGCCGCTGGCGAAGGTCAGGTCGATGTTGTGCTGCACCTGCATCTGGTTGAAGGCCGGCTCCACCATCTCGATCGGGTCTTCGACGGTGCACAGGTTGACCTCGCGAGTGGCCAATTGCTTGAGCGTGGTGTACAGCGTGCTGGTCTTGCCGGAACCGGTAGGGCCGGTGACCAGGATGATGCCGTTGGCCTGGCCGGTCATGGATTGCCAGCGTTGCAGATCGTCGCTGGAAAGTCCCAGTTGCTGGAAATCCTTGTGCAGCACCTGCGGGTCAAAAATTCGCATCACCAGCTTTTCGCCGAAGGCTATGGGCAAGGTCGACAGGCGCAGCTCCACTTCCCCGCCCGTGGGGCTTTTGGTCTTCACCCGGCCGTCCTGGGGTTTGCGTTTTTCCGCCACGTTCATCCGGCCCAGGCTTTTCAGGCGGCTGACCACCGCCATCGTCACCTGGGATGGGAATTGATAGACGTCATGCAGCAGCCCGTCGATGCGAAAACGCACGCGCCCCTGATCGCGTCCGGGTTCGATATGGATATCACTGGCCCGCTGGCCAAAGGCGTACTGCAACAGCCAGTCGACGATGTTGACGATGTGCGCGTCGTTGGCGTCGGGCTCCTGGTCGCTGGCGCCGAGATTGAGCAGTTGTTCGATATTCGGCGCGCCGGAGGTTTTTTGATCAATGGCGCCGCTGACCGATTTCGCCAGTCGGTAAAACTCCACGGTGCAGCGCTGGATCTTCTGGGGATTGGCCAGCACCCGCTTGATGGAGCGCTTCAACACCTGAGCCAGGCCGGCTTCCCAACTGCACACGTAAGGCTGGGCACTGGCGACGGTAACGCTGTGGGCGTCGACCGCAACGGCCAGGATCTTGTGGCGCTGGGCAAAGGCATAGGACATCAGCGGCACCACCGCCGCGACGTCGATTTTCAACGGGTCGATACGCAGGTAGGGCTGGCCGCAGTGGCGGGCGAGCCATTCGGTCAGCATTTCCAGAGACGGCCCCTGGCTGGCAATGCATTCCAGGGGATGCAGCCCACTGTTCGCCGGTAGAGCCAGGTCGGCGGGCACCAGGCCCTGGTCGATCAGGGCAGGCAACAACTGATGGATTTCCAGCCAGCGATCCTGCGGATTTGGCGCAACGGACATGGTGACGTTCCTGGGCAACGATTAGGCGTAGTCCTCAGGCTAGTCACGCTTTGCGCTTCGGCCTCCGGGGTTTATTGCAGGCTTTTACTGAGCGGCCGCCTGAACCGCCAGAGGCCGCGCAGCATCTGCCGGGCGCAGCTCCAGCGAGCACACACTGATCAGGTTACGAAGTTTTTCGCCGATCACCTGGGCCCGGTGCCAGCTCAGGCCATCCATCACGATATCGATCGCCAGCAGGTCGTCTTCACGCTGCACGCTCACCTGACGTGGCACCAGGAACTGCAGGGCAAAATAGTTGAGCACCCGGCACAACACGTCGGGTTCAGCCTCGGCGAGGATTTGATAGTGCGCCTGGCAGTGGGCATTGCTGACGGCCCAGGCGTCAACGCGTTGGGCGGGATGGGAGGCTTCGACGACGTGCATGATGATTCTCCGGATTCGACTGGAGAAATTTTTGCATTCGTCGCCGGAGATTTCTTATCTAAAACAGCCTGTATTGGCTTATAAGAGAATCATGTAATTCTTTAAATCATGATTAATGGGTATTTTTATGCACGCTGAATTGGACGTGTACGACCGGCGCATTCTCGCGCTGTTGCAGGAAGACGCTTCGCTCTCCAGCGCGCAGATCGCCGAACAGGTCGGCCTGTCGCAGTCGCCGTGCTGGCGCCGGATTCAGCGGCTGAAAGAGGAGGGTGTGATTCGCGGCCAGGTCACCCTGCTGGATCGCAAGAAAATCGGCCTTAATACGCAGATTTTTGCCGAGGTGAAACTCAACGCCCACGGCCGTTCCAACTTCACTGAATTCACCGAGGCGATTCGCGGTTTTCCGCAAGTGCTGGAATGTTATGTGCTGATGGGGGCGGTGGACTTTTTACTGCGGATCGTCACGTCGGACATCGAGGCGTATGAGCGGTTTTTCTTTGAGAAGCTGTCGATGGTGCCGGGGATTCAGGAGGTCAACTCGATAGTGGCCTTGTCGGAGATCAAGTCCACCACGAGTTTGCCGGTGTTGCGCTGATAGTTGCCATGGCCTGACTTTAGTGGCGAGGGAGCAAGCTCCCTCGCCATAAGGGTTTTACAGGCGCAGCAGGGTTTTCCAGGCGCGATTCTGATACACCGCAATCGCCTGATGCATCCGCGCATCCAGCGACTCATCGGTGATCGGCTGGTTGGCCAGGTGCGCCAGCTTGTTCAGCTCGCCATACAAACGGTCCAGCTCGGCGATATCCAGCACCTGGCGTGCATGGTGCAGCCAGGCCAGGATGCGTTCGATACGCGGCAGTTGCTCGGCCAGGTCTTCCGGCTGTTGCTGGTAGCGCGGCAGTTGCAGGGCAACGGCGTCATCGGCCAGCAGGCGCGGCAGCCAGTTGGCCAGCTGTGCAGCGCCCTGGCGATTGCCACGCACGTTGCGATCCGCGGCCCAGGTGCGGGCCAGCAGCCAGCGGGAAGTGGTCAGGGAGAACAAACCCCAGCGCACGTCTTCCAGTTCTTCGGCGAACTGCTCCGGCGCGGCCTTGCGGATGTCTTCATCGTCGTCACCGGCCTGGACCAGCGGACGCCAGTCTTCCAGCAAGGCGTCCAGTGCGGCGCGCAATTCGCTGGTGGACTGACGCGGTGCGGCCTGGCCGAGGCTGCCGAGCAGGGCCCGCAGTTCGCCGAGGTTTTCCACCCAGTCCTGCAGCAGGCGCCAGTGGCCGTTGAAGCGGTATTGTTCGGCCAGGCGCTGGCTGCTGCCCAACAGATGCCACATGACGGCAGCAAATGCGTCGTCCAGCGGCATTTCGGCGTGCAGCAGCGGTGCCGGCAGGCTCAGGGAGTAGCTGTTGGCGTCGAACAGGCGATAGCCACGCTCGGCCTTGCTGATATCGCACGGCATCAGCGCCAGGGTCGCGGCCAGTTCAGCGGCCAGCTCCAGCAGGGCGGCCGGGTCGCCTTCGCGCAGTTCCAGTTCCAGCTCGCAGATTTCTTCTTTCTGCTTGCCGGCAACCACGTGGCCCAGGTCCAGGGCGGCTTCGATCACCACCTTGGCCTTGCCGCGGCCCCAGGCGATTTCAGCGCGTTCGCGGACGAAATCGGTGGTGAAGATCGGCTTGAGGGTCTTTTTGTCCAGCTCGGCCAGTTGCTCGGGCCAGCATTCGCCGTCGAGTTTCTTCACGTCGAGCTTGGCTTTGGCCAGGTCCCAGTTGTACTCATTGCGTTCCGACAAGCCGGCGACGCTCTGGCCACGGGTCTTGAGGGTCTGGATCACTTCGTCGCCGTCTTTGCGCAGGCGCAGGGCCACTTTGGCCTGGGCCAGGTCGCGTTCCGGGGTGTCGAAGTACTGGTTCATCAACTCACGGCGTTCCCAGCCACTTTTGTTGCGTTTTTTCAGTAACGGGTGCTCACGCAGCGCGGCGAGGGTTTCGCGGCTGACACGGAGCTTGATTTCGGTTTCTTTCTGCATGGCCGGAAAATCCAGGATCGGGAGCGCAGCCGGGGAAAAGAGTGGCTGCCAAGGTCGTGCAGTGTACAGGACTGAGCCCGGCAACGTGCCGCAACGGTTTATTGTGTCACTCAGATAGCTCTATGATGGGGTTCGTCCGGGAAGTTGAGAGACAGCGCATGCCTTTACCGTCCATGAAAGAACAATTCGCCGCGCTGATTGCCGCGCCTTCGGTCAGTTGTACCCAGGCCTCTCTCGACCAATCCAACCGCCCGGTCATCGATTTGCTCGCCACCTGGCTTGCAGACCTGGGCTTTGCCTGCGACATCCAGCAGGTCAGCCCCGGTAAATTCAACCTGCTAGCCAGTTTCGGCACCGGCCCTGGCGGCCTGGTGCTGGCGGGCCACAGTGACACCGTGCCGTACGACGGCGCCCTATGGCAGACCGATCCGCTCAAGCTGACGGAAGTCGACGGCCGCTGGGTAGGACTGGGCAGCTGTGACATGAAGGGCTTTTTCGCCCTGGTGATCGAAGCCGTCCAGCCGTTGCTCGACCAGCCTTTCAAGCAGCCGCTGCTGATTCTTGCTACCTGCGATGAAGAAAGCTCCATGGCCGGTGCTCGTGCACTGGCCGAGGCGGGTCGTCCCTTGGGCCGTGCGGCGGTGATCGGTGAACCCACCGGCCTCAAACCCATCCGCTTGCACAAGGGCGTAATGATGGAGCGCATCGATATCCTCGGGCGCAGCGGCCATTCGTCGGACCCAAGCCTGGGCCACAGCGCCCTCGAAGCCATGCACGACGCCATTGGCGAACTGCGTGGCCTGCGCCTGGCCTGGCAGCGCGAATACCGCAATCCGCAGTTCAGCGTGCCGCAGCCGACCATGAACTTCGGCTGCATCCACGGTGGCGACAACCCCAACCGCATCTGCGGCCAATGCTCCCTGGAATTCGACCTGCGGCCCCTGCCGGGCATGGATCCCCAGGTGCTGCGCGCTGCCATCCGGCAGAAGCTTGAACCCTTGGCCGAGCGCCATCAGGTGAAGATCGACTATGCGCCGCTGTTCCCCGAAGTGCCGCCGTTCGAGCAGGCCGAGGATGCAGAGTTGGTGCGGGTAGCTGAACGACTTACCGGTCATCGCGCCGAAGCAGTGGCGTTCGGCACCGAAGCGCCTTATCTTCAGCGCCTTGGTTGCGAGACCCTGGTGCTTGGCCCTGGCGATATCGCCTGCGCCCACCAGCCAGGCGAGTACCTTGAAATGTCACGCTTGACGCCTACAGTGCGTCTATTGCGTGAACTGATTCAACATTACTGCCTGACACCTGCATAAATTAACCCCTGCCCATCCGTACATAGAAGGAGAGCGAGCGTGTCGCCAAGCCTGTTCCGACGATAACCAACAGCCCGCTGTGCGTTTTTGCGATTCATCCTTTTTTGGCTGCTTTTTATTACAGGCCCAGGTTTTTATGCCCGAATACGTCAATTGGCTTCGTCACGCTTCGCCTTACATCAATGCCCACCGGGATTGCACTTTTGTCGTCATGCTGCCGGGCGATGGTGTAGAGCACCCGAACTTCGGCAATATCGTCCACGACCTGGTGCTGCTCCACAGCCTGGGCGTGCGACTGGTGCTGGTCCACGGTTCGCGCCCGCAAATTGAAACCCGCCTCGCCGCCCGCGGCCTGACCCCGGCTTACCACGAAGGCTTGCGCATCACCGATGCCGCAACCCTGGAGTGCGTGATCGATGCGGTCGGCCATCTGCGCATTGCTATCGAAGCGCGCTTGTCGATGGACATGGCCTCTTCGCCGATGCAGGGCTCGCGCCTGCGGGTGGCCAGCGGCAACCTGGTGACGGCGCGCCCGATCGGTGTACTTGAAGGCGTCGACTATCACCACACCGGCGAAGTGCGCCGGGTCGACCGCAAGGGCATCAACCGCCTGCTGGACGAGCGCTCCATCGTGCTGCTGTCGCCGCTGGGCTACTCGCCTACCGGCGAAATCTTCAACCTCGCCTGTGAAGACGTCGCCACCCGCGCGGCCATCGACCTGGGCGCGGACAAGTTGCTGCTGTTCGGTGCCGATCTCGGTCTGATCGACGAGCACGGCCGCCTGGTGCGTGAGTTGCGGCCGCAACAGGTGCCTGCGCACCTGCAACGCTTGGGCAGCAACTACCAGGCTGAGCTGCTGGACGCGGCGGCTGAAGCTTGCCGTGGCGGCGTAGGCCGCAGCCACATTGTCAGTTATGCCGAAGATGGTGCTTTGCTGACCGAGCTGTTCACCCGGGACGGCGGCGGTACGCTGGTGGCCCAGGAACAGTTCGAACTGGTGCGCGAAGCGGCGATTGAAGACGTCGGCGGGTTGCTGGACCTGATCAGCCCGCTGGAAGAGCAGGGGATTCTGGTGCGTCGTTCCCGGGAAGTGCTGGAGCGGGAAATCGAGCAGTTCAGCGTGGTGGAACGTGAAGGCATGATCATCGCCTGTGCGGCGCTGTATCAGATCGCCGACTCCGACGCAGGGGAGCTGGCGTGCCTGGCCGTGAACCCGGAATACCGCCATGGCGGTCGCGGTGACGAACTGCTGGAGCGCATCGAGACCCGTGCCCGGGCCCAGGGTTTGAAGACACTGTTCGTGCTGACGACCCGTACCGCCCACTGGTTCCGCGAGCGTGGTTTTGTGCCGAGCACGGTGGATCGCCTGCCGTCGGCGCGGGCGTCGTTATACAACTATCAGCGTAATTCGAAGATTTTCGAAAAGGCGTTGTAAGCCTGAAGGGGCGAGGGGGCAATCCTCTCGCCTGTCACTTTGGCGAGTCGTGCTCCTCGGCGGACGCATCGGCCCTGAACACAGGGTTTGCCAATTTATACATATAACTGACATCAAAGTGACATTATCACCGGGTACGGTGAGGTGGATTGCTGGGACGGCAGAAAAGTTTCATCGATACAAAAACTGTAACAAATTGACGGAATGATGTGCGTTTGGCCATGATGGCGTCGCGTTTTTGATCGTGAGTGACGTATGACCCCGTTTGGTCAACACAAAACGATCTAAAAAAGCGCAAAGACATACTCTTTCGGAAAACGCTTATGGAGCGGCATCGCCTGTCGGCTTGACCGTCCCATGGAAAGCGTTATTCCTGAATGGTATGAAAAAGGACGAAACAATTCTTTTTGGGTGTATGAAAAACTCATTACCCTGCAAGGACCAAATTAACTGCGGTTAGACGAAAGTAGTAGACACACAAGGTTACGATTGACTTGTCAGTCACTATCCGGTGCTAATCGCGCATCTGTGGATCGAGGGCGTCAGACCCGAGACCTAAGAAATACAAAAATTAGAAATGAGAGGAGCGGTACATGAAGAAGTCAACATTGGCGTTGGCCGTAGCTTTGGGGGCAATCGCCCAACAAGCAGGCGCCGCTGGTTTTATCGATGACAGCAAGATCACGCTGGGCGTACGTAACTTTTACATCAACACCGACAACCGCGATCTGAAGCCATCGGCTACCTCGAACACCCGCAGCAAAAACGCTGAATGGGGTCAGGGTTTCGACCTGCGTTTCATCTCGGGTTTTACCCAAGGTACTGTGGGCTTCGGTCTTGACGCCATCGGCCTGTACGGCGTGCGTCTGGATTCCAGCCGCGCTGATCACGGTAACTACACTGGTACTGCTTCCGGCGGCACCGTGTTCCCAAGTGATGGCAACAAGGCCGTTCACGATTTCGCCAGCCTGGGCGTGACCGGTAAGGTCAAGATCTCCCAAACCGTGCTGAAGATCGGTACCTTGCAGCCGAACAACCCGGTGATCAAGACCAACGACGGTCGTCTGTTGCCACAAACCTTCCAGGGCGGCGAGATCTCTTCGAACGAGTTCAAGGACCTGACCCTGACTGCTGGTCAGATCGAGCACTCCAAAGGCCGTAACTCCAGCAACAATGAAGGTCTGTCCCTGGCCGGTGCCAACGGCAGCTCGAACTACGACGCTGGTAACTTCGTCAACAAGTTCTACTACGCCGGTGCTGACTACAAAATCAACAAAGACCTGACCGCTTCGTACTACTTCGGCGAGCTGAAGGATTTCTACTCTCAGAACTTCCTGGGCCTGGTCCACAACTGGGCGATCGGTCCTGGCGTCCTGAAAAGTGACCTGCGCTACTACCGCAGCCGTGACAACGGTGCCAACGGTGATACTGCCGGTTACTACACCTCCGGCTACTACTCGGATCATCCGACCAACGCCACCAAGGTCAAAGGTAAGGTCGACAACGACCTGTACAGCTACCTGGCGCTGTACTCGGTTGCCGGTCACACCTTCGGTGCTGGCTACCAGTACACCAAGGGCGACAGCGACTTCCCTTGGCTGAACCAAGGTGACGGCTCGTCGAACAGCACCATCACCGACATGCAAATCCAGAAGTTTGCCCGTGCTGGCGAACGTACCTGGCAAGCTCGCTACGCCTATGACTTCGCCAAGATCGGCGTACCTGGCCTGACTGCCGGTGTGGTTTACCTCAAAGGTAGCAACATCGACACCACCGTCGGCGAGCGTAACGAGTGGGAACGCGACCTGACCCTGGCTTACGTTGTTCCAGAAGGTCCGCTGAAAAACCTGGGCGTTGCCTGGAAAAACGCGATGTGGCGTACCGACCTGGCGAACACCCGTTCCCAGGACGAAAACCGCGTAATCCTCAGCTACACCTACGCGTTCAAGTAAGAGCGTAAAACCTTGCCCGGCGCAATGCCGGGCAGGGTGCTTTACTTTTCAAGCCGGGCTCAACCCCCGCAAGCCCGTCCTGAACCCCTCTTTGTACAGCGTCTCAAGGCCTTCTCGAACCTTGAAGCGGATGTTGATCCACGCCCGTTGCCAAGTCCAATGAACAGATTTTTAATATTCCTTTATCGTCTAGATAAATCGATATTTATTCTTTTTAAATAATCCGCGACACAGGCACAGTGGGCTCCATAAGCACTCATCAGGAGCCACACCATGAGCCTCAGACTGGGCGACATCGCCCCCGACTTTGAACAGGATTCCAGCGCCGGCAAGATTCGCTTCCACGAGTGGCTGGGCGATAGCTGGGGCGTGCTGTTTTCCCACCCGGCGGACTTCACCCCGGTGTGCACCACCGAGCTGGGTTTCACCGCCAAGCTCAAGGATGAATTCGCCAAGCGAGGCGTCAAGGCCATTGCGCTGTCGGTGGACCCGGTGGACTCCCACCACAAGTGGATCGAAGACATCAACGAAACCCAGAACACCATCGTCAACTTCCCGATCCTGGCCGACGCTGACCGCAAGGTCTCCGACCTGTACGACCTGATCCACCCGAATGCCAGTGACACCCTTACCGTGCGTTCGCTGTTCGTGATTGATCCGAACAAAAAGATTCGCCTGACCATCACCTACCCGGCCAGCACCGGTCGCAACTTCCACGAAATCCTGCGGGTAATCGACTCGCTGCAACTGACCGACAACCACAAAGTCGCGACCCCGGCCAACTGGCAGGACGGTGACGAAGTGGTGATAGTCCCGTCGCTCAAGGACGAGGAAGAGATCAAGAAACGCTTTCCGAAGGGTTACCGGGCGGTGAAGCCGTACCTGCGGCTCACCCCTCAACCGAATCGCTGACACACAACCACATGTGGGAGCGGGCTTGCTCGCGAATGCGCACTGTCAGTTGATGCATCTTTGAATGACACACCGCTTTCGCGAGCAAGCCCGCTCCCACACTTGCGCGCATTTCAAGTCTCACATAGCAGGGGTTTTAAGGCCGTTTCGACGGCCTTTTTTTATGCCTGAGATTTAGTCGGCAGCATATGCATTTAAAGAATAAACAAATGAAAAAATAAGATTTATAGATATATAAATTGGCTGATATGGTCTGTCCCATCTTGGCGCCATCGCCACATAGCGAACCGCCGACACTTTCCAAAGGAATTTCCTACATGCTGGTCGTAACACTTGGTGGTAGCCCCAGCCAACGTTCCCGGTCCGGGGTCTTGCTGGATCACACCCGCAACTGGTTGCAGCAACAAGGCGTGGAAGTGGTGAGTTATCAGGTACGGGACTTCCCGGCCGAAGACTTGCTGCACGCGCGGTTCGATAGCCCGAAAATCATCGACCTGTTGCAGCAAGTGGCGAACGCCGATGGCCTGGTGATCGCCACGCCGGTGTACAAGGCTTCGTTTTCCGGCGCGCTGAAAACCATCCTCGACCTGCTGCCTGAACGCGCCCTGGCCCACAAAATAGTGTTGCCGATGGCCACCGGCGGCAGCATCGCCCACATGCTCGCGGTGGACTACGCGCTGAAGCCGGTGCTGTCGGCATTGAAAGCCCAGGAATTGCTCCACGGGATTTTCGCCGAAGACAGCCAGATCGCCTACGGCGAAGGCAGCGCCCAGGCGCAACTGGTGCCGGTGCTGGAACAACGCTTGAGCGAGGCTTTGGAGACGTTCTACAGCGCCATGGCCCGCCGCCCGAAACCCCTTGACCCCAATGTGTTGAATGAACGTTTGTTGAGTGCTCGCTGGAGCATTTAAGCCTTACCCAGCTTTACCTGAATTCGACAAGTACTACTCACCTTACTCAGCCGCCAACGGCCAAGCAGGTGCAGCCAACCCCCTAATCGTATATTTGGAGAGAGCGCCATGCGCACTGTCATCTTGCGTCGTGGTCTGGTCGCACTGTTTGCTGCGGCTGTGTCCTTCGGCGCCATCGTTCAAGCCCAGGCCGCCGAAACCTTGCGGATCGGCTATCAGAAATACGGCACCCTGGTGCTGCTCAAGGCCAAGGGCTCGCTGGAAAAGCGCCTGGCCGAGCAGGGCGTGCAAGTGCAGTGGACTGAGTTTCCCGGCGGCCCGCAGCTGCTGGAAGGATTGAACGTAGGCTCCATCGACTTCGGCGTGACGGGTGAAACCCCGCCAGTGTTCGCCCAGGCTGCCGGTGCCGATCTGCTCTACGTCGCCTATGAACCGCCGGCGCCTACCAGCGAAGCGATCCTGGTGCCGAAAGACTCGCCGATCAAATCGGTGCAAGACCTCAAGGGCAAGAAAGTTGTCCTCAATAAAGGCTCCAACGTGCATTACCTGCTGGTACGTGCCCTGGAAGATGCCGGCCTGAAATACACCGACGTGCAGACCGTGTTCCTGCCGCCCGCCGATGCCCGCGCCGCGTTCGAGCGCGGCAGCGTCGATGCCTGGGTGATCTGGGACCCGTACCAGGCAGCCGCCGAGAAGCAACTGCAAGCCCGCACCCTGCGTGACGGCACCGGCATTGCCGACAACCATCAGTTCTACCTGGCCACCAAGCCGTACGCCGAAAAACACCCTGAAGTGATCAAGACGCTGGTGGAAGAAGTCCGCGCCGTGGGCGAATGGTCCAAGGCCAACCCGGAACAAGTCACCGAACAAGTTGCTCCGCTGCTGGGCCTGCCGGCCGACATCACCCTGACCTCGGTAAAACGCCAGGGCTACGGTGCGCAGTTCCTGACGCCTGAAGTGATCGCGGCGCAGCAGAAAATCGCCGACAGCTTCTACCAACTCAAATTGATCCCCAAACCCTTGAGCATCAAGGACGTGATCTGGACACCACCTGCCGCCGTTGCCAAAGCGCCGTAATCCGACTTCTTCAGGAGACAACTCCATGAGCCTCAATATTTTCTGGTTTCTGCCTACCCACGGCGACGGCCATTACCTTGGCACCGCCGAAGGCGCTCGCGCCGTAGACCACGGTTATCTGCAGCAAGTGGCCCAGGCGGCCGACCGCCTTGGCTTCGGCGGGGTACTGATCCCCACCGGCCGCTCCTGCGAGGATTCGTGGCTGGTGGCGGCGTCGCTGATCCCGGTGACCCAACGCTTGAAATTCCTTGTCGCGCTGCGCCCCGGGATCATTTCCCCGACGGTGGCTGCGCGTCAGGCCGCGACCCTGGATCGTCTGTCCGGCGGCCGCGCGTTGTTCAACCTGGTGACCGGTGGAGACCCGGATGAATTGGCCGGCGACGGTTTGTTCCTGAGCCATGAAGAGCGTTACCAGGCGTCGGTGGAGTTCACCCGCATCTGGCGCCGCGTACTGGAAGGCGAGACCGTCGATTACGACGGCCAGCACATCAGCGTCAAAGGCGCCAAGTTGCTCTATCCGCCGATCCAGCAACCGCGCCCGCCGCTGTATTTCGGTGGCTCCTCCGAAGCGGCCCAGGACCTGGCAGCCGAACAAGTGGAAATGGTCCTGACCTGGGGCGAGCCACCGGCCGCGGTGGCGGAAAAGATTGCACAGGTTCGCGCCAAGGCCGCCAAGCTCGGGCGTACCCTGCGCTTCGGCATTCGCCTGCATGTGATCGTGCGTGAAACCAACGCCGAAGCCTGGCAGGCCGCCGACAAACTGATCTCCCATGTGGACGATGAAACCATCGCCCGCGCCCAGGCGTCGTTGTCGCGCTTTGATTCCGTAGGCCAGCAACGCATGGCCGCCTTGCACGGCGGCAGTCGCGACAACCTGGAAGTCAGCCCCAACCTGTGGGCGGGCGTAGGCCTGGTACGCGGTGGCGCCGGCACGGCACTCGTGGGCGATGGCCCGACCGTGGCCGCGCGGGTGAAGGAATACGCGGACCTCGGTATCGACACCTTTATCTTCTCCGGGTACCCACATCTGGAAGAGTCGTATCGCGTGGCTGAGCTGCTATTCCCGCACCTGGACATCGAGCGTCCCGAGCTGCCGAAAGGCGCCGGGTACGTCAGCCCGTTCGGCGAAATGGTCGCCAACGACATTCTTCCCAAAGCTGCGTCCCAGAGCTGAGGCGCCGCCATGAACCTTGAAAAGTTAAGTCATCGATTGGCGCCCTGGGCGCTGCCGATCCTGTTGCTGGCGGTATGGCAGCTGTCCGTCTCGGCCGGCTGGTTGTCGACGCGCATTCTGCCGGCACCCAGCGCGGTGATCGAAGCGGGTGTCAGCCTGGTGCGCAGCGGCGAAATCTGGACCCACCTGGCCATCAGCGGCTGGCGTGCGGGCCTGGGCTTTGTGATCGGCGGCAGCATCGGCCTGACCCTGGGTTTTATTACCGGCCTGTCGACCTGGGGTGAACGCCTGCTGGACAGCTCGGTGCAGATGATCCGCAACGTGCCGCACCTGGCGCTGATCCCGCTGGTGATCCTGTGGTTCGGCATCGACGAGACGGCGAAGATATTCCTGGTCGCCCTAGGCACGCTGTTCCCGATCTATCTCAATACTTACCACGGCATCCGCAACGTCGACCCGGCGCTGGTGGAAATGGCCCGCAGTTATGGCCTGTCCGGTTTCAGCCTGTTTCGCCAAGTGATTTTGCCGGGCGCCTTGCCTTCGATTCTGGTGGGCGTGCGCTTCGCGCTGGGCTTTATGTGGCTGACGTTGATCGTCGCGGAAACCATCTCCGCCAGTTCCGGTATCGGCTACCTGGCGATGAACGCCCGGGAATTCCTGCAGACCGACGTGGTGGTTCTGGCGATCGTGCTTTACGCGGTCCTCGGCAAGCTGGCAGACCTGGCGGCGCGAGGCCTGGAGCGAGTCTGGCTGCGCTGGCACCCGGCTTATCAAGTGAATAAAGGAGGTGCGGCATGACCGCTCAACAACCTCCACGCCTGCTGCGGGGCATTCCCCTGGCAGTGCGCAAGTTGCGCAAGGCTTTCGGTTCGCGGGAAGTGCTGAAGGAAATCGACCTGCATATTCCTGCCGGTCAATTCGTGGCGGTCGTGGGCCGCAGTGGCTGCGGCAAAAGTACCTTGCTGCGCCTGCTGGCCGGGCTGGACAAAGCCAGCGGTGGCGAACTGCTCGCCGGCTCCGCGCCGCTGAGCGAAGCGATTGAAGACACGCGGTTGATGTTCCAGGAAGCGCGCCTGCTGCCGTGGAAAAAGATCATCGACAACGTGGGCCTTGGCCTCAAGGGCAACTGGCGCCCGCAGGCACTGGAAGCGCTGGAAGCGGTCGGCCTGGCCGAGCGCGCCAATGAGTGGCCGGCGGCGTTGTCCGGTGGCCAGAAGCAGCGCGTGGCCCTGGCCCGCGCCCTGATCCACCAACCGCGCCTGTTGCTGCTGGACGAACCGCTGGGGGCGCTGGATGCCCTGACCCGGATCGAGATGCAGCAACTGATCGAGAACCTCTGGCAGAAGCACGGCTTCACCGTGTTGCTGGTGACCCACGACGTCAGCGAAGCCGTGGCCATTGCCGACCGGGTGATTTTGATCGAAGACGGCGAAATCGGCCTCGACCTGCACGTGGAACTCCCACGTCCGCGGGTACGTGGCTCCCACCGCCTGGCGGCGCTGGAAACCGAAGTGCTTAACCGTGTGTTGTCGCTGCCCGGCACCCCGCCGGAACCCGAACCTGTTTCACCGCTGCCTACGCAATTGCGTTGGGCTCAATAACTCACTTGTCTTACACAGGAAGAACGACCATGACTATCAAAGCCATCAACGTGCGTAACCAGTTCAAAGGCACCATCAAGGAAATCGTCGAAGGCGACGTGCTGTCGGAAATCGACGTACAGACCGCGTCCGGTATCGTCACTTCCGTGATCACCACCCGCTCGGTGAAAGAGCTGGAACTGGTGATCGGCAGTGAAGTGATTGCCTTCGTGAAATCCACCGAGGTGTCGATCGCCAAGTTGTGATCAATGGTTCGCACAAACCCCGAAGGTGAAAGCCTGTCGGGGTTTTTGTCGTTCTCAAGATTGCTTTCGCGAGCAAGCCCGCTCCCACATTTGACCGAGTTCTACCTTTGGAATACGGTCGAATGTGGGAGCGGGCTTGCTCGCGAAGAGGCCCGGACAGGCAACAAAAAATCAGAGCGCAGCCACCCGCTTGGGCAAGAACGCCGGCAGATAAAGCCCCACATACGCATCAAACACCCGCATGCCTTCCTCGGCCATGCGCGGGGTGATTTGCCCATGCTGATGCACCGAGCGCGCGTAGACCCGGTCGCTCAGTTCCAGGGCCAGGGCAAACACGTCGACATCGGCGGGCAGGCTCGGCACCTCAAAGTGCCGGTTGAACACCTCAAACATCAGGTTTCCCAGCTCCAGGTCGTGCTGGCGGTCGGCCTGTGTCACTTCGGTCAACCCGTGCTGGGCCAGGATCAATTGGCGGGCGGCGGCGTCGTTGCTGTAGATGCTGAGCATGCGCTGCTCCACCACGCAGGACAGGTCGCGCCAGTGCTTGAGTGAATCATGATCGATGGGCGCCTGAATGGCCGCGCGAAAGGCCGCATGGACGTCAGCGGTCAGCGCCTCCAGCAACGCCGGCACGCTGGCGAAGAAGTGATACACCGATGACGGTGGAATCTGCGCCCGCTCGGCCACGCTGTAGATCGACAGGCTGGCCACGCCTTCGGCGGCCAGCAAGGTGCGGGCGGCATCGAGGATCGCGTCGATCCGGGCCTGGCTGCGGGCGCGGGGTTTGCGAGGAGTGGCAGGGCGATTCATTGAAGTCTCCTACAGGGCAGCGGGCATTGTACGCAGAGCCACTGGATGATCCATACCCTGTGGCGAGGGAGCTTGCTCCCGCTGGACTGCGCAGCAGGCCCAAGACCTGCACCTCGGTTCCGCCTGAAAGAACCCGGTGTTCTTATTGGGGCCGCTTCGCAGCCCGGCGGGAGCAAGCTCCCTCGCCACAACGGCCATAAAAAAACGCCGTAGGCCAAAGGCCTGCGGCGTTCTTTTTAGCCCGGCAACCGCTTACACGGTATGCAGGTACCAGTTGTACTCAAGGTCGGAGATGGAGTGTTCGAACTCCTCCAGCTCACTTTCCTTACAGGCGACGAAGATATCGATGTATTTAGGATCGATGTACTTGGCCATCACTTCGCTGTCGTCCAACTCGCGCAGTGCATCACGCAGGTTGTTCGGCAGGCTCTGTTCGTTCTGCTCGTAGCTGTTGCCTTCCACCGGTGCGCCAGGCTCGATCTTGTTGGTCAGGCCGTGATGCACGCCCGCCAGGACCGAAGCCATCAGCAGGTAAGGGTTGGCGTCGGCGCCGGCCACACGGTGTTCGATACGTACGGCGTCGGACGAGCCGGTCGGTACGCGAATCGCCACGGTGCGATTATCCAGGCCCCAGCACGGCGAGTTCGGCACGTAGAACTGTGCGCCGAAACGACGGTAGGAGTTGACGTTAGGGCACAGGAACGCCATTTGGGCGGGTAGGGTCTCCAGCACACCGCCGATCGCGTGACGCAATGCGGCGTTCTGCTCGGGATCCTCGCTGGCAAAGATGTTCTTGCCGTCCTTGTCCAGGATCGAAATGTGTACGTGTAAGCCGTTGCCTGCCTGGCCCGGGTAAGGCTTGGCCATGAAGGTGGTGTCCATCTCATGGTCGTAGGCGATGTTCTTGATCAAGCGCTTGAGCAGTACCGCGTAGTCGCAGGCCTTTATAGGGTCGGCAACGTGGTGCAGGTTCACTTCGAACTGCGCCGGGGCACTTTCCTTGACGATGGCGTCGGCAGGGATGCCTTGCTCTTTTGCACCTTCCAGAATGTCCTGGAGGCAGTCGACGTATTCGTCGAGGTCGTCGATCAGGTAGACCTGTGTCGAGTGCGGGCGTTTGCCGGAGATCGGCGAGCGGGGCGGTTGTGGCCGGCCATTCACGTTCTCCTGGTCAATCAGGTAGAACTCCAGCTCGAACGCGGCGCAGATGGTCAGACCGAGGTCGTCAAATTTGCTTACAACTTGGCGGAGTACTTCGCGAGGATCGGCGAAGAAAGGTTCACCTTCGAGTTCGTGCATGGTCATCAGCAGTTGCGCGGTTGGGCGCTTTTGCCAGGGTTCATTGCACAGGGTGTCGGGGATTGGATAACAGATTCGGTCAGCATCACCGATGTCCAGACCCAGGCCGGTGCTTTCCACCGTTGAGCCGTTGATATCCAGAGCAAATAGAGAGGCAGGCAGGTTAATGCCCTTCTCGTAAACCTTGTGGAGGCTGGTGCGTTCGATGCGCTTGCCGCGCACCACACCATTCATATCCGCAATTAGAAGGTCTACGTACAGAACCTCAGGATGATCCTTAAGGAACGCGTTCGCTTCGTTAAGCTGAACGGCACGCGGGGGTACCGACATGATGCAACACCTTTGTTGTTAAAAATATCAATCATTGATCTCTTCGGGTTTCAGTCAACCCGAACGGCATGCCGAAGTCAAGCGAGGCCTTTTTTGCCCTAAAAAAGCGCCGTGAGGGCTTTTTTGGGGCTTTTTGGGGCGATTTTTTGGGATTGGGGCTCTTGGAACCAGCACGTTTGAGCGGGCCGTGTTGTATTTTTTACGGGGGTGTTGTGTAAAAAAATGAACAAGGCTAAGCTCGATTCAAACCCATAACAGCAATAATACCGGGGTGCTTCATGTCTCGCCTGCCGTTAATCGGCGTCACCGCCTGCTCCAAACAGGTCGGTCTGCATGCTTATCACATCAGTGGCGACAAATACGTCCGTGCAGTGGCCACCGCTGCCAAGGGCTTGCCGTTGATTATTCCGTCCCTGGCGGATCTGCTCGACCCGGCCAATATTCTTGACGGCCTGGACGGCATTCTATTTACCGGCTCACCTTCCAATATCGAACCCTTTCACTACGACGGTCCGGCCAGCGCGCCCGGGACTGCTCATGATTCTGCACGGGACCAAACCACCCTGCCGCTGCTGCGTGCAGCCATAGCGGCCGGCGTTCCGGTACTGGGGATTTGCCGTGGCTTCCAGGAAATGAACGTGGCGTTTGGCGGCAGCCTGCACCAGAAGGTTCATGAAGTGCCGGGCATGATGGATCACCGCGAAGACGACACCCAGCCGCTGGACATCCAGTACGGCCCGGCACATCCGGTAACCATCTCCCCGAATGGGGTATTGGCAAGCCTGGGCTTGCCGTCGACGATCCAGGTCAACTCGATCCATTCACAGGGCATTGATCGCCTGGCGGCCGGTTTCCAGGTCGAGGCCACCGCGCCGGATGGCCTGATCGAAGGCTTTTCAGTGCCCGCGGGCAAGGCTTTTGCTTTAGGAGTGCAATGGCACCCCGAATGGCAGGTAAGCTCTAACCCGCACTACCTCGCAATCTTCCAGGCATTTGGCAATGCCTGTCGAAAGCGGGTGATGCAACGCGACGCGGATGCTGCGTCAACTTACGCCTGACCTTTAATGGATGTCAGGAAACACAGCCCAGAGGCATTTATGAGTAACAACCTCGACCAGCTCACCGATTGGTTGAAAGACCACAAGATCACAGAAGTCGAATGCATGATTGGCGACCTCACCGGCATCACCCGGGGCAAGATCTCGCCGACCAACAAGTTCATCGCCGAAAAAGGCATGCGCCTGCCCGAAAGCGTTCTGTTGCAGACCGTGACCGGCGACTATGTCGAAGACGACATCTATTACGAATTGCTCGACCCGGCCGACATCGACATGATCTGCCGCCCGGACGAGAACGCGGTGTACCTCGTGCCCTGGGCCATAGAGCCTACGGCCCAGGTGATCCACGACACCTACGACAAGCAAGGCAACCCGATCGAGCTGTCGCCGCGCAACGTGCTCAAGAAAGTCCTCAAGCTCTACGCCGACAAGGGCTGGCAGCCCATCGTGGCGCCGGAGATGGAGTTCTACCTGACCAAACGCTGCGAAGACCCGGACTTCCCGCTGCAACCGCCGATTGGCCGCTCCGGTCGCCCGGAGACTGGCCGCCAGTCCTTCTCTATAGAAGCGGCCAACGAATTCGACCCGTTGTTCGAAGACGTCTACGACTGGTGCGAATTGCAGGAACTGGACCTCGACACGCTGATCCACGAAGACGGCACGGCGCAGATGGAAATCAACTTCCGTCACGGCGACGCACTGTCCTTGGCCGACCAGATCCTGGTGTTCAAGCGCACCATGCGCGAAGCGGCGCTCAAGCACGACGTGGCGGCCACCTTCATGGCCAAGCCCATGACCGGCGAGCCCGGCAGTGCAATGCACCTGCACCAGAGCATCATCGATATCGCCACCGGCAAGAACGTGTTCTCCAATGAAGACGGGACCAAGAGCGAGCTGTTCCTGCACCACATCGGCGGCCTGCAGAAATTCATCCCCGAGCTGTTGCCGCTGTTCGCCCCTAACGTCAACTCGTTCCGCCGCTTCCTGCCCGACACCTCGGCGCCGGTCAACGTGGAGTGGGGCGAAGAGAACCGCACCGTTGGCCTGCGGGTTCCGGACGCCGGCCCACAAAACCGTCGGGTGGAAAACCGCCTGCCCGGTGCCGACGCCAACCCGTACCTGGCGATTGCCGCCAGCTTGCTGTGTGGCTACATCGGCATGGTCGAAGGCATCAGCCCAAGCGCACCGGTGGTGGGCCGTGGTTACGAGCGCCGCAACCTGCGCCTGCCGCTGACCATCGAAGACGCCCTGGAACGCATGGAAAACAGCAAGACCATCGAGAAATACCTGGGTCACAAATTCATCACAGGCTACGTCGCGGTCAAGCGGGCCGAGCATGAAAACTTCAAGCGCGTGATCAGTTCGTGGGAGCGGGAATTCCTGCTCTTCGCCGTCTGATGCGCCGGGCGCGCCCTTCAAACGGCGCGTCCTCACCTGAAACATCTAGGAGATTGGTATGTCCAGCAACAACCCGCAAACCCGTGAATGGCAAGCCTTGAGCAGCGATCACCACCTGGCGCCGTTCAGCGACTTCAAGCAATTGAAAGAGAAAGGCCCACGGATCATCACCAAAGCCCACGGCGTTTACCTGTGGGACAGCGAAGGCAACAAGATTCTCGACGGCATGGCCGGCCTGTGGTGCGTGGCGATCGGTTACGGTCGCGATGAACTGGCTGATGCGGCCGCCAAGCAGATGAAAGAACTGCCTTACTACAACCTGTTCTTCCAGACCGCCCACCCGCCGGTGCTGGAACTGGCCAAAGCCATCTCCGATATCGCCCCGCAGGGCATGAACCACGTGTTCTTCACCGGCTCCGGCTCCGAAGGCAACGACACCATGCTGCGTATGGTCCGCCACTACTGGGCGATCAAAGGCCAGCCGAACAAGAAAACCATCATCAGCCGCAAGAATGGCTACCACGGTTCAACCGTGGCCGGCGCCAGCCTGGGCGGCATGACTTATATGCATGAACAAGGCGACTTGCCGATCCCGGGCATCGTCCACATCGCCCAGCCTTACTGGTTCGGCGAAGGCGGCGACATGAGCCCGGAAGAATTCGGCGTGTGGGCGGCCAACCAGTTGGAAGAGAAGATCCTGGAACTGGGCGTGGACAACGTCGGTGCCTTTATTGCCGAGCCGATCCAGGGTGCCGGTGGGGTGATCGTGCCGCCAGACAGCTACTGGCCGCGCATCAAGGAAATCCTCGCCAAGTACGACATCCTGTTCGTGGCTGACGAAGTGATCTGTGGGTTTGGCCGCACCGGTGAGTGGTTCGGTAGCGATTTCTACGGCCTCAAGCCCGACATGATGACCATCGCCAAGGGCCTGACCTCCGGCTACATCCCGATGGGCGGCCTGATCGTGCGCGACGAAGTGGTCGCCGTGCTGAACGAAGGCGGTGATTTCAACCACGGCTTCACCTATTCCGGTCACCCGGTGGCGGCAGCAGTAGCCCTGGAAAACATCCGTATCATGCGCGATGAACAAATTGTTAAGCACGTGCACGACGAAACGGCACCCTATTTGCAAAAGCGTTTGAGGGAACTGGCTGATCACCCGCTGGTGGGTGAAGTTCGCGGTGTGGGCATGCTCGGTGCCATCGAACTGGTTCAGGACAAGGCAACGCGCAAGCGTTATGAAGGCCGTGGTGTTGGCATGATCTGCCGCACGTTCTGCTTCGAGAATGGCCTGATCATGCGCGCCGTCGGCGACACCATGATCATTTCGCCACCGTTGGTGATCAGCAAGGCCGAGATAGACGAGTTGGTGACCAAGGCGCGGCACTGCCTGGACCTGACTTTGGCGGCATTGCAGGGCTAAATGCTAGGCTCAGAACGCAGCGCCTGTCGGGCGCTGCTTCTGGGGTGTTAGAAAAGCGGGGCATTGGTTGAAAGCCGGCCCCTGAACTTGCCAGACTGTCGCCCTGTTTTGTCGCCCTTAGACGGGCTGCGAAACACGTTGTAATTAAAGAACGAACGTGGCCCAAAAAAGAAAAAATTGGAGCATGACCGAATGAAGGCATTAGGTTTGAAGAACGCTGGCAAGACCCTCCTGGCCTTGTCCCTGATGGGGGCCATGGCAGGCGCGGCAAACGCCGACGATAAAGTGCTGCACGTTTATAACTGGTCCGACTACATCGCACCGGACACCATCGCGAACTTTGAAAAAGAGTCCGGGATCAAGGTGGTCTATGACGTGTTCGACTCCAACGAAACCCTGGAAGCCAAGTTGCTGGCAGGCAAGTCCGGCTACGACATTGTCGTGCCGTCGAACAACTTCCTCGCCAAGCAGATCAAGGCCGGTGTTTACCAGGAACTGGACAAGTCCAAGCTGTCGAACTACGACAACCTGAACAAGTCCCTGCTTAAAGCCGTGTCCATCAGCGACCCGGACAACAAGCACGCCTTCCCGTACATGTGGGGCTCGATCGGCATCGGCTACAACCCGGAGAAGGTCAAGGCCGCGCTGGGCATCGACAAGATCGACTCGTGGGACACCATCCTCAAGCCGGAAAACCTCGCCAAGCTCAAAGGCTGCGGTGTGAGCTTCCTCGATTCGCCAACCGAAATGCTGCCAGTGGCACTGCATTACCTGGGCCTGCCGACCGACACCCAGAAGAAGGAAGACCTCAAGCAAGCCGAGGCCCTGTTCCTCAAGCTGCGTCCTTCGATCGGCTACTTCCACTCGTCCAAGTACATCTCCGACCTGGCCAACGGCAACATCTGCGTAGCCGTGGGTTATTCGGGTGACGTGCAACAGGCCAAGTCCCGCGCGGCTGAAGCCGGTGGCAAGGTCAAGGTTGCCTATGACATTCCGAAAGAAGGTGCCGGCAGCTTCTATGACATGGTCGCTATCCCTAAAGATGCCGAGAATGTCGACGCTGCCTACAAGTTCATGAACTACCTGCTGAAGCCGGAAGTCATGGCGGGCATTACCAACAGCGTACGTTTCCCGAACGGTAACGAGAAAGCTACCGCGTTGGTCGACAAAGACATCACCAGCGACCCAGGCATTTATCCGCCAGCGGACGTGCAAGCCAAGCTGTATGCCATTGCTGACTTGCCGGCTGCTACTCAGCGGGAAATGACCCGCAGCTGGACCAAAATCAAATCGGGCAAGTAAAGCCGCGTTGATACCTGTTTTGCTAACTGCCGCGATGCGCGCGGTGGTTAGCGAAACAATTAAATGACAGAAAGTTTTGCCGGATCGGTTTATCGAGGGTAAGTTGCGCGCCGGTTTTGTTGCCGGGCAACAACTTCGGGCCCAACTATTTAAGAGGACCTCCACTTGCCAATTTCTTTATTTCGCAAAGCCTTGCTGGTGGGTGCAGGTATCACGCTGGCTGTCAGCGTGCAGGCCGCGCCGACTGTGCATATTTATAACTGGTCGGACTACATCGGCCCGGACACCCTGGCCAACTTTGAAAAGGCCACCGGCATCAAGCCGGTCTACGACGTGTTTGACTCCAACGAAACCCTGGAAGGCAAGTTGCTCGCCGGGCGTACCGGGTATGACGTGGTCGTGCCGTCGAACCACTTCCTCGGCAAGCAGATCAAGGCCGGCGCGTTCCAGAAGCTCGACAAGTCGCAACTGACCCACTACGCCAACCTCGACCCGGCGCTGCTCAAGCGTCTGGAAAAGAACGACCCGGGCAACCAGTACGCCGTGCCGTATCTGTGGGGCACCAACGGCATTGGCTACAACGTCGACAAGGTCAAGGAAGTGCTGGGCGTCGACAAGATCGACTCCTGGGCCGTGCTGTTCGAGCCGGAAAACATGAAGAAGCTGGCCACGTGCGGTGTGTCGTTCATGGACTCGGCGGATGAAATGCTGCCGGCGGTCCTCAACTACATGGGCCTCAACCCCAACAGCACCAACCCTGAAGACTACAAGAAGGCTGAAGAGAAACTCCTGAAAGTGCGTCCCTACGTGACCTACTTCCATTCTTCCAAATACATCTCGGACCTGGCCAACGGCAACATCTGCGTGGCGGCCGGCTTCTCCGGTGATGTGTTCCAGGCCAAGGCTCGTGCGGCCGAGGCGGGCAAAGGCGTGAACATCGCCTACGTGATTCCGAAAGAAGGCGGCAACCTGTGGTTCGACGTGCTGGCCATCCCCAAGGATGCCACCAACGTCAAAGAGGCCCTCGCCTTCATCAACTATTTGCTGAAACCTGAAGTGATCGCTCAGGTCAGTGATTACGTCGGTTACGCCAACCCTAACCCAGGGGCGGACAAACTGATGGAGCAATCGATACGCACCGACGAAGCGGTTTACCCACCGCAGGCGGTTCTCGACCGGACTTTTGTCAACTTCGAGCTACCCCCGAAAGTGCAACGTTTGATGACCCGTAGCTGGACCAAGGTCAAGACGGGCAAGTAAGGCTTAACGCTCAAACTATCCAAGGCTGGCCCGTATTGGGCGAGCTGCACTCTTTTTATTCTGGGAGTTTCGTAAATGGCAGTTGCCTCCGGCGCCTATAAGAAAGCCCTCGAGGGCGACCAGACACCGAAAAAGGTGCTGGTCAAAATCGACCGGGTCACGAAGAAGTTCGACGAGACGATTGCGGTGGACGATGTGTCCCTGGAAATCAAGAAAGGCGAAATCTTTGCCTTGCTCGGCGGATCGGGTTCGGGCAAATCCACCTTGCTGCGCATGCTCGCAGGCTTCGAGCGCCCAACGGAAGGACGCATTTACCTCGACGGTGTGGACATCACCGACATGCCGCCGTACGAGCGGCCGATCAACATGATGTTCCAGTCCTACGCCTTGTTCCCCCACATGACCGTGGCCCAGAACATCGCGTTTGGCCTGCAGCAGGACAAGATCCCCAAGGCCGAGGTCGACGCCCGTGTGGCCGAGATGCTCAAGCTGGTGCAGATGAGCCAGTACGCCAAGCGCAAGCCGCACCAGCTGTCCGGCGGCCAGCGTCAGCGGGTGGCGCTGGCGCGTTCCCTGGCCAAGCGTCCGAAACTGCTGCTGCTCGATGAGCCGATGGGCGCACTCGACAAGAAGCTGCGTTCGCAGATGCAACTGGAGCTGGTGGAGATCATCGAGCGCGTGGGCGTGACCTGCGTGATGGTGACCCACGACCAGGAAGAGGCCATGACCATGGCCGAGCGCATCGCGATCATGCACCTGGGCTGGATCGCCCAGATCGGCAGCCCGATCGACATCTATGAAACGCCGACCAGCCGCCTGGTGTGCGAGTTCATCGGCAACGTCAACATCTTCGACACCCAGGTGGTGGACGACGCCGAAGGCCACGCGGTACTCAAGTGCCCGGACCTGGACCGCGATATCTACGTCGGCTACGGCATCGCCACTTCGGTGGAAGACAAGTCGGTGACCTACGCCATCCGCCCTGAAAAGCTGCTGGTGACCACCGAAATGCCGACCTGCGAGCACAACTGGTCCAGCGGCAAGGTGCATGACATCGCCTACCTCGGCGGCCATTCGGTGTTCTACGTCGAATTGCCGAGCGGCAAGCTGGTGCAATCCTTCGTGGCCAACGCCGAACGCCGTGGCCAGCGCCCTACCTGGGGCGACCAGGTGTACGTGTGGTGGGAAGACGACAGCGGCGTGGTACTTCGCTCATGAACATGAAGAAGTTCAAACGCCAGCTGCAACGAATAACCCCCGGTGGCCGGCATGTGGTCATCGGGATCCCTTTCCTCTGGTTGTTCCTGTTCTTCATGCTGCCGTTCTTCATCGTCTTGAAGATCAGCTTTGCCGAAGCCGACGTAGCGATCCCGCCTTACACCGAGATCTACACCTTCGTTGAACAGAAACTGCAGTTGGTGCTGAACCTGGCCAACTACGGGATGCTGGGCGATGACGAGTTGTACATCGCGGCGTACCTGGGCTCGCTGAAGATGGCGTTTTTCAGCACCATCCTCTGCCTGCTGATCGGCTACCCGATGGCCTACGCCATTGCCAGCGCACGCAAGGAAATCCAGACCGTGCTGGTGCTGCTGATCATGATGCCGACCTGGACTGCGATCCTGATCCGGGTCTATGCGTGGATGGGCATCCTCAGCAACAACGGGTTGCTCAACGGCTTCCTGATGTCCATCGGGTTGATCAACGAACCGCTGCAGATTCTCAACACCAACATTGCGGTGTATATCGGCGTGGTCTATTCGTACCTGCCGTTCATGATCCTGCCGCTGTACGCCAACCTGGTGAAGCACGACCAGAGCCTGCTGGAAGCCGCGTCGGACCTGGGTTCGAGCACCTTCAACAGCTTCTGGAAAATCACCGTGCCGCTGTCCAAGAACGGCATCATCGCCGGCTGCATGCTGGTGTTTATCCCGGTGGTGGGCGAGTTCGTGATCCCGGAACTGCTGGGCGGTCCGGAAACCCTGATGATCGGTAAAGTGTTGTGGCAAGAATTCTTCAACAACCGTGACTGGCCGGTGGCGTCTGCCCTGGCGGTGGTGATGCTGGCGATCCTGATCGTGCCGATCATCCTGTTCAACCGCAGCCAAGCCAAAGAGATGGAGGGCAAGATATGAAGCGCGTCAGTTTCTCAAGCTTCATGCTGGTGGCGGGGTTGCTGTTCATCTACCTGCCGATGCTGATCCTGGTGATCTACTCGTTCAACGAATCCAAACTGGTGACGGTGTGGGGCGGTTGGTCGATCAAGTGGTACGTCGGCCTGTTGGACAACACCCAGTTGATGGGCTCGGTCGGTCGCTCCCTGGAAATCGCCTGCTACACCGCGATTGCGGCGGTGGCACTCGGTACATTGGCGGCGTTCGTGCTGACGCGCATCAGCCAGTTCAAGGGCCGCACGCTGTTCGGCGGCCTGGTGACGGCACCTCTGGTGATGCCGGAAGTGATCACCGGCCTGTCGCTGTTGCTGCTGTTCGTGGCCATGGCGCAGATGATCGGCTGGCCGCAGGAACGTGGCCTGGTGACCATCTGGATCGCCCACACCACGTTCTGTTCGGCGTATGTGGCGGTGGTGGTGTCGGCGCGCTTGCGTGAGCTGGACCTGTCGATTGAAGAGGCAGCCATGGACCTGGGTGCGCGGCCGTGGAAGGTGTTCTTCCTGATCACCATCCCGATGATCGCGCCGTCGCTGGCGGCGGGCGGCATGATGTCGTTCGCGCTGTCGCTGGATGACCTGGTGTTGGCCAGCTTCGTGTCGGGGCCGGGTTCGACCACGTTGCCGATGGAAGTATTCTCGGCGGTGCGCCTGGGGGTTAAACCCGAGATCAACGCCGTGGCCAGCCTGATTCTGTTGGCGGTGTCGATCGTGACCTTCCTGGTGTGGTTCTTCAGCCGTCGTGCGGAAGAGCACCGCAAGAAAGCGATCCAGCAGGCGATTGAAGAAGCGGCTGCGGATGGTTGGGAGAAGCCGGCGGATTCGCGTCGGGCTCCAGCACCGGTCTAATCAGGTAGCCCTGAAGAAACCGGATCAAAAATGTGGGAGCGGGCTTGCTCGCGAAAGCGCAGTGTCAGTCACCGGATGTATTGACTGATCCACTGCCTTTGCGAGCAAGCCCGCTCCCACATTTTGATTGCATTCCAATTCGGGTTAAGCAGTCCAAGGCGACTTGCGAATCACCTCGACGAAATTCATCGGCTTGAACCCCGGCTCCTGATCCACCAGCACATCGGTCTTCACGTTGCCAAACGTGGTCTGCGGGCGATGGCGCAGGCCGTCGGCAAACGCGCAGATGATGCACTCCTTGAACCCTTCACCCCGTGGATGCGCATGCACCACCGCTTCGCGCTGCACGCTGGTAAACGCCGCGTACTCCATTCCCAGCACGTCCATTTCCACGCCCGCGGTCACCAACGCCACGGTTGGACGCAAGTGCTTGGGCACCCCCGGTGTGGTGTGCAGGGCGATGGACAACCACACCTGTTCGATGTCGTCATCGCTCAACCCGTAAGGCTTGAGAAAGTCCGCCGCCGCGTTGGCGCCGTCCACTTCAAAGCGTTCGTCGTCACTGCGGTGACCTTCCACCAGGCCCAGGTCGTGGAACATCGCGCCGACGTACAGCAACTCCGGGTTATAGGCCAACTGCTGGCGCTCGCCGCTCAATGCGCCGAACAGGAACACCCGGCGGGAGTGGTGGTAGAGCAGGTCGGATTCGATGTCGCGGATGTATTCGGTGGTGGCCTTGGCCAGGGCGCTGTCCGGGATCTTGATGCCGGCGATGGTGGTGCTCATGGTCGTTCTCCTCAAGAAAGCGCCGGGGTGGCGCCGATGAGTCCAGTCTGGTCGCGCGCCCGCGAAGGGGCCATCGCGGCGAGGATGCGATCCCGGCCAATGTGCCGCGATATCGCGCCAAGGCTATGCGCGATCAAATGTAGGAGCTGGCTTGCCTGCGATAGCATCACCTCGGTATACCTGATGGACCGCGTCGCCTGTATCGCAGGCAAGCCAGCTCCCACAGGGGTTTTGCATTTATTCAGTTGGAAAAAGGTGTTTCTATCCATGGGCAAAACCGTCGCCATCCTGATCTTCCCCGGCGTCCAGTCACTGGACGTGACCGGGCCCCTGGATGTGTTCTGCGAGGCCAACCGTTTTCTGCCGCCCGAGGCGCATTACCAGCTGGAGGTGATTGGCCTGGGGCACGGCAACATGGCCTGTTCCAACGGCTTGTCGTTGCAGGCACACCGGCATTTCAGCGAGGCCCTCGAGCCTTACGACTTGCTGTTGATGGCCGGCGGGCCGCAGCTGCCCTTCGAGGATTTCGGCCCGGTGTTCAATCAATGGCTGCGGGACGCAAGCGCGCGGGCGAAGCGCTTCGGCTCCATCTGCAACGGTGCCTTCATGCTCGCCCGCGCCGGGTTGCTGGACGGGCGCACCGTCACCACCCATTGGGGCGACGCTGCCGATCTGGCCAGCTTGTGCCCATCGGCCCAGGTCGAAGCCGACCGCCTCTATGTGCAGGACGGCAACCTCTACACCTCGGCCGGGGTGACGGCGGGCATCGACCTGTCGCTGTACCTGCTGGCCCAGGACCACGGCCCGGAAGTCGCCCTCAGCGTGGCCAAGCGCCTGGTGGTGTTCACCCAGCGTTCCGGCGGGCAGTCGCAGTTCAGCCCGTTCCTGACACCCCACGCGCAAGCCACCTCGGCGGTGGCGCTGGTGCAGCTGTATGTATTGGCCAACCTGACGGGCGACCTGACCATCGCCGACCTGGCCAAAGCCGCCAACATGAGCGCGCGCAACTTCTCGCGGGTATTTGCCCGGGAAGCGCAGATCACTCCGGCGGAGTTCGTCGAGCGGGCGCGGGTGGATGCGGCGCGGGTAATGCTCGAAAGCACCCACGCACCGCTCAAGACCGTGGCGTATCAATGCGGCTTTCGCGATGCCCAGCACATGCGCAGTGTGTTCAATCGCCGGCTGGGCGTGACGCCGCAACAATTCCGGCTTAATTTTGCGGCGCCGGTTTGAGCGTGTCATAGGCTTCCAGGGCGCGCAGCGAGTAGATATACGCCGCGCCGGCATTCAGCGAGATCGCGGTGGCCAGGGTCGCGGCCACTTCTTCGCGGGTGGCGCCGGCCTTGATCGCCGCGTCGGCATGCACGCCGATGCAGCCGTCACAGCGGGTGGTGATGGCCACGGCGATGGAAATCAGCTCGCGGGTCTTGGCATCCAGGACGTCATTTTCCTCGGCTGCTTCCCCCAGCGCCATGTAGGCTTTGACCATCTTCGGGTTGCTCTTGCCCAGCGCGCCAAAGGCTTTCTTCACGGTAGGCAGCAAGTCGGACCAGTTATTGAACATCGTGTTAACTCCTGAACGGGTTGGGTGTGAAGCCAGTGTGCGCGGTTCAGGTTTGGCGCTTTTGTTCGATCCACTCACCTTTTTGACCGATGCTCGCAAATGAACTCCATCGACACCCTCATCGCGTTGGCCAACCTGCGGGGCAGCCTGGACCTGCGTTGCCAGTTCCAGGGCGCCTGGGCCATGGACCACGAGCCCGAGCCGCTGGGCGTGGCGCCGTACCACATTGTGCTGGCGGGCACCTGCCGCGCCGAATTGTCCGGCGGGCAGCAGGTGACGTTGGAGGAGGGCGACATCCTGTTGATGCCCGGTGGCGCGACGCACCTGGTGCGCAGCCAGGGCGCGCGGGTAAAGCCGGTGGCGCAGACCGTGATCGAAGGCGGCTTGCTGCCGATCCATCGCCTGGGCGGTGAGCAGCCGGACGTGGACATGCTCTGCGGCAGCTTTCGCTACAACCGCCAGTCGTTGCTGTTCAGTGCGTTGCCGGACTACCTGGTGGTGTCCAGCCGGCAATGGCAGGCCGATGGGCAGCTGGCGGCATTGATCGCACTGTTGCGCAGCGAGGCGGACGGGCAGCGGCTGGGGGCGCGGTTTTTCATTGATGCGCTGTCGTCGGCGTTGTTCACCCTGATCCTGCGGGCATGGCTGACGCAGCAAGCGCCGGTGGCGGGCACCTTTGCCTTGTTGACCGACAAACGCCTGGGCAAGGCCTGGCAGGCGATGCTGGCGGATCCTGGGCATGAGTGGACCATCGACAGCCTGGCCAGCGCCGCGTCGATGTCCCGGGCGACCTTCATGCGTGGGTTTGTCAAAGTGGCGGGCGTGTCGCCGTGGGTGTTGCTGACGCAGTTGCGCATGGAGCTGGCGCTCAACCTGCTGCATCAGTCGCGGCTGAGCCTGACGGATATTGCCGCTCGGGCGGGGTATCAATCCCAGGCGGCGTTCAGCAAGAAATTCAAGGAAACCTACGGTGAGGCGCCGGGGCGGCTGCGTACCCGCTAGAAGCAACAACGCAAATCAAAATGTGGGAGCGGGCTTGCTCGCGAATGCGGAGTGTCAGTCACCAGATGTATTGACTGATCCACCGCATTCGCGAGCAAGCCCGCTCCCACATTGGTTTTTTGTTTCTTCAGTTATTGCGGTGTCCGGGCCGGCAACAGCTTGAGCGTACTACGAGTATTCGCCGTCACTTCCTCATCATTGAAATGCGCCTGCTCATACCCGCCTTCGATGTACGTCTCCGCCTGATCGGAATAGTGCTTGTCGAACGGCACACCACTCTGCCCGACCGGGTTGATGGTCAGCCCATGGGCGGCATCGGCGAAATCAATCAGGCGCCGGGTCGACGGCCCGTACGTCACCGGCCACGGCGCCGGGCCGATCTGTGCGGATTGGTTGTTGGGCACTTCATGGGTGCCGGGAGCGGCAAACGGGCCTACGTTGACGATCTTGTCCAACGGCTTCTGCGAGCCCAGTGGATGGCCGTGGGTCAGGGTGTGGGCCTTGCCCCATTGCCACTGCGATGGATCCTCACCAAAGGTCGCCTTGAGGTGTTGCAGGCTGTTGTCCCAGGCAAGCTTGACGGTCTCGGCGCGGTGGCCATCCCACCACGGCGAATCCGCTGAAGCGGCCAGGCGCGGCAAGGCTGCGTCCACTACCCGAGTGGTGAGCAAGGTCTTGAACATCCCATCGCCCAGTTTCGGGTGGAACGCCGCGTCAGTGAGGTTGAACAGGAACTGGTTGAACAGCGTGGCACTGGTGGAGTCCAGCGGGTAATCGCCTTTCCAGGCTGCCAGTTGCTCCACCAGCTTCAACTGCGCCGGGTCCTTGACCACCTCACGCAGCACCGGCAGCAGCGGTGCCAGCAGCCGTGGGCCGTAGGCGGTGGTGGTGCCGAGCTGCAAGGCCTGGCTGTTGTCCACGTCCCATTTCACGCTGTTGTCGCTCAGTTGCGCGTTCAACTGCTGGCCACGGTCCGCCAGGTTGTAATACCCGGGGATCGGCATGCCGGTGGGTGACGCCGGCTGGGCATTGGCGGACACCACATAACCGCGGGCCGGGTTTTCTTCCTGGGGGTTGGCGCTGAATGGGTAGAAACCGAGCTTGTCCGCCTGGGCGGTACTGCCGTCGAGGATAAAGCCCGGGTTGACCCCGGCCGGGCGGATCGGCAATTGCGCCGCCGCCCACCAGCCGATATCGCCCTTGGCATTGGCCCATACGATGTTCAAGCCAGGCGCCTGGACCTTGGCCGCCGCCGCACGCGCTTTGGCGAGGGTATCGGCACGGTTGAGCTGATAGAAACCGTCGAGGATCGGGTTTTCGGTATCCAGGAATGCCCACCACATGGCAATCGGCGTCTTGCCGGCATTCTCGCCGAGCACGTCGTTGATGATCGGACCGTGGGGCGAGGTGCGCAGGGTCAGGGTTACCGGGTCCTGGCCCTTGACCGCGATCTGTTGCTCGCTGCTGGTCATGTCCACCCACTTGTCGTGGTACCAGACCTGGTTGGGGTTGTCCGGGTTGACCTTCTCGGCGATCAGGTCGAGGTCATCGTTCTGGAACATGGTCAGGCTCCAGCCGAAATCCTTGTTGTGGCCCAGGAACGCCACCGGCACCAGCGCGTTGTGATAGCCGTAAAGCTCGAAGCCCGGCGCCGACAGCTGCGCCTCGTACCACACCGACGGCACCGAGAAACGGATATGCGGGTCACCCGCCAGCAACGGCTTGCCGCTCTTGGTGCGGCTGCCGCTGATGGCCCAGGCGTTGCTGCCTTCGAACTGCGGCAGGCCGTTGTCGGCCATGGCCTGTTCGCTCAACTGGGCAATGGCGCCGAGGTCTTTCCAGTCACCGGCCGCCAGGTTCAGCGCGCCCTTGGGCTGCCAGTCGAGGTCGAAGACCTTCAGGTAGTCGTTGCCCAACTGATCGCGTACGTAGGTCAGCAAGGGTTCGGTGCGAAAGGCTGCGGCAAAGCTGTAGGCCAGGTAGCCGGCGACGCTGATGGTGTCTTCGGCGGTAAACGGGCGCTTGGGGATGCCCAGTACGTCGAACTCCATGGGTTTGGCGTGGCTGTCCTGATACTGGTTGACCCCGTCCAGGTAGGCTTGCAGGGCCTTCCAGGACGCAGACTCATGGTCCATGTGCTCGACGTAGCTCAAGGCGCGCTCGCGAATGCGCAGGCTGCGAAATAGCTTGTCGGTCTCCAGCAGCTTGGGCCCCAGCACCTCGGCCAGCTCGCCACGGGACAGGCGCCGCATGATTTCCATCTGGAATAGCCGGTCCTGGGCATGTACGTAGCCGAGGGCACGGTACAGGTCAGTCTCGTTCTCGGCGCGGATATGCGGCACGCCTCGGTCGTCGTAGCGCACCGTGACCGAACCTTGCAGATGGGCCAGCTCCACCGTGCCCTGGCGGGTCGGCTGCTTGCTGTACACGTACCAGCCGGCGCCAACCATAAGGGCTACGAGCAGGATGGCCAGCGCGGTCAGGATGCGTTTCATGGGTTGTCCCTTATTAGTCGGTCACCGTGAAGATTCGGGCAGTTTAGTGGGTTTGGCGAGCGCTGCGGAAAATGCTCTCGGGTTCGTGCTCCCTGAACCTGAGCTGCATGAAGTGGGGGTTCTGAAGTGGGCCGCGGGTGGGCGGAGTATTATGTTTACTCTGTTACATGAAACCAGCGGCGCGATGATTCACCCCGTCATCCGGGCGCGCCTTTGCTATCACTTTCGGAATGCAATTTATGACAGATCCCAGCCGTGCACAGGTGCCTTATGCCTGCTGCATGGAAACGCCATCGCTGATCAGCAATTTTTTGCGATACCCTCCGGCGGGCTTCACTGCCCAGCTGTCAGCACAGGGACTGCCGTACTTTTTCACCCGGTTCGACCTGCAGACCACCGCCGACGATGAGCTGCGTAGCCGCCTGCGCAGTTGGCCGGGGTACCGTTTGTGGCAGTCATGGCTGCATATCGACACCTGTTTTATCGGCACCACGGTCAGCGAATATTCCCCGTTCCCGCTGAGCGTACCGCCACAGGACATGGCGCAATGGCTGCAACAGGAGTGTGCGCCGCAACGCAAACTCACCATCGTCAAGGATGTGCCGCTGGATTCTCCACTGCTCAGTGTCGAGGACAATCGCTACGCACACGCGTTGATCGAGGCCTGCACCCAGCGCGGATTCATCAATGTAGAGGGCCAGGCGCTGGCCTATGTACCGATCGACTTCAGCTCGACGGATGAGTATCTGTCGCGGTTGTCCCACAGCCGTCGCCGCAATATCCGCCGCAAGCTACGCAGCCGTGACGAGCTGCGCATCGAGATCCTGGACACCGGCGATGCCCGCTTCAGCGATGAGCAATGGCAGCAGGAACTGTATCGGCTGTACAAGGCGGTGTACGCACAGAGCGAAATCCACTTCGACCTGCTCACGCCCGAATTCTTCATCCAGTTGCTCACCGATGCCGACAGCGGCGGGCATGTGTTCTGCTACTGGGACGAAGACGAACTGGTTGGCTATAACCTGTGCTACCAGCAAGACGGCAAGTTGCTCGACAAGTACATCGGCCTGAACTACCCGCTGGCGCTGGAGCACAACCTGTACTTCGTCAGCTGGTTTGTGAACCTGGAGTTCGCCCTGGAAAAGGGCCTGCAGTTTTATGTCGCGGGATGGACCGATCCACAGGTCAAATCCAGCCTCGGCGCCAAGTTCACGTTTACCCGCCATCTGGTGTGGGTGAGGAACCCACTGCTGCGCAAAGTGATGAACCGTTTCCGGCACCATTTTGAAAGCGATACCCAGTGGCAGCAGGAGCAAACCGCATGAGCCAGGCCCGTCCCGCATTGATCCTCGATTTTGACGGGGCCGTGAATAACATTCCCGGCGCCCTTACCCTGCCGTTGCAAGCCTGGCAGGAGAAAATCCGTTTCGGCTGCCGCTGGGCGCAGTTCAAGGAGCTGGAGAGCGCCCTGCACGCGCAGATGCCCAGCGATTACGGCTGTGTGTTTACCGGCAGCGGTGATTATCACCACCTCAGCCAGCTGTTGTTGAACCGTCTTCCCACCCAGCAAAAGATCCAGCTGATCATTTGCGATAACCACCCGGACAACATGCGTTATCCGTTTGGTATCCATTGTGGGTCCTGGGTCTACTGGGCCAGCCGCCTGCCGCAGGTCGAGCACGTTCACGTGCTGGGCATTGGCTCGCCGGACATTTCCCTCAAGCACGCCTGGGAGAATCACTGGTCGCCGCTGGTGAAACGCAAGTTGACCTACTGGAACACCAACGTCGATACCCGCTGGTTGAACTGGATCGGCGCAGGCCGCAGCAATCGTGCATTCACCAGCGCGGACGAGTTGATGAGCGCGTTCCTGGCGCAGCTCGACCCTTCGCTGCCGGTGTATCTCTCGATCGACAAAGACGTGCTGAGCCCGCAGGTGGTGAATACCAACTGGGACCAGGGCGAGTTTCTGGAGAAGCATTTGAATGCGCTGATCGATGCCTGCCACGGCAGCATTATTGGCGCGGACATTACCGGCGACGTGTCCGCCTACCACTACCAGAGCAAGTTCAAGCGCTGGCTGAGTGCGTCGGATGGCCAGGAAGAGCTGCCGGAGAACCAGGTGGTGATCTGGCAACAGCAGCAGAATGAGCTGAATGCGCGCTTGTTGACCCGTATCGATCAAAGCTGGGCCTAGCGTTTAAGAATCCGCCGCAGATGATCCAGCACTTGCTCGAACAGCTCGTCCGTCAGCCAGTGGCTATTGCTGATCGACAGTGTCTGGGCGGCGAAGCTTTGCGCGCGGGGGATATCGGCGCCTTGCTGTAACAGCGGGGTGAGTGCCGGGTAGCCCGGCAATACGTGGATGAACAGGCGGGTCACGCCCAGGCCTGCCGTCCACAGCTGCGCCATCGCGGTATCGCGGGTTTGTGCGCTGGGCATCACCACCATCAGGAACGGCCAGGTGCCTTGCTGGCTCGGGCTGTCGGTCAACACCGACACGCCGGGCAAGCTGCTCAGCTGCGCCACGCGACGCAAGGCCCGCAGGCGGCCTTGCTGCAAATGCTCGGGCAAGCGTGCCAGGGCTGCGGCGCCGACCTTCTGGCGATAGCCGCCCAACCGATGCAACGGAATATCGTTGACGGAAAAATCATCGCCCACCGCCGCCACTTCATCGCCCCGCGCCAGCGCCGCCCGCAGCGGTTTGCCGTACACGTACTTCAGCCCGCGGGGCTGATACGCCGCGGTATAGCCCCACAGCTCGGCGCTGCGTTGCACTTCCCAGCGCAGGCTGAAGGGCAAGTCCTGCCGGCATTGCTGGTGCAACGCCTGATGCAGCGCCGGATCCCGGCTGAACAACACACCGCCTTCAGCCGTCGTCAGGCCTTTGCCCAGCGCCATGCTGAAAAAGCCGATGTCGCCTTTCAGTCCGACGCTTTTTCCATCATCCAGTGCGCCCATGGCTTGGGCGGCGTCTTCGATCACCGCAATGCCGAGTGGCTCGGCAATGCGCTTGGCAGCCTCCACATCCGCCACACGCCCGGCCAGGTGAGTGACGACGATCGCCAAGGTGTTTTGGTTGCACAGCTGCGCCAGCTGGTGTTCGTCCAGGTCGATGCTGCCGGGCTGCAGATCGCACGCCACCACGCGCAAAGGCGGGCAGTGATGGGCCGCCAGGGCCACCAGCGGGCAGGTATAGGCCGGCACGATAAGCTCGGTGCGCCCCGGCGTGCGCTGCTGCAACACCCGCAGCGCCATGATCAGCGCGGCGGTGCCGGAGCAGGGCAGGGCCGGCAGCGGGATGTCGAGCTGTCGGGCCAGGTCGCGGGCCAGGTCGCCCGAGCGGTTGAACAAGTCCTGCCAGCGCAGGGGAAGCCCCGCCGTTGGCGGAATCTCCCGCTGGCTGACAACGGGCGTCATGACGCCAGCGTCTGCGAGGGTTCGGCCTCGACGGTCTTGCTTTCTTTGTCTTCGCTGCGCGCCAGGCACAGGATGCCCGCAATGATCAGCGCGCCGCCGACGACCTTGGGCAGGGTCAAGGTGTCATTGAACAGCCACACGGAGATCAGCGTCACGCTGATCAGCTCCAGGTGGGAGGCCGCAAACGCCGGGCCCACCGGGGCGTATTTCAACAGCGTCATCCAGGTGAAAAACGCGCCGATGTAGCCCACGAATGCGCCGTAGATCCATGGCGCACCGAACACGCGGATCAACCAGGCGGCGTCCATCGTCAGCGGTTCGGCATGAATCGAGGCGAACTTGAAACTGACCTGCGCCAAGGTATCGAAAATGATCAGCGACAGAAAACCGAGGATATAAAACCGTTTCATTACTCGAACCCCACGACGGTCACGCCACAGGCGATCAGCATGATGCCGATCAACCGCCATTTGCTCAGGCTTTCCTTGAACAGGAAACGCCCCGCAATCATGATCACGACAATATTGATGGAGCCCAGCATCACCCCGACCGACAACGGCACCAGTGTCAGGAAGGCCAGCCACAGCACGAATTCGAACACATAGCAGATGATGCCCAGCCAGATCCACGGACGCTTGAGCATATGGCGCCAGTGGGCCATGCCGTCATGCTCGGCGCTGGCTGAGGCTGCGGCTTTGAACGCCAACTGGCCGGACGTATCAACGATGACGTTGAGTATCCAGAGGATGATGGTTAATTGGCTCATGTGTTCCCGTGTCGTCTGCTTGTACGGCTAGTTGCTTACGATACAGGAGCGTGCCGATACAGTTGTTCGAGTTTGTCGAACGAACAGCGTCTGTTCAGCTTGCCGAGTCAGGGTGGAGACGTTTCCCCGTTCCACTCGCAATAACAGCCCACCGCCAGGGTGTGGGTCGCGTTGACCTCGCGTCCACCTTCGAGGGCTTGCAGGATCGGCTCGATAAAGCTGTTGCTGGAGTTACACGTCAACCCTTCGCTGTAGGGCCCGAAATACGCCAGCTTGCCGCTGCGGTCCCAGATGCCCACGGCAGGGCTGGCCGGCAGATGCTGGGCACCGGGCACGGCCTTGAGGGCCTTCATCGAGCCCAGGGTGGCGGGCAACTGCCCGTGGCTGCCGGCTTTCTGCAGGGAATAGAACTCCACGCCCTGGGGGGCGTACTGCTCGATCAACTCGCCAAGGTGCTGCTGGTTGCCGACATTGCACGGGCAGGCGGGGTCCCAGAAGTGCACCAGGCGGATCGGGCCCGGGCCGGCAAGCTCGGCCGGCAGGCTCAGGCTGTCACCGGAAAACACCGCCGTATGCTCACTGAATGCCCGCAGGTAGCGTCCCTGGAACCAGTCATACGCCGCCCACAACACCCCGGCGCAAATGATCACGATCAGGCTGGCGAAGAGGGTGGTGCGGTAGGGCTGTCGCATTTGGATCAATCCTCGGAGGACGCGTAGCTTGCCATGCTTGCCCTGACAGATGAATATCGCGGCTCGATATTCATCTGTTCAATGCGTTGAAGCCACAGTCTGGAAGTTCTTATGCCCGTTACGTTTGACCCTGATCATCTACGCGAAAGCTTGCGCCCACTGGTGGACGCGCAGCCGCTTTCAGCCGAGGCCCGGGTCTACCAGCGCTTCTACGGCCTGGACCTCGCTGCCCGCAAGGTGCCCGCGACAAGCCGCCTGGGGCGGTTTGCGGTGGATGGGTTCGACGTGGTCTGCCAGGTGTGGTGGCCACCGGTGCCGGTGGCCACGATGTTCCTGTTCCATGGCTTCTACGACCATATGGGTCTGTACCGGCATGCCGTGGACTGGGCGCTGGACCAGGGTTTTGTGGTGATCGCCTGCGACTTGCCGGGCCATGGCCTGTCCAGCGGCGAGCGGGCCAGCATTGATGACTTTGCGGTGTACCAGGACGTGGTGCAGGCGTTGTTTGAACAGGCCAGGGCGCTGCAATTGCCGCAGCCGTGGCACTTGTTCGGGCAAAGCACCGGCGGCGCGATTGTGGTGGATCACCTGCTTAGCCATGGCGTCGACAGCCCGGCCCAGGGCAAGACGTTCCTGTTGTCACCGCTGGTGCGGCCCCGCGCCTGGGGTTGGTCGCAGCTCAGCTATTACCTGCTCCGGCCGTTCGTCAAAGGCATTGCCCGGCGCTTCAGCGATAACACCAACGACCCGCAGTTCAAGCCGTTCCTGGAGGCCGACCCGTTGCAGCCACGGCAGTTGCCGACTGCCTGGGTGGGCGCCCTGGCGCGCTGGATCAAACGTGTTGAAGCGGCGCCACGCAGCACGCGGCGGCCGTTGATCGTGCAGGGTGAGGAAGACATGACGGTGGACTGGCAGCACAACCTGAAGGTGCTGCGCAGCAAGTTCGACCAACCGGAGGTGTTGATGCTGCCGCGTGGCAGGCATCACTTGGCGAATGAGATTCCGGAGATTCGGCAGCAATACTTCAGGTTTCTCACCGACCACCTGAAATAACGCAATCCAAATGTGGGAGCGGGCTTGCTCGCGAAGGCGGTCGATCAGTTAGCATAACCAGTGACTGGCACACCGTCTTCGCGAGCAAGCCCGCTCCCACAGGGTTACTGCGCCAGGCTCGAGGTGCTTTGGCCGACCGCCAGCCCGGCGCGAATCGCCGCCAGTGCCGCCTTGTAGTACGCCTTGCCCTCCGGCGACTCCGCGAACGTCGCGAACTCTTCCAGCTCCGGGTCGGACAAATCCCGGTAGACGTACAACAGCGTGTTGTTCAGATCATTGCCAATCTGCTGCATCAGGCGCTCACGCTGGCCGTTCAACATGCCCTGCGCCTGGCCGCCGCCCAACAGCCCGGGGATCATCTGGCTCAAGCTGTCGGCCGCCACGCCGGCAATCGCCAGGCTGACTTCAGCCCCGGCTTCCCGCGCAGGCAGGGCCTGGGCCAGGTGGCCGATGATCAGGCTGCGGGTGGCATCGGCTTCCATGTGCGGCAAGCCCTGGGCGTTCTTCGCCAGTTGATCGCGGCGGGTGGCGAGCAACTCGGCGGCGACAATCTTGCGGCCCAGCGGCGACTGGAAGAAGGCCAGTGCCGGCTTAGGGTCCGCCAAATTCTTGCGCAGTTGCGCTTCGGCGCGCTGGTCTACCGACTGGGGCGCGAAGCGTTTATTGCTGTTGTCCACCAGCGCCTGATACACCGCCGGCGGCAGGCTGTTGCGGTAGCGTTGCTGGGCGGCACTGAGGGCGTCATTAAAATGCGCGCGCTGGTCTGCCCAGCCGGCGACCTTGTACAACTGGTCATGGCTGTCTGCCCAGGCGGGCAAAACGCAGAACATCAGCAAGGAAAAAAACAAACGACGCATATGGACTCCTGTCAGTCGGCCACTATTGTCCGTGTCGGGCGTAGGATTTGTCGAGAAATCCTATCGGTCACCTGACTAAAGTGTATTCAGACGCTCGGCGGCTCTGTCGGATTCACAGGCGTATGGATACTATGCGCGCCATGCCCATACCCTCCGATCACCCGCTGCTGTTACGCATTGTCGATGACCTGGCCGCACAAGGCTGGTCGCAGCAGAATATCTTCCTGCCCGAGGCTCTGACCCTCGAACTGGCGGCTGAGTGCCAAAAACGCGCCGCCGAAGGTGAATTGGCGCCCGCGGCGGTCGGACGGGGGCCGTCCCAGGAGATTCGCGAGGGCATCCGGGGTGACCATATCCAGTGGCTGGAGCCGGGCGAGGTTGTGGCCTGCGATAACTACCTGGAGCTGATGGACAGCCTGCGGGTGGCGATGAACCGTGGCCTGTTCCTGGGCCTGGAAGACTTCGAAAGCCACTTCGCGATGTACCCGCCGGGGGCGTTTTACCTCAAGCATGTGGACCGTTTTCGCGATGACGACCGGCGCATGGTGTCGGCAGTGATCTACTTGAACAACGCCTGGCTGCCGGAACATGGCGGCCAGTTGCGCATGTACCTCAAGGGCGACGTCGAATACGATGTGGTGCCCACCGGCGGTTGCCTGGTGGTATTCCTGTCGGGGGAAATCCCCCATGAAGTCATGCCCGCCACCCGCGAACGCCTGTCCCTCACCGGCTGGTTTCGCCGGCGGGGCAACGAGCCGTTTTGATGATGCAAAAAATTCTGGTCAGCCGCTGCCTGCTGGGGCACCGGGTACGCTACGACGGAGGGGCCAGCGGGCCTTTCGACCAACTGGCCGCGTGGCAGGCCGAAGGCCGGGTGGTTGCCGTGTGCCCGGAAGTGGCGGGTGGCTTGCCGACGCCACGGCCGTCTGCCGAAATCCCGGGCGGGCAGGGGATTGACGTCTGGGAAGGCCGCGCCCAGGTGCTGACGGCCCAGGGGGAAGACTTCAGCGAAGCCTTCCTCGATGGCGCCCGCCAGGCATTGGCGCTGGTACAGCGTCACAATATCCGCGTCGCCGTACTCAAGGCCAACAGCCCGTCGTGCGGCAATCTGCTGACCTATGACGGTACCTTCACCGGCGTAAAGGTCACCGGCGAAGGCGTGACGGCGGCGTTGCTCAAGCGCCATGGGGTACTGGTGTTCAGTGAGCTGGAGTTGCCTGAAGCGGCAGTGGCCCTGGCAAAATGCTCAAGCCCGACATAGATCAACATGTGGGGCGGGCTTGCTCGCGAAAGCGCAGTGTCAGTCACCCGATGCTCAAGCCGAGCCACCGCATTCGCGAGCAAGCCCGCTCCCACATTGACCGAGTCGTTTATTCGGCCTTTTTCACCGGCTTGCTCGCATCCATCCCGAACCACTTCTCCGACAGCGCCGCCAGCCGGCCATCGGCCTTCACTCGTTGCAGGGCCTTGTCCAGGCTGGCCTTGAACGCCGGGTTACCCTTCTGGAACGGAATCGCCAGGCTTAGCGTCGGGCCGACGTCTGCGCCTTCCTTCACTGGCAGCTGGCTGTCGCGAATCGCGTAGGGAATCAGCAGCCGATCACTGATGGCGGCATCGATCTGTTGATCGGCAACGTCCTTGATCGGCTGCCTGGCATCGGCATAGCTGCGCAAATCAACGCCCTCGGCGGTGCGCGCCTGCTCCACAAACTGGCTGCCCTGGGCCACGCCCAACGCCTTGCCCTTGAGCGCCGCAAAGCTGCCCAACGGGCGCTGTTCCTGCTTGCGCACGATCAGCTGTGCGCTGGAGTAGCTGTAGGGCTCGCTGAAGTCGAAACGATCCGCCAGTTCAGGAGTCATAGCGATATGGTTGATGGCCACGTCGTACTTGGCGCTTTCCACGCCGGGCAGCAACTCGGCGGCATCGACGGTGATAAAGGAGGGGCGTACGTCCATTTCCTTGGCCAGCAACTCACCCAGCTCCACTTCAAAACCGGTGAGTTTGTCGCCTTCCTTGAAGTTGAAGGGCGGGGTGTTGGCTTCCATTGCGATGCGCAGTTCCCCGCGGTCAAATACATCGTCGATCAGTTCGGCATGGGCCAAGGGGCTTGCAAGGGGCAGTAAAAGTAACAGGCCAGGCAGGAAACGCATGGTCGCTCCTAAAGAATTCGAATGAGCGAAGCGTTGTTCAGGCTCGCTTTGCTATGGTGTTGAATGCCTTGGACAGCAATTTGTCGCGAAGTTGTCATAACCCTACAGATTTCCCGGAAAAACTGGAGAAGTGAATGAAAGCCTTTTTGACCCGTGCAACCCTGGCCAGCCTATTGCTGGGCGCTTCGATGCTGGCGACCGCTGCTGATGGCATCCCGCGCAGCGCTCCACCAGAAGGTGCCAAAGTGTTCATCGTGTCGCCCAAAGATGGCGCCACCGTCGATAAAACCTTCACCGTGAAATTCGGCATGGAAGGACTGAAACTGGCCCCGGCCACCAGCCAGGACCCGGGCACCGGCCACCACCACCTGCTGATCGACCAGAAAGAATTGCCGGATGCCAGCGTGCCGATCCCGGCCACCGATACCGTGATCCACTACGGCAAGGCACAGACCGAAACCGAGCTGACCCTCACCCCAGGCAAGCACACGCTGCAACTGGTAGCCGGCGACAAACTGCACATGCAGTTCAACCCGACTGTAGCCTCGAAAGTCATCACGGTTAACGTCAAGTAAGATTTGTTCAGACAAAAAAAGGGAGACCCGAGGGTCTCCCTTTTTTATGCGCGTTTAACGATTAGAACAACACGCGGCTACGGATAGTGCCGTTGATGTGCTGCAGCTTCTCTTGCGCCAGGTCCGAATACTCGGCGTCTACGTCGATAACCACGTAGCCGACTTTCTCGTTGGTCTGCAGGAACTGACCGGAAATGTTGATGCCGTTTTCCGCGAAGACCTTGTTGATCTCCATCATCACGCCAGGGATGTTCTGGTGGATGTGCAGCAGACGGTGCTTGCCAGGGTGAGCCGGCAGAGCCACTTCCGGGAAGTTGACCGAGGACACCGACGTACCGTTGTCGCTGTACTTGACCAGTTTCTCCGACACTTCCAGGCCGATGTTGGCTTGGGCTTCAGCGGTGGAGCCGCCGATGTGCGGGGTCAGGATCACGTTGTCCAGGCCACGCAGCGGGCTTTCGAAGATGTCGTCGTTAGAGCGCGGCTCTACCGGGAACACGTCGATGGCGGCGCCGATCAGGTGCTTGTCCTTGATCGCGTCGGCCAGGGCGTCCAGCTCGACCACGGTGCCGCGTGCAGCGTTGATCAGGATCCCGCCCTTCTTGATGGCGCGGATTTCCTTCTCGCCGATCATCCACTGGGTCTCAGCGGTTTCCGGTACGTGCAGGGTCACGATGTCGGACATGCCCAGCAGCTCGGTCAGGCTCGACACCTGGGTGGCGTTACCCAATGGCAGCTTGGTCAGGGTGTCGTAGAAGAACACCTGCATGCCCAGGCCTTCGGCCAGTACCGACAACTGCGTGCCGATCGAGCCGTAACCGACGATACCCAGCTTCTTGCCGCGGATTTCGAAGGAGTTGGCTGCGCTCTTGATCCAGCCGCCACGGTGGCAGGAAGCGTTCTTCTCGGGAATACCGCGCAGCAACAGGATCGCCTCGGCCAATACCAGCTCAGCAACGGAGCGGGTGTTGGAGTACGGTGCGTTGAACACCGCGATGCCGCGCTCGCGCGCTGCGTTGAGGTCGACCTGGTTGGTGCCGATGCAGAAACAGCCGACAGCTACCAACTTCTTGGCGTGATCGAAGACCTCTTCGGTCAGCTGAGTGCGGGAGCGAATGCCGATAAAGTGCGCGTCGGCGATCTTTTCCTTGAGCTGGGCTTCCGGCAGAGAACTGGTGATGTACTCAATGCTGGTGTACCCGGCGGCCTTCAGGACTTCGACGGCCGATGGGTGGACGCCTTCCAGAAGAAGGAACTTGATCTTGCTCTTATCGAGAGAAGTCTTGCTCATCTGCGTAAACCTGTATCCCGGAGAAAAATGGCAGGGAATCGGATCACGTAAGCTGACCCGGACGGCAGGAAAGCCGTCACCGCAGAACGCCCTTGGGCACTATCCTGCGGGGGCGGTATGCTAGCATACGTGCCCCGCTAAACACCCATTCCTGCGACGTGAAGCGTTCTCAGGATGACCATGAATTGTTCGAGAGTTCTGTCGATGACCCATCCTGCCCTGATTGATGAGCTGAAGACCCTGGTTGAGCCTGGCAAGGTCCTGACCGATGCTGACTCCCTTGAGGCTTATGGCAAGGACTGGACCAAGCATTTCGCGCCGGCCCCGGTGGCCATCGTCTTCCCGAAGACCACCGAGCAGGTGCAGGCCATCGTCCGTTGGGCCAATGAGCACAAGGTCGCGCTGGTGCCGTCCGGTGGCCGTACCGGCCTGTCGGCCGCTGCCGTCGCTGCGAATGGCGAAGTGGTTGTGTCGTTCGACTATATGAACCAGATCCTCGACGTGAACCTCACCGACCGCACCGCCGTGTGCCAGCCGGGCGTGGTCACCAAGCAATTGCAGAACGTCGCCGAAGAAAAAGGCCTGTACTACCCGGTGGATTTCGCCTCGTCGGGTTCCAGCCAGATTGGCGGCAATATCGGCACCAATGCCGGCGGGATCAAGGTCATTCGCTACGGCATGACCCGTAACTGGGTCGCCGGTATGAAAGTCGTCACCGGCAAGGGCGACCTGCTGGAACTGAACAAAGACCTGATCAAGAACGCCACCGGCTACGACATGCGCCAGCTGTTCATCGGCGCTGAAGGCACCCTGGGGTTTGTGGTCGAAGCGACCATGCGCCTGGACCGTGCGCCGAAAAACCTTACCGCGATGGTGCTCGGCACCACCGACTTCGACTCGATCATGCCGGTGCTGCACGCCTTCCAGAGCAAGCTGGACCTGACCGCCTTCGAATTCTTTTCCGACAAGGCCCTGGCCAAAGTCCTCGGTCGCGGCGACGTGCCAGCGCCGTTCGAGTCCGACTGCCCGTTCTACGCGCTGCTGGAATTTGAAGCGACCACCGAAGAAGTGGCCAACGATGCCCTGGCCACGTTCGAACACTGCGTCGAGCAGGGCTGGGTGCTGGACGGCGTGATGAGCCAGAGCGAAACCCAACTGCACAACCTGTGGAAGCTGCGCGAGTACATCTCCGAGACCATCTCTCACTGGACGCCGTACAAGAACGACATTTCGGTGACTGTGTCGAAAGTACCGGCCTTCCTGAAGGAAATCGACGCGATCGTCGGCGAACACTACCCGGACTTCGAAATCGTCTGGTTCGGCCACATCGGGGACGGCAACCTGCACCTGAATATCCTCAAGCCGGAAAACCTGAGCAAGGACGAGTTCTTCGCCAAGTGCGCCACCGTCAACAAGTGGGTGTTCGAGACCGTACAGAAGTACAACGGCTCGATCTCCGCCGAACACGGCGTGGGCATGACCAAGCGCGATTACCTGACCTACAGCCGCTCGCCGGTTGAAATTGAATACATGAAGGCAGTGAAAGCGGTGTTCGACCCGAACGGGATCATGAACCCGGGCAAGATTTTCGCTGTTTAACAGTCCCTGAAGGAGTCGGTCCATGAGCTACCAGCACAAGTATGTCGACGGCACCAATATTCACTTTCCCCTGGGGAAGGTGGTGTGCATCGGGCGTAACTACGCCGAACACGCCAAGGAACTGGATAACCCGGTACCGACCGAGCCGCTGCTGTTTATCAAGCCCGGCAGTTGCGTAGTGGCACTGGAAGGCGGTTTTGCCATCCCTACCGAGCGCGGTTCGGTGCATTACGAAGCGGAAATCGCGGTGTTGATCGGCAAGCCGTTGTCGGCCAAACCGAGCCGCGAGGAAGTGCTGGACGCCATCTCCGGCTTCGCCCCGGCCCTGGACCTGACCCTGCGGGACAAACAGGCCGAGCTGAAAGCCAAGGGCCTGCCGTGGGAAATCGCCAAGTCGTTTGACGGTGCGGCGGTGATTGCCCCGTTCGTGGTCGGCAGCACTTTCCCGGATGTGACGGATATCGGCATCCGCCTGACCATCAACGGCGAAGTGCGCCAGGACGGCAACAGCGCGATCATGCTCAACCCGATCATCCCGATGATCCAGTACATGGCCGGCTGCTTCTCGTTGCAGGCCGGGGATGTGATCCTCACCGGTACGCCGGCAGGCGTGGGCCCGCTGAATGTGGGTGACGAGCTGGTGCTGGAATTGCCGGGTGTGAGCCGCTTCGAAAGCAGCGTTCGCTGAATACCTGGCGAAACGCGGTCAAAAATGTGGGAGCGGGCTTGCTCGCGAAAGCGGTGTATCAGTGACAGATTCAGTGACTGATACTCCGCATTCGCGAGCAAGCCCGCTCCCACATTTGATCTGTGTACTGCCACCCAATCGTGTTTTTGCATTTTTTTCACACCCCATCCGGATAATCCTCAGCCTCCTGCGCGCGGACCTTTTGATCCTGTGCTATCCCCTAAAGCTGACTTTCTGGAAAGCGTAATGGCCGTGCCTCTCCCATCCGTAAAACCCACGTTTCGTTCACGCCTTGCCATGCGCTGGTATTCCTGGCTGTTCCTCGCCGGCGCGATCATTTACGGCGTGGCCTGGGCGATGCACTGGGACGACCGTGGTGTGTTGTGGGTGGCGGAGGGCTTCGAAACCCCGGCCGAGCGCCTGGAAAGCGTCTGGCTCCCGGACTACCACGCGGTGATCGACGCCAAGCTGCTGCCCGGCATGGAGAAGGACGAAGCCTCGGACCTCACCTACAACCCGCTGACCAAGACCCTGTTCTCGGTGATGGGCAAGAACCCGTTCCTGGTTGAACTGACCCTGCAAGGCGACGTGCTGCGCAAGATGCCGCTCAACGGCTGGAACAACCCGGAAGGCGTGACCATGATGGAAAACGGCCTGATGGCCGTGGTCGATGAGCGCCAGCACAGCCTGACCATCGTCAAGGTCGACCCGCAGACCCAGCAGTTGAACAAAGCCGACTTCCCGTCCTATGACCTGGGCCCGTCCAAGGACCAGAACAAAGCCTTTGAGGCGGTCACCTGGGACAAGCGCAACCAACAGCTGATCCTCGGCGAAGAACGCCCACCGGCCCTGTTCACCTGGAAAAGCGACGGCAGCCAGACCCTCTCCGGCGCCAAGCAAAAGCTCGCCAGCACTGAACTGGACATGCGCAACCTGTCGGCGCTGACCGTCGACCCGCGTACCGGCCACCTGCTGGCGCTGTCGGCGGACTCCCATCTGTTGCTGGAACTGGACGAGAAGGGCGAGCAGGTCAGCTTCATGACCTTGCTGGGTGGCTTCAATGGCTTGAAAAAGACCATCCCGCGTGCCGAAGGCGTGACCATGGACGAGAACGGCACGCTGTATATGGTCAGCGAGCCGAACCTGTTCTATCGCTTCGAGAAGCAGGCGCAGTAGTTCGATTACGTCAGATTTTTCTCTATCTGCGGCATAAGCCAGACACCCGGGGCGTTTAAGTTTAAATTCAGGCGACCGTGATATTCATTCGCCAGTTTTTACTCTGAGCCCCGCCCGATGCGTCGACTTGCCCGCCCCAAACCTGCTTTTTTTATCCTGATCCTGATCGCCCTGGTGGCGTGCGGTGTGGTTGCCCAGCAATTGCGCCTGTTCGAGCGTGCCTGGTTCAACTGGCAATCCTGGCGCAATCCCGCCGGGGAGCACTCCATTGGCCTTGGGGATTACCGGGTGGCCCTGGAGGCGCAGGTGATCGACGGCCTCAACGATGATGTCTCGGCACTGACCTTTGATCCGGTGCGCAACAGCCTGTTTACCGTGACCAACAAGAACGCTGAGCTGGTCGAACTGTCCCTGGACGGCAAAATCCTGCGGCGCATTGCGCTGGTGGGGTTTGGCGATGCCGAGGCCGTGGAGTACATCAGCGACAACACCTACGTGATCAGCGACGAACGCCAGCAGCGGCTGATCAAGGTCCACGTGGATGACGACACCCAATTCCTCGATGCCGCCGACGCCGAGCAAATGACCCTCGGCGTGCACCTAGGCGGCAACAAGGGCTTCGAAGGCCTGGCCTATGACTCGGTGGGCAAGCGCCTGTTTGTGGCCAAGGAACGCGACCCGATGCTGATCTACGAGGTCCACGGCTTTCCGCATTTCAAACCGGAAAAAACCTATTCGGTGCACGTGATCAACAACCCCAAGCGCGATGCCGGGTTGTTTGTGCGCGACCTGTCGAGCCTGCAATACGACGAGCGCAGCGGTCATCTGCTGGCGCTGTCGGATGAGTCATTTTTGGTGCTGGAACTGGATATCGACGGTCGCCCCCTGAGCAGCCTGTCGCTGCTCAAGGGGCGCCATGGCCTGAAGCAGCGCGTGCCTCAGGCCGAGGGGATCGCCATGGACAACGACGGCACGTTGTACATGGTCAGTGAGCCCAATCTTTTCTATGTATTCAAAAAAACCAAGTCTTGAGTCATGTGCAGAACAAATGTGGGAGCGGGCTTGCTCGCGAATGCGGTGTATCAGGCGCCATATTCGGTGACTGACACTGCGCATTCGCGAGCAAGCCCGCTCCCACAGGGGTTTTGCATTACGCCTTAAGGGTTTTCACGCCTTCCGCGGTGCCCAGCAGCAATACGTCAGCCGGACGGGCCGCGAACAAACCGTTGGTGACGACGCCGACGATCGCGTTGATCTGGCGCTCCAGTTCCACCGGGTTGGTGATCTGCATGTTGAACACGTCGATGATGATGTTGCCGTTGTCGGTCAGCACGCCTTCGCGGTACACCGGGTCGCCGCCCAGTTTCACCAGTTCGCGGGCCACGTGGCTGCGGGCCATCGGGATCACTTCCACCGGCAGCGGGAACGCGCCGAGTACCGGCACCAGTTTGCTGGCGTCGGCGATGCAGATGAAGGTCTTGGCCACGGCCGCGACGATCTTCTCGCGGGTCAGGGCTGCGCCGCCGCCCTTGATCAGGTTCAGGTGTGCGTCGCTTTCATCGGCGCCGTCGACGTAGAACTCCAGGTCGCTGACGGTGTTCAGCTCGTACACCGGAATACCGTGGCCCTTGAGCCGCGCAGCGGTGGCTTCGGAGCTGGCAACCGCGCCGTCGAACGCGCCCTTGTGCAGGGCCAGCGCATCGATAAAGCAATTGGCGGTGGAACCGGTGCCGACACCGACGATGCTTTTATCGTCGAGTTTAGGAAGGATTAAATCGACGGCGGCCTGGGCCACTGCCTGTTTGAGTTGATCCTGGGTCATGCGGGCTCCGGAACGGGCGGGGAGTAAAGAGGGGCGCGAGTATAACCCAACAAAACCTCGGTTTTCGTGTGGTCGCCCGGCCAAACGCTGGGTTAGACTCCTTGGCCCTGCCCAACCCGCCCAGTGATGCTTTCCGATGCTTGAACAGTACGTCAAAAAGATCCTCACCTCGCGCGTTTACGACGTTGCCGTAGAAACCCCGCTGCAGACCGCCCGCCAGCTCTCCGAGCGGCTGGGCAACAAGGTCTGGCTCAAGCGCGAAGACTTGCAGCCGGTGTTCTCGTTCAAGATTCGCGGTGCCTATAACAAGCTGACCCAACTGAGCGCCGAAGAACGTGCGCGCGGCGTAGTCACCGCTTCGGCGGGCAACCATGCCCAGGGCCTGGCCCTGGCGGCCAAGGTGCTGGGGGTCAAGGCCACCATCGTGATGCCCAAGACCACCCCCGAGATCAAGGTCGAAGGCGTGCGTTCCCGTGGCGGCAAAGTGGTGCTGCATGGGGATTCTTTCCCGGAAGCCCTGGCGTATTCGCTGAAGCTGGTCGACGAAAAAGGCTACGTCTACATTCACCCCTACGATGATCCGCACACCATTGCCGGGCAGGGCACCGTGGCGATGGAGATCCTGCGCCAGCACCCGGGGCCGTTGGACGCGATTTTCGTCCCGGTGGGCGGCGGCGGCCTGATTGCCGGTATCGCGGCCTACGTGAAATACCTGCGGCCCGAAATCAAGATCATCGGCGTCGAGCCGGACGACTCCAACTGCCTGCAAGCCGCCATGGCGGCGGGCGAGCGCGTGGTATTGCCGACTGTGGGCATCTTCGCCGACGGCGTGGCGGTGGCGCAGATCGGCCAGCACACCTTCGACATCTGCAAGGATTACGTGGATGAAGTGATTACCGTCAGCACCGATGAAATCTGCGCGGCGATCAAGGACATCTACGACGACACCCGCTCCATCACGGAGCCGGCTGGCGCCCTGGGCGTGGCGGGTATCAAGAAATACGTCGAGACCCGTGGCATCACCGGGCAAACCCTGGTGGCCATCGATTCCGGGGCCAACGTCAACTTCGACCGCCTGCGCCATGTGGCCGAGCGCGCCGAGCTGGGTGAAGGCCGCGAAGCCATCATCGCCGTGACCATCCCCGAGAAGCCGGGCAGCTTCAAGGCCTTCTGCGAGGCCGTGGGCAAGCGCCAGATCACCGAATTCAACTACCGCTACCACTCTGGTCGCGAGGCGCACATTTTTGTCGGCGTGCAGACCCACCCGGAAAACGACCCGCGCAGTGCGCTGATCGCCAGCCTCACCAGCCAGGGTTTTCCGGTGCTGGACCTGACGGAAAACGAACTGGCCAAGCTGCACATCCGCCATATGGTCGGTGGCCATGCGGCGCACGTCAGCGACGAGGTGGTGTTCCGCTTCGAATTCCCGGAACGTCCGGGGGCACTGTTCAACTTCCTTAACAAATTGGGCGGGCGCTGGAACATCTCGATGTTCCACTATCGCAACCACGGCGCCGCCGATGGGCGCGTGGTGGCGGGCCTGCAAGTACCGGCGGACGAGCGTCACCTGGTGCCGGCGGCGCTGGAGGCCATTGGCTACCCGTACTGGGATGAAAGTGATAACCCGGCCTACCAGCTGTTCCTCGGTTGAGCGACTACGCTGACTGGGCGGCCTTCAAGGAATCGAGAACATGGAAACGCTGACCACCCTTAAAGTTATCCACATCGCGGCCACGGTGTTGCTGCTGCTCAGCGGCCTCGCCCTGGCAGTGCTGGCCTGGCGCAAACGCAGCGCGGGGCCGGCCTATACCGTGCAGCGGCCGTGGGTGTTTGTGTGGTTGTTGATGGGCATTTGCGTGGTGAGCATGCCGTTCACCGGCTGGTGGCTGGCGCACCTGATCGGCTGGCCGCTGGGGCAAACCTGGATCCTGGGTTCCAGCGTGATCTACACCGTGGCGGCGCTGAGCTGGTTCTGGCTGGTGGTGCGGCTTAATCGACTGCGGCTGGGCGGGGCGGGGAGTTTGAACTTTACCGTGGCGCTGGCGGTGGTGAGCCTGGTGGGGTTTGTGGCGATTGCCGGGTTAATGGGTGCGAAACCCGTATGATCGTTCCCACGCTCCGCGTGGTAACGCCGCCCGGGACGCTCCGCGTCCCAAGAGCGGACGCAGAGCGTCCAGTGATGCATTCCCACGCGGAGCGTGGGAACGATCTTTAGCCGCGCAGGGTGATCACCGGCCAGCCACGCTTCTCGGCTTCAGCCCGTAGATTCGGATCCGGATCCACTGCCACCGGGTGGGTCACCTGCTCCAGCAGCGGCAGGTCATTCATCGAGTCGCTATAGAAGTAGCTGTCCTCCAGGTTATACCCGGTCTCTTCCAGCCAGCGATTCAAGCGCGTCACCTTGCCTTCGCGAAAGCACGGGATATCCGTACTGCGCCCGGTGTAACGGCCATCCTGCATCTCGCATTCCGTCGCAATCAGGGTTTCAACCCCCAACCGCTCGGCAATCGGCGCAGTCACAAAACGGTTGGTCGCGGTGATGATCACCAGCTTGTCGCCCGCCGCCCGGTGCTTGGCCAGCAACTCAACCGCCTTGGGCAGCATGATCGGCTCGATGCAGTCGCGCATGTAGTCGCGATGCCATTCATCCAGCTGGGCCATCTCGGTGCGGCCGAGGATTTCCAGGCAGAAGTTCAGGTACTCGGCGTTATCCAGCTTGCCGGCCAGGTAGTCCTGGTAGAACTCGTCGTTGCGGGCCTTGTAGGCCACCGCGTCGAGAATCCCGCGTTCACAGAGGTAATCGCCCCAGGCGTGATCGCTGTCACCCCCCAAAAGCGTGTTGTCCAAGTCGAATAAAGCCAGGCGCATTGCAGTTACTCGCTGAAAAGTCTGTAAAAAGGCGTCCAGAATACGGTCTTTTCACAAGAGTGCACATAAGGTAAGCAGCCTCGTTGCCGCTGTATCAATCTTTGTGGAACAATGCGGTGACATGCGTTTGCGAGGTTGTTGCCGTGATCGACCCCGATGGTTTCCGTCCTAATGTCGGGATTATTCTTACGAATGATGCCGGACAGGTGCTATGGGCTCGCCGTATCAACCAAGATGCCTGGCAGTTTCCTCAAGGCGGAATCAACCCCGACGAAACCCCTGAAGACGCCTTGTACCGTGAGTTGAACGAAGAAGTAGGCCTTGAACGTGAAGATGTGCAAATTCTGGCCTGCACCCGAGGCTGGTTGCGCTATCGTTTGCCGCAACGTCTGGTGCGTACCCACAGCCAACCGCTGTGCATCGGCCAGAAACAGAAATGGTTTCTCCTGCGCCTGATCTCCAACGAGCAGCGGGTGCGGATGGATTTGACCGGTAAACCGGAGTTCGATGGCTGGCGCTGGGTCAGTTATTGGTATCCGTTGGGCCAGGTGGTGACATTCAAGCGCGAGGTTTATCGTCGCGCTCTTAAAGAGCTTGCCCCGCGCCTTTTAGCGCGCGACTGACGACGGAGTTCGACCCCGAGCCATGCTCAATACGCTGCGCAAGATCGTCCAGGAAGTTAACTCCGCCAAGGATCTCAAGGCGGCGTTGGGGATTATTGTGTTGCGCGTCAAGGAAGCCATGGGCAGCCAGGTCTGCTCGGTTTACCTGCTGGACCCCGAGACCAACCGTTTTGTCCTGATGGCCACCGAGGGCTTGAACAAGCGCTCCATCGGCAAGGTCAGCATGGCGCCCAATGAAGGTCTGGTGGGCCTGGTGGGGACGCGTGAAGAACCCCTGAACCTCGAAAACGCGGCCGATCACCCGCGTTATCGCTACTTTGCCGAAACCGGTGAAGAGCGCTACGCCTCGTTCCTCGGTGCGCCGATCATTCACCACCGCCGCGTTGTCGGCGTGTTGGTCATCCAGCAGAAAGAACGCCGCCAGTTCGACGAAGGTGAAGAAGCCTTCCTTGTGACCATGAGCGCGCAGCTCGCCGGGGTTATCGCCCACGCCGAGGCCACCGGTTCGATTCGCGGCCTTGGGCGCCAGGGCAAGGGCATCCAGGAAGCCAAGTTCGTCGGCGTGCCGGGTTCGCCGGGTGCTGCTGTCGGTACCGCCGTGGTCATGCTGCCGCCCGCCGACCTGGACGTGGTGCCGGACAAGACCGTCACCGACATCGACGCTGAAATCATCCTGTTCAAGACCGCCCTCGAAGGCGTGCGCAATGACATGCGCACCCTCTCGACCAAGCTGGCCACCCAGCTGCGGCCTGAAGAGCGGGCGTTGTTCGACGTGTACCTGATGATGCTCGACGACGCGTCCCTGGGCAGCGAAGTCAAGGACGTGATCAAGACCGGCCAGTGGGCCCAGGGCGCGCTGCGCCAGGTGGTCACCGATCACGTCAACCGTTTTGAATTGATGGACGACGCCTACCTGCGCGAGCGCGCCTCGGACGTGAAGGACCTCGGTCGCCGTCTGCTGGCCTACCTGCAGGAAGAGCGCTCGACCACGTTGGTGTACCCCGACAACACCATCCTGATCAGTGAAGAACTGACCGCCACCATGCTCGGCGAAGTGCCGGAAGGCAAACTGGTGGGCCTGGTCTCGGTACTGGGTTCGGGCAACTCCCACGTCGCGATCCTGGCTCGGGCCATGGGCATTCCGACGGTGATGGGTCTGGTGGACCTGCCGTATTCCAAGGTCGACGGCATCGAAATGATCGTCGACGGCTACCACGGCGAGGTCTACACCAACCCCAGCGAAGTGCTGCGCAAGCAATACGCCGAAGTGGTGGAAGAAGAACGCCAACTGTCCCAGGGCCTCGACGCCCTGCGGGAACTGCCGTGCGTGACCCTCGACGGCCACCGCGTACCGCTGCTGGTCAACACCGGCCTGCTGGCGGACGTGGCACGTGCACAACAGCGCGGCGCCGAAGGGGTGGGCCTGTACCGCACCGAAGTGCCGTTCATGATCAACCAGCGTTTTCCGAGTGAGAAGGAGCAGCTGGCGATTTATCGCGAGCAATTGTCCGCCTTCCATCCGTTACCGGTGACCATGCGCAGCCTGGACATTGGCGGCGACAAGTCACTGTCGTATTTCCCCATCAAGGAAGACAACCCTTTCCTTGGCTGGCGCGGTATTCGCGTTACCCTCGACCATCCTGAAATTTTCCTCGTCCAGACCCGCGCGATGCTCAAGGCCAGCGAAGGCCTGAACAACCTGCGCATCCTGCTCCCGATGATCTCCGGCACCCACGAGCTGGAAGAAGCCCTGCACCTGATCCACCGGGCCTGGGGCGAAGTGCGCGACGAAGGCGCCGACGTGCCGATGCCGCCGATTGGCGTGATGATCGAGATTCCGGCGGCGGTGTACCAGGCCAAGGAGCTGGCGCGGCAGGTGGACTTCCTGTCGGTGGGCTCCAACGACCTGACCCAGTACCTGCTGGCCGTGGACCGCAACAACCCGCGGGTGGCCGACCTCTACGACTACCTGCACCCGGCGGTGCTGCAAGCCTTGCAGAACGTGGTGCGCGATGCCCATGCCGAAGGCAAGCAGGTGAGTATCTGCGGCGAGATGGCCGGTGACCCGGCGGCGGCTGTGCTGTTGATGGCGATGGGCTTTGACAGCCTGTCGATGAACGCCACCAACTTGCCGAAGGTGAAATGGATGCTGCGCCAGATCAACCTGAGCCGGGCCAAGGAGCTGCTGGCGGAGTTGATGACTATCGACAACCCGCAAGTTATCCACAGCTCGCTGCAATTGGCGCTGAAGAACCTTGGGTTGGCGCGGATGATCAACCCGGCGTCTGCAAAGAGCCTCTAACCGGATTTCAGAGCCTGTCCCCAATCGAAATGTGGGAGCGGGCTTGCTCGCGAAAGCGGTGCATCAGTCAGCTTATGTATTGGCTGACACGCCGCCTTCGCGAGCAAGCCCGCTCCCACATTTGGTTTGCGTGAGGTTCAGATTTTGAGTTCAACTTCACCCAACTGTCCGCCATAGGGCCCAAAACTGCGCTCCACGATATGCCGCGTCCCGTCGGCATTCACAATCAGCGCCGTGCTCGCCCGCGTCCCGTAGCTGGGGCTGGCAATAAACACGCTCGACAACAGACTCTCCGTCGCCAAGCCCACGCCGGTGTCCGGCAAGTCAGCAAACGGCGCGGTCTGCGGGTCGCTCAAAATCCCCAGCAAGGCTTCAGGCTGCGGATCGTCCAGCACTTCTGTCAGCGCCGCCTTGGCCTTCAACAACTTCGGCCACGGCGTATCCAGCCCTGCATTGGATAACCCATAAACCCCCGCCACCAATGGTGTCGGCGCAGATTCCTTGGCGTTGTAATGCCAAAGCTCGTCCCGCGTCCCGACCAGCAGGTTAAACCCGGCATATTCAATCGATCTGCCATTAACGTCGGCCAAATAGTCGTCAATCGACAGCGAACCGCTGAGAAAGCGCGCCACCAACTCACCCCGCGACTTGCGCGCCGGCGGCTGGTGCGGGTCACGGATATTGGTCAGCGCCGCAAAGCGCCCGTCTGCGCCAACTCCCAGCCAGGTCCCGCCCGCTTCCTGGTCCCTGCCCGCGTAAACATGGGGCGCATCCAGCCACTGGGCCAACGGCAAACTGGGCCGGGCATAAAATTCATCACGGTTGGCCGCGACGATCAGCGGCTGGGCGTGGCCCGGCCGCCAGGCGAAAACAATCAGGCACATAAGGCGATCCCTTTGTGTTTTGCCCACTCTACCCATAGAACCCTGTGCTTTGCATCCGTTAACATGCCGGTCTGTTTTCGGGGGCTCCCATGGAATTTCTGCTGTATTTGCTGCTGGGATCCTGCGCGGGCATGCTCGCCGGGCTGTTCGGCGTGGGCGGCGGCATCATTATTGTGCCGGTGCTGGTGTTCAGCTTCACCTTGCAGGGCTTCGATCCCGCGGTGCTGACCCACCTCGCTGTCGGCACGTCCCTGGCGTCTATTATCTTCACGTCGGTGAATGCGGTGCGTGAGCATCATCGGCGCGGCGCCGTGCGCTGGCCGATCTTCGTATGGATGGCCGTGGGTATCCTGCTGGGCGCGGGCGTTGGCGCGCTGACCGCCGAGGCGATCTCCGGGCCGCATCTACAGAAGATCATCGGTGTGTTCGCCCTGGTGATCGCCGTGCAGATGACTCTGGAGCTCAAGCCCAAGGCCAGCCGCCAGGTGCCGGGCAAGCTTGGCCTGACCCTGGCGGGTGGCGTGATCGGCTGGTCGTCGGCAATTTTCGGCACCGGCGGCGGTTCGTTGACCGTGCCGTTCCTGACCTGGCGCAGCGTGCCGATGCAGCAGGCAGTGGCCACTTCGTCGGCCTGCGGCTTGCCGATCGCCCTGGCCAGTGCGTTAAGTTTCATGATTCTGGGCTGGCATGATCCGCTGCTGCCCGATCATAGTCTCGGCTTTGTGTATTTGCCGGCGCTGCTGGGCATCGCCCTGACCAGCATGGTGGCGGCCCGTTTCGGTGCGCGCCTGGCGCATCGGTTGTCGCCGCGCTTGCTCAAGCGGCTGTTCGCCGGCTTGCTGTTTTGCGTGGGTTTGAATTTTTTGTTGTAACGCAGGCTTAATCGCGCACCGGCATGGTCCGATGCGCCATGACTATTGATTTAACGAGGAGTCGCAATGCTGCCTTACCCGCAGATCAACCCGGTGGCCGTGGCCATCGGTCCGCTGCAAATCCACTGGTACGGGTTGATGTACCTGATCGGCATCGGCGGTGCCTGGCTGCTGGCTTCCCGGCGCCTGAACCGTTTCGACCCGACCTGGACCAAGGAGAAGCTCTCCGACATGGTGTTCTGGATGTCGATGGGGGTCATCGTCGGCGGACGCCTGGGGTATGTGCTGTTCTACGACCTGCCAGCCTACATCGCCAACCCGACGCTGATCTTCGAGGTGTGGAAGGGCGGCATGGCGTTCCACGGCGGGTTTGTGGGGGTGATGATCGCCGCCTGGTGGTTTGGCCGGCGTAACGGTAAGTCGTTCTTCCAGTTGATGGACTTCGTCGCGCCGTTCGTGCCGATTGGCCTGGGTGCCGGGCGCATCGGCAACTTCATCAACGCCGAACTGTGGGGCAAGCCGACTGACGTGCCGTGGGCCATGGTGTTCCCGCCGTTCAGCGACCCGGCGCAATTGCCGCGTCATCCGTCGCAGCTGTACCAGTTCGCCCTGGAAGGCGTGGCGCTGTTCCTGATCCTCTATATCTTCTCGCGCAAGCCACGCCCGACCATGGCCGTTTCGGGGATGTTCGCGTTGTTCTACGGGATCTTCCGCTTTATCGTCGAGTTCGTACGGGTGCCGGATGCGCAACTGGGCTACCTGGCGTGGGGCTGGGTGACCATGGGTCAGATTCTCAGCCTGCCGATGATCATCGCCGGCCTGGGCCTGCTGTGGTGGGCTTACAATCGCCCGCAAGGCATCAAGAACACCGCGCTTTAAATTCGAACGCCGGGGCCCGAGGGTCCCGGCTTCAACGATACAGGTATACACATGAAGCAATATCTCGAACTACTGAACGATGTCGTGACCAATGGCCTGACCAAGGGCGACCGCACCGGCACCGGCACCAAGGCCGTGTTTGCCCGTCAGTTTCGGCATAGCTTGGCCGACGGCTTCCCGCTGCTGACCACCAAGAAGCTTCACTTCAAAAGCATCGCCAACGAATTGATCTGGATGTTGAGTGGCAACACCAACATCAAGTGGCTGAACGAGAATGGCGTAAAAATCTGGGACGAATGGGCCACCGAAGACGGCGACCTGGGCCCGGTGTACGGCGAGCAGTGGACCGCCTGGCCCACCAAGGACGGCGGCAAGATCAACCAGATCGACTACATGGTCGAGACGCTGAAGACCAACCCCAACAGCCGCCGCATCCTGTTCCACGGCTGGAACGTCGAGTACCTGCCGGACGAGACCAAAAGCCCGCAGCAGAACGCCCGGGACGGCAAGCAAGCGCTGCCACCTTGCCACCTGCTGTACCAGGCGTTTGTGCATGACGGTCATCTGTCGATGCAGTTGTACATCCGCAGCTCAGATGTATTCCTCGGCCTGCCGTACAACACCGCGGCCCTGGCGCTACTGACCCATATGCTGGCCCAGCAGTGCGACCTGATCCCTCACGAGATCATCGTCACCACGGGCGACACCCATGCCTACAGCAACCATATGGAACAGATCCAGACCCAGCTGGCGCGCACGCCGAAGAAGCTGCCGGAACTGGTGATCAAGCGCAAACCCGCGTCGATCTACGATTACAAATTCGAAGACTTTGAAATCGTGGGCTATGACGCTGATCCGAGCATCAAGGCCGATGTAGCGATCTAAAAGCGATCTCGGTCCAAATGTGGGAGCGGGCTTGCTCGCGAATACGGTGTATCAGAAACACATTCAGTGGCTGACACACCGCTTTCGCGAGCAAGCCCGCTCCCACATTTTTTTGTGTACACATTCAATGCCCGTGGCTTCTGCCCACATGTGAGGGCTCAGCCTCGCTGGCCGCGACACTCCCGCTGACTTCCAGCCGCTGCAAAATCCCGCACTGATCCAGATCCGGCCCGCCGCCACAGCGCTGGCGCAGGTCGAGCAACTGTTCCTGCAACGCCATAAGCCCGTCGATCCGCGCCTTGACGTGGTGGATATGCTCGTCAATCAATGCATTCACGCTTTCGCACTGGTCCTGAGGACTGTCACGCAGGCCCAGCAGGCTGCGAATTTCCTCAAGGGTCATGTCCAGGCTGCGGCAGTTGCGGATAAACACCAGCCGTTCGGTGTGCGCCTGGGTGTACAGCCGGTAATTACCGTCACTGCGCGCAGGCGGCGGCAGCAGGCCTTCTTTCTCGTAATAACGGATGGTTTCCACCTGGCAATCCGTCAATTTTGCCAATTCGCCGATCTTCATCGCAGCAATCTCCTAAAGGATGCTTGACCCTATAGTGGCTACAGGGTCTTTACTTGGCAACAGGCACCTTTACGGACGCGACAGAATGAGCGATTCCATCCACACCCCGCACAAGCACGACCATGATCATGACCACGCGCACGATCACGGCCCCAAGCTCAAACCTGTGCAGAAGCACGACCATGGCAGCCATGGCGATTCCTGCTGTTCCAGCAAGGCCGCGCCGGCGCTGGTGAAGCTGACCGAAGCCCCGACAGCGGGCTCGCGGCTGAGCACCTTCCGCATCGAAGCCATGGACTGCCCCACCGAGCAGACGCTGATCCAGAACAAACTGGGCAAGCTTGCGGGTGTGCAGCAGCTGGAATTCAACCTGATCAACCGCATTCTGGGCGTCACCCACGACCTGCCAACTACCGCGCCGATCATCGACGCCATCAAGTCCCTGGGCATGCAGGCGGACCCCATCGAAGAAGGCGTCGCCCCGGCTGAGCCGCCGGCGAAGAAGCACTGGTGGCCGCTGGCTGTGTCCGGCGTGGGCGCGCTGGGTGCTGAAGTGCTGCACTTCACCAACGCAGCCCCGACGTGGGTGATTGCCCTGGTCGCGCTGATCTCGATCTTCAGCGGCGGCCTCACCACCTACAAAAAGGGCTGGATCGCCCTGAAAAACCTCAACCTGAACATCAACGCCCTGATGAGCATCGCCGTCACCGGCGCGATCCTGATCGGCCAGTGGCCGGAAGCGGCGATGGTGATGTTCCTGTTCACCGTGGCCGAGTTGATCGAGGCCAAGTCCCTGGACCGCGCACGTAACGCCATCAGCGGCTTGATGCAGATGACGCCGGAACAGGCCACGGTCCGTCAGGCAGATGGCAGTTGGGTTGAACAGGAGGTTAAAGTCATTGAACTGGGCGCCATCGTGCGGGTTCGTCCCGGCGAGCGCATTGGCCTGGACGGTGAAGTCACCTCCGGCCAGTCCACCATCGACCAGGCGCCGATTACCGGTGAAAGCCTGCCGATCGAAAAGACCGTGGGCGACAAAGTCTTCGCCGGCACCATCAACCAGGCCGGCTCCCTGGAATACAAAGTCACTGCAGCCGCCAACAACTCCACCCTGGCGCGGATCATCCACGCCGTGGAACAGGCCCAGGGCGCCCGCGCGCCAACCCAGCGTTTTGTCGACACCTTCGCCAAGGTCTACACCCCGGCGGTGTTCATCTTTGCCCTGGGTGTGGCGTTGATCCCGCCGCTCTTCATGGGCGGTGTGTGGTTTGAATGGGTCTACCGCGCACTGGTACTGCTGGTGGTCGCGTGCCCATGTGCACTGGTGATTTCCACCCCGGTGACCATCGTCAGCGGCCTGGCCGCCGCGGCGCGCAAAGGCATCCTGATCAAGGGCGGTGTGTACCTGGAGGGTGGCTACAAACTCGACTACCTGGCCCTCGACAAGACCGGCACCATCACCCACGGCAAGCCGGTGCAAACCGATTACCTGGCGCTGTTCCCGAACATGGAAGACAGCGCACCGGCCCTGGCCGCGAGCCTGGCCGGGCGCTCCGATCATCCGGTGTCCCTGGCCATCGCCAACGCGGCTGTGGACAAAAACCTCACCGTGCACACTGTGGATAACTTCGAGGCCCTGACCGGGCGCGGTGTGAAGGGCGAGATCAATGGAGAGATCTATTACCTGGGCAATCACCGTCTGGTGGAAGAGCTGAACCTGTGCTCGCCGGCCCTTGAAGAAAAACTCTTCGCCCTGGAAAAACAAGGCAAGTCCGTGGTCCTGCTGCTGGATAAATCCGGCCCGCTGGCGCTGTTCGCGGTGGCCGACACCGTGAAAGACACCAGCCGCGAAGCCATCCAGCAGTTGCATGACCTGGGCATCAAGACCCTGATGCTCACTGGCGACAACACCCACACCGCCAAGGCAATCGCCGATCAGGTCGGCATCGACCAGGCCCAGGGCGACCTGTTGCCCACCGACAAACTGCAAGCCATCGAAGCGCTCTACGCCAAGGGCCACCGGGTGGGCATGGTCGGCGACGGCATCAACGACGCCCCGGCGCTGGCCCGTTCCGAGATCGGGTTTGCCATGGCCGCGGCCGGTACCGACACCGCCATCGAGACCGCCGACGTGGCGCTGATGGACGACGACCTGCGCAAGATTCCGGCATTCATTCAACTGTCGCGGCGCACGTCGAGTATCCTCAAGCAGAACATTGCCCTGGCCCTGGTGATCAAGGCGATCTTCCTGGCGGTGACCTTCCTTGGGATGGCCACCATGTGGATGGCGGTGTTCGCCGACATGGGCGTGAGCCTGCTGGTGGTATTCAATGGTCTGCGCCTGCTGCGCAAATAGTCGATGAGAGGGTGGTGTGCTGAGTGCCGAGCTGAAGGCGTTTTACATGGTCGCCCGCCTGGGCAGCATTACCCAGGCGGCGAAAAAGCTCGGGCTCAGCCAGCCCACGGTGACCACCCAGATTCGTCACCTGGAAAGCCAGTACTCGGTGGAATTGTTCTACCGTGGCGGGCGCCGCCTGACCGTCAGCGACGAAGGCGCGCGGCTGTTGCCGATGGTCAAGGCGCTGTTGCAGCAGGAAGCGGACATCGAGTTTTTCCTGCGCAACAGTGGCCAGGTACAAGGGGCCTTGAGGATTGCCGCGACGGCACCTTATTACATCCTCGACCTGGTTAAGACCTTCCGCGAGCGGCTGCCGCAGGTCGAGGTTTCGGTGGAGATCGGCAACTCCCAGCAGGTGCTGGAAGCGCTGGATGACTACCGCGTCGACGTCGCCGCCTCGTCCCAATTGCTTGAAGACCCGCGCCTGATCCGGCGGGTACTGGGCATGGACCCGCTGGTGCTGGCGGTGCATCGCAATCATCCGCTGGCGGTACTTGAACATGTACCGCTGACCGCGCTGGCCGGGCATACCTTGCTGATGCGCGAGCCGGGGTCGACCACCCGTCGATTGACCGAAGAGATGTTGCAGGGCGCCGGCGTGAGTTACGGGCCGTTGCTGGAGATCGGCAGCCGGGAATCGATCCGTGAGGCAGTGCTGCGCAATATCGGCATCAGCATCATTGCCCGCCAGGAAGTGCCCCACGACCCGCAATTGCGCGTGCTGACCATCGAAAATGCGCCGCAGATTCCCGAGTATTTGTACTGCCTCAAAGAGCGAAAGGGCGCCCGGTTGCCGGCGGCGTTCCTGGGGTTGGCGCAGGAAATGTCGCCGCTCTGATCGTTCCCACGCTCTGCGTGGGAATGCTGGCCTGGACGCTCCGCGTCCGCTCTTAAGGTCGTGACGCGGAGCGTCACAGGATGTATTCCCACGCAGAGCGTAGGAACAATCTGTTGGCACAACCCAAATCCACCAATACCACTATCGCCACGTTTTGCCTTTCTGCCACAAGAGGGACGCATTGCCTGCCTAGGATGATCTTCATCAGTTTGATGAGGTGCCTCCATGAACACAGCCATGACTAATCCCGGCGCGCCAATGAAGGTGCGCGGTGTACAGAAACGCTTCGGCGCCTTCACCGCGCTGGATAACGTGTCCCTGGACGTCGCCGCTGGCGAACTGGTGTGCCTGCTGGGCCCGTCGGGCTGCGGCAAGACCACCTTGCTACGCTGCATCGCCGGCCTGGAGCGCCAGGACAGCGGCGAGTTGTACCTCGGCGACCGCGATGTTTCCCTACTGGCACCCCAGGCTCGGGACTACGGCATTCTGTTCCAGTCCTACGCGCTGTTTCCCAATCTCACCGTGGAAGCGAACATCGGCTACGGCCTCACCGGCAGTGGCCGTGATGAAGTGCGCAAGCGTGTCGGGCAGATGCTCGAACTGGTGGGTTTGGTGGGCAGCGAAAAGAAATACCCCGGCCAACTTTCCGGCGGCCAACAACAGCGTGTGGCACTGGCTCGCGCCCTGGCGCCGGCGCCGTCCTTGTTGTTGCTGGACGAACCCATGTCGGCCCTCGACGCCCGGGTGCGCGAGCATCTGTGCACCGAGCTGCGCCAATTGCAGCGCCGCTTGGGCATCACCACCCTGATGGTCACCCACAACCAGGACGAGGCCATGCTGATGGCCGACCGCATTGCCGTGATGAACAACGGCAAGGTCGAGCAGTACGCCACGCCCCAGGAAATCTACGACCGCCCGGCCACACCGTTTGTGGCCGAGTTTGTCGGCCAGGGCAACTGGCTGCCGTTCAGTCGCAACAGCGCCAGCCACGCTCAGGTTGGCGGCATGAATATGCGCCTGGCGGACAACGCAGGCGTCGCGAAATCGGGCCGTCTGTTCTGCCGCCCGGAAGCCATCAGCGTCAACCCGCCGGTGCATGAAGAAAACCTGTTCCCGGCCAAGGTCCGCGAGATCACTTTCCTCGGCAACCGCTGCCGCATGAGCTTTGAGCTGGACCAACTGCCCGGCCATCCGCTGCTGGCCGAATTGGCCCCGGAAGCCATGCCGCGCCTTGGCGCCCAGGACATCTGGGTCGCGCTGCCCCCGCGCAGCCTGCAGGTGTTTGCCTGAGATGGCCCGCGATATGACTCTGCCGATACCCGATAACGTGGCTCGTCAGGTTTCCCGTGCCGAAGTCGGCGACCGTATTTTTGTGGTCGGCGGCAAGCTGTTATGGCTGTGCCTGCTGGGCGTTGCGGTACTGCTGCCGCTGCTGGCGATCTTCTGGCGCGGCTTCAGCAGTGAAGCCGGGCAGGGCGGTGGCCTGGTGGCGGCGCGGGAGTTGGTCACCAGCGATAACTTCCACTGGTTGCTGGGTAACAGCCTGAAGGTTTCCGGCAGCGTGGCGGTCATCGTCGTACCGCTGGCTTACCTGTTTGCCTACGCGCTGCAACGCACGCTGATTCCCGGCAAGGCGATCTGGCGTGGCATGTCGCTGCTGCCGTTGATGGCGCCGTCGATGCTGCCCGGGATTGCGCTGGTCTACCTATTCGGTAACCAGGGCATGCTGCGCGGGCTGCTGTCGGACAACATCTATGGCTTCTGGGGCATCGTCCTCGGCGAAGTGATCTACACCTTTCCCCATGCCTTGATGATCCTGTTGTCGGCGCTTTCCCTGGCGGATGCACGTTTGTTTGACGCCGCATCGAGCATGGGCGCGAGTCCCGCCCGGGCGTTTCGCAGCATCACCTGGCCGGCGACGCGCCAGGCCGTGTTTGCCGCGTTTTGCCTGGTGTTCACTCTGACCATCACTGACTTTGGCGTGCCCGTGGTAGTCGGTGGCGACTATCAAGTACTGGCGCTGGAAGCCTACAAAGCTGTGGTCGGCCAGCAGCAATTCGGCCGCGGTGCCTTGATCGGCATGGTCCTGCTGCTGCCGGCACTGTTCAGCTTCGGTGTCGACGCCTGGCTACGCCGTCGTCACGGCGACTCCATGAGCGGCCGCGCCCAGGTGTTCCAGCCGGCGCCGTCGAAACTGCGGGATGGCTGCTACCTGGCCATCGTCCTGCTGATCTGCGCGATACTGCTGCTGGTGTTCGGCATGGCGGTCTACTCATCCCTGGTGAAATTCTGGCCCTACAACCTGTCGCTGTCCTTGGCCCACTACCAGTTCGAAGACACGGCCGGCGGCGGCTGGCTGGCCTACCGCAACAGCATCACCATGGCCCTGTGCACCGCGTTGATCGGCAGCGTGCTGATCTTCACCGGCGCCTACCTGATGGAAAAGACCAGGGGCCAGAAGGGCCTGAACCTGGCGCTGCGCATGCTCAGCTTCGTGCCGATGGCGGTGCCGGGGTTGGTGCTCGGCTTGGGCTACGTGTTCTTTTTCAACCTCAACGGCAACCCGCTGCATGTGCTCTACGGCACCATGACGTTGCTGGTGGTGTGCACCATTGCTCACTATTTGACCACCGCCCAAATGACCGCCACCACGGCCCTGCGCCAACTGGACGCGGAATTCGAAGCCGCCGCGCTGTCGCTGAAGGCGCCGCTGTACCGCCATTACCTGCGGGTCACCGTGCCGATCTGCCTGCCGGCGCTGCTGGACATCGTGCGCTACCTGTTCGTCTCGGCGATGACCACCGTTTCCGCCGCGATCTTCCTTTACAGCCCCGACACCATTCTCGCCGCCGTCGCCGTGCTGAACATGGACGACGCCGGCAACGTCGGCGGTGCGGCGGCCATGTCGACCCTGATCCTGTTCACCTCGGCGGGCGTGTCCTTGCTGCTGGCGTGGGCCTCACGCGGCTTGTTGCGCCGCTCCCAGGCCTGGCGCCAAACCGCGCCCGGCCAATAATTCACCCATAAAGGAACTGCACCATGTTCAAGCCCCTGGCGTTAGCCGCTGCTGTGCTCACTGCGTTCAGCCTGAATGCCTTTGCCGCCAAGACCGAGTTGACCGTGTACACGGCCCTCGAAGCCGAGCAATTGAAGACTTACAAACAAGCCTTCGAAAAGGCTAACCCGGACATCGAGATCAAATGGGTGCGCGATTCCACCGGCATCATCACCGCTAAGCTGCTTGCCGAAAAAGCCCGCCCGCAGGCTGATGTGGTCTGGGGCCTGGCAGCTTCCAGCCTGGCGATTCTCGATCAGCAGGGCATGCTGCAAAACTACGCACCGGCAGATTTGAGCAAGATCGGTGCGAACTACCGCGACGCCGCCAATCCTCCGGCCTGGGTCGGCATGGACGTATGGGCTGCGACCATCTGCTTCAACACTGTCGAAGCCGAAAAGCAGGGCCTGAGCAAGCCGGTGAGCTGGCAGGACCTGACCAAGCCTGAGTACAAGGGCAAGATCGTGATGCCCAACCCGGCCTCGTCCGGCACCGGTTTCCTGGATGTGAGCGCCTGGTTGCAGACCTTCGGCGAGAAGCAGGGCTGGCAGTACATGGACGACCTGCACCAGAACATCGGCCAGTACGTTCACTCCGGTTCAAAGCCCTGCAAGCTGGCCGCCTCGGGCGAATTCCCGATCGGCATTTCCTTCGAATACCCGGCCGTTCAGCTGAAGCGCCAGGGCGCACCGCTGGACATCATCCTGCCGAAAGAAGGCCTGGGCTGGGATATCGAAGCCACTGCCGTGATCAAGGGCACTGCCCACGCAGACGCGGCACAGAAACTCGCCGACTTCTCCGCAAGTCCCGCGGCGATGGAGCTGTACAAGGAAAACTTCGCGGTACTGGCTCAGCCGGGTATTGCCAAGCCGCAGACCGAATTGCCGGCTGACTATGAGCAGCGGCTGATCAAGAACGACTTTGCCTGGGCGTCGAAAAACCGCGACAGCATCCTGACCGAATGGCGCAAGCGCTATGACGGCAAGTCGGAAAAACAATAACCACCGATCGTTCCCACGCTCTGCGTGGGAACGCTGCTCTGGACGCTCTGCGTCCGCTTTTGTAGTCGTGACGCGGAGCGTCACAGGATGCATTCCCACGCGGAGCGTGGGAACGAGAGGTCTTCATGACACAACTGCTGATCATCGGCGCCGGCATCCTCGGCCTGTCCCACGCTTATGCGGCCGCCAAACGCGGCCTCAAGGTCAAGGTCTTCGAGCGTAGCGCCACACCGCTGGGTGCTTCCGTGCGCAACTTTGGCCAGGCACTGGTCACCGGCCAGCCGCCGGGGCCCATGCTCGACCTGGCGCGGGAAAGCCGCGAGATCTGGGGCCAGTGGGCGCAACTCGCCGGCATCCAGCTCAAGCGCAACGGCTCTTATTTGTTCGCCCGCACCGAAGCCGAAGAGCACTTGCTTGAAGCCTTCTGCGCCGGTCGCGCGCAAGAACACGGTTATCGCGTCAAGTTGCTGCAAGGCGCCGCCCTGCACGAGCTGTACGGTGGCCAGTTCGCCCATCACCGCGCTGCGCTTCACGGCCTGGATGATCAACAACTGTATTCGCGCGAGGCTATCCCGGCGCTGATCAACTACCTCAGCCGCGAACTGAGCGTGGAGTTTCATTTCTCCAACCTGGTGCGCGACATCGAACCCGGCCAGGTGCACACCACTACCGGCTCCTTTCGCGGCGAGCAGATCATTGTCTGCTCCGGTCACGACTACCAGACGCTGCTGGCCGAGCAGATCGGCGAACTCAACCCGCAAATCTGCCGCCTGCAAATGCTGCGCGCCCGGCCAGTGGTGGAGTTGAACCTGCAACACGCGCTGCTGACCGGCCTCAGCTGCGTGCACTACGGCGCCTTCGCCGACTTGCCGGAAGCCGCGCCGGTACAGGCCGAAATTCTGCGGGATGTACCGCACCTGCATGAAAACGGTATTCACCTGCTGATCAGCCCGACACCCTATGGCGAACTGATCATCGGGGATTCTCACCATTACGGCAGCGATCCTTCACCGTTCAACGCCGAACAGGTGGACAACTGGATGATCGAACTGGCCGAACATACCCTGGGCTGCAAGATCCAGGTCGTGGAGCGCTGGCAGGGCGTCTATGGTTCCCGTGGGCCGGGGCCGTTCTCGTTCACGCGGGCGGCGCCGGGGGTGAGCGCGGCGTTGATGCACACCGGCGTGGGCATGAGCGTCGGGCCGGCGATGGCCGAGCGCAATATCACTGAGCTGTGGGGGAGTGCGTGATGACAGCAGAGCAGGCAATCGCCGAGGTCTTCGGCCTGTACGAACAACACGGCACCGCCGATTACATTGGCGAGCCGGTCTCGCAGATCGAACACATGTCCCAGGCCGCGCAGTTGGCCATGGCTGAGGGCTTCGATGATGAAGTGGTGCTGGCGGCGTTCTTCCACGATATCGGGCATATCTGCGGCCAAGGTGGCGAGAACATGGGCGGTTATGGTGTGGTCAGCCATGAACGGCTGGGCGCCGATTATCTGCGCCGGGCGGGCTTCAGCGAGCGCCTGGCAAAACTGGTGGAATACCACGTGCAGGCCAAGCGTTACCTGACCTTCAGCCAGCCGGACTACTATGCGCGGTTGAGCGAGGCCAGCCGCCGCACCCTGGGTTACCAGGGCGGCGTGATGACCGCCGAGGAAGCCCGGGCGTTTGAGCAGGACCCGTTGTGTGCCGTCAGCCTGCGCATGCGTCACTGGGATGAACAAGCCAAGGAAATGCACGTGCCGGTGCTGGACCTTGAAGTGTTGAAATCCAAGGCCCGGCAGTTGTTGGCGGCTTAGGTCTCGTCCAGGCGCTGGGCCAGGGCTTCGATCTGTTCCTGGCGTTCGGCCTGGCTCAACCTGGGGTGCGGGTTGAGGGACGACCATTGCGGATGGGCGCGGGCCTTGTTCAGGGCTTCCGGCAATTTGCCTTCGCGCCAGGTCTTGTCCTGGGGTGTGTCGACCTTGATGCTGTGGATCGCCGCATGGCCCCGCAGGTTCAGGGCCTTGAGCAGTTGCCGCTGGCGCAGGGCCAACAGGCGCAGCACGCTGTCGTCGACGGTCAGCTCGCGCTGGCCCTTGATCTTGCCCAGCAGGCGGCTGCCATAACTGCGGGCAGTTTGCAGCGCGCCTCCCGCGATGGCTCCGGCGAGGGCGGCGGCGCCGAGGGTCAGGCCGCCTACGAGTAGATCCACACCTGCGCCGGCCGCCGCGCCGGCTGCGATACCGCCACCGACCCGCACGCCCAGTTGCTTGAGGGTCTCGGGGTTGAACAGGTCATCGCCCCAGCGCCCGTCCAGCAGCGGTAAATCGCTGGCGGCGGCGTCCTGCGGGCGGAAGCCGAACAGCTTGAGCAAGGCTTCCACGCAACGCTGTTCGCGCTGGCGCACGGCTTTTCGCAGTTCGCTGATGGCCTGCTGTTCCACTTCGGCTTCGCTGACCACGCTGCGGCGGCAGGCGGCGCAGTCGATCAGCAGTTCGGCGATCAGCCGCGCGGCACTTTGCTGGCGGGCCTGGCGCTGGGCTTCCTGATCAAGGATCAGCCGTTCCAGTTGCCCACGGGAGTTTTCCAGCAGCAGGGCGAGGCTTTCATAGAGCCGGCGCTCGCCGTCTTCCGGCGGCGCGACGCTGTCGAAACGCACCAGCGCGTGCAGGCCGAGGCGGGCGAGGGCTTCGCGCCAGTCCGGCTCGCGGTGGTCGGCGCTGCTGACAAAATTGAGCACCGGCAGCAACGGCTTGCCACAGCTGGCCAGCACTTGCAGCTCATCGCGGTACTTGGCCAGCACCGGCTCCCGGGCGTCTATCACATACAGCCCGGCGTCGGAGGCGAGCAGTTGGCGCAGCACCTTGGCTTCCTGTTCGAAGCGTTGCCGGGCCTCGCTGCCTTCCAGAAAACGCGCCAGCCGTGCCGGGCCGTCGAGGCGTTCGCCGGGGCGGTCCAGGCGTTCGAGGTAATCGAGCAGGGCGATGGCATCTTCCAGGCCCGGCGTGTCGTACAGCTCCAGCAAGGCTTCGCCGTCCACCGACAAGCGCGCACCTTCGACATGCCGGGTGGTGCTGGGACGATGGGAGACTTCACCAAAGCCGACGTCTCGCGTGAGCGTGCGCAGCAACGAGGTCTTACCGACGTTGGTGTGGCCGACCACCGCAAGTTTCAGGGGCTTAGTCATGACCGGTCTCCAGCCAAGTGAGCGGCGCGCAATCGGCGAACGGTATCTCCAGTTGTTGCAAGGCCGTGTGCCAATCACCCAGGCGCTCAGCATCCAGGGCTTGGCCGGCGGGCGCTTGCAGCAGCCAGACCCGAGTGGCGGTGGCGCTGCGGGCCAGTTCGGCAATCAGCGCGAGGCTGCCGCGATCCGGCGAGCGCCGCGGGTCGCAGGCAATGGCCAGGCGTGCGGGCGGGAAGCGGGTGAGTTGCTCCAGCAGCTTGTTGCGGGATTCACGGCTGTCGAGGATGCCGGCGTCCTTGACACTGGCCGGGAGCTTCGGCGGCCATGGGCGCTGGTCGTCCAGCTCGATGGCCACCAGCAGGGCGCCGTTGCTTTCCAGTTCGCTGACGCCGCCGGTCACGTGGTGCAACTGTTCGGGCGCCGCATCGTTGACCCCAAGCCGTTCGCTGCTGGGCATCAGACGTTCACGCAGTTGGCTGTAGCCGGGCAGGTTAAGGTCGAGGCTCAGGGCGGCGCGCCCGCGTTTCCAGCGCCACAGGCACAGCAGCGCGAGGATCAGCCGCGGCAGGATGCCGTACACCAGTAGCACGCCCACCAGCCAGGCGGCCCAGGCCTGGCGGGCGCTTTCGATATTCAGGGCGGCATCGCCGCTGGCGCGGATCATCTCGACAGTGGGCACATTGAAGCCGAGCAAGGCGGGCAGGGCGCCGAGGGCTTGGGTCACGGCGACAAAGGTATCGGCCCGCAGGATGGTGGTTTCCCACACAAAACCGTAGCGCCGGGTGGCCAACAGCGTCAGCAGGATCACCAGGGCGCTGAGCAGGGCCAGCAGCCACAAGCTGTTGACCAGTACACCGACCGCCCAGCGATTGAGTTTGCGCCGTTGCAGCAACAGCAGCAGGGCGGGCGCCAGTTGCGCGGCCTTGGCGTCGCGGGCGAGTTTTTCGCTGAGCCATAACCACAGGCGGCCGAGGCTGGCGCCGTGTTCACCGGCAAACAGCAGGCCCAGGGCCCAGCTCAACAACAGGATCAGGTTCAAGCCCAGCAGGCTGCCCAGGGCCCAGAACACATTGACTGGCGCCAGCCCGTTGCCCAGCGCGGCAAACGCCAGGCCGGCACCGCTGATAATGGCAACCACCGCCAGCAGGATCAGCGCCAGGCGCGCGCCTTGCAGCCAGCGGGTCAGGGCAGCGGTCAGGCCATCGCGTTCAGCCAGCCATAGTGCGCGGTTTTGAATGCGCGTGGGCAAGTCGCCGCCGCTGCTGCGGGCCAGGCGATTGGCTTCCTGGTCTTCCAGGGCGCCGGCGTGTTCCTCGCGCAAGCGCACGGTTTCGGTCAGCCAGAGTGTTTGCAGGGGATTCAGAGCTGTCACGCGCCGTCCTGTTGAGCCAGTGAGGTTGGAGCATAACCGCTGGAACGCCGGTTGGGGTATGCCGCGCGCGCCTCTGGTATTCTCGTCGCCATGAAAAAAACTCTCCCTTTAAGCCTGATCGCAGCCCTCGGTGAAAACCGTGTGATCGGCGTCGACAACAGCATGCCCTGGCATTTGCCGGGGGATTTCAAATATTTCAAGGCCACCACCTTGGGCAAGCCGATCATCATGGGGCGCAAGACCTGGGATTCCCTGGGTCGACCGTTGCCGGGCCGGTTGAACATTGTGGTCAGCCGTCAGACCGATCGGGCGCTGGAAGGTGCGGAAGTTTTTCCGTCACTGGACGCGGCCGTGGAGCGGGCTGAGGAATGGGCCAAGGCGCAGGGCGTGGATGAGCTGATGCTGATCGGCGGCGCGCAGTTGTATGCCCAGGGGCTGGAGCAGGCGGATCGCCTGTATTTGACGCGGGTGGCGTTGAGCCCGGACGGCGATGCGTGGTTTCCCGAGTTTGATTTGAACCAGTGGAAGCTGGTGTCGAATGTCGAGAATGCGGCTGAGGGTGACAAGCCGGCGTACAACTTCGAAGTCTGGGAAAAAGCCTAAGAGCATCGCAGGCAAGCCAGCTCCCACAGTTGACCGAGTATTACTGAAAAAACCGGTTAAATGTGGGAGCTGGCTTGCCTGCGATAGCGGTCTGTCAGGCCTGCGCCAATTCCGCATGCTCATCGGCATTGAGCAGTTCTTTATCCGTCTGCTGCATGATCTGGCTGGTAATCGCCCCCGCCGTCATCGAACCGTTCACATTCAACGCGGTACGGCCCATGTCGATCAGCGGCTCAACCGAAATCAGCAGCGCCACCAGTGACACCGGCAAGCCCATCGCCGGCAGCACGATCAGCGCGGCAAACGTCGCACCGCCGCCCACGCCCGCCACACCGGCCGAACTCAAGGTCACAATCGCCACCAGGGTCGCGATCCACAGCGGGTCCAGCGGGTTGATACCCACGGTCGGCGCAACCATCACCGCCAGCATCGCCGGATAAAGGCCGGCACAACCGTTCTGGCCAATCGTCGCGCCAAACGAGGCGGCAAAGCCGGCGATGGACTGCGGAATCCCCAAGCGACGGGTCTGCGCTTCAATGCTCAGCGGGATGCTCGCGGCGCTGGAGCGGCTGGTGAAGGCAAACGTCAGTACCGGCCAGACCTTGCGGAAGAACCGCAGCGGGTTGATCCCGGCCAGCGACAGCAGCAGGCCGTGCACCACAAACATCAGGCCCAGGGCCAGGTACGACACCACCACAAAACTGCCGAGCTTGATGATGTCTTGCAGGTTGGAGCTGGCGACCACTTTGGTCATCAGCGCCAATACGCCGTAGGGGGTCAGTTTCATCACCAGGCGCACCAGGCGCATCACCCAGGCTTGCAGGGTGTCGATGGCGTTGAGGACTTTCTGGCCTTTTTCCACGTCATCCTTGAGCAGTTGCAGCGCGGCAACCCCAAGGAATGCAGCGAAGATCACCACACTGATGATCGACGTCGGCTTGGCCCGGGCCAGGTCGGCGAACGGGTTCTGCGGGATGAACGACAGCAGCAGTTGCGGGATATTCAGGTCGGCGACCTTGCCCGCGTAATCACTCTGGATCACTTGCAGGCGCGCCATTTCCTGGGTGCCGGCCACCAGGCCTTCGGCGGTGAGGCCGAACAGGTTGGTCAGGCCGATACCGATCAGCGCCGCGATTGCCGTGGTGAACAGCAGCGTGCCGATGGTCAGGAAGCTGATCTTGCCCAGGGACGAGGCGTTATGCAGACGGGCCACGGCGCTGAGGATCGAGGCAAACACCAGCGGGATCACGATCATTTGCAGCAACTGCACGTAACCGTTGCCGACCAGGTCGAACCAGCCGATCGAGGCCTTGAGCACCGGGTTGCCGGCACCGTAGATCGCGTGCAGCACCACACCGAAGATCACGCCGAGTACCAACGCAAACAACACCTTCTTGGCGAGGCTCCAGTTGGTTCGGCGGGTTTGTGCCAGGCCCAGCAGCAAGGCCACGAACACCAGTAAGTTGAGAATCAGGGGCAGATTCATTGAAGCTCCGTTGAGAAGGCAGCCAATCGCAGGAGCCTGCGATTGCGAACCGGCAAGCCTAACAGCTTGAAATATATTGATTTAATAACGTTATCGCATGGTGACTGTCGTTTTTGGAATAAGCGGGTGACGCGCAGGCGTATGGCATTGGCGCGATCACGACGAAAGCGGTCGCGCTCGGGCGATAACTGTCATACAGATTTGTTAGCGTCGATGTCTTTCACTCAGGGAGAAAACGCACATGAAGCTAGCGCCGAAACTGTTTGCCGCCGCGCTGTGCCTGGGCCTCGCGAGCCAGGCCTTTGCCGCCACCGAGTTGAAACACTGGCCGGCGGCTGCCGCCAAGCAACTGGACACGATGATTGCTGCCAATGCCAACAAGGGCAACTTCGCGGTGTTCGACATGGACAACACCAGTTATCGCTACGACCTTGAAGAGTCATTGCTGCCGTACCTGGAAAACAAGGGCCTGATTACCCGCGACACCATGGACCCTTCCCTGAAGCTGATCCCGTTCAAAGACACCGCCGACCACAAGGAAAGCCTGTTCAGTTACTACTACCGCCTCTGCGAAGTCGACGACATGGTCTGCTACCCGTGGGTCGCGCAGATTTTCTCCGGCTTCACCCTCAAGGAACTCAAGGGCTACGTCGACGAGATGATGGCGTCGGGCAAGCCGGTGCCGGTCACCTATTACGACGGTGACGTGGTCAAGAACATGGAAGTGCAGCCGCCGAAGGTCTTCACCGGCCAGGCTGAGCTGTTTAACAAGCTGATGGAAAACGGCATCGAGGTCTACGTGATGACCGCCGCGTCCGAGGAACTGGTGCGCATGGTCGCGGCCGATCCGAAGTACGGCTACAACGTCAAACCCGAGAATGTCATCGGCGTGAGCACCTTGCTCAAGGACCGCAAGACCGGCGAGCTGACCACCGCCCGCAAGCAGATTGCCGCCGGCAAGTATGACGAGAAGGCCAACCTCGGCCTGGAGCTGACCCCGTACCTGTGGACCCCGGCCACCTGGATGGCCGGCAAGCACGCGGCGATCCTGACCTATATCGACGAGTGGAAAAAACCGGTGATCGTCGGTGGCGACACGCCGACCAGTGACGGCTACATGCTGTTCCATGACGTGGACGTGGCCAAGGGCGGCATCCACCTGTGGATCAACCGTAAAGACAAATACATGACCCAGCTCAACGGCATGATGGCCAAGCACGCTGCGGCCCAGGCCAAGGAAGGGTTGCCGGTGACGGCGGATAAAAACTGGGTGATCGTCAAGCCGGACGAGATTCAGTAAGTACGGCTGGACTCGGTCAAAAATGTGGGAGCGGGCTTGCTCGCGAAGGCGGTGGATCAGCCAGCTTATTCAGTAACTGGCACACCGCAATTCGCGAGCAAGCCCGCTCCCACAGTTGATCACCTTTGTTTGGGGAATAATCTCCAGGCAAAAAAATGCCCCGCACATGGCGGGGCATTTTTATGGGCGAGGTTTACAGACCGTCAAGCATCGCCTTGTTACGCACAGCACCCTTGTCGGCACTGGTGGCCAGCAGGGCATAAGCCTTCAACGCGGTGGTGACTTTGCGCGGACGCTTCTCCACCGGCTTCCAGCCTTTCTTGTCCTGCTCGATGCGGCGTGCCGCCAGTTCTTCATCGCTGATCAACAGGTTGATCGAGCGGTTCGGAATGTCGATCAGCACCTTGTCGCCATCCTGCACCAGGCCGATGGCGCCGCCCGCAGCAGCTTCCGGCGAAGCGTGGCCGATGGACAGGCCCGAGGTCCCGCCGGAGAAACGGCCGTCGGTCAGCAAGGCGCAGGCTTTGCCCAGGCCCTTGGATTTCAGGTACGACGTCGGGTACAGCATCTCTTGCATGCCCGGGCCGCCTTTCGGGCCTTCGTAACGGATGATGACGATGTCGCCTTCCTTCACTTCGTCAGCGAGGATGCCGCGTACCGAGCTGTCCTGGCTTTCGTAGATCTTGGCGCGGCCTTCGAACACGTGGATCGACTCGTCCACACCGGCAGTTTTCACCACGCAGCCATCCAGCGCGATGTTGCCGTACAGCACGGCCAGGCCGCCCTCTTTCGAATAGGCATGCTCGACACTGCGGATGCAGCCGTTTTCACGGTCGTCGTCGAGGGTTTCCCAACGGGTCGACTGGCTGAACGCGGTCTGCGTCGGGATGCCGGCCGGGCCGGCCTTGAAGAAGTGATGCACGGCTTCGTCAGTGGTCTGGGTGATGTCCCACTTGGCGATGCCTTCGGCGATGGATTTGCTGTGCACGGTCGGCAGGTCGGTGTGCAACAGGCCGCCACGGGCCAGGGAGCCGAGGATCGAGAAGATCCCGCCGGCGCGGTGCACGTCTTCCATGTGGTACTTCTGGATGTTCGGCGCGACTTTGCACAGTTGCGGCACGTGGCGCGACAGGCGGTCGATGTCCCGCAGGTCGAAGTCGATCTCGGCTTCTTGCGCGGCGGCCAGCAAGTGCAGGATGGTGTTGGTGGAACCGCCCATGGCGATGTCCAGGGTCATGGCGTTTTCGAACGCCTTGAAGTTGGCGATGTTGCGCGGCAACACCGACTCATCGTTCTCGGTGTAGTAGCGCTTGCACAGCTCGACGATGGTGCGGCCGGCCTGCAGGAACAGTTGCTCGCGGTCGCTGTGGGTGGCCAGTGTCGAGCCGTTGCCCGGCAAGGCCAGGCCCAGGGCTTCCACCAGGCAGTTCATCGAGTTGGCGGTGAACATGCCGGAGCACGAACCGCAGGTAGGGCAGGCGCTGCGCTCGTATTCCGCAACCTTCTCGTCAGAAGCGCTGGAATCGGCGGCGATGACCATGGCGTCCACCAGGTCGAGGCCGTGGGAGGCGAGCTTGGTCTTGCCGGCTTCCATCGGGCCGCCGGAGACGAAGATCACCGGGATGTTCAGGCGCAGGGCGGCCATCAGCATGCCGGGGGTGATCTTGTCGCAGTTGGAGATGCACACGATGGCGTCGGCGCAGTGGGCGTTGACCATGTACTCCACGGAGTCGGCGATGATCTCGCGGCTCGGCAGGGAATACAGCATGCCGTCATGGCCCATGGCGATGCCGTCATCCACGGCGATGGTGTTGAATTCTTTCGCTACACCGCCGGCGCGTTCGATCTCGCGGGCGACCAGTTGGCCCAGGTCCTTGAGGTGGACGTGGCCGGGTACGAACTGGGTGAACGAGTTGGCAATCGCGATGATCGGCTTCTTGAAGTCGTCATCTTTCATCCCCGTGGCGCGCCACAGTGCGCGGGCGCCGGCCATGTTGCGGCCGTGGGTGGATGTTTTCGAGCGGTAATCAGGCATTGGAGCACTCCGGGCGGCTAATCAAGTACTAAAGGGGAGTGAGCTTCTAATTGACGACTGGAACACCCGAAAAATGGCCGTGTGTCCGGAAGTTGCCACTCGCGTCGCGGGATCGCCGCTTGCTTGGGCCTCGAGCTCATAAACCCGCCGGGGGATGACTGGCGATGAATAGGTCCGATTCTACACCGCTGGCGGCCGGAGGGAATGGCCGTCTACCTGTAGGAGCGAGCTTGCTCGCGAAAAACGTCAACGGTAACGCAGCGCTATCAGGTGGTCCGTGTCGTCTGTTGGTTTTTCGCGAGCAAGCTCGCTCCTACAGGGTTGCGTATTTCACAGCCACATGGCGTCCCAGAGCGGATAGTCGCCGATACGCTCAACCAGCCCTGCTCTTAATGGATTGGCGACGATGTATCGAGCTGTTGCTTTCAGGTCATCTTCCCGGCGTAGCGCCCGATCAAAGTAGCCCTTTTGCCAAAGTGTCCCGTGGCAACTCCTCGCTTTGTTAATGGCGTGGGCACTTCGCGACTTGGTAATCCGCATCAGTCTCGGCAAATCGCCGTTGTGCAATTCCACCAGCCAATGGAAATGGTCCGGCATCACGACCCAGGCCAGTGAGGTCGCCTCGCCGTCGTCCTGAGCCTTTCTGAATTCGCGAACAAGCAGGCGACCAATGCGCCAGTCCTGGAAGACCAGCTGTCGTTGATGGGTGACGGCGGTGAGCAGGTAAATGCGGCCGGATTCCGAATAGCGGCCTTTACGCAGCCGATGGGCGTTTTGCTGGGTGGACATTCCTTCGTCCTCTTCGTGTGGGTAGAAGAGAGACGGTAGGAGGCAACAGTGTCTATTGGCGTTTAAACACTGGTTCTGAATATGTCATGCCTTCTGTAGGAGCGAGCTTGCTCGCGAAGAACGTCAACGATAACGCAGCGCTATCAGGTGGCCCGTGTCGCCTATATGTTTTTCGCGAGCAAGCTCGCTCCTACAGTGGGAGTGGGAGTGGGAGAGCGTTAGCGTCCGACTCTGATGTTCGTCACTACGCCCCAAACGCTGAGCACGATGAAGCTGATGGCGATGGTCATCAGCAAGTTGTCTCCGGCTTGGGCGAGCGCGGCGCTGCTGACGGCGGCGGTGATGAACATGATGCTGTTGCCGGCCGACGCGGCGGTGCCGGCGCTGCTGGAGAACAGCAACATGGCCGCGGAAATCGCGGCGGGGCGAACCAGGGTCACGGCCAGGGCGCTGATCAGCATCGGGATCAGCAGGGTGATGGTGGTCATGGCCTCATAGCTGATCACCAGCGTCAGCAATACGCCTGCGATCCCCAGCAGGCCCAGCCCGAGGTTGATTTGTCGCGTGAGGGAGATATGTTTCTGCAGTGCAGTTGCTGCAACGCCGCCCAGCAGGTAGGCAACGCCATACACCATCAGCACTACCGCGTACTGGTATTCGGACAGCTTCAACTCATCCATGAAAATCAGCGGTGTCACGCTGATCAAGGCGAAGTAACACGCGAATACCAACGCGGCGATCCACCAGTAACGGATGAAGTCCCGGTTGCTTGCGATGGATTTCAGCGTGGCGATGATCGAAACAGGGGCTCTTTCAGGGCTGGCCGCCTTGGACGGCAATATCAGCCAGGCATGGATAAACATGCCCAGCGCCATCACCGCAAATCCATAAAAGCTGCCCTGCCAATCAAATGTGGTTTGCAGCCAGGAGCCGAGCAGCGGCGACAGCGCAACGAACGATCCGCTCAGGGTCATGTAGTAGATGCGGATGCGGGCGCGATCCTGCTCTTCGAAAAGGTCTTCAACCAGCGCATGGCCGAGTACAAAAAAGCCACAGCCGATGGCCTGGACGGCGCGAAACAGCAGGAAACTCGGGTAATTCGCCGCCAGTGCGCAGCCGATCGAGCCTAGGGTGGAAACCACGATGCACCCCAGCAGCACTTCCTTGCGCCCGAATTTATCTGAAAGCGGGCCGGCGATCAGTTGGGAAATCGCAAAAACTAGAGTGAACAGGCTGATGGATAAGGCGACCTCAGCAGTTGAGGTATCGAACTTCGCGGCCAGGGCTGGAAAGGAGGGCAGCAGGATATTGATCGGGAAGAAGCTGATCAGCGAGATGCAGGTGATGAGGATGAAGCGCGAGCGTTGTTGGCGTTTTACGTCGCCATGGGGTGGCGAATAAGAGGACTCAGACATTGTTTTTATTTTCCGGAGTAAAACCAGAAACCGATACTAGTCTGCGAAACGGGGAATTCAATCAAAAGTGTTGTGGGAGGCCAAGCCCATGATGGTGTGTGTTGCCGCTGTAGGAGCGAGCTTGCTCGCGAAGAACGTCAACGATAACGCAGCGCTATCAGGTAGCCCGTGTTGTCTATTCGTCTTTCGCGAGCAAGCTCGCTCCTACAGTTGATCCGGTTCCAATTGGGCGTTAGCTATTCGGCAACAACCGGCAAGTAATGCTCTTGATATACCGGGTCTCGGCAATCGCCGGGTGCACCGGGTGGTCCGGGCCCTGGCCGCCGCGTTCCAGCATCTGGATGTTGCGATCCAGGTGACGGGCGCTGGTCAGCAGGATGTTTTGCAGGTCGTCTTCCGGCAAGTGCATCGAGCACGAAGCGCTGACCAGGATGCCGTCCTTGCTGAGCAGGCGCATGGCTTGCTCGTTCAGGCGGCGGTAGGCGCCTTCGCCGTTCTTCATGTCTTTCTTGCGCTTGATGAAGGCAGGCGGGTCGGCGACGATCACGTCGAAACGCTCTTCGCTGGCTTTCAGCTCTTTGAGGGCTTCGAACACGTCGCCTTCGATGCAGGTCATTTTCTCGGCAACGCCGTTCAGTGCCGCGTTGCGCTCCACGCCGTCGAGGGCGAAGGCGGAGGCGTCGACGCAGAACACTTCACTGGCACCGAAGGCGGCCGCTTGCACGCCCCAGCCGCCGATGTAGCTGTACAGGTCGAGTACGCGTTTGCCTTTGGCATACGGGGCCAGGCGGGCGCGGTTCATGCGGTGGTCGTAGAACCAGCCGGTCTTCTGGCCCTGGATCACCGGCGCTTCGAACTTCACGCCGTTTTCTTCGAGGGCAACCCACTCCGGCACCAGGCCGAACACGGTTTCGACGTAGCGGTTGAGGCCTTCGGCATCACGCGCGGCGGAGTCGTTCTTGAACAGGATGCCGCTTGGCTTGAGCACTTGGGTCAGTGCGGCAATCACGTCTTCCTTGTGGGCTTCCATGGTCGCCGAAGCGATCTGCACCACCAGGATGTCGCCGAAACGGTCGACCACCAGGCCTGGCAACAAGTCGGAATCGCCGTACACCAGGCGGTAGAACGGCTTGTCGAACAGGCGGTCACGCAGGGACAGGGCGACGTTGATGCGGTGCACCAGCAGCGACTTGTCCAGCGGCAACTTGATGTCGCGGGACAGCAGGCGGGCGCAGATCAGGTTGTTCGGGCTCATGGCCACGATGCCGAGGGTCTTGCCGCCGGCTGCTTCCAGGATCGCCTGGTCGCCTGCCTGGAAGCCGTGAAGAGGTGTGGCGGCCACATCGATTTCGTTGCTGTAGACCCACAGGTGGCCGTTGCGCAAACGACGATCGGCGTTGGCTTTGAGACGCAGGCTTGGCAGGGACATGACGTCGCTCCGGAAAAAAGAGCGGGAGTATACCGTGTTGTGCAGTACTTGGCGGCGCCGCCGGACATGTGGGTTGTGATGTCCCTGTGGGAGCTGGCTTGCCTGCGATAGCATCACCTCGGTTATCTGAAAGACCGAACCGTCTGCATCGCAGGCAAGCCAGCTCCCACATTCGGTCCGGTTTCAGTTCGGGTTTTTGAGGTGTCAGCCCGGTTGCCATAAAGGTTAGAATCGCCGCCTAGTCCAGAGTGTGCCCCCTATGTCCCAAGAGCTATCCGCCGAACAGATCCAACAGAGCCTCCAAGGCATCAGTGTGCCGCCTCAACCGCAAATCATGGTGGATTTGCAGATGGAGCAGTACATGCCCGATCCGGACCTGGAAGTGATCGCCCGGTTGATCGCCCAGGACCCGGGCCTCTCCGGCTCGCTGCTGAAGATCGTCAATTCGCCGTATTACGGTCTGAGCAACAAGATCGTCTCGATCCAGCGCGCGGTGAACCTGCTGGGCAGCCGCTCCATCGTCAACCTGATCAACGCGCAGTCGATCAAGGGCGAGATGAGCGACGACACCATCGTCACCCTCAACCGTTTCTGGGACACCGCCCAGGACGTGGCCATGACCTGCCTGGCCCTGGCCAAGCGCACCGGCAGCCAGGCGGTCGATGAAGCCTACGCATTGGGGCTGTTCCACGATTGCGGCGTGCCGTTGATGCTCAAGCGTTTCCCGAACTACATGAGTGTGCTGGAAGAGGCCTATGCCAACGCCGGCCCGGAGTGCCGTGTGGTCGACACCGAGAACCAGGCGTTCAACACCAACCATGCCGTGGTGGGTTACTACACCGCCAAATCCTGGCGCCTGCCGGAACATGTGACCGATGCCATCGCCAATCACCACAATGCCCTGGCGATTTTCAGCGACGAGTCCAACCACAAGCCGCAGCTGAAAAACCTGCTGGCGATCCTGAAAATGGCCGAGCACATTTGTGCGTCGTACCGCGTGCTGGGCAACCAGATGGATGACCATGAGTGGAACGCCATCGGCCCGCTGGTGCTGGACCATATCGGCCTGTCGGACTACGACTTCGAGAGTTTGAAGTTGTCGATCCGCGAGCTGGGCGCGCACTAACCCTTTTTCCAAGAGGTACACATGCCCGAGTTACCGGAAGTCGAAACCACCCGGCGCGGAATTGCGCCGCACCTGGAAGGCCAGCGGGTCAGCCGTGTGGTGGTGCGTGAGCGGCGCCTGCGCTGGCCGATCCCGGAAGACCTGGATGTGCGGCTGTCCGGGCAACGCATCGTGCTGGTGGAGCGGCGGGCCAAGTATTTGTTGATCAATGCCGAGGTCGGCACGCTGATCAGCCACTTGGGCATGTCGGGCAATTTGCGCCTGGTGGAAGCCGGCAGCCCGGCGGCCAAGCATGAGCATGTGGATATAGAACTTGAGTCGGGCCTGGCCCTGCGCTACACCGACCCGCGACGCTTTGGCGCGATGCTCTGGAGCCTCGACCCGCTGAACCACGAGCTGCTGATCCGCCTGGGGCCGGAGCCGTTGACCGACCTGTTCGACGGCGAGCGGCTATTCCAGCTGTCCCGTGGACGCTCGATGGCGGTGAAGCCGTTCATCATGGACAACGCGGTGGTGGTGGGCGTAGGCAATATCTATGCGACGGAAGCGCTGTTTGCCGCCGGGATTGATCCGCGCCGGGAAGCCAAGGGCATTTCCCGTGGGCGTTACCTGAAGCTGGCGATCGAGATCAAGCGCATCCTGGCGGCGGCCATCGAGCGCGGCGGCACCACGTTGCGGGACTTTATCGGCGGCGACGGGCAGCCGGGGTATTTCCAGCAGGAATTGTTCGTCTATGGCCGTGGTGGCGAGGCGTGCAAGGTCTGTGGGACTGAGTTGCGCAACGTGATGCTGGGGCAGCGGGCGAGTGTGTTTTGCCCGAAGTGTCAGAGCTGACAATTTGTGGTGCTGCTGATGGCCTCTTCGCGAGCAAGCCCGCTCCCACATTCGACTGCATTCCAAAGGTGGAACTCGGTCGAATGTGGGAGCGGGCTTGCTTGCGAAGGGGCCTAACGAATCGCCAAGGGACTTAGGCCTTGCCGGTAATCAACCGGTACTTCTCCATCAGTTGCTCTTCCGTCTCCGGATGAGCCTCGTCCAGCGGAATGCAATCCACCGGGCAAACCTGCTGGCACTGGGGTTCGTCGTAGTGGCCGACACACTGGGTGCACAGGTTGGGGTCGATCACATAGATCTCTTCACCCTGGGAAATGGCAGCGTTCGGGCACTCGGGTTCGCAGACGTCGCAGTTGATGCAATCGTCGGTGATGATCAGGGACATGGAAACTCCTGCCAGGGCTGTCAGCCAAGGCATCTGAAAACTAATGCGCGCAATTGTGCCGCATTGGCGCCCGCAGTGCGAGTCACAGCGATGGACAGTAGGAGCCGGCTTGCCGGCGATGGCGATGGGTCAGTTGCACCGTGGCGCCTGGATCGCTGGCAAGCCAGCTCCTGCAGTCCGGGATTATTTCTTGAATCGCAGGGTGAGAGCATCCGCCACAGCCGGGTGCACGAACTTGGTGATATCCCCGCCCAACGCCGCGATTTCCCGGACCAACGTCGAGGAAATGAACGAATAACGTTCCGAAGGCGTAAGAAACAGGCTTTCCACGTCCGGCGCCAGTTGGCGGTTCATGTTGGCCAGCTGGAATTCGTATTCGAAGTCCGACACCGCCCGCAGGCCGCGCAGGAACACATTGGCGTTCTGTTCCTTGGCGAAGTGCGCCAGCAGCGTCGAGAAGCCGACCACTTCAACGTTGGGCAGATGCTTGGTGACCTCACGGGCCAGCTCCACGCGCTGTTCCAGGGGAAACAGCGGGTTTTTCTTGGGGCTGGCAGCGACCGCGATAATCACATGGTCGAACAAGCGCGAGGCGCGTTCGACCAGATCGCCATGGCCCTTGGTGATTGGGTCGAAGGTACCTGGGTACAACACTCGGTTCATCGCGTCGTCCTGGCGGAGTCCGTTGGGGAACCGGATGGTATCGCAGCCATCCCGGTCGGCCAAGTCAACTTATTCAGAAGAAAGCACTATAGACACCGCGAATACCCGGTTTTTTCAGGCCGTTTTCAGACGTTCGGCCAATGCCGTCGCCAGTTGCGCCGTCAATCCATACACCGATAACTGCGGGTTAGCGCCAATACTGGTGGGGAATAGCGAGCCATCGTGGATCGACAAGTTGCGCAGTTGATGATGGCGCCCAAGGCTGTCGGCCACGGCGTTTTTCGGTTCTTCCCCCATCGCGCAACCGCCCATTACATGAGCGCTGCCGAGCCGGGTTCGGTGCAATTCGAGGTTCAACCCGTCGATCATGCTGCGGGCTTCAGCCAAGGTGTTCACGTAGCGCGCATCGCCGTGCAGCGGCATCACCGACTTGGCGCCGCCGGCAAACTGAATCTCCGCCATGCTGTGGAATGCCCGGCGCAGGCCGTCCCAGGCGTAGGGCGAAACCTGATAATCGAGCACCGGTGTGCCATCGCCGCGCAATTCGACGGTGCCGCCCGGGCTGTCGGGGTGGAAACCGTCGCGCAAGAGGGCAAGCATTGCGTGGGTCTTGGGCAGTTGGCCCATATCCAGCGCGTTCTGCGTGCCGTAGCCGCCAAGCAAGGTACTGGCGAGGCCCGGATGCAGCGGCGGTACTTCGAGCTTGTAGGACATTTTGCCGGTAGTGCCGTCCTGCCATTGGAAGTGGTCGGAATAGATCGACTGCGGCGCCCCGTAGAACGGGTTGATCACCTCGTCGAACAGCCCGGCGGAAAAATTCACCAGGTGCAGAAAGGTCCGTTTGCCCAGGCGCGAGTGGGGGTCGGGTGCATCGGAACGAAGCAGCAGCGCCGGGCTGTTGATGCCGCCGCCGGCCAGTACGTAGTGCTTGGCTTTGACCGTGATTTTGCGGCCGGTCGGTGCCACGCAATACTGATCCATGGCCACGCATTCGAGGCTGGTGATGGTGTCGCCGCTGAACTTCAGGCGTTCGGCGCGGGCCAGGTACAGCAGCTCGCCGCCTTTCTCCAGGGTGGACGGAATGGTGGTCACCAGCATTGATTGCTTGGCGTTGACCGGGCAACCCATGCCGCAATACCCCAGGTTGAAACAGCCGCGCACATTGCGCGGGATCACGTGCCAGCTGTAGCCAAGCTTTTCGCAGCCCTTGCGGATCACGTCATTGTTGGCATTCGGTGGCATGGCCCAAGGCGCGATGCCCAGGCGTTGTTCCATTTTTTCGAACCAGGGCGCCATCTCGGCGCTGCTGTGGCCCTTGACCGCGTATTCGCTGGCCCAGTGGGCGAGGGTCGGGTCCGGGGTGCGGAAGCTGGAGGTCCAGTTGATCAGCGTGGTGCCGCCGACCGCTCGGCCCTGCAGGATGGTGATGGCGCCGTCCTTGCTCATGCGCCCGATGCCTTCCTGATACAGGCTGGCGTAGGCCTCGTCCTCCAGCAGCTTGAAGTCGTTGCTGGTCTTCAACGGGCCTTCTTCGATCAACAGCACCTTGTAGCCGGCGGCGCTGAGGATTTCGGCGGTGGTGCCGCCGCCGGCGCCGCTGCCGATGATCGCGACGTCGGCTTCCAGGGTCAGGTCCTGGTCGAGGGCGGCGCCATTGTGGGTCTTCCAGCCGCGGGCCATGCCATCGCGGAACAGATCAGGTACGGGCATCAGGGTCGTCTCTTGTTTTTATCGGGATGCAGATCAGATTTTCGGTGGGCCGGGGTAGCCGCAATGCGCCCAGGACTCGGGGCGGAAATACCAGGCCATGATCACCAGCTTGAGCAACGAGCCCTGGCCCATGCGCAGCAGGTTCAGGTAGCTGTTTTCCCAACGGTGCAGGAAGTTGCGGATCTGTTCGCCGCTGGCGTTTTCCCAGCTGCCCCACACCCCGGTCAGCGGCCCACGGGTGACGGCCATGCCCAATACGTCGAACAGTTGCTGGGTCAGCTTGAACATCTCGGGCGACAGGTGTTGCAGGCTGAAGTCGAGCTTTTTCAGGGTGTCGTCGATGCCGGCCACCACTATCTCGGCGCTGGCCACGCCCTCCAGCAGCACCGGAATCACTGCCCGCAAAAACGGCAGGTCACTGCTGCGCAACATCGCAAAGCCGCTGGCCGGGGTGCTGCTGGAGCAGCCGCTGAGGCTGGCGCCCAGCCCGGCGGTGGCCAGGAAGGCGCTGGCGCACAGGCCGAGTTTCAAGACGCCGCGCCGTGACAGCGCGGGTGATTCAGTCAGGCTAGGGTTCATTCTTATTGTTATCCCGGTGATGGGTTTGTTAGCGGACGAACAGCTTCTGGATCAACTTCTGGATGGATTTGCCATAGGGCGGGTAAATCAGCTTGGCCGCGTTCAGGCGTTGCTTGATCAGCACGCCCTTGGCCTTGCTGAAGGTCAGGAAACCTTCATGGCCGTGGTAATGGCCCATGCCCGACGGGCCGATGCCGCCGAAGGGCATGTCGTCCTGGGCTACGTGCAGCAACGTGTCGTTCAGGCACACGCCGCCGGAATGGGTTTCGTGCAGTACGCGGTTCTGTTCCGCCTTGTTGTAGCCGAAGTAATACAGCGCCAGTGGGCGAGGGCGCTGATTGATGTAGGCAAAGGCCTGGTCGAGGCCGCGATACGGCACGATCGGCAGCACCGGGCCGAAGATTTCGTCCTGCATCACGGTCATCTCGTCGCTGACATTCAGCAGCAGGCTGTGGGCCATGCGGCGGTCCTGGCCCTGGTCGTACAGCGGGACCAGGGTGGCACCCTTGTCGGTGGCGTCTTTCACGTAGCCGTTGAGCCGGGCCAACTGTCGTTCGTTGATGATGGCGGTGTAGTCCGGGTTGTCGGCCAGGGTCGGATAGAACCCGCGGACCGCCTTGCTGTAGGCCTCGACGAAGCCGTCTACACGGTCTTCCGGCACCAGCACATAGTCCGGCGCCACGCAGGTTTGCCCGGCATTCAGCGCCTTGCCGAAGGCGATGCGTTCGGCGGCGTCCTTGAGCGGCACGTCGGCGGAAACAATCGCCGGTGATTTGCCGCCCAGTTCCAGGGTGACCGGCGTCAGGTGTTCGGCCGCCGCGCGCATCACGTGCTTGCCGATGCTGGTGGCGCCGGTGAACAGCAGGTGGTCGAAGCGCAGCTTGGAAAACGCCATGCCCACTTCAGCCTCGCCGAGCACCACGCACACCAAGTCCTCGGGGAAGATCTTCGCCAGCAGCGCCTTGAGCAACTGGCCGGTGGCGGGGGTGGATTCGCTGAGCTTGAGCATCACCCGGTTGCCGGCCGCCAATGCACCCACCAGCGGGCCGATGGCTAGGTACAACGGGTAGTTCCAGGGCACGATCACCCCGACCACACCCAGGGGTTGATAGATGACCTTGGCGGACGCGGGCTGGAAGGCAATGCCTACAGCGCGGCGGGAAGGTTTCATCCAGCCCTTGAGGTGTTTGCTGGCGTAGTGAATGCCATGCAGGCTGGGCATCAGTTCGGCGAACAGGGTTTCGTCGGCGCTGCGGTGGCTGAAATCACTGCTGATGGCGTTGATCAGCGCCTGGCGCTCGTCACTCAGCAGCTCGCGTAAGGCCTTGAGCCATTGCTGGCGCTGGGCGGCCGGCGGCATCGGGTTGGCGGCGTAGGCTTGGCGCTGGGCGTCGAACAGTTCCTGGAGCTGGTCCAGCGCCTGGGAATCTTGCAGGTAGGCAACGTTGGCAGACATGGCGAAGTTCCCGATTGTTATTGGAATGCTTCAGTTTTTAGAGTCATTGCTCTAAATTGTCAAATAACATTGCACAACGTGCCGATTTATCCGGACAAGGATAGTCCGTAAGATGCCGCCATCACGGGTCTAGAAGTTGATTTCCCATGGCACCACGAGTAAAGACCAGCGAGCGCATTGTGCAAACCAGCCTGGAGCTGTTTAACCAGCAGGGCGAGCGCAGTGTCAGCACCAACCATATCGCCGCCCATATGGAAATTTCCCCGGGCAACCTGTACTACCACTTCCCCAACAAGCAGGCGATTATCGCGGTGCTGTTTCGTGAGTACGAAGCGTTGGTGGACAGTTTCCTGCGCCCGCCCCAGGGCCGTGCGGTGACCGTGGAAGACAAGCGCTTCTACCTGCAGGCGGTGCTGGCCGGCATGTGGCGCTACCGCTTCCTGCACCGTGACCTCGAACACCTGCTGGAAAGCGACCCGGAGCTGGCCACCGGCTATCGGCGGTTCTCCCAGCGTTGCCTGATCCAGGGCGCAGCCATCTACCAGGGGTTTGTCGATGCCGGCATCCTGAACATGGACCCGGTGCAAACCGAAGCCCTGACCCTCAACGCCTGGATCATCCTCACCTCATGGGTGCGCTTCCTGTGCACCACCAATGAAAAGTCCACGCACCTGAGCGCTGAGGCCATCAAGCGCGGTGTGTACCAGGTGCTGGTGCTGGAAGCCGGGTTTATCACCCCCAAGGCCAAGGACGCGGTGGATGCACTGTTCAAAGAGTTTTACGTGCCGTTGAATCAGGCGCTGGAAGAAGTGAAGTAGGATGTTTCCCGAACGCTAACCTAGCCACAGGAGTCAGTCATGCCGCTTGCCCAACTGATCAGCCCCCAGCAACTGGCCGAGCGCCAGAAGTCCGGCGGGCTGGTGATCCTCGATTGCCGTTTTGCCCTGGAAGACCCGGACTACGGCCTGTGCAGCTACGCCGAAGGGCATATCGAAGGGGCGCAGTATGCCGATCTGGAACGCCACCTCAGCGGGCCGATAATCAAGGGCGTGACCGGTCGCCATCCGTTGCCGGCGCCGGATGCGTTTATCCGGCAACTGCGGGCATGGGGCGTTAACGCCGACAGCGATATCGTTTTGTATGACGACGGCCCGGGTGCCTATGCCGCCCGTGCCTGGTGGCTGCTGGCCTGGCTGGGCAAGCGCGACGGCGTGTTCATCCTCGATGGCGGCCTGAAAGCCTGGCACGCGGCGGGCTTCCCGCTGAGCCTGGATGCGCCGGTGATCGAGCCCGGCACCTTCAGCGGCACGCCGGACAACCACTTGCAACTGGACGCCGAACACCTGCAGAAACGCCTTGGCCAGCCCGGCCTGACCCTGATCGACGCCCGCGCCCAGCCGCGTTTTCGTGGTGAAGTAGAGCCGATCGACCCGGTTGCCGGGCATATCCCCGGCGCGCAATGTGCCGCATTCAATGAAAACCTGGGCAGCGACGGCCGTTTCCTGCCGGCGGACCAGCTCAAGCAACGCTTCGCCGCCAAGCTGCAAGGCCGCTCGCCGGATGACCTGGTGGCCTACTGCGGCTCCGGCGTGACTGCCTGCCACAACCTGTTTGCGCTGTGCCTGGCGGGTTACCCGTTGGGCAAGTTGTACGCGGGGTCGTGGAGCGAGTGGATCACTGATCCAAAGCGGGAAGTTGCAACAGGCGACTGAGGTCTGCCTGACCCGGTCTGATCCAAAGTGTGGGAGCTCCCACATTTTTATCGGCGTTGTGTCAGTAGCCACTCCGGGATTCGCCGTTCCAGGTAGTAAGTTGGCTGTTTCAGTGAGCCGTCCACAAACCCGACATGCCCGCCCTTGGCCAGCAGTTCGAACTCGGTGCAATCCGACAGTTCGCTGGCCTCGGGCAGGCTGTGGGCGAACACGAACGGGTCGTCCGCGGCCTGGATGATCAGGGTTGGTGTGCGAATGCCCCCGAGGTAATAGCGGCTGGAGGCGCGGCGGTAGTAGTCCTCGGCACTGAGGAACCCGTGCAGCGGCGCGGTGACGCGGCCGTCAAAGTCCCAGAACGTGCGCATCTTCTCCAGCGAGCCCAGGTCGGCGAGGGTTTTCAGGCCTGCCTCGCGGCCATCCTTGAGAAACCGGCTTTGTTTGACGCGGATATAGGCCAGCATTTCGCGCATGAAATGCTTCTGATAAACCCGAGAAAAGCCCAGGCCAATGCGATCGGCGCACTGATCCAGGCGAAACGGTACCGACACGGCGGCCGCGCCTTGCAGCCCGCAGGCTTCGCCGGTTTCGCCCAAGTACTTGAGCAGCACATTCCCGCCCAGTGAATACCCCACCGCATACAGCGGCGCCAACGGGCGCTTGGCCCGCAGGTGAGCGATGGTTTCGGCCAGGTCTTCACTGGCGCCGGAATGGTAGCTGCGGGCAAGCAGGTTGGGTTCGCCGGAGCAGCCACGCCAGTTCAGCGCGACGCTGGCCCAGCCTTGGGTTGCGAGGGCTTTTTGCAGGCCGGCGACGTAAGGGGAGTTGGACGAGCCGGTCAGCCCGTGCAGTACCAGCACCAGCGGGGTGGTTGCGTCATGGGGCCCATGCCAGTCGAGGTCGAGAAAATCGCCGTCTGCCAGCCACAGCCGTTCGCGCTGGCGTTCGATGTGCGTGGTTTTGCGCCACAGCGGTCCCCACAACGTTTGCAGGTGCGGGTTGCCGAGGCCGAAGGCGGGGGAGAAGCGGTCGAGGAGCGGAGTCATGAAATTCTCGGTGCCGAATGGGCTTGCTCCAATCATTGTAGGAGCGAGCTTGCTCGCGAAAAACTCAAGATCACCGCGTTCCCCTGGTTTCCCGCGTCATCGTTAACGATCTTCGCGAGCAAGCTCGCTCCTACACGGTGCGTTGCCACAACGCGTAATACACCCGCCCGGATTTCTGCTCGCGGTGCAGGCGCCAGGTGCCCGGCAGACCGAGTGTGGACGGTGCGGTTTCGCTTTCAGTGTAGATCCAGGCATCCGGTGCCAACCACTGGCGCTCTTCCAGCAACGCGCAAACGGTCGGCAGCAGGTTCTGATTAAACGGCGGATCAAGAAACACCACGTCAAACTCACGGGCTTCCTGGGTTTCCAGGTAGCGCAACGCGTCAGCCGTCTGCACTTGCCCTGTGGTGCAACGCAGCGTGCCCAGGTGTTCCTTGAGGCTGGCGACCGCCACATTGCTGGCATCCAGCGCCTGGCCCAGCGCCGCGCCACGGGACAGCGACTCCAGGAACAGCGCGCCGCTACCCGCGAACGGGTCCAGCACCTTGGCCCCGGCGATATACGGCGCGAGCCAGTTGAACAGGGTTTCACGCACGCGGTCTGGCGTCGGGCGCAGGCCCACGACATCAGGGAAGCTCAGCTTACGGCTGCCCCACTCTCCGCCGATGATGCGCAGTTGGCCCACACCGTTGTGAACGTTGTGGACAGGTTTTTTGGGACGGGATGGACGGGCCATTAATGCTCCGGAACCCCGAGCGGTTGCTCGGCGGGTTTATCAGTGGGGGGCGGTAGTGGCTTTTGCGCAATCGTCGGGCCGGCGGTCACGATGACCATCTTGTCGGCACTCAAATGTTTGTTCAAAGCAGCTTTGACCTGGTCAACGGTCAGCGCCTGGGATTGTTTCATGAAATCTTCCAGGTAGCTCAGCGGCAGGTTGTAGAAACCCATGGCGCCCAGCTGCCCGACGATATCGGCGTTGCTCGCGGTGGACAGCGGGAAGCTGCCGGCCAGTTCGCGCTTGGCGTCATCGAGTTCTTTCTGTGTCGGGCCGGTCTTGAGGTAGTCGGCGAGTACGTCCTGCACCAATCGCAGCGTGCCGGCGCTCATTTCGGCGCGGGTTTGCAGGTTGATCATGAACGGGCCGCGTACCTGCATCGGCGAGAAGCCGGAGTATACGCCGTAGGTCAGGCCGCGTTTCTCGCGCACTTCGCTCATCAAACGGGTGCCGAAGCCACCGCCGCCGAGAATCTGGTTACCCAGTGACAGCGCGGCGTAATCCGGGTCGGCACGGTCGATACCCAGTTGCGCCAGCAGCAGGGTTGTCTGCTTGGACGGGAACTCGATGTGCGTGGTGCCAGCCTTGGGCTCGACCGGTTGGGCGATTTTCGTCAGCGCCGGGCCTTTTGGCAGGGACGCGGAAACCTTGGCGGTCATGGCTTCGGCTTCGGCGCGGGTCAGATCGCCGACTACGGAAATCACTGCGTTGCCGGCGGCGTAGGCCTTGGCGTGGAAGTCCTTCAATTGCGCGAGAGTCACCTTCGGCACGCTCTCGGCGTTGCCTTCGCTCGGATGGGCGTAAGGGTGGTCGCCATAGAGCTGCTTGAACAGCTCGATGCTCGCCAGTTTGCCGGGGTTCTGTTTCTGGTACTCGAAGCCCGCCAGCAGCTGGTTCTTGATCCGCGCCAGAGAGTCTGCCGGGAAGGTCGGCTTGCCGATCACGTCGTCAAACAGTGACAGGGCGGCGTCACGCTTGTCGCTGGCGCTCAGGCTGCGCAGGGAAACCAGCGCCATGTCGCGGTAGGCGCCATTGCTGAAATCAGCACCCAGGCCGTCGAAACCGGCGGCAATCTGGCTGACGTCCTTGCCCGGCACGCCTTCGTTGAGCATTGCGTTGGTCAACAGCGCCAGGCCTGATGTTGCGCCGTCCTGGTTGCTGCCGGCGGCGAACAGGATGCGCATGTCGAACATCGGCAGTTCATGGGCTTCGACGAACAGCACCTTGGCGCCTTCGGCGGTGGTCCAGGTTTGCACGTCGAGCTTGCGGTTGGTCGGCGCCTTGTCGTCCAGCTCGGCCAGGGATTGCAGCTTGTTGGCGGACTTGGCCTGCTCCAGCGCCTGGCTGGCGACGGATTCGCTGGGGCGCAGCAAGTACACCGCGCAGGCCGCAGCCAAAGTCACCACGATCAGGCCGGGCAGCACCAGGCGGTTGTTTTTACGTTCACTCATGAGCGGTCTCCTCAGGCAAGACATGGGCGACGCTGAGACGTTCGCGGGTGAAATAGGTGCGTGCAGCTTTCTGGATATCTTCGGCGGTGACGCTTTGCAGCTCGGCCAGCTCGGTGTCCATGAGTTTCCAGGACAGGCCCACCGTCTCCAGGGAGCCGATGGCAGTGGCCTGGCTGGTAATCGAGTCGCGCTGGTAAACCACGCCGGCGATGACCTGGGCGCGGATACGCTCCAGTTCTTCAGCGCTCGGTGGCTTGGCCTTCAGCTCATCCAGCAGGCGCCAAAGGCCGGCTTCAGCCTGGGCCACGGTCTTTTTCTTTTGCAGGTTCGGTGTGGCAGTCAGGGTGAACAGGCTGTCACCGCGGGTGTAGGCGTCGTAGCTCGACGAGCCGCCGGACACCAGCTCTTCGCCGCGCTCCAGTTGTGTCGAGATGCGCGCGCTATAGCCGCCGTCCAGCAGGGCCGAGATCAGGCGCAGGGCGTTGACCGAGCGTTTGTCTTCAGCGGTGGCCAGGCTCGGCACGTTGAAACCAAGGATCACGCTCGGCAGTTTGGTCTGTACATGCATAGTCAGCAGGCGTTCACCGGGCTCGGCCAGCTCCAGCGGGATTTTCGCCGGGGGAACGTCGCGCTTGGGGATCGGGCCGAAATAGCGCTGGGCCAGGGTTTTGACTTCATCCGGGGTTACGTCGCCCACCACTACCAGGGTGGCGTTGTTCGGCACGTACCAGGATTGGTACCAGTGGCGCAGCTCTTCAACCTTCATGCGGTCCAGGTCGGCCATCCAGCCGATGGTCGGCGTGTGGTAGCCGCTGGCCGGGTAGGCCATGGCCTTGAAGCGCTCATAGGCCTTGGACATCGGGTTGTCGTCGGTGCGCATCCGGCGCTCTTCCTTGATCACCTCGATCTCGCGGCTGAATTCGTCGGCCGGCAGGCGCAGGCTGGCCATGCGGTCGGCTTCCAGCTCGAAGGCGACGCCCAGGCGGTCACGGGCCAGCACTTGGTAGTAGGCGGTGTAGTCGTCGCTGGTGAAGGCGTTTTCTTCCGCGCCCAGGTCACGCAGGATCAACGAAGCCTCGCCGGGGCCGACCTTGGCGCTGCCCTTGAACATCATGTGTTCCAGGGCGTGGGACAAACCGGTCTGGCCCGGGGTTTCGTAGCTGGAGCCAACCTTGTACCAGACCTGCGAAACCACCACCGGGGCGCGATGGTCTTCGCGCACGACGACCTTGAGGCCGTTGTCCAGGGTGAATTCGTGGGTGGGTTGTGGGTCGGCAGCCAAAGCTGAAAGGGGCAGACAAACTGTGCTGAGCAGCAGGCCTGCGGCGCGGCGGGCTAGAGCATTCATTCGTTTTTAAACCTGTTGGGCTGCCCGCTTGGTCTTAGCGTCGGCGGGCGAGGAGGTGCTAGGATACTGGTCCGACCTAGGGACGGCCACTATGGCTGTCTTGTTAAGGCTCTATTTAGGCCTTACAAAATGTTGCGCATGAACGAGCTGGCTAAAAAACAGTCTGTTACGCATCGAATTTTATTTACCGGCACGCCCCCTGGCGCGTCGCTACCTTGAGATAGCCGTCTCCATGTTTGGTTCCAACGACGACAAGAAGACCCCAGCTGCGGCTGGCGAGAAAAAAGGCCTGTTCGGATGGCTGCGCAAAAAGCCGCAGGAAACCGTCGTCGAACAGCCGCAGGTTCAAGCTGAACCGATCCCCGAATCCATAGTAGAAGCCGAACCGGTTGCCGAAACACCGGCCCCGGTGGTGTTGCCGATGGCCGAGCCGGTGTTGCAGCCGGTGGTTGAGCCAGAACCTGCGCCAGAGCCAGAGCCAGAGCACAAGCCATGGCTGGTGTTGCCGGTGGCAGAAGAGCCCGTAGCACTGGTTGAAGACGAGCAGGCCGCGCATGTGACGCCGCCGATTCCGGCCCTCGTGGAGCCTGTGCCCGTTGTGGTCCAGGCGCCGCCAGTGGTTGAGGTGCCTGCACCGGTGGTCGCCGAACCTGTTCCGGTCGCGGTCGCCGCGCCAGCAGTCATCGAAGAGCCTGCTGTTCCTGCCGAAACCGGCAAGACCGGTTTCTTTGCCCGCCTCAAGCAAGGCCTGAGCAAGACCAGCGCCAGCATCGGCGAAGGCATGGCCAGCCTGTTTCTCGGCAAAAAGACCATCGATGACGAGCTGCTGGAGGACATCGAAACCCGCCTGCTGACCGCCGACGTGGGCGTCGAAGCCACCGCCGTGATCATCCAGAGCCTGACCCAGAAGGTCGCGCGCAAGCAGCTGACCGACGCCGATGCGCTCTACAAGTCGCTGCAGGCCGAGCTGGCCAACATGCTCAAGCCGGTGGAAGCGCCGCTGATCATCGATACGCAGAAAAAGCCGTTTGTGATCCTGGTGGTTGGCGTCAACGGCGCCGGCAAGACCACCACCATCGGCAAGTTGGCGAAGAAGCTGCAACTGGAAGGCAAGAAAGTCATGCTCGCCGCCGGTGACACCTTCCGTGCCGCCGCCGTGGAGCAATTGCAGGTCTGGGGCGAGCGCAACAAGATCCCGGTCATCGCCCAGCACACCGGCGCCGATTCGGCCTCGGTGATCTTCGATGCGGTGCAGGCCGCCAAGGCGCGCAACATTGATGTGCTGATCGCCGATACCGCCGGTCGCCTGCACACCAAAGACAATCTGATGGAAGAGCTGAAGAAAGTTCGCCGCGTGATCGGCAAGCTCGACGCCGACGCGCCCCACGAGGTGTTGCTGGTGCTGGACGCCGGTACCGGCCAGAACGCCATCAGCCAGGCCAAACAATTCCACCAGACGGTCCAACTGACCGGCCTGGCATTGACTAAGCTCGACGGCACGGCCAAGGGCGGTGTGATCTTCGCCCTGGCCAAGCAGTTCGGGTTGCCGATTCGTTACATCGGCGTCGGTGAAGGCATCGACGACCTGCGCACTTTTGAAGCCGAACCCTTTGTACAGGCACTGTTTGCCGAGCGGGAGCGTTCATGATTCGTTTCGAACAGGTCGGTAAACGCTACGCCAACGGGCATGTCGGCTTGCATGAGCTGAGTTTCCGGGTGCGTCGCGGCGAATTCTTGTTTGTGACCGGCCATTCGGGTGCCGGTAAAAGTACCTTGTTGCGCCTGCTGCTGGCCATGGAGCGCCCAACCACCGGCAAACTGCTGCTGGCGGGCCAGGACCTGGCAACCATCAGCAACGCACAGATTCCATTCCTGCGCCGGCAGATCGGCGTGGTGTTCCAGAACCACCAGTTGCTGTTCGATCGCACGGTGTTCAACAACATCGCCTTGCCGTTGCAGATTCTCGGTCTGTCCAAGGCCGAAATCGTCAAGCGCGTGGATTCGGCCCTGGAACGCGTGGCGCTGTCGGACAAGACCGACCTGTACCCAGGCGACCTGTCCACCGGCCAGCAACAGCGCGTCGGCATCGCCCGCGCCATCGTCCATCGCCCGGCCTTGCTGCTGGCGGACGAACCCACCGGTAACCTCGACCCGCGCCTGGCCGCAGAAATCATGGGCGTGTTCGAAGACATCAACCGCCTGGGCACCAGCGTGCTGATCGCCAGTCACGACTTGGCGCTGATCGCCCGCATGCGCCACCGCATGCTGACCCTGCAACGCGGCCGCCTGATCGGTGACGGGGAGGCTGGGGTATGAGTGCAACACGCAGCCCGAAGGTTTCCGAGCGCGTCGCGCCAAAGGCGGCCGACCCGCAGCCACAGAAGAAAAAACGCGACGAAGACGATGGCCCGGATTTCGGCACCCTGGTGCATGCCTGGATCGAAAGCCACCGTGCCAGCCTGGTAGACAGCCTGCGCCGCCTCGGCAAGCAGCCGATCGGCAGCTTTTTTACCTGCCTGGTCATGGCCGTGGCCTTGAGCCTGCCCATGGGCTTGTCATTGCTGCTGAACAATGTCGAGCGCCTTGGCGGTTCGTGGCAGCGGGCGGCGCAGATTTCCCTGTACCTGAACCTGGATGCCAGCGCCCAGGACGGTGAGTCCCTGCGCGACCAGATCAAGGGCATTCCGGGTGTGGCCGAGGCTGAGTACATCAGCCGCGATCAAGCCCTGGAAGAGTTCCAGCAACAGTCCGGCCTGGGCGAGGCGCTCAAGGAGTTGCCGCAAAACCCGCTGCCGGGCGTGGTGCTGGTCACCCCGAACGAGGTCGACAAGACCACCCTGGAAGCCCTGCGACAAAAACTCGCAGAGCTGCCGAAGGTCCAACAGGCACAACTTGATCTAGTCTGGGTAGAGCGGTTGGCCGCGATTCTCAAGCTGGGCGACCGGTTTGTGTTCGGCCTGACGGTGTTGCTGGTGTCTGCATTACTTTTGGTGATAGGCAATACCATTCGTCTTCATATTGAAAACCGCCGCACCGAGATAGAAGTGATTAAACTCGTCGGCGGCACGGACAGCTATGTGCGTCGGCCTTTTCTGTACATGGGCGCGCTGTATGGCTTCGGTGCGGGAATTTTGTCCTGGGGCGTACTGGCTTTTGGCCTGAACTGGCTGAACGATGCGGTGGTGGGGCTTGCCGGTTTGTACGGCAGCGATTTTGCCCTGGCCGGCGTGCCGGCAGCCGATGGTCTGTCATTGTTGCTTGGGGCAGTGCTCTTGGGGTATATCGGTGCTTGGATTGCGGTCGCACGGCATTTACGTGAGCTGGCACCGAAGTAGTTAATGTCAGGGTAATGTGGTTTCGTTTGTATTGACCGTATCAGTGGTTTAGGGAACTTGTCCTACGGTTCCCGGTCAATTTTCGCAGTGCTGAACTGCACGAGTTATGTGAGTCGGAGGTTTTTTCGTATGACCACTTCTTTGCAACCTGCTTATGCTCTGGTCCCGGGTGCGAACCTGGAGGCCTATGTGCACACGGTCAACAGCATTCCATTGCTGACGCCCGAGCAGGAGCGTGAACTGGCCGAGAGTCTCTACTATGAGCAGGATTTGGGGGCGGCTCGGCAGATGGTGCTCGCCCACCTGCGTTTTGTCGTACATATCGCCCGTAGCTATAGCGGCTACGGCCTGGCCCAGGCTGACCTGATTCAGGAAGGCAACGTTGGCCTGATGAAAGCTGTGAAGCGCTTCAACCCGGAAATGGGTGTGCGCCTGGTGTCGTTTGCTGTGCACTGGATCAAGGCGGAAATTCACGAATTCATCCTGCGCAACTGGCGCATCGTGAAAGTCGCGACCACCAAGGCCCAGCGCAAACTGTTCTTCAACCTGCGCAGCCAGAAGAAACGCCTGGCGTGGCTGAACAACGAAGAAGTGCATCGCGTGGCCGAAAGCCTCGGCGTAGAGCCACGTGAAGTGCGCGAGATGGAAAGTCGCCTGACCGGCCATGACATGGCCTTCGACCCGGCCGCCGAAGCGGACGACGACAGCGCCTTCCAATCGCCGGCCAACTATCTGGAAGACCACCGGTACGACCCGGCGCGTCAGCTGGAAGATGCCGACTGGAGCGACAACTCCAATCACAACCTGCACGAAGCGCTGGAAGTGCTGGACGACCGCAGCCGTGACATTCTCTACCAGCGCTGGTTGGCAGAAGAAAAAGCCACGCTGCACGACCTGGCGCAGAAGTACAACGTGTCGGCCGAGCGGATTCGTCAGCTCGAGAAGAGTGCGATGAACAAGCTGAAACTGTCGATCGCCGCCTGACACAGGTAGCTAGGACAGCGCGATCGAAATGTGGGAGCGGGCTTGCTCGCGAAAGCGGTGGACCAGTCACCTAAGGTATTGACTGGCACACCGCTTTCGCGAGCAAGCCCGCTCCCACTTTTGTTTTGTGGGGTGTCAGTCAGCCCAGGGCGCCTTGCGCGAGTTGTTCAGCTCATTCAAATAGCTGTCGCCACCCAACTGACTCATCTGCTGCCGAATCCACGCCGCCCGTCGCGCGACATACGACGTTGGATGGCTGGCACTCCACACCCGCGGGTTAGGCAACACCGCCGCCAGGTAGCTGGCCTGCTGGCGGGTCAGCGCCTTGGCACTCACCCCAAAGTGATGCCGCGCCGCCGCTTCGGCGCCGAACACGCCTTCATCCCATTCCACGCTGTTGAGGTACACCTCAAGAATTCGCTGCTTGGGCCAGAGAATCTCGATCAGCCCGGTAAACCAGGCTTCCAGGCCCTTGCGGAAATAGCTGCGGCCGGTCCACAAAAACAGATTCTTCGACACCTGCTGGCTCAAGGTGCTGGCGCCGCGAATCGAGCCGCCGCGCTCGTTATGCTGCAATGCCGCCTGGATCGCGCCGAAATCAAAACCCCAATGTTGCGGGAAGCGCTGGTCTTCGCCGGCCATCACCGCCACTTTAAGTTCGTCGGAGATCTGATCCCACGGCACCCACGTGCGCTGTACGTCAATCGGCTCGCCGTCGACCCAGGACTCGACCTTGCGCTCAACCATCAGCGCAGTGCCCGGTGGTGGCACGAAACGGAACAGCAGCACCAGCAGCACGCTGCCGATGGCAAACCACTTGAGGGCTTTGAGAAAACGCTTGAAGAGGAGACGCAGCATAGAGATGGCTTGGCCGAACCCGTTGAGCGGGCCATTATACAGACCCTGCCCCCTGAGTCTGACTGGAGTTCCTCATGTTGCGTGGCTTTCTGATGCTGGCTGCCTTTTTCGGTTTCACCGGCGTCGCCCTGGGCGCGTTTGCCGCCCACGGCCTGAAAAACCGCCTGAGCGCCGAGTACCTGGCGATTTTCCACACCGGCGTGACCTACCAGTTGGTGCACACCCTGGCGCTGTTCGGCGTGGCACTGTTGGCGGCGCACATCCCGGGCAGGCTGGTGACGTGGGCGGGGGTGTCCTTTGCCGTGGGCATCCTGCTGTTCTCCGGCAGCCTGTATGTGCTGACCATGACCGGCATCAGCAAGCTCGGCATCATCACCCCGTTTGGTGGCCTGGCGTTCCTGCTGGGCTGGTTCTTCCTCGGTTTGGCGGCGTGGCGTCTACAGGCTGCCTGACCAAGGGGCTTGGGCCAGCAACGTCAATCACGCTAGAATGCTGGCCCCTAAAAACGATGGCGGCCCGTGGCATGCGCATTCAGTTGAACGGCGAACCCTTTGAACTGCCCGACGGTGAAACCGTTGCGGCCCTGCTGACCCGTCTGGACTTGACCGGACGCCGCGTCGCAGTGGAGCTCAACCAGGATATCGTCCCGCGTAGCCAGCACGTCGAGACCGCGCTCACCGAGGGTGACCAGGTCGAAGTGGTCCACGCCATCGGCGGCGGCTAGCCGTCCGGCGCTCCAGGGCGCCAACCCGCATTCTGCAGAACCTCACCCCAACTCGAGGATTTCCCATGAGCATCGTTCGTAGCGACAAGCCTTTCGTCCTGGCCGGTCGTACCTTCCAGTCGCGTCTGCTGGTCGGCACCGGCAAGTACCGCGACATGGAAGAAACCCGCCTGGCCATCGAAGCCTCGGGCGCCGAGATCGTTACTTTCGCCGTGCGCCGCACCAACCTCGGCCAGATCGAGGGCGAGCCGAACCTGCTCGAAGTGCTGTCGCCGGATCGCTACACCTTCCTGCCGAACACCGCCGGTTGCTACGACGCCATCGAAGCCGTGCGCACCTGCCGCCTGGCCCGTGAGCTGCTCGACGGCCACAACCTGGTGAAGCTGGAAGTGCTGGCCGACCAGAAAACCCTGTTCCCCAACGTGATCGAAACCCTCAAGGCCGCCGAGACCCTGGTCAAGGAAGGTTTCGACGTGATGGTCTACACCAGCGACGACCCGATCATCGCCCGCCAACTGGCCGAAATCGGCTGCATCGCGGTGATGCCGCTGGCCGGTCTGATCGGTTCCGGCCTGGGTATCTGCAATCCGTACAACCTGCAGATCATCCTTGAAGAAGCCAAGATCCCGGTGCTGGTGGATGCGGGCGTGGGCACTGCCTCCGACGCCACCATCGCCATGGAACTGGGTTGCGATGCGGTGCTGATGAACTCGGCCATCGCCCATGCCCAGCAGCCGATCATGATGGCCGAAGCCATGCAACACGCAATCGTCGCCGGCCGCCTGGCGTACCTCGCCGGGCGCATGCCGAAAAAACTTTACGCCAGCGCCTCCTCGCCGCTGGATGGTCTGATCAAGTAAGAGCCATTGATGACTGAATCAAACGAAACGCCGAACACCCTGGAAGAAGGCGACGAGTCCAAGCACCGCCGCATCAAGAGTTTTGTGATGCGCGCCGGTCGCATGACCGAGGGCCAGCAAAAGGGCCTGGAGCAGGGCACGCCGCTGTTCGTCCTGCCGCTGGCAGACGCGCCGGTGGATTACGACCAGGTGTTTGGCCGCTCGGCACCACGCTCCCTGGAGATTGGCTTCGGCATGGGCCATTCCCTGCTGGAAATGGCCGCGGCTTCGCCGGAGCAGGATTTTATCGGGGTTGAAGTACACCGTCCGGGTGTTGGCGCGCTGCTGAACGGCGTGCTGACTCAGGGCCTGACCAACCTGCGGGTCTACGACTGCGATGCGATCGAAGTGCTCAACCGCTGCATCGCCGACAACAGCCTCGACCGCCTGATGCTGTTCTTCCCGGACCCATGGCACAAGAGCCGCCACCACAAGCGCCGCATCGTCCAGGCTTCCTTCGCGGAACTGGTGCGCAGCAAGCTGAAAGTGGGCGGCATCCTGCACATGGCCACCGACTGGGAACCGTATGCCGAGTACATGCTGGAAGTAATGAACGTCGCCCCTGGCTACCGCAACCTGGCGGAAGATGGCAAATGCGTCCCGCGCCCGGCCGAGCGGCCGATCACCAAGTTCGAACGTCGCGGCGAGCGACTCGGGCATGGGGTTTGGGATTTGAAGTTCGAGAAAGTGGACTGATAAGTCCCAGGCTTGAAATGCAGTAAAAAATGTGGGAGCGGGCTTGCTCGCGAATGCGGTAGATCAGTCGACATTTACGCTGACTGACACACCGCATTCGCGAGCAAGCCCGCTCCCACATTTGTTTTGTGCCGCGCTTAAGGTCAGCGGCGATCCGCCACCACCCCAATCAACACCAGCACCACCAACAACACCGGCGCCAGGCTGTAGTTGTTGAACTGGCTCAACCCGCGAACAATCCACGGCGTGGCATAGATCAGCGCAGCGCCGCTGCCGATCATGCACACCAGCGCCATCAGCGGCACGCGCAGCGCACCCGCGATGCTGCCCAGCCGTGCTTCGACCCAGCCCTTGATGTCGGCGCCAAACAGCACCAGCAGGCAGCCTACCAACGCCAGGGAGATTTCCGACAGGTTGCTACGGCTCCAGCGGGATACGGTGGCGAGCAGGTCGAGTACCAGATCCATTCGATTTCCTTAAGAGCAATCAGCTCAAAAACTTCTGCAGCAGGTCATTGAGAAAGAGTTGCCCGCGGTCGGTGGCCGCCAGGCGTGACGGTTCGACCTGCATCAGGCCACTTTGTTCTGCCTCGCGGCGAGCTTCATCGAGGCTGGCCAGTTCGAGGCCGGTACGCTCGGCGTAAAGCCTGGCTTCGACGCCGTCGGTGAGGCGCAGGGCGTTCATCAGGAACTCGAACGGTAACTCTTCGTTGGTCAGTTCTTTCGCGCCGGCCTGGTAGTTTTTCGCCGGGTTGAGGTAGTCCTTCGGTGCCCGGGTTTTCCAGGTGCGCACGATGCGCCCATCCGGATGGCTGAGCTTGCCGTGGGCACCGGCGCCGATGCCGATAAAATCGCCAAAGCTCCAGTAGTTCAGGTTATGCCGCGCCGGCCGTCCCGGTTGGGCGTAGGCCGAGACTTCGTACTGGGCGTAACCGTGTTCGGCGAGCAGCGCCTGGCCGGCTTCCTGGATGTCCCACAGGGTGTCGTCTTCCGGCAGCACGGGCGGCTGGTTCCAGAACACGGTGTTGGGTTCCAGGGTCAGTTGATACCAGGACAGATGCGTGGGCTTTAGGGCAATGGCCTGGCGCAGGTCACCCAGGGCGTCCTCCAGGGACTGATCGGGCAAACCGTGCATCAAGTCCAGGTTGAAGTTGTCGAACCCGGCCTGGCGCGCCATGCCGGCGGCACGCACGGCTTCGTCACCGTTGTGGATGCGGCCCAGGGCTTCGAGTTTTTCCTGCTGGAAACTCTGGATGCCAATCGACAGCCGATTGATCCCCAGCTTGCGGTACGCCACGAACTTCTCTTGCTCGAAGGTACCGGGGTTGGCTTCCAGGGTGATCTCGATATCGCCGGCAAACGGGATGCGCGCTTCCACGCCCTTGAGCAACCGGCCCAGGGCAACGGCGCTGAACAGGCTTGGGGTGCCGCCGCCGAAAAAGATCGAACTCAGCTCACGGCCATACACCGCGTGCAGGTCCTGATCGAGGTCGGCCAGCAACGCGTCGACGTACTCTTCCTCCGGCAGCACCTTGCTGGCGGTGTGGGAGTTGAAGTCGCAATAGGGGCATTTGCGCACGCACCACGGGATGTGGATATACAGCGCCAGGGGCGGCAGGTGAGGCAGGGCCGCCCGAGGTGTTTGCGCGCCACCGAGAATCAGTGGCTGCGCGGAGGTGTTCTGAGTCATTTCAGGCCCAGGCGCTGGCGCAGCAAATCCATTGCGCGGGCGCGGTGGCTGATCTGGTTCTTGTCGGCCGGGCTCAATTCGGCGCTGGAGACATTGCGCTCCGGCACCCAGAACAACGGGTCATAACCGAAACCGTGCTCGCCGCTGGCCGCATGCAGGATGCGACCGTGCCACAAGCCTTCGCAGAGGATCGGCAATGGATCATCGGCGTGACGCACCAGGGCCAGCACGCAGACGAACTGCGCGCCGCGCATCGCGTCGGGCACGTCCTTGAGGGCGTCCAGCAGCTTGGCGTTGTTGGCCGCATCGCCTTTACCGTCGGCGTAACGTGCCGAGTAGATGCCAGGCGCACCGCCCAGGAAGTCCACGGCCAGGCCCGAATCGTCAGCCAGTGCCGGCAGGCCGGAAATACGCGCGGCGTTGCGGGCCTTGAGGATGGCGTTCTCGACAAACGACAGGCCGGTCTCTTCCGGCTCTACCTGGCTGAACTCGCCAATCGAGCGCAGTTGCACCGAGTCGCCGAGCATGGCCTGGAGTTCTTTGAGCTTGCCGGCGTTATGGCTGGCCAGTACGAGTTGAGTAAGGTTCATCATTGCGCCGGAAACAGTTCCTGGTTGAAACTGAAACCGTGGGCTTTGCCACCGGTTTCAACGTTGATGGTGAAAATCTTGGTTTCCTGCTGCGGCACCGGGTACTGGGCGACGTAAAGCGTAGAACCTTTCTGGGTGATTTTCTTGAACGTCAGCATCTCGCTCTTGCCGCCCAGATCCTTGATTGTGCCGGTAACGGTGGCGTCTATCGATTCGACGCCCTTGTTTACGAACACATTGATCATGCCCAGCTCTTTGCTGCGTACGATCCCGGCTTCCTGAGCCATTTCCGGCGTCAGGAAGCTGGTGGTCAGGGTGTTGTAGTGCACCGTGATATCGCCGAATTCTTTCTGACGATTACCATCGATAACATCCGCCGCCATAGCGCTGACGCTCAGGCACGCGGTGAGTAGAAAAACAGCCAGGCGACTCATGATCGTCCTCCTTGAAAATGGTTAGACGGCAATCTGGTGGTCCGTCAGGCCCGGGCTGCTGACCCGGTAGATCCCGATCTCACCCAGCAGGTTGGGCCATAGCTTACTCGCCCAGCCGTGACGATGCTGTTGATCGACGGCAAGGCGGTTGATGACTTTGGCTTCGCGCTCGCCGCACAGCGCTTCGAAGTCTTCAAAGGTGCAGAAGTGGATGTTGGGCGTGTTGTACCAGGTGTACGGCAGGAAGTCCGACACGGGCATGCGGCCCTTGGTGGCCAGGTACCAGCGGCAGCGCCAGTGGCCGAAATTGGGGAAAGTAATGATGCACTGGCGGCCGACGCGCAACATTTCGTCGAGGATCCGGTCCGGGTAGTGCACGGCTTGCAGGGCCTGGGTCATGACCACGATGTCGAAGCTGTTGCTGGCAAAGTTGCCGAGGCCCTTGTCCAGGTCCTGCTCGATCACGTTGATGCCCTTGGCCACGCACTGGGCGATGTTGTCCGGGTCGTTTTCCAGGCCATAGCCGGTGACTTGCTTGTTGTCGCGCAGCCAGCTCAGCAGTTCGCCATCGCCGCAACCCAAGTCGAGCACGCGGCTGCCGGCGGGGATCCAGTCTTGGATGATTTCCAGGTCGGCTCTCATGGCGTTCTCACAGTGCTATTCGGTTCATGTAATTGCTAAAGGCCTGCAAGTAACGCGGGATCGGTATCAGGAAGGCGTCGTGGCCTTGCGGTGCGTCGATCTCCAGGTAGCAGACGTCTTTCTTGGCGGCCATCAGCGCATCCACCAATTCCCGCGAGCGGGCCGGGGAAAAGCGCCAGTCGGTGGTGAACGACATCACGCAGAACTTGGCGGTGGCCGCCTCGAAGGTGCGCGCCAGGTCATCGTCGAAATTCGCCGCCGGGTCGAAGTAGTCCAGGGCCTTGGTCATCAGCAGGTAGGTGTTGGCGTCGAAACGCCCGGAAAACTCCTCGCCCTGATAACGCAGGTAGCTCTCGACCTGGAATTCGACGCTGTGGAAGTCGTAGTTGAGCTTTTCGCTCTTGAGGCCACGGCCGAATTTTTCGCCCATGGAGTCATCCGACAGGTAGGTGATGTGCCCGACCATGCGCGCGAGCATCAGCCCGCGCTTGGGGATCACGCCCGCTTCCTGGAACGAGCCGCCGTGGAACTCGGGGTCGGTCAGGATCGCCTGGCGCGCCACTTCGTTGAAGGCGATGTTCTGCGCCGACAGCTTGGGGGCCGAGGCGATGGCCAGGCAATGGCGCACGCGGTCCGGGTAGGTGATGGTCCATTGCAGGGCCTGCATGCCGCCCAGGCTGCCGCCGATCACGGCGGCCCATTGGGCGATGCCCAGTACGTCGGCCAGGCGCGCCTGGCTGTGCACCCAGTCTTCCACGGTCAGCACCGGGAAATCGGCGCCAAACGGCTTGCCGGTTTCCGGGTTGAGGCTGCTGGGGCCGGTGGAGCCGTTGCAGCCGCCGAGGTTGTTCAGGCTGACCACGAAGAACTTGTTGGTGTCGATGGGCTTGCCGGGGCCGATGCAGCTGTCCCACCAGCCGGGCTTGCGCTCGTCCATGCTGTGGAAACCCGCAGCGTGGTGGTGGCCGGACAGGGCGTGGCAGATCAGCACGGCGTTGCTGGCCGTAGCGTTCAGTTGGCCGTAGGTTTCATAGATCAGGTCGTAGGCGGGCAGCGAACGGCCGCAGGCCAGGGCCAGCGGTTCGCTGAAGTGCGCCAATTGGGGCACGACCAGTCCAACAGAATCGGGGGGGAAGGCAGTTGGCATCGACCCTGCTCTCGTTTAAATGAGGCGTAAGTCTAAAGACCGCTGCACCCAGCGGCAAGCAAAGGCCTGCGGCTGGTGTTTTTAAGGCTTTTTGTGGCGAGGAAGCTTGCTCCCGCTGGAGCGCGAAGCGGTCCCGGTCCGGTTGCCGCGATTTTGTATATGCAACGCGGTCGGCCGTTTTGGGGCTGCTGCGCAGCCCAGCGGGAGCAAGCTCCCTCGCCACATTGTCGTCAGATCAGACCGAACAGTTCTTTGGGCATGAATGCATAGAACGCCAAACGTGGAATCACCCAGCTTTGCAGCAACTGGATCGCGATAAACGCGAAGATCGGCGAGATGTCCAGGCCACCCAGGTTAGGTACCAGGCGACGGAACGGTGCCAGCACCGGCTCAGTGATCTGTGCCACCAGTTCGGCACCCGGGCTGCGGCTGCCCGGAGCGACCCAGGACAGGATCACGCTGATGATCATCGACCAGAAAATGATCTTCAGGAACAGCGAGAAGATCCCGATCAAGGCCCACGGCAGCAACAGCAGCGTGGTGGCCTGATAGCCATTGAGCAGCAGGATGACCGCGAACAGCAGGATCTGCAGCAGCAGCGCCAATACCAGCGACGACATGTCCAGGCCGAACAGGCTCGGGATCACCCGGCGCAGAGGCTTGAGCAGCGGCTGCGTGGCTTTTACCACGAACTGGCACAGCGGGTTGTAGAAGTTCGCCCGCACCAGTTGCAGGATAAAACGCATCAGCACGATCAGCAGGTACAGGCTGCCCAGGGTCTGGATGATGAAAATGGCAGCGTCATTGATTCCGAGCATGTTTGATTCCTATGTGGGGGACGACTATTTGCCCAGCTGCTCGGCCATTTCGGCCGAACGATGTGCTGCGGCACCCAGTGCTTTTTCCACCAGGGCTTCAAAGCCCCCGGCCTGGAATGATTCGATTGCCGCCTGGGTCGTGCCGCCCGGCGAGGTCACGCGACGGCGCAACTCGGCCGCGTCGACATCGCTGGTCACGGCCATCTGCGCGGCGCCCAGTGCGGTCTGCTCGGCCAGTTGCTCGGCGACTTCCTGCGGCAGGCCGAGTTTCACGCCAGCGGCGGTCATGGCCTCGATCAGCAGGAAGAAATACGCCGGGCCACTGCCGGAGACGGCGGTGACGGCGTCCAGTTGCTGCTCTTGTTCCAGCCACACGGCGAGACCTACGGCGGACAGCAGCTCTTGTGCCTGGTCGCGCTGTTGGGCAGTGACTTCGGACGTGGCGTACAAGCCGCTCACGCCCTTGCGCAGCAGCGCCGGGGTGTTGGGCATGCAACGCACAATCGGCTGGGCGCCGAGCCAGTTGTTCATGCTGGCACAGGTGATGCCGGCGGCGATGGACACCACCAGTTGATGGGGCTTGAGGCTTGGGCGCAGGCTTTCGCACACGGCTTTCATGGCTTGTGGCTTGACCGCCAGCACTACCACGTCCACGCCTTCAATCGCTTCTGCGTTGTCGGCGAAGGTGTCGATGCCGTGCTCGGCGCTGACGCGGGCGCGGGTGTCGGCGCCCGGGTCGCTGGCGCGAATCTGTTGTGCTTCCAGGCCCTTGGCCCGCAGGCCGCCGATCAGGCTGGCCGCCATGTTGCCGGCGCCGATAAAGGCAATACGCGTGTTGCTCATGACAGGTCCTTACTCAGATGGAAGTCAGCCATTTCACGGCTGGCCATAGTCGCGGGCACCAAACAGGGCGGTACCGATCCGCACCCAGGTGGCCCCTTGGGCGATGGCCGACTCAAGGTCATGGCTCATGCCCATGGAAAGTGTGTCGAGCCCCAGGTCGAGGCTCGCTTGCAGGTCGCGCACGGTGGCGAAGGCTGCGTCTTGCTCTGCACGGTCGTCGGTCGGCTCGGGAATCGCCATCAGGCCGCGCAGCTTCAGGCGCGGCAGGGCGCTGATGGCTTCGGCCAGGGCGGGCAGGTCGGCGGGTGTACAGCCGGACTTGCTGGCTTCGCCACTGACGTTGACCTGGATGCAGATATTCAGCGGCGGCAGGTCAGCCGGGCGTTGTTCGGACAGGCGTTGTGCGATTTTCAGGCGGTCCACGGAATGCACCCAGGCGAAATTCTCGGCGATCGCACGAGTCTTGTTCGATTGAATGGGGCCGATGAAGTGCCAACTCAAGGGCAGGTCGGTTAATTCGGCCTGTTTGCCCAGGGCTTCCTGCAGATAGTTCTCGCCAAAGTCACGCATCCCGGCGGCATAGGCTTCGCGCACGGCCTGTGCGGGTTTGGTCTTGCTCACGGCCAGCAGGTGCACGCTGCCTGCGTCGCGCTGCGCGGCCTCGGCGGCTGCCCGGATCCGCTCGGAAACCAGGCCGATGTTGTCTGCTATGGTCGACATTCAAGTTGCGCCCGTGGATATGGAGTCCGCGGCATTCTACTGGAAATGGAAAGCCCTATGGATATCACTGAACTGCTGGCCGCCGGCGTACGCCTGCGGGCCTCCGACCTGCATCTGTCGGCGGGGTTGGCGCCGATGCTGCGAGTGGATGGCGAGGTCTGGCCACTCGATTGGCCTGTACTTGCGCCGGTGCAAGTGGCGGCGTTGCTCAGCCCTTTGCTGAACAATCACCAGCAAAAGGATTTCGAAACATCTCTTGAAACGGATTTTGCCTTCGAGTTGCCCGAGGTGGCGCGGTTTCGGGTGAATGTGTTCCAGCAGCACCGGGGCATGGGCGCGGTGTTTCGTACCATCCCCTCAACGGTGCAGAGCCTGGAACACCTGGGGTTGGGCGAGGTGTTCCGGCGCATCGCAGACCTGCCACGGGGGCTGGTACTGGTCACCGGGCCGACCGGTTCCGGCAAGTCCACGACCCTGGCGGCGATGATTGATTACCTCAACACCCATCGCCGTCAGCACATCCTCACCCTTGAAGACCCGATCGAGTTTATCCACCACCCGAAAAATGCCCTGATCAACCAGCGACAGGTGCATCGCGATACCCACAGCTTCTCGGCTGCCCTGCGTTCGGCATTGCGGGAGGACCCGGATGTGATCCTGGTTGGCGAATTGCGGGACCTGGAAACCATTCGGCTCGCGCTGACGGCGGCGGAAACCGGGCATCTGGTGTTTGGCACGTTGCACACCACGTCGGCGGCTAAAACCGTGGACCGGGTGGTGGATGTGTTTCCGGCGGGGGAAAAGACCATGGTCCGCTCGATGCTCTCGGAGTCATTGCAGGCGGTGGTCTCTCAGGTGCTGGTGAAGAAGGTCGGCGGCGGGCGGGTGGCGGCTCACGAAATCATGCTCGGCACACCGGCGATTCGTAATTTGATCCGCGAGGACAAGGTGGCGCAGATGTATTCGGCGATCCAGACCGGCGGGGCGCTGGGGATGACGACGCTGGACATGAGTTTGAAGGCGTTGGTCAGCCAGGGGCTGATCAGCCGGGAACATGCCCGGGAGAAGGCGAGGGTGCCTGGGGATATTTAAGATCATGATCGTTCCCACGCTCCGCGTGGGAACGCAGCCCGTGACGCTCTGCGTCACAAGAGCGGACGCGGAGCGTCCAGTGAGGCATTCCCACGCAGAGCGTGGGAACGATCAAGCGTGGGAACGATCAATTAGCGCTGCACAATCCGCAGGTTGTTCTGTTCTTTAGGCAGGACACGCTTGGCAATCACGTAGTTCTTGTCCCAGAACGGCTTCTTCAGCGTATCGATGCTCACGGACTTGCCACGACGCGGTGCGTGGATGAAACGGTCGTTGCCCAGGTAGATGGCAACGTGGTTCACCTGGCGGCTCTTCAGTTTGAAGAACAGCAGGTCACCCGGTTTCAAATCCTTGCGCTCAACCTTCAGCCCGTGGCCGGCGGCCATGGCGTTGGAAGTGCGCGGCAAATCCACGGCTTTTACGTCGTTAAACGCATATTTCACCAAACCACTGCAGTCGAACCCTTTACTTGGACTGCTGCCGCCCCAACGATAAGGAGTACCGAGCACGTTGACGGCACGGCTGAGGACGTTGCTGCTTTGCTTGGTGTTGACGGCCATCAGCCCTGGCGCTGCATTACCGTGGGCCTTGCTCAGTTGAGTCGGGCGCTTCACGGTCAGCTTTACCGATTTGGCGGAGCTGGTGGTGGCGTGAACTTTAGGGGTGAAACCGTTAACGTTGGGAAGTCGTTGCTCACGATTGGTGGCGTGGGCGGCCAGTGGCATTAATAGGCAAATGGTTAGCCATGTCTTGAAAAATGGTCGCATTAGGCGTGGCTCTTTTTGGTTTGCGCGCAACTTTATAACAGCTTTTTGTGTCGTGCTAAGGCCGTTTGTCGACTGAACCCTGGGGTCAAATTCAGGAAAACCGTGACGAATTGCCGCGATTGTCCTACACAAGTCAGGCGGTATAAGGCTTTGAGGGAAGCGAAGATACCATTTGCCGCATGTCGGGCGCCCGTAAAAAAGTCACAAAGAAACCAGAAATATTTATCTATCGAGGCTAAAGAGGTACTCCATGAACACCTATCGACAGGATGTTTCGCAACAAGACACCCACAGCAAGGTGATCGGCTACCTGCTTTGGATTTTCGGTTTTACCGGTGCTCACCGCTTTTATTACGGCAAGCCGGTGACCGGGACGATCTGGTTTTTCACCTTCGGTTTGTTCGGGATTGGCTGGTTGATCGACTTGTTCCTGATTCCGGCAATGGACCGCGAAGCGGACCTGCGATTTACCGCCGGGCCGATCGAGTACAACGTGGCCTGGATTCTGTTGGCGTTCCTGGGTGTGTTCGGTTTGCACCGCATGTATCAGGGCAAATGGATCAGCGGGATCATTTACCTGCTGACCGGGGGCTTGTTCCTGATCGGGGTGCTGTATGACTTCTGGACGCTGAATACGCAGATTTCGATCCGCAATGCCGAGCGCAACGGCGGCCGATAAGATGTGTGAAGATCCAAATGTGGGAGCGGGCTTGCTCGCGAATGCGATGTGTCAGTCGACATCTCTATTGACTGACCCACCGCTTTCGCGAGCAAGCCCGCTCCCACATTTACTGTGCCCACTCTGGATTGGATTCAAGCCTGGTAGCTGATCCGCCCATCCACCAGCGTGTAACGCACAGTCGCCGGCAGGCTATGGCCGATGAATGGGCAGTTTTCACCCTTGGACAGCCAGTGTTCCCCGGCAATCGTGGAGCTGGCCGGATCAAACAGCACCAGGTCCGCCGCCGAGCCCACCGCCAGCTTGCCCGCCGGCAGGCGCAGCGCCTCGGCAGGGCCCGCACTGAGACGCGCCAGCAGGGTCGGCAGGTCCAGCAAACCATCTTCCACCAACGTCATTGCCAGCGGCAGCAACAGCTCGACGCTGCTGATGCCTGGCTCCGTCGCGCCGAACGGCGCCAGCTTGGCATCCCGCTCGTGGGGCTGGTGATGGCTGGAGATCGCCGAAACCACCCCGGACTTCACCGCCGCCCGCAAACCGTCACGGTCAGCGCGGGTACGCAGTGGCGGCTGCACGTGATACAGGCTGGAGAAGTCGATCAGCGCCTCATCCGTCAGAATCAGCTGATACAGCGCCACATCCGCCGTCACCGGCAATCCGCGGGCTTGGGCCTGAGCGATCAGGGCCACGCCGCGAGCGCTGGTCAGCTGGCTGAAGTGCGCGCGTACGCCGCTTTGTTCCACCAGCAGCAGGTCGCGGGCCAGGGCCACGGTCTCGGCGGTTTCCGGGATGCCCGGCAGGCCGAGGAAGCTCGCGGTGGCGCCTTCGTGGGCCAGGCCGCCTTCGGCCAGGTCACGGTCCTGGGAGTGGAAAATCACGGTCAGGTCGAAAGTCGCCGCATATTCCAGCGCACGGCACAGGGTGCGGGTGCTGCGAAAGCTCTCCAGGCCGTTGCCGAAGGCCACGCAGCCTGCGTCGCGCAGGGCGATCAGCTCGGCCAGTTGTTCGCCGTCCAGGCCTTTGCTCAGGGCGCCGATGGGGAACACTTTGCAGTTGCCGGCTTCGCGGGCGCGGTCGAGGATCAGTTCGGTCACCGCCGAGGTGTCCAGCACCGGTTTGGTGTGGGGCGGGCAGCACAGGCTGGTCACGCCACCGGCAGCGGCGGCGCGGGTTTCGCTGGTGATGTTGCCCTTGCGGCTGTAGCCCGGCTCACGCAGGGCGACGTTCAGGTCAACCAGGCCAGGCGCGGCGATCAGGCCTTTGGCGTCGATAGTTTCGCTGGCGCTGAAGCCTGCGGGTGCGGCGCCGATGGCAATGATCTTGCCGGCTTCCAGGTGCAGATCGGTGACTTGATCCAGGCCGCTGGCCGGATCGATGACTCGGGCGCCGAGAATGCTGAGCTTCACTGGGCGTTCTCCTGCTCGAATTGACGTTGCGCGGTTTGCCCGCTCATGGCCATGGACAACACCGCCATGCGGATGGCGATGCCGTACGTGACCTGGTTGAGAATCACCGACTGCGCGCCATCGGCCACCGCCGACTCAATCTCCACGCCACGGTTGATTGGCCCCGGGTGCATCACGATGGCGTCCGGCTTGGCGCCGGCCAGGCGTGCGGTGGTCAGGCCGAACAGGCGATAGAACTCGCCTTCGCTCGGCAGCAGGCCGCCCGCCATACGCTCGCGCTGCAAGCGCAGCATGATCACCACGTCCACATCCTTCAGGCCTTCGGCCATGTCGGTGTAGACCTTCACGCCGTACTGCTCGATACCGATCGGCAGCAGGGTCTTGGGGGCGATCACGCGGATGTCCGGGCAACCCAGGGTTTTCAGGGCCAGCATGTTCGAGCGTGCAACCCGCGAGTGCAGGATGTCGCCGACAATGGCCACCGAGAGGTTTTCAAAGCTGCCCTTGTGCCGCCGGATGGTCAGCATGTCGAGCATGCCCTGGGTCGGGTGGGCGTGACGGCCGTCGCCGCCGTTGATGATCGCCACATTCGGGCACACGTGCTCGGCGATGAAGTGCGCAGCACCGGAATCGCCGTGGCGCACCACGAACATGTCGGCGGCCATGGCTTCCAGGTTGCGCAGGGTGTCGAGCAGGGTTTCGCCCTTGCTCGCCGACGAGGTGGACACGTTCAGCGTGATCACGTCAGCCGACAGGCGTTGGGCCGCCAGTTCAAAGGTGGTGCGGGTGCGGGTCGAGTTCTCGAAGAACACGTTGCAGATGGTCTTGCCGCGCAGCAACGGGACTTTCTTCACCGCCCGGCCGCCGACTTCGAGAAACGAGTCGGCCGTGTCGAGGATTTCGGTGAGCAGTTCGCGGGGCAAGCCGTCGAGGGACAGGAAGTGTTGCAGCTGGCCCTGAGCATTGAGCTGCAGCGGGCGCTTGGCATCTAGAGGCGTCATCGCGGGGACTCTTTACAAGGCGGTTTAAAGGGCAAGGTCTTGCAGTTCGAGTTCGAGCGGCGTGGGACCGGACAATTTTACCCGCTGGTGGGCTTCCAGGGACAGGGTGGCGCCGACCACGTCCGGGCTGATCGGCAATTCGCCGGCGTCCAGGTCCAGCAGGCAGACCAGGGTCACGCTGGCCGGGCGGCCGTAGTCGAACAGTTCGTTCATCGCGGCACGTATGGTGCGACCGCTCATCAGCACGTCATCGATCAGCACCAGGTGCTGGCCTTCGATCTCGAAGGGCAGGGCCGAGGGGCGCACTTGCGGGTGCAGGCCGTTCTGGCTGAAGTCGTCACGGTAGAAAGACACGTCCAGGGTGCCCAGGGGCGAGTCGCTGCCCAGTTCTTCCAGCAGCGCCTGGGCCACCCAGACGCCACCGGTGCGGATGCCGATAAAGCGCGGCTCGCTGATGGCACGGTGTTCCAGGTGCGCCTTGAGGCGGATCGCCATCTGGCTGATCAGGTCGGCGGGATTGGGCAGGCTCATGGGTGCTCCTTCTAGGCCTCGCGCAGGCAAGGTCCGGGCTCAAACGTAAGAAGACGCGGCAAGCCGCGTCAGTCAGGATTCAAATAAAGCGGTGTTTTCATCCAGCCAGCCCTGCAACAGCAGGGCCGCGGCGATGGCATCCACCGGGTTGTCGCGGTAACTGCCTTTCTGCCCGCCACGGTCGCGACGCTCGCCCTTGGCTTCGAACGTGGTCAGGCGTTCGTCGTGGGTATAGAAGGGCAGGTTGTAGCGGCCGTTCAGGCGGCGGGCGAACTTTTCGGCCCGCAGGCACATCTCGCTCGGGGTGCCGTCCATGTTCAGCGGCAGGCCGACCACCACGGCGTCGGGCTTCCACTCCTTGATCAGGGCTTCGACCTGGTTCCAGTCTGGCACGCCGTTCTGGGCCTTCAGGGTGCACAGCTCGCGGGCCTGGCCGGTAATCACCTGGCCGACGGCGACGCCGATCTGTTTGGTGCCGTAGTCGAAACCGAGGATCAGACGCAAGGCCATCAGGCGTGCCCCGCCTGGCTGGTCAGCAGGCTGAGGTTGATCCGCAGCTTGGCGGCGGCCGCTTCCAGGCGCAGTTCGCTGGGGGTGTTGAACAGGATGTCGGCATCGAACGGGCAGGTCAGCCAGGCATTGCTCGCCAGCTCCGCCTCCAGTTGCCCGGCTTCCCAGCCGGCGTAGCCGAGGGTGATCACACTTTGATCAGGCCCTACGCCGTCGGCAATCGCGAACAGGACGTCCTGGGACGTGGACAGGGACAACCCTTCAAGGTCCACGGTCGCCTGGAATTTCGGCCCGGTGGGGTGCAGCACAAAACCCCGGTCCGTCTGCACCGGCCCGCCGATGTAGATCGGTACGTGCTGGCAGCTGGCGGGTGGGTCGATGTCCGGGCGCAGTTGCTCGAGGATATCGGCCAAGTTCAGGTCTTGCGGGCGGTTGACCACCAACCCCATCGCACCATTGGCGGTGTGCTCGACGATGTAGGTCAAGGTTTGCGCAAAGTTCGGGTCGGCCATATGGGGCATGGCGATCAGGAATTGGTGCTTGAGGTAGGTCGGGCTGACATTTTTCATGTCCGCTAGTGTGGCGTTGGAGGGGCGAACTGACAAGCTGAGGATGCGCAGGAAATCACCGCCAGCATCAATTGCTCGACAGCCGATCACCCTTGGCAAAGCGCCAGGTGCGAATGATTTCCAGGCGATCGATGTCGTTCAGGTCCCCGGTAAACGGCGCAAAAGGCGCCGCCAGCCGCACGATGCGTTGCGCTGCCTGGTCCAGCAGCGGTTGGCCGGAGGACTCCAGCACCTGCACCTCGTACAAGGTGCCGTCGCGGTTGATCGACACCAGCAGTCGCAAATTGCCGTAGATCTGCTGGCGACGGGCTTCGTCCGGGTAGTTCAGGTTGCCGATGCGCTCGACCTTCTTGCGCCACTCATCCTTATACCAGGCGCCTTTGTCGCGCATGGTGGAGGCGGCGTTGAGGCGGTAGATCCGCGGGCGCTTGGCGTACAGCTGTTGTTCGTGGGCCAGTTCGGCTTCCAGGCTGGAGATCTCACTGGAGAGTTGCGAGCTGTCAAAAGTCGGGGCCGGCGGGGCAGGCGTGGGTTCGGTCTTGGCCTTTTCGCGCTGGGTCGGGGCTTTTTGCGGCTTGGGCGCCACGGTGGTGACCGCCGCCTTGGGGGCGGCCTGTTTCACCTCCGGCTTGGGCGCCGGCGGTGGCGTGACCTTATTGACCTTGTTGTCCTGGAATGGCGCGACTTCAGTGGTCTTGGGCACGGCCTTCTTGTCGAGGGTGCCGCTGCCTTGCTGATTGTCCTGGGCGAGAAAGTCGGCTTTTTCGGGCTTCTTTTCGCTTTTGAACGTGGCGAGGGTGATTTCCAGGGTCTTGGTGATCTGCTTGGGTTCGGCAAAGGTGAAACCCAGGCCGAGGATCAACGCCAGGTGAATCAACGCCGCCAGAAACAGGGTAAATCCGAGCCGATCAGCCGGGCGCACGCCGCTGTGGGAGAGTTCGGGGGGCAGATCGGACGGGAGCGTCATGACAAGAAAACCAACATCGCGCGTTTCACAGGTGGCGCATGATAACGCAATGTTGGTTTGTGTCCGGCTGTTCTATGTCACTTGGCTTGTAGCTTGGCGGCAATCGCAGCCATCAGCATTTCGCCGATGTTCGTGCCAAATGCGTTGTCGATCTCGCGAATACAGGTCGGGCTGGTGACGTTGATTTCGGTGAGGTTCTCGCCGATTACGTCCAGGCCTACGAACAGCAAGCCTTTTTCGCGCAGGGTCGGGCCGACTTGGGCTGCAATCCAGCGATCCTTGTCCGTCAGCGGGCGGGCTTCACCCCGGCCACCGGCGGCCAGGTTGCCGCGGGTCTCGCCGGCGGCCGGAATGCGCGCCAGGCAGTAAGGCACCGGCTCGCCGTCGATCATCAGGATGCGCTTGTCGCCGTCCTTGATCGCCGGAATGTAGGCCTGGCCCATGATCTGCTGGGTGCCCAGCGCAGTCAGGGTCTCCAGGATCACCGACAGGTTCGGGTCGCCGGCGCGGTGGCGGAAGATCGAGGTACCGCCCATGCCGTCCAGCGGCTTGAGGATCACATCGCCGTGCTTGGCGGCGAATTCGCGCAGCACATCGGCGCGGCGGCTGACCACGGTCGGCGGCGTGCACTGCGGGAACAGCGTGGCGAACAGCTTTTCATTGCAGTCGCGCAGGCTCTGGGGCTTGTTGACGATCAGCACGCCCGCGCGCTCGGCCTGCTCCAGCAGGTAGGTGGAGTAGACGAACTCCATGTCGAACGGCGGATCCTTGCGCATCAGGATCACGTCGAGGTCGCTCAGGGGGCTGTCGATTTCGTCTTGCAGCTCGAACCACTTCTCGGGGTTGGCAAACACCTGCAGGGGACGCATCCGCGCCCGCGCTTCACCGTCGCCCTGGTAAAGGTCCGGCTGCTCCATATAGAACAGGCTCCAGCCGCGGGCCTGGGCGGCCAGCAGCATGGCCAGCGAGCTGTCCTTTTTATAGGAAATGCTGGCGATAGGGTCCATGACAATGCCGACGCGAACGCTCATGGGGGATTTCCTCTAGCAAATAAGGGCGCATAAAAGTGGCGTCAGAGTGGCGCTGCGGCTGTTGTGGGTCAAGGAAAAACCACCACGCGGGTCGGCCGATAGATTGCGTTCTGAGACTGTGCTAAAAAGGCTGCCATGGCACATCAGCCCTTGAATTCCGAGGCTTTTGGCGCTCGTCCTGTGCAACATCAGGCAGTACACACCGAAAACCTATTCGCTGTGGCGATGGTAGAGCAGATATGGAACAGCATTCCAACGCCTTGAAAGTGATGGTGATCGACGATTCGAAAACGATTCGCCGCACGGCCGAAACACTGTTGAAGAACGTAGGGTGCGACGTCATCACGGCCATCGACGGTTTCGATGCCCTGGCCAAGATTGTTGACCATCATCCACACATTATCTTTGTCGACATCATGATGCCGCGCCTGGATGGCTATCAGACCTGCGCGCTGGTGAAGAACAACCCGGCGTTCAAGTCGATCCCGGTAATCATGCTGTCCTCCAAGGATGGTCTGTTCGACAAGGCCAAGGGGCGCATCGTCGGCTCTGATCAGTTTTTGACCAAGCCTTTCAGCAAGGAAGAACTGCTGAGCGCGATCAAGGCCTATGTACCGGGCTTCGCCGCAGTAGAACAAGCACACTGACGGGGGCCCCACGAGGGCTTGCGTCTACTAGATAAGTGGGGAAAACCATGGCACGTGTTCTGATCGTCGACGATTCGCCGACTGAAATGTACAAACTGACCGAAATGCTCGAAAAGCACGGTCACACCGTCCTCAAGGCCCAGAACGGCGGCGATGGCGTTGCGCTGGCCCGTCAGGAAAAGCCGGATGCGGTGCTGATGGATATCGTGATGCCGGGCCTCAATGGCTTCCAGGCCACTCGTCAGTTGACCAAGGATGCCGAGACCAGCCACATCCCGGTGATCATCATCACCACCAAGGATCAGGAAACCGACAAGATCTGGGGCGAGCGCCAGGGCGCCAAGGATTACCTGACCAAGCCCGTGGACGAAGAAACCCTGATCGCCACCCTGAACAAGGTGCTGGCCGGCTGACGGCACGTTCCCATGACCGAGTCGCAAACCGCCTTCGAGCTGCTGCTGGACATCGACCGCCGCTGCCGCTTGCTGGCTGCCGACCTGCCGTCCCAGGAAACCCGGCTGCTCAGCTGGAGCGGGATCGGGTTTCGCCTGGGCGAACACTGGTACGTGGCGCCCATGGGCGAGGTGGCGGAAGTGCTGCACGAACCGCGCTGTACCTTGATGCCCGGGGTCAAGCCGTGGATCAAGGGCGTGGCCAACCTGCGCGGGCGCTTGCTGCCGGTGATGGACCTGGGCGGTTTCCTTGGCCTTGAGCTGTCAGTGGCGCGCAAACAACGGCGGGTGCTGGTGGTGGAGTATCAGGACGTGTTTGTCGGCCTGTTGGTGGACGAGGTGGTGGGCATGCAGCATTTCGCACAAGACGCGTTGTCGACGAGCACCGCAGGCGGCGCGCCGTTTATCCAGGGCCAGTTCGACGGCGACCAGCTGTGGCAGGTCTTCAGCCCCTTCGCCCTGGCCCAGGCTCCAGGTTTCATGGATGTCGCCGCATGAGTACCGTCACCCCGGTCAAACCCCAGGAAGCCTCCCGCAGCCGCTCGCAGATCATCGTGCTGTTTATCGCGCTGATCGTGTTCATCATGCTGCTGTTCGCCAACTTCGCGTACCTCAACACCCAGTCCACCTACGACAAACAGTACATCGGCCACGCCGGTGAGCTGCGGGTGCTGTCCCAGCGCATCGCCAAGAACGCCACCGAGGCTGCCGCCGGCAAGGCGGCGGCGTTCAAGCTGCTGGGGGATGCGCGCAACGATTTTGCCCAGCGCTGGGGTTACCTGAAAAAAGGCGACCCGGCCACCGGCCTGCCCGCTGCACCCACCGCCGTGCGTGCAGAAATGCGCGCCGTGCAGACCGACTGGGAAGCGCTGCTGAAAAACGCCGATGCGATTCTGGCCAGCGAGCAAACGGTGCTGTCGTTGCATCAAGTGGCCGCGACCCTGGCGGAAACCGTTCCGCAGTTGCAGATGGAGTCGGAAAAGGTTGTCGATATTCTGCTGCAACGCGGCGCACCGGCCAGCCAGGTAGCGTTGGCCCAGCGCCAGTCATTGCTGGCCGAACGCATCCTGGGGGCGGTGAACACCGTGCTGGCGGGGGACGAGACTGCCGTGCAGGCCGCCGATGCCTTCGGCCGCGATGCCAACCGTTTCGGCGTGGTGCTCAGCGGCATGCTCAACGGCAATCCCGGGCTGCGCATCACCCAGGTTGAAGACCACGACGCCCGCGCCCGGTTGGCGGAGATTTCCGAGCTGTTCGAATTCGTCTCGGGCTCCGTGGACGAAATCCTCGAAACCTCGCCGCAGCTGTTCCAGGTGCGCGCCTCGGCGAGCAATATCTTCAACCTGTCGCAAACCCTGCTGGACGAAGCCTCGCACCTGGCCACCGGCTTTGAAAACCTCGCGGACGGGCGCACTTTCGACACCATCGGCGGCTACGTGCTGGGCTTGCTGGCGCTGGCCTCGATCATCCTGATCGGCCTGGTGATGGTCCGCGAGACCAACCGCCAGTTGCGGGAAACCGCCGAGAAGAACGAGCGCAACCAGAACGCGATCATGCGCCTGCTGGATGAGATTGAAGACTTGGCCGACGGCGACCTGACCGTCACCGCCTCGGTCACCGAAGACTTCACCGGCACCATTGCCGACTCCATCAACTATTCCGTGGACCAACTGCGCGACCTGGTGGCCACCATCAACCTCACTGCCGGCCAGGTGGCTGGTGCGGTGCAGGACACCCAGGCCACCGCCATGCACCTGGCCCAAGCGTCGGAGCATCAGGCACAGCAGATTGCCGAAGCGTCCACGGCGATCAACCAGATGGCCCAGTCCATCGACCAGGTGTCGGCCAACGCCGCCGAATCTTCGGCAGTGGCCGAGCGTTCGGTAGAGATTGCCAACAAGGGCAACGAGGTGGTGCACAACACCATCCACGGCATGGACAACATTCGCGAACAGATCCAGGACACCGCCAAGCGCATCAAGCGCCTGGGGGAATCGTCCCAGGAAATTGGCGACATCGTCAGCCTGATCGATGACATCGCCGAGCAGACCAACATCCTCGCGCTCAACGCCGCGATCCAGGCGAGCATGGCCGGTGATGCCGGGCGTGGTTTTGCGGTGGTGGCCGATGAGGTACAGCGCCTGGCTGAGCGTTCTTCGGCGGCGACCCGGCAGATCGAAACCCTGGTGCGGGCGATCCAGACGGATACCAACGAAGCCGTGATTTCCATGGAGCAGACCACCACCGAAGTGGTGCGCGGTGCGCGGCTGGCCCAGGACGCCGGGGTTGCGCTGGAAGAGATCGAAGGCGTGTCGAAAACCCTGGCGGCGCTGATCCAGAGTATCTCCAACGCGGCGCAGCAGCAGACGTCGTCGGCAGGGCAGATTTCCCTGACGATGAACGTGATCCAGCAGATCACCACTCAGACTTCGTCGGGCTCTACGGCCACTGCCGAGAGCATCGGCAACCTGGCAAAAATGGCCAGTCAGTTGCGGCGGTCGGTGTCGGGGTTCACCTTGCCGGCGGCGAAGCGGGTGGATGAGTGAAATGCGCCCTCAAGAACCCCACCGAGCCCATGTGGGAGCGGGCTTGCTCGCGAATGCGGTGTGTCAGTCGCCGACGCTTTGTCTGACCCACCGCATTCGCGAGCAAGCCCGCTCCCACAGTTGATCTCCTTTGTTTTGAGATCGGTGTACGCATGACCCAGCACTACCAGCAACTCATGAATTCAGACGGGAGCGGTTATGGTTGATCGGCACGACTACGTGGCCCTCGAATGGGTCAAGGGCGAAATTGCCGAAACCCTGAAACAGGCCCGCTCGGCGCTGGACGCCTATGTTGAAGAAAGCAGCAGCGAGGCCATCGGCCAGTGCCTGGAATGCATCCATCAGGTGCATGGCAGCCTGTTGATGGTCGAGTTCTACGGCGCGGCCCTGTTCGCTGAAGAAATGGAACAACTGGCCCTCGCCCTGCAAGGCGCGAGCGTCAGCCAGCGCGACGAAGGCATTCGCCTGCTGCAACAGGGCCTTGGCCAACTGCCGCTGTACCTCGACCGCGTACACAGCGCCCGACGCGACCTGCCCCTGGTGGTGCTGCCGCTGCTCAACGACCTGCGCAGCGTGCGCGGCGAAAGCCTGCTCTCGGAAACCAGCCTGTTCAGCCCGCAACTGCTGGTGATCCCGCCGCTGCCCGAAGACGCCCTGGCCCAGCGCACGCCAGAGGATTTCCCCGAGCTGCTGCGCCAGTGGCGGCAGATGCTGCAACAGGCGCTGGTCGGTTTGCTGCGCGAAGACCACGGCCCCAGCAACCTGGAAGACATGGCGCGGGTCTTCGCCCGCCTCGAAGCCCTGTGCCATGGTGCGCCGCTGTTACCGTTGTGGCAGGTGACCTCGGCGCTGGTGGAAGGCATGCTCATTGGCGTGGTTGCCAACAGCCCGGCGTTGCGCAGTTTGCTCAAGGCCTGCGACAAGCAACTCAAGCGCCTGCTGATCCAGGGCATCAACGGCATCAACACCCCGGCCCCGGATGAGCTGCTCAAGAGCCTGTTGTTCTACGTCGCCAAAGTCACCCGACCGACTCCACGGATGCAAAGTTTGAAAGAACGATATGGCCTCGATGAAGCTTTGCCCGACAGCGCCGTGGTGGACGCCGAACGCGCCCGCCTGGCCGGCCCGGACCGCGACGCGATGGGCTCGGTGCTCGGCGCGTTGTGCGAGGAGCTGGTGCGGGTCAAGGAACGCCTGGACCTGTTCGTACGCAGCGACCGTCAGCACGCCTCGGACCTTGAGGCGTTGCTGGCGCCGCTGCGGCAGATCGCCGATACCCTCGCCGTATTGGGCTTCGGCCAGCCGCGCAAAGTGATCATCGACCAACTGGCGGTGGTACTCGGCCTGGCCCAGGGGCAGCGCGAACCCAACGATGCGGTATTGATGGACGTTGCCGGTGCGTTGCTCTACGTCGAGGCCACGCTGGCCGGGATGGTCGGCACTGTCGAGCCGGAACGCCGCGAAGAAAGCCGCCTGCCTACCACCGACCTGACGCAGATCCACCACCTCGTCATCCGCGAATCCTGCCAGTGCCTGACCCAGGCCAAAGAGCTGGTGATCGACTGCATTGAGGCCCATTGGGACCGCCAGCGCCTGGAGTCGCTGCCCGAGTTGCTGACCCAGGTGCGCGGCGCGCTGGCGATGATTCCGCTGCCCCGTGCGGCGAGCCTGATGCGTGGCTGCAATGACTACGTCAACGAGCAACTGATGGTCGGCGACGCCGCGCCTTCCGAGGCGCAGCTTGAGCATTTTGCCGACGTGCTCACCAGCCTCGAGTACTACCTGGAACGCATGCTCCAGGACCACGACGCCCCGGGCGAACGGGTGCTGGAAGTCGCCGCTGAAGGCCTGGCCGCGCTGGGCTATTTGCCGGCCGAGAAACCCTGGCGCCAGGCACTGCTTGAGCAGGGTGATACGCCCACGGAGCAAACCCCGTTCCTCGCCGATGCGTTGGCCAGCCCCACCTCGCGCCTCAACCCGCCGGCACTCCAGCGTCCCGGCAGCCTGCTGCCGCCGCCCGCCGGTGAAGAAGCCATCGATGATGAACTGCGGGAAGTCTTCCTCGAAGAAATCGCCGAAGTCCTCGATGTGCTGCATCGCTATGTGCCCGCCGGCACCGCCAGCCTGGAAGACAAGGCCACCCTGAGCGAAATGCGCCGCGCCTTCCACACCTTGAAAGGCAGTGGCCGCATGGTGCGCGCCCTGGTGTTGGCGGAGCTGGCCTGGGCCGTGGAAAACCTGCTCAACCGCGTGCTGGAACGCAGCGTCGCGCCGGGCCCGGATGTGCAAGCGGTGCTGGATGACGTGTTGGAATTGCTGCCGGAGCTGATCACCGATTTTGCCGACGATGCCCAGCGCCAGCGTGATGACGTAGACGAACTGGCGGCACGCGCGCACGCCCTGGCCAGCCGTGTCGAACCGTCGGCCACAGACCCGGCCGCCCTGGACCCGCAGTTGCTGGAAATCTTCCGCAACGAAGCCCAGAGCCACCTCGACAGCCTCAACCACTTCCTGCAACAGGCCACCGAGCACCTGCCGCTGCAAGTCAGTGATGAACTGCAACGCGCACTGCACACCCTCAAAGGCAGCGCCTATATGGCCGGTGTGTTGCCCATCGCCGAACTGGCGCGCCCGCTGGATCACCTGACCCGCGAATACAAGGCCCACCGCCTGCCGCTGGACCTGGATGAAATCGAATTGCTGCTGGAGGCCGAGGCGTTGTTCCAGCGCGGCGTGCGCCAGCTGGACAGTGACCCTCACGCGGCCATCAATGGTGCAGCAGGGCTGATCGAGCGCACGCAAAACCTGCTGAACAGCCAGCTTGAAGCCTTGCTGAATGCGCCCAACACCGGCCTGCGGATCAAGCGCGACCCGCAGTTGATCGCCAACTTCCTGGCCCAGGGCATGGACATCCTGCTGGACGCCGAAAGCCTGCTGCGCCGCTGGCAACAGCACCCCGGCGAACGCCAGGAACTGAGCGCGCTGCTGGACGAACTGACCACCCTCGGCGAAGGCGCGCACCTCGCCGACCTGCACCCGATGGACGAATTGTGCGAAGCCTTGCTCGACCTCTACGGCGCAGTGGAAGAAAGCAGCCTGGCGGTCAGCGAGCGCTTCTTCCACGAGGCCGAACAGGCCCACGAAGCCCTGATCAACATGCTCGACCAACTGGCCGCCGGCCAGGAAATCAGCGCGGCGCCGGCCCGGGTACGCGCCCTGCGCGAGCTGCTGGATGAAGGCCTCGACCCGTCCGCCACCGGCCTGATCAAGACCGATGGCAGCCGCGCGCTGAGCATCTCCGAGCTGGGCGCCGCTACGGCGAAGCTCGACCAGAGCTTCGCGGTGGATGACGAAATCGTCGAGATCTTCCTTGAGGAAGCGGTGGACATCCTCGACAGCGCCGGCCAGTCCTTGAAACGCTGGCTGCTGGACCCGGATAACGCAGCGCCGCTGTCATCGTTGCAGCGGGATTTGCACACCCTCAAGGGTGGCGCGCGCATGGCTGAAATCGGCGCGGTGGGCGACCTGGCCCTTGAGCTGGAAAACCTTTACGAAGGTTTGGTGGACCGGCGCTATAGCTATTCCAGCGAGCTCGCCAATGTGTTGATGGCCAGTCATGAGCGGCTGGCGCTGTTGCTTGAGCAACTGCAACACCAGCAACCGTTGAGCGACTCCTCCGACCTGATCAGCCACTTGCGTGAGTTGCGCCAAGGCACTGGACAAGCGGCGCCCGCAGCGGCCGCCGAAGTCGAGACGCCGGGCAGTGATCCCGAGCTGCTGGATATCTTTCTCGAAGAGGCCGCCGACATCCTCGACAGCTCCGGCGCCGCGCTGTTGCGCTGGCAGGCCGAGCCGAAAAATCGCCAGGAAGTCGAGACACTGCTGCGCGACCTGCACACCCTCAAGGGCGGCGCTCGCATGGTCGAGATCGGCCCGATTGGCGACCTGGCCCATGAGTTGGAGTTTCTCTATGAGGGCTTGTCGGCAGGTTTGCTGGCGCCCTCGGCGGAGCTGTTCGCCTTGCTGCAAGGCTGCCACGACCGCCTGGCGCAGATGATCGATGCGGTGGCGGCGGGAATGCCGGTGGGCTCGGTGGACCTGCTGATCGAGCGCATCAAGAGCCTGGTGCGTCCGGCTGAAGTGACGGACGCACCGGTGGCGTTGACGGCAACCAAAACCGAGGCGGTGCCGGCCAGCGACCCGGCCGCCGACATGGTGAAGATCTCTGCCGACTTGCTGGATGACCTGGTCAACCTGGCGGGTGAAACTTCGATCTTCCGTGGGCGTATCGAGCAGCAGGTCAACGATGCGAGCGTTGCCCTCAACGAGGTGGAAACCACCATCGAGCGTATGCGCGATCAACTGCGCCGCCTCGACACCGAGACCCAGGGCCGCATCCTCAGCCGCCAGCAGGCCGAGGCCGAACGCCTGGGCTACGAAGAATTCGACCCGCTGGAAATGGACCGCCATTCCCAGTTGCAACAACTGTCCCGGGCCTTGTTCGAATCGGCTTCCGACCTGCTCGACCTCAAGGAAACCCTCGACCGCCGCAACCAGGACGCCCACAACCTGCTGCAGCAACAGGCGCGCATCAACACCGAGTTGCAGGAAGGCCTGATGCGCACGCGCATGGTGCCCTTCGAACGCATGCTGCCACGGCTTAAACGCATCGTGCGGCAGGTGGCGGGCGAGCTGGGCAAGGACGTGGAATTTATCGTCGGCAATGCCGAAGGCGAGATGGACCGCAACGTGCTGGAGCGCATGGTCGCGCCGCTGGAACACATGCTGCGCAACGCCGTCGACCACGGCCTGGAATCCCGCGATGCGCGGTTGCTGGCGGGCAAGCCTGAAAAAGGCCGGATCACCCTGGACCTGACCCACGAAGGCGGCGACATCGTTTTCGACATGCGCGACGACGGCGCCGGCGTGCCGCTTGAAGCGGTTCGGCGCAAGGCGATCAAGCGCGGTTTGCTCGACCCCAACCTGGAAATCAGCGACCGCGACGTGTTGCAGTTCATCCTGCAACCGGGGTTTTCCACTGCCGAAAAAATCACCCAGATTTCCGGGCGTGGCGTGGGCATGGACGTGGTGCATGAAGAAGTGCGCCAGCTGGGCGGCTCGATGGTCATCGACTCGACGCCGGGAGAGGGCGTGCACTTTCGCATTCGCCTGCCGTTCACCGTGTCGGTCAACCGGGCGATGATGGTGCAGTGTGCCGACGATCAATACGCGATCCCGCTGAACACCATCGAAGGGCTGGTGCGGGTCATGCCCCATGAGCTGGAAGGGCACTATCAGCAGGACCCGCCGCGCTACGAATACGCCGGCCAACGCTACGAACTGTTCTACCTCGGCGACCTGCTGCACACCGTCGGCCGGCCGAACCTGCTGGGCCAGTACCAGCCGCTGCCGGTGCTGCTGGTGCAATGCAACGAACGGCGCGTGGCGGTGCAAGTGGACGCCATGGCCGGCACCCGGGAGATCGTGGTCAAGGGCCTGGGGCCGCAGTTTGCCGGGGTGAAGGGCGTGTCTGGCGCAACCATCCTTGGCGATGGCCGCGTGGTGCTGATCATCGACCTGATGGCGCATATCCGCGCCCGGCCACCGGCGTTGCCGGCCCAGGCGGCGGACGCTCCGTTGATCCTCAACGACCCGCTGAAAAAGCGCCCGCTGCTGGTGCTGGTGGTGGACGACTCGGTCACCGTGCGCAAAGTCACCAGCCGCCTGCTGGAGCGCAACGGCATGAACGTGCTCACCGCCAAGGACGGCATCGACGCCATGGCCGTGCTGGAAGAGCACACCCCGGACCTGATGCTGCTCGACATCGAAATGCCGCGCATGGACGGCTTCGAAGTGGCCATCCAGGTGCGCGACGACCCGCGGCTGATGCGCATGCCCATCATCATGATCACCTCCCGCACCGGGCAAAAACACCGTGATCGTGCGATGGCGATTGGCGTCAACGACTACCTCGGCAAGCCTTATCAAGAGTCGGTGCTGCTGGAAAGCATCGCTTACTGGAGCAAGTCCCGTGCTTGATCACCGCGCAACTCAACTCACCGGCTTGCTGCTGCCATTGGCCGACCGTCACCTGTTGTTGCCCAACGTCGCCGTGGCCGAGCTGATCGACTTCCAGCGCGGCGAACCGGCCAGTGATGCGCCGCCGTGGTATTTGCGGCAGGTTACCTGGCGGGATCGGCAGTTGCCGTTGATCAGCTTTGAGGCCGCGTGTGGCGAGTCGGGCGTGGTGGGAGAGCGGGCGCGGATTGTGGTGTTGAACACCCTCGGAGGACGGCCGACGTTGAAGTTTATTGCGTTGGTGATCCAGGGGATTCCGCGTTCGTACAAGCTCGATAGCCAGTTGAGTTATGTGGACGTGCCGTTGTGCCCGCTGGAGTTGGCGGCGGTGCAGGTGGGGGAGCATGTGGCCAGGGTGCCGGATTTGATGGGGTTGGAGGCGTTGTTGGTCGAAGCCGGATTGGCCTGAACGCATTTCCCAACCCCAACGATGACCCTTGTGGCGAGGGAGCTTGCTCCCGCTGGGCTGCGAAGCGGCCCCAAAACCTGCAGCGTGTATTACCTGGAGGAATGCGGCGCAGTTATTGGGGCTGCTGCGCAGCCCAGCGGGAGCAAGCTCCCTCGCCACATTGTTTATCACTGACTTCGGATTTTTCCTGCAACCTCTCGCGCTGTGCATGAACTTGTTGTGCCCTGCGATCGCGCCTAGTCTTCGTCCGTCATCGCAAAAAACGGTGACACGGACGTGCAAGTCCGGTTACATGTCGGCGCACCAACGCCCATAGCCATTCAACGGGCGTTTTTTATGCCTGCTGTATTTCTTATGGCGGCTGTGCGTGGGAGATCCCTTGGGGTCTGCCGGGGTCCGATATGCCCGGTCTTGCACACCTGCGCACAGCTGCCACCTTATTCGCGTGCAAGCGGATGGTGTCAGCTTCCCTAATACATATCGGAGCTGCACATCATGTTCAAACCTACCCCCAATCCGCCCCACAGCGCTGAAATCGAACACCGCAAACTCCAGGCCGCCGCCGAGCGTGCCATGGATCATTACTTTCCGCCTTCGGCTTCATCTTCACTCTTTACCGTCACCCCCTCTCAATCCACCGAAGCCCTGCTGGCCAACGCTTCTGAAACCTTTGCCTCACTCAACGCCCTGACTTCCAACCTGGCCTTTGAATTGGAAGGTTCCCAGCGCGGCGTTGTGCTGGCCATTCAGCAGATGAGTGAGCTGGGGCAGTTACTGGTTGATCAGGCACTGGAGCAGGTTGCTCCTTCTTGCACAGCCTAAAAACTTGATCGTTCCCAAAAAGGGACCTATCGTTCCCTTTTTGGGACTCTTCGGTCGCTGCCATGCAAACCCTGCCCCTTAGCACTGCGCTATTCACCGTGACTCAGCAGAAAGTCTTGGGTTTGCTCTTTGGCAAGCCCGACCATAGCTTCTTCACCAATGAAATCGCCCGCTGGGCAAAGGTGGGCAAGGGCAGCCTGACCCGCGAGCTGGAGCGTTTGCAGTTGGCAGGCATCCTGACGGTGACGCGCCAGGGCAACCAAACCCACTACCAGGCCAACCCGCAGTGCCCCGTTTACTCGGAGCTGTTGGCCATCGTGCGCAAGACCCTGAGCCTGGATGAGCCATTGCGAAACGCACTGGCTCCATTTGCCACGCAACTGAAGTGGGCATTTATCTACGGTTCCATCGCCAAGGGCGAGGCGCACTCATCCAGTGACATAGATCTGATGCTGATCGGCGAAAGCCTCAACTACAGTGAAGTCATGGAGCAGCTCATGCCGCTGGAAGAGCAACTGGGCCGCACCATCAACCCGACGCTCTATACCCCCGAAGACTGGATCGGCAAATGGAATGCCGGTCATAGTTTTGTGCAGCGGGTGGCGGAGCAGGACAAGATCAACCTGATTGGGGAAAACCCCGTGGAGTCCAAGGATGGACAGCAAGGCAAACCTGGAGAACCTGCAACGTAGTGGTGGCTTGAAGGCTGAGCCGCCGGATCGCACGGAATGTGATGGGTTGATGCGCTCTGCCCGTGATCGATTGAAGGACGCCAAAACCCCGCAATTATCTTTCGCCAGCCGTTTTGATTTGGCTTACAACGCGGCCCACGCAATCGCCCTCACAGCCTTGCGCTTGCACGGCTATCGCTCGGACAAGCGCTATCTGGTGTTCCAATGCCTGCTTCATACCACCGCAGCCAACAAGGTTCAGGTAAGACTGTTTGCGCTATGCCACGAGCGCCGCAACCTGGCGGAATATGAAGGGTATATGGATGAGGATGAGGGGTTGTTGGAGCAACTGATTGCGCATACTCAAGCGCTATTGAAGGAGGTCGAACAGTGGGTGACTAACCAGAAATAGCGGCTTGGGTGATAAAGCGAGATCAGTCCCAAAAAGGGACTGATCGTTCCCATTTTGGGACTTCTGCGCACGTTCTCCCGAACAGCGCTGAGCAAATGTGGGAGCGGGCTTGCTCGCGAATGCGGTGTGTCAGTACCCGATTTATCAACTGACCCACCGCATTCGCGAGCAAGCCCGCTCCCACATTTGAACTGTGTTGAGCCCGAGCCTCAGCGTTTGCTAATGAACCATTACTCCAATCGTAACGGTTCACCGCCCAGCTTGATTGATGCCCCCCCAATACCCTCCTAAGGTACAGCCCACGACAGCAAATCCCGTGGAGCGACCATGACAACAACAACTTCCCCCGACTCGCGCTGGACGCGGCGGCGCGATGAGAAGCAGCGCCGCCTCGCATTGGTGCGATCCTTCGCCGATGGCGCCGTGCTCCCCAGCGAGCGCATTGTCGAAGCCCTGGAAGCCCTGATCCTCCCCGGCGACCGCGTGGTGCTGGAGGGCAACAACCAGAAGCAGGCCGATTTCCTCTCGCGCTCCCTGGCCAAGGCCGACCCAGCCAAGCTCCACGACCTGCACATGATCATGCCCAGCGTCGGCCGCTCCGAGCACCTGGACCTGTTTGAAAAGGGCATCGCCCGCAAGCTGGATTTCTCCTTTGCCGGCACCCAGTCCCTGCGCATCAGCCAGTTGCTGGAAGACGGCCTGTTGGAAATCGGCGCGATCCACACCTACATCGAACTCTACGCACGGCTGGTGGTGGACCTGATCCCCAACGTGGTCCTGTCGGCCGGCTTCATGGCCGACCGCGCCGGCAATATCTACACCGGCCCGAGCACCGAAGACACACCCGCGCTGATCGAGCCGGCCGCCTTCAGCGATGGCATCGTCATCGTCCAGGTCAACCAACTGGTGGATGACGTCACCGACCTGCCGCGCGTCGACATCCCCGCGAGCTGGGTCGATTTCGTAGTGGTCGCTGACAAGCCCTTCTACATCGAACCGCTGTTCACCCGCGACCCACGCCACATCAAGCCCGTGCATGTGTTGATGGCGATGATGGCGATCCGCGGCATCTATGAAAAACACAACGTTCAGTCGCTGAACCATGGCATCGGTTTCAACACCGCCGCCATCGAATTGATCCTGCCGACCTACGGTGAATCCCTGGGCCTGAAGGGCAAGATCTGTCGCAACTGGACCCTCAACCCGCACCCAACCCTGATCCCGGCCATCGAAAGCGGCTGGGTCGAAAGCGTTCATTGCTTCGGCACCGAACTGGGCATGGAGAACTACATCGCCGCCCGGCCGGATGTGTTCTTCACGGGTCGCGACGGCTCGCTGCGTTCCAACCGGATGTTCTGCCAACTGGCCGGCCAATACGCGGTGGACCTGTTTATCGGCGCCACCTTACAGGTCGATGGGGACGGGCATTCCTCCACCGTCACCCGTGGCCGCCTCGCCGGCTTTGGCGGTGCGCCGAACATGGGCCATGACCCACGCGGTCGCCGCCACGGCACACCCGCCTGGCTCGACATGCGCCACGACGACGCCCCGGAAGCCTTGCTCGAACGCGGCAAAAAGCTCGTGGTGCAGATGGTCGAGACCTTCCAGGAAGGCGGCAAACCCACCTTTGTCGAAACCCTCGACGCGGTGGAAGTCGCCCGCAAAAGCGGCATGCCCCTGGCGCCGATCATGATCTACGGCGATGACGTCACGCACCTGCTCACCGAAGAAGGCATCGCCTACCTGTACAAGGCCCGTTCCCTGGAAGAGCGCCAGGCGATGATCGCCGCCGTGGCCGGGGTGACCGCCATCGGCTTGCGCCACAACCCCAAGGACACCGCACGCATGCGTCGCGAAGGCTTGATTGCGCTGCCCGAAGACCTCGGCATCCGCCGCACCGATGCCACCCGCGAGCTGCTGGCCGCCAAGAGCGTGGCCGATCTGGTGGAGTGGTCCGGTGGCTTGTACAACCCGCCCGCCAAGTTCAGGAGCTGGTAAATGCACGCACTCAAACTGCACGACCTGACACTGGCCGAACGCCTGGCCGACATGGCCGTCGACGCGTTGATCGATGAGGCGGACCTGTCGCCGAAACCCGCCCTGGTAGACCGTCGCGGCAACGGCGCCCATACCGATTTGCACCTCGGCTTGATGCACGCCTCGGCGCTGTCGCTGTGGCCGGCGTTCAAGGAAATGGCCGAGGCCGCTGTCGAATTTGGCGAAGTCGGTTTGCCCCTGCGTGAAGCCCTCGGGCGCATCGGTCGCGAAGGTGAACAGGCGATGCTCGTCACCACCAGCGGCGTAAATACCCATCGCGGCGCGATCTGGGCCCTCGGCCTGTTAGTCGCCGCCGCCGCACTGCAACCGGAATCCTGCACTGCCAGCGCGGTGACGTTGCGCGCCGCCCGCCTGGCCTTGCTCAACGACCGTTACGCACCGCAGCCGCTGAGCCACGGCGCCCAGGTCGCACAACGCTACGGCGCACGCGGTGCTCGCGAAGAGGCGCAACTGGGCTTCCCGTCGGTGCTGCAACGCGGCCTGCCCCAACTGAAGAAAAGCCGCCTGCAGCAACACGGCGAACAGAACGCGCGCCTCGACGCCTTGCTGGCGATCATGACCGACCTGGCCGACACCTGCGTGCTCTACCGCGCCGGTCCTGAAGGCTTGCAGGCCATGCAGCAGGGCGCCCAAGCGGTACTGGACGCCGGCGGCAGCGCAAGCCTCGCCGGCCGCCGCCAACTGCATGAGCTGGACCAGCAACTGCTGGCGCTGAATGCCTCCCCCGGTGGCGCCGCCGACCTGTTGGCCGCCTGCCTGTTTATCGACCGCCTCGACGGAGCGCTGTGATGGAAACCTTATCCTTTGAATTCCCCGCCGGGCAGCCTGCCAAGGGCCGCGCGCTGGTGGGTTGCGTCGGCTCCGGTGACCTCGAAGTGCTGCTGGAACCGGGCACCGCCGGCACCTTGACGATTCAGGTGCAAACCTCGGTCAATGGTGCGCAGCTACGTTGGCAGCACCTGTTTGAACGGATCTTCCAGGAACAGACACCCCCCGCATTGAACATCGATATCCACGACTTCGGCGCCACACCCGGCGTGGTGCGCTTGCGCCTGGAGCAAGGCTTCGAGGAGATCGGTCATGACTGACTTGCTGAACAAACACAGCTTCGTCGAACTCGGCGCCCGGCAACGGGCCAAGGCCTTGCTCGACGCGGGCAGCTATCGCGAACTGATAGACCCGTTCCAGCGCGTCATGTCGCCGTGGCTGAGCCGCCAGGGCGTGGTGCCGCAGGCAGATGACGGCGTGGTGATCGCCAAGGGCAGCATCGCCGGCTTGCCGGTGGTCATCGCGGCCATCGAAGGCAATTTCCAGGGCGGCAGTCTCGGTGAAGTCGGCGGCGCGAAGATGGCCGGTGCACTGGAGTTGGCTGCTGAAGACAACCGCAACGGCATCCCGACGCGCGCCATCCTGCTGCTGGAAACCGGCGGCGTGCGCTTGCAGGAAGCCAACCTGGGCTTGGCTGCCATCGCCGATATCCACGCAGCGATTGTCGACCTGCGCCAGTACCAGCCGGTGATCGGCGTGGTGGCGGGCAGCGTCGGTTGCTTTGGCGGCATGTCCATCGCGGCAGGCTTGTGCAGTTATCTGCTGGTGACCCGTGAGGCGCGCCTTGGCCTGAACGGCCCGCAGGTGATCGAGCAGGAAGCCGGCCTTGAAGAATACGACTCCCGTGACCGGCCCTTCATCTGGAGCCTGACCGGCGGTGAGCAGCGTTTCAACAGTGGCTTGGCCGACCGGTATGTGGCCGACGACGTGGCGCAGATTCAGCAGCAGATCACTGAGCTGCTGCAACAAGGCTTGCCGGAAAACCAGCGCAGCCGTCAGGTTGATCACTATCTGGAACGCCTGGCCGCACTGAACGCCGAACCGCAAATCGACCCGGCGACGGTTCGCGATCTGTATCAGGGAGAACGCTCATGAGAGGTTTGCAGTGGTTCAACGCATTGAGCGGCGACGCAGCGCCAGTGAGCGGTTTGCCGAACTCGCTGAAAGTTGCCGACGGTGTGCTCGGTGATCAGCCAGTGCGCTTTATCGCGGTGGTCACCGACCCACAAAACCGCTTCCCTCGCGCTCGCAACGGTGAAGTCGGTTTGCTGGAAGGCTGGGGCTTGGCCAAGGCCGTTGATGAGGCGATCAACACCGGCGACAAGCGTCCGCTGATTGCCATCGTGGATGTGCCGAGCCAGGCCTACGGTCGTCGCGAAGAGGCCTTGGGCATTCACCAGGCATTGGCCGCCGCTGCCGACAGCTACGCCCGTGCCCGCCTGGCCGGTCACCCGGTGATCGCGCTGCTGGTGGGCAAGGCGATGTCCGGCGCCTTCCTCGCCCATGGTTACCAGGCCAACCGCCTGATTGCCCTGCGCGACCCTGGCGTGATGGTGCATGCCATGGGCAAGGCTTCGGCGGCGCGGGTAACCCTGCGCAGTGTTGAAGAGCTTGAAACCCTGGCCGCCAGCGTGCCGCCGATGGCCTATGACATCGACAGCTATGCCAGCCTCGGCTTGCTCTGGGAGACCTTGTCGGTCAGCCAGATCGAGCAGCCCACCACCGAAGATGTGGCGCGGGTCAGCGATTGCCTGGTGCAGGCGATCAAGGATGTGCAGGCCGGCGGTCGGGACCTGAGCGGTCGCCTGGGCGCCACTAACCGCGCGGCCTCCAGCCACGTGCGCCAACTGCTGCGGGAGCAATGGTGAACGCTCACGACTTGCTCTGGGGCATGACCCCGGCGCATGCGCCCGCTGATGCGCCGGCCTGGGTGCTGGAAGCATTGGCCGCTGGGCATCCGGTGGTGGTGCGGCGTGCCGTCGCGTCGCCGGGCCAGGTAGCGGTGGGGGTACGCGGGCGCTTGCGCGAGCAGCGCTTCGCCGCCGTGATGCCGATGGCGGCGGTGCAGCGGCGCGTGGTGCCGGAAGACCTGCGCGGTGTGATCTCGCCAAGGGATTTGCCGGCGTTGCAGGCCCTCGCTCAGTTGCGACCGGTGCTGGCGGGAGAGAGTTGGGGCGTCACCGGCAGTGCGGGTTTCGAGTTGGCCAGCGGCGTCGAAGCGTTGCATGCCAAGAGCGATCTGGATTTGATTCTGCGCACGCCCGAGCGCCTTGAACGCAGCGATGCAGAGGACCTGCTGGCGATACTGGATACGGCGGTGTGCGCCGTGGACCTGCAACTGCAAACGCCTTTTGGCGCGGTCGCGTTGCGTGAATGGGCCGGTGGTTCGCGTCGCGTGCTGCTGAAAAATGCCGGTGGCGCGCAGTTGGTGCTCGACCCGTGGCAGGCCTTGGCATGAGCAGCCTCCTGGCATTCCCGGGGCAGGGCGCCCAGCGTCCCGGCATGCTCCAGCAACTGCCGCGTGCGGTGCTGGACGAAGCCAGTGCTGCCCTCAATGAGGATGTGCTTACCCTGGATTCTGCCGAAGCGCTGGCCTCGACCCGTGCCGTGCAGCTCTGCCTGTTGATTGCCGGTGTGGTCAGTGCGCGTTTGCTGGAACACACCCCCGATTACGTCGCCGGCCTGTCCATCGGCGCCTATCCAGCCGCTGTAATTGCTGGCTCCCTGGACTTTGCCGACGCGTTGAAACTCGTCAGCCTGCGCGGCGAATTGATGCAACACGCGTATCCCCACGGCTACGGCATGACCGCCCTTATCGGCCCGGACCTGTCCACCGTCGAAGCCTTGCTTGCTCAGGTCCACAGCCCGCAAACCCCGGTTTACCTGGCCAATATCAATGCCGACAACCAGACGGTCATCGCCGGCAGCGATGAGGCCATGAAGGCGGTCGCCAATCTGGTGCGCGGCAACGGCGTCGCCAAACGCCTGGCCGTCAGCGTGCCGTCTCATTGCGTACTGCTGGAAAAACCCGCCGAGGCCCTGGCCGAAGCATTCGCCCAAGTGACACTGAAACCGCCGAGCATCACCTACCTGAGCAGCACCCGCGCCCGGCCGATCCACAACAGCGAACACCTGCGCGACGACCTCGCCTTCAACATGTGCCGCATCGTCGACTGGCGCGGCACCGTGCAAAGCGCCTTCGAGCGCGGTGTGCGCCTGCATATCGAACTGCCTCCCGGTGCCGTGCTCACGGGCCTCGCGCGCCGGGTGTTCGAGCAAGGCACCGTCATCGCCTTCGAAGGCGCCCGCCTGGACACCTTGCAGGCCTTGCTGCGAGAGGAGGGAAATCATCACCGATAGAGCTCCACCAAGGTTGATGCTGGTCGGTCAAGAGATAGAGCGGGTCACCAATGACCTGTGGCGAGGGAGCTTGCTCCCGTTGGAGTGCGCAGCGCTCCGAGGATTTCAGGGCCGCTACGCAGCCCAACGGGAGCAAGCTCCCTCGCCACAGGTACGGTATTCATCTTTATCGGATCGGCATTGCCGCCCAAGGCTTTCGAAGCACAAAAACAACAATTTCGATGAAGCACTTTGAGGACAACCATCATGATTATTTACGGTGTGGCGTTGCTGGCGATCTGCATGTTGGCCGGCGTGATTCTGGGCGACATGCTCGGCGTGTTGCTGGGAGTCAAATCCAACGTGGGCGGGGTGGGGATCGCGATGATCCTGCTGATCTGCGCACGGTTGTGGATGCACAAACACGGCGGCATGACCAAGGAATGCGAGATGGGTGTCGGCTTCTGGGGTGCCATGTACATCCCGGTGGTGGTGGCGATGGCGGCGCAACAGAACGTGGTGACCGCGCTGCACGGCGGCCCGGTGGCGGTGCTGGCGGCGATTGGTTCGGTAGTGGTGTGCGGTTGCACGATTGCCTTGATCAGCCGCACGCACAAGGGCGAACCGCTGCCCGATGAAGAGCCGCTGATTGCGGCTGCACCTGTCGCGGGAGGTCGCTGATATGTGGGAACTCATCGAGAAAGGCCTGGCAAATAACGGCCTGGTCACCGCCTTTGCATTTGTTGGCGTGGTGATGTGGATTTCGGTGGTGCTGTCCAAGCGCCTGACCTTCGGGCGCATCCACGGCTCAGCCATCGCGATTGTGATCGGGCTGGTGCTGGCCTGGGTGGGCGGCACCTTGACCGGCGGGCAGAAAGGCCTGGCGGACGTGGCGCTGTTTTCCGGGATCGGCTTGATGGGCGGCGCCATGCTGCGGGACTTTGCCATCGTGGCCACGGCGTTTGAAGTACAGGCCACCGAGGCGCGCAAGGCCGGCTTGATTGGTGCAATTGCCTTGCTGTTGGGCACGGTGTTGCCGTTTATTGTGGGCGCGAGTATCGCCTGGGCGTTTGGTTATCGCGATGCGATCAGCATGACCACCATCGGCGCGGGCGCGGTGACTTACATCGTCGGGCCGGTGACCGGGGCGGCGTTGGGTGCAAGCTCGGATGTGGTGGCGCTGTCCATCGCGACTGGGTTGATCAAGGCGATCCTGGTGATGGTGGGCACGCCCATGGCGGCACGCTGGATGGGCCTGGATAACCCGCGCTCGGCGATGGTGTTTGGCGGCCTGGCCGGTACGGTGAGCGGCGTGACGGCAGGCCTGGCGGCGACGGACCGGCGGTTGGTGCCGTATGGCGCACTGACCGCCACCTTTCACACCGGACTTGGGTGTTTGCTGGGGCCGTCGGTGCTGTACTTCATCGTGCGCGGGATCGTCGGCTGACCCGAGATGTGTCGACCGCTTTTGTGGCGAGGGAGCTTGCTCCCGCTGGAGCGCGAAGCGGTCCCAATGCATTCTTCCTGAAACAACGCGGGCGCTGATTTTACGACTGCTGCGCAGCCGAGCGGGAGCAAGCTCCCTCGCCACAGGGGATCATTGTCAGGTTTGGCGGTTCGCATACATCCGGCACTCCGCCAACAGCGCGAGCAGGTTCGGGTCGCGCTCCTTTGCTTTCAGAAACACCACGCCAATGTGCTGCTGCAAACGGTAGCGCGGTTGCAGGGGAATCAGCTTCACCCGGTTCTCATACACCGCCGCAATCCGCCCCGGCAGCAGCGCATAACCCACCCCCGAGCTGACCATGCTCAGCAGGGTGAAGATGTCGTTGACCTGCATCGCCACCTTCGGCTCGAACCCTGCCTGCTTGAATACGCGGTTGCCATCCTGATGGGTGGCGAAGCCTTGGGTGAGGGTGATGAAGGTGGCGTCGCGCACGTCCGCCAGGTCGATTTCCTGTTCGCGGTCGAAGGGTGAATCGGCTGGGGTGGCGAGGAAGATGTCGTCGGAAAACAGCGCGATCTGCTCGCAGTCCGGATCGTTGGCGTGTTCGTCGAGGGAGATCAGGATCGCGTCGACTTCCATGTTCTTCAGCTTGTACAGCAGGTCGAAATTCGAGCCGAGGATCAGGTCGATATTCAGCTCGCTGCGGCGAATCTTCAGCCCCATGATCAACTGCGGCACGGTCTTCACCGTCAGCGAATACAGCGAGCCCAGCTTGAAGCGCTCGGCGGAAAAGCCGGCGGCCTCGCGGGTGACCCGCACGCTGTCGACCACATCCTGCACCAGCTTCTGCGCGCGCTCTTCCAGCACATAGGCGCTTTCCAGCGGCGTGAGGTTGCGCCCTTCGTGCTTGAACAGCGGGCAGCGCAGGGCGTTTTCCAGGGAGTGGATCGCCCGGTGCACGCTGACGTTGCTGGTCTGCAATTCAGCCGCCGCCCGCGCCAGGTTGCCGGTGCGCATGAACGCCAGGAAGATTTCCAGCTTCTTGAGGGTGAACTCTTCGTCGATCAGCATGGGCGTGACTCTTGTTCGAATGCCGTCGATTGTGCCCCTAAAACCAGTTCACTCCCAGCCATGCGCTGCACAGGCCCAACACCACGCCGAGGATGATCAGCCAGATTGCGTTGAGCCTTGTGTAATACACCACGGCAGCGCTGGCCAGGGTCAGTACCAGGCTGGTGGCGTTGTTTTCCAGGCTGTTCATCAGGATGTAGCTGGCGGCCAGGATCAGCCCGATGGAGATCGGCAGCAGGCTGCCTTTGACCCGCTGCACCCACGGGGTCTTGGTGTGTTTTTCCAGCCAGCCGGCGCCGAGGTAGGTGAGTACCGAGCAGGGCACCAGCTTGGCGGTCAGGGCCACCAGGGCGCCGGGCAACCCGGCGGCTTGCTGGCCGATAAATACCAGGAACATGCCATTGGGCCCGGGCAATGCCTGGGACAGCGCGAAGAAGGCGACGAACTGGGCGTCGGTGATCCAGTTCATGTCGGTGACGGTGTAGCGGTGGATATCGCTCAGGGCCACGGTGTTGCCGCCAATCGCCATCAGCGACCACAGCGCGCATTGGATCATCAGGTGAAACAGCACGCTCTGCATCAGCCGGCCACCTTCTGCTTGCCCATGAAGCTCAAGGCCAACGAACTGGGAATGCAGATCAGCAGGACCATCCACAACGGCAGCACCAGCACCGCCATCAATACGAAGGTCAGGACGAACGCGCTGTAGTTGGCCAGGGTCCGCGGCATGGCCTTGAGCAGGCGCAAGGTGGTGCCGAGCATCAGCCCGGTGGCGATCGGCATCACCGCGCCGAAGATCTGCTGCACCACGTCATGGCTCCACCATTTGGCATAGGCGAAGCCGGCCAGCACGGTGATCAGCGAGGGGAACAGATACAGGCCGACCACGGTCACAACCGCACCCGGCAAACCGTGCAGGCGCCGACCGTAGATGATGCCGACGTTGGCGATATTCGGCCCGGGAAAGAATTGGCCGGTGGTCAGCAACTCGTTGAAGCCTTGTTCGCTGACCCACTGCCTGCGGTCGACCATCATCTGCCGCGCCCAGGGCATCACGCCGCCAAAGCCGAACAGGCCGACCATGGCGAAGTTGTAAAACAATTGCCACAGACTCGGGTGGGGCTGGGCAGGTTCGAGGTCGGGCATGGGCGTTACCGATGAGGGGCTTTTATGTAGGAGCTGGCTTGCCTGCGATAGCGGTGGGTCAGACATGCATCTGCTGCTGATACACCGCTATCGCCGGCAAGCCAGCTCCCACAGGATGAAGCGAATCATCCATCGGCATGTGTATTTGGGCAAATGAAGAAAGGTTGTTACCTGATATTGGGTGGGTGACGTCAGAATGGTCGAGGTGATAACCGTTATTCGAGGTGAGTGACACATGTATCACGGGGAACGATTCAACGCCTGGAGCCACTTGCTCGGGGCGGTTGCGGCTTTTGTGGGTGCGGTATGGATGTTGGTGGTGGCCGGTATGGACGGCAGCCCCTGGAAGATTGTCAGCGTAGCGATCTACGGTTTCACATTGCTGGTGTTGTACAGCGCGTCCACCGTTTACCACAGCGTGCGCGGGCGCAAGAAAGCGATCATGCAGAAGGTGGATCACTTTTCGATCTACCTGCTGATTGCCGGCAGTTACACGCCGTTTTGCCTGGTGACGTTGCGCGGGCCGTGGGGCTGGACGCTGTTCGGGATTGTGTGGGGGCTGGCGGTGATCGGCATCCTGCAGGAGATCAAGCCACGCTCCGAGGCGCGGATCCTGTCGATCGTGATCTACGCCGTGATGGGCTGGATCGTGCTGGTGGCGGTCAAGCCGCTGATTGCTGCGCTGGGGCCTACCGGGTTTGCCTGGCTGGCGTCGGGCGGGGTGCTGTACACCGTGGGCATTATTTTCTTTGCCCTGGAGGACCGCTTGCGGCACTCCCACGGGATCTGGCATTTGTTCGTGATTGGCGGCAGCCTGCTGCATTTCGTAGCGATCATGGGGTACGTGTTATAGCCGGTCCAATTGCTCCTGGGCCCGGCTGCCGAAGATCTCCAACAGGCTCGCCAGCATATGCGGCGGCGGTTCGTCGGCGCGGGTCAGGGCGTACAAGGTGATTGGCAGCGGCGGCGCAAGGGGGCGAATGCAAGTAGTGGCCGGTGATGCGCCGAGGGCGGTGAACGGATCAATCACCGCCAGCCCGGCGCCGGATTCGACCATGGCCCTGGCCAGGGAATAGGTCTGCACCGCGATGCTGACCCGTGGCGGCGGGTCGACCGCTTCCAGGTAGCTGTCCAGCTTCGCCGACAACGGGTCGGCGCTGGACAGGCCAATCAACGGCGCGCCCGCCAGGGCCATCAGCGGCAACGGTTTGCCCAGCTCGTTTTCCTTCCAGTAACCCTGCGGCGCCAACGCCACCAGCACGCCGTGGGCCAGGGCCTGGGCGGTCAGGCCCGGGTGATCGGGCGGTTGCAGGGTCAGCGCCACGTCGACCTCACGCATCAACAGGTTTTGTACCAGCTCGCGGCTGTGGGCGCTGGACAGCTCGCAGGCGATGTCCGGGTAGCGTTGGGTCCATTCGCGGATGGCCGGCGGCAGCAACGACAAGGCCAGCGCGGGTGTTGCGCCGATACGCAGGCTCTGGCCCGGCTCGCGGCGCAGGTTCTGCGCCAGGCGCCGCACGCCTTGCAGGCTTTCGGTGACCTTGTCGACTTCGCGTTCCAGCGCCAACGCTTCCGGCGTCGGCTGCAACTTGCCACGTATACGCAGGAACAGCGGGAACCCCAACTGCAACTCGGCGTGCTGCAGCACCTTGCTCACCGCCGGCTGCGAGACATGCAGCAACTGGGCGGCGGCGCTGATGGAACCGGTCTGGCGGATGGCCTGGAAGATTTCGATATGACGCAAGCGCATGGGCAGTCCATAACCTTTGTTTATGGGTGACCCATCTTTATTCATTGTCCCGCCGCTGTCACCTGCCTCTAACCTTCAAGCCTGACATCGCACGGTTAAGGGACGCACATGGCTCAGCAGGTTTGCATCATCGGTGGCGGGGTTATCGGCCTGGCGAGTGCCTACGCGCTGGTGCGTGCCGGCATGCAGGTGACGGTGGTCGAAGCCCGGGAAACCCTGGGCAGCGAGACCAGCTTCGCCAACGGCGGGCAACTGTCCTACCGCTATGTCGCGCCGTTGGCCGACAAGGGCGTACCGTTGCAAGCCATCGGCTGGATGCTGCGCGGTGACTCGCCGCTGAAGCTGCGCCCGCGCATGGACCCGGCGCAGTGGCGCTGGATGGCCTCGTTCCTGGGCGCCTGCCGTGGCTCGGTGAACCAGCGCAATGCGGCCCACCTGCTGCGCCTGGCGTCCTTGAGCCAGGGCACCCTGCAACGCTGGCGTGAAGAAGACCAACTGGGCGGTTTCCACTGGCGGCGCAACGGCAAGCTGGTGACCTTTCGCAGCCTCGACAGCTATGAACGCGCCTTGAATAAAGTGACCGACCCGCTGCAACAGCAAGTGCTCTCGGCGGCGGACTGCGCACGGCTGGAACCGACCCTGGACAGCGCCAGTTTTGCCGGCGGCATCTATACGCCCAATGAGGAGGTCGGCGACTGCCATGGGTTCTGCCAACAACTGGCGGCGCGCCTTGAAGCGTCGGGGCGTTGCACGTTCCTGTTGGGGCGCAAGGTGACGGCGATTCGTCACCGCGCAGGCGCCGTGCAGGCTATCGAAATGGGCAGTGAAGTCTTGCCGGTGCAGCACCTGGTGCTGGCCGCCGGGCACCGCAGCCCCGAGCTGGCCTTGCCGGGTATGTCACTGCCGCTGTATCCCCTCAAGGGTTACAGCCTGAGCGTGCCGATTGGCGCGCAGCATCAGGCGCCGAACATCAGCATCACCGATTACGACCGCAAGATCGTCTACGCGCGCATCGGTGAGCAACTGCGGGTGGCGGCGATGGTGGATATTGTCGGCTTCGACACCCGCCTGGAACCCAAGCGCCTGGCGCTGATTAAACGCCAGGCACTTGAGACGTTCCCGCTGGCCGGTGACTACCAGCACGCGGTCGAATGGGCCGGTATGCGCCCGGCCACGCCGACCGGCGTGCCGTTGATTGGTGCCAGCGCCTACAGCAACCTGTGGCTTAACCTCGGCCACGGCGCCCTCGGGTTTACCCTGGCTTGCGGCAGCGGCCAGGTACTGGCCGAGTTGATTGGCCGGCACACCACTTCCATTGATATGCAGGGCTTCGCGCCCCGTGCCGCTTGAGGATATTTCGATGACCATCACCCGAATCAACAGCAACAGCCGCTTGTCTGGCGCCGTGGTTTTTCAGAATTTGGTGTTCCTGTCCGGCCAGGTGCCGGGCGAAGGCCGCGATGTGAAGACCCAGACCGAACAGGTGCTGGCCAGGATTGATGCGCTGCTGGCCGAGGCCGGCAGCGACAAGGATCATCTGCTGAATGCGACCATCTACCTGAACAATATCCAGGAGGGTTTTGCGCCGATGAATGAAGTCTGGTCCGCCTGGCTATCGCCGGGGCAGGCACCGACGCGTACCACGTTGCAGGCGCAGTTGGCGCGACCGGACGTGCTGGTCGAGATCAGTGTCATTGCAGTGCGCCGTACCTGAACCTTTAACCAACAACGGAGAATAACAATGCAAAAAATCACGTTGATCGGCTGCACCCTGGGGCTGTTGTTGGGGGCTCAGGCCCATGCCACCGAGGCCCCCTTGGACGGCACGCTGAGCAAGATCGCCAATGCCAGGAGCATCACCCTCGGCTACCGCGATGCCTCGGTGCCGTTTTCCTATGTGGGGGATCACAGCGGCAAGCCCATGGGCTATTCGGTGGAGCTGGCGAACAAGATCGTCGAGCGTATCCAGCAGAAAACCGGTGTGCCGAAGCTCAACGTGAAGTACAACCTGGTGACTTCCCAGACCCGCATAGCCCTGGTGCAAAACGGCACCGTGGACCTGGAATGCGGTTCCACCGGCGTGACCGCCGAGCGGCAGAAGCAGGTAGCGTTTTCCTACGGGTTTATCTACGTGAAGGGCCAGTTGCTGACCGCCAACGATAGCGGCATCAAAAGCTTCGCCGACCTGCAAGGCAAGAACGTGGTAACCACCGCCGGTACCACCAACGAGCGGTTCCTCAAGAGCTACAACGTCGATCACAAACTGAACATGTCGGTGATCAGCGCCAAGGACCACGGCGAAGCCTTCCAGATGCTGCAATCCGGCCGGGCGGCGGCGTTCTACATGGATGACGCGTTGCTCTACGGCGAGCGCGCCAAGGCGAGGGACCCGCACAAGTGGGTGGTGGTCGGGGAAGAACAGTCGCGGGAAATCTACAGCTGCATGGTGCGCAAGGACGACCCGCAGTTTCTCGCGGTGGTCAATGAGACCCTGGCCGGGCTGTACAGCTCGGGGGAGATCAACGGGATTTACCAGCGCTGGTTTGAGCAGCCGATCCCGCCCAAGGGCTTGAACCTGGAATTCCCGATGACCAGTGAATTGAAGGCGATTATTGCGACGCCTGTGAGTGACCCGGTGGAGTAGCGGAGTGCAA
>NZ_JACAPJ010000005.1:599008-678153 GCF_013385765.1 Pseudomonas sp. C8002
CCCGCTCCCACATTTGATGGGGTTTGCAAAACGGGTTTAGAAGTCGCCCCAGAGTTGTTGGGCTACGGCCAGCGCCACGACTGGCGCAGTTTCGGTACGCAGCACCCGTGGGCCCAACCGTGCGGCATGAAACCCCGCACCTTGTGCCGTTTCGACTTCGCCATCAGTCAATCCACCCTCCGGCCCGATCAGGAAGGCCAGGCTCCCAGGCTTGGCGTGGCTCACCAGGGGCTCGGCCACCGGGTGCAGCACCAGCTTCAAATCCGCTTCGGCCTGTTTCAACCAATCCGCCAGCAACAGCGGTGGGTGAATCACCGGCACTCGCGAGCGACCGCACTGCTCGCACGCGCTGATCGCCACCTGGCGCCAGTGCTGCAGGCGTTTGTCGGCGCGTTCGTCCTTGAGGCGCACTTCGCAGCGGTCGCTGAAGATCGGGGTGATTTCATTCACCCCAAGCTCGGTGGCTTTCTGGATCGCCCAGTCCATCCGCTCGCCACGGGACAGGCCCTGGCCGAGGTGAATCTGCAGCGGCGACTCGACCTGCCCGGCGAAGGTTTCGGTGACTTGCACCACCACGCGTTTTTTGCCGACTTCCAGCAAGCTGGCGCGAAACTCCTGTCCGGAACCGTCGAACAACTGCACGGGGTCGCCTTCGCTCATGCGCAATACGCGGCTGATGTAGTGCGCCTGGGCTTCCGGCAACTCGTGGTCGCCAAGGCTCAGGGGGGCGTCGACAAAAAAGCGGGACAGTCTCATTTCTGTTCTCTGGAAATAGTGTGCAGGGCGGACGCGGAGCGTCCATGGCTGCATTCCCACGCGGATCGTGGGAACGATCAACTCAATCAGCCCGGATCACGAAACCCCGGGTGGAAATCCTTGGGCACCGCCACGCTGACCTTGCTGTTGGTGGCAATGTCGATCCCTTCGCTGGCCACTTCAGCCAGGAAGTCGATCTGCTCCGGGGTGATCACATAGGGCGGCAGGAAGTACACCACGCTGCCCAACGGCCGCAGCAACGCGCCTCGCTCCAGCGCATGTTCGAACACCTTCAGGCCACGGCGTTCCTGCCACGGGTAGGCGGTCTTGGTGGCCTTGTCCTGCACCATCTCGATGGCCAGCACCATGCCGGTCTGGCGCACTTCCGAGACGTGCGGATGGTCCACCAGGTGCGCGGTGGCGGTGGCCATGCGCTGGGCCAGGGCCTTGTTGTTTTCGATGACGTTGTCTTCTTCGAAGATATCCAGGGTCGCCAAGGCTGCCGCACAGGCCAGCGGGTTGCCGGTGTAGCTGTGGGAGTGCAGGAAGGCGCGCAGGGTCGGGTAGTCGTCGTAGAAGGCGTCGTACACATCGTCGGTTGTGACTACGGCGGCGAGCGGCAGGTAGCCGCCGGTCAGGGCCTTGGACAGGCACAGGAAGTCCGGGCGGATGCCGGCCTGTTCACAGGCGAACATCGTACCGGTGCGGCCAAAGCCCACGGCGATTTCGTCGTGGATCAGGTGCACGCCATAACGGTCGCAGGCTTCGCGCAGCAGCTTGAGGTACACCGGGTGGTACATGCGCATGCCGCCGGCGCCCTGGATCAGCGGCTCGACGATCACGGCGGCCACGGTGTCGTGGTTTTCGGCCAGGGTCTGCTCCATGGCCAGGAACATGTTCCGGGAATGTTCTTCCCAGCTCATGCCGTCGGGGCGCAGGTAGCAGTCGGGGCTCGGCACCTTGATGGTGTCCAGCAGCAGGGCTTTATAGGTCTCGGTGAACAGCGGCACATCGCCTACCGACATCGCGGCGATGGTTTCGCCGTGGTAGCTGTTGGTCAGGGTGACAAAGCGCTTTTTGTTCGGCAGGCCGCGGTTGAGCCAATAGTGAAAGCTCATCTTCAGCGCGACTTCGATGCACGACGAGCCGTTGTCGGCGTAGAAGCAGCGGGTCAGGCCTTCGGGGGTCATCTTCACCAGGCGCTCGGACAGCTCGATTACCGGCTGGTGACTGAAACCGGCGAGGATCACGTGTTCCAGCTGGTCGACCTGGTCCTTGATGCGCTGGTTGATGCGCGGGTTGGCGTGGCCAAACACGTTGACCCACCAGGAACTGACGGCGTCGAGGTAGCGTTTGCCTTCGAAGTCTTCCAGCCAGATGCCTTCACCGCGCTTGATCGGGATCAGCGGCAGTTGCTGGTGGTCTTTCATCTGGGTGCAGGGATGCCACAGCACCGCAAGGTCGCGTTGCATCCACTGGTTATTCAAACCCATGTTCATTCTCCTCGAAGCGGCTCGCGACGTGCGCGGGCGAAACAATCGCGCAAGCCTATGCAATGCAGGCCTGTGTCACAACCCATTGCGAGTCTGAAGCGTAAATTGGTGGTAAACGCAGGACAGTCCGTCACGTTTCTTCTGGATAGTCCTTAATCTCTTGTTAACTTACTCTGCATACGCTCTTGATCGTATTTCTCGATATTTCAAAGCGAAATTTTCCGCTTTAATTCGATAGGTAAATCGATAGTCTTGCCACAGCTCTTACGGGATTTGGGACATGCAACTACGTAATTCACCGGCCCGCTATGGCTGGGTCAGCATCGTTTTGCACTGGGGCGTGGCCCTGGTGGTGTTCGGTCTGTTCGCATTGGGCCTGTGGATGGTCGGTCTCGACTACTACAGTGCCTGGCGCAAAGACGCCCCGGACCTGCACAAGAGCATCGGCATTACGCTGTTCGCCATCATGCTCGTGCGGATCGTCTGGCGCCTGGTCAGCCCGCCGCCGCCACCGCTTGCCAGCTATAGCCGCATGACGCGTCTGGGGGCTGCGTTTGGCCACGCGTTCCTGTATCTCGGGCTGTTTGCCGTGATGATTGCCGGTTACCTGATTTCCACCGCAGACGGTGTCGGGATCCCGGTGTTTGGCTTGTTTGAGATTCCTGCGCTGGTTTCCGGGCTACCGGACCAGGCAGACACTGCAGGCGTGGTGCATTTGTACCTGGCCTGGGTATTGGTGGTGTTCGCCGGCCTGCATGGCGTGGCCGCGCTGAAACACCATTTCATTGATCGTGATGTGACCCTGGTTCGTATGCTGGGGCGCAAAGCCTGATGTTCAACCTCGACTCACAAGGAATAGAAAGCATGTTGAAAAAGACTCTCGCCGCTCTGGCCATCGGTTCTGCCCTGCTGACTGCCGGTCAGGCGATGGCAGCTGACTACGTTGTCGACAAGGAAGGCCAGCACGCCTTCGTTGACTTCAAGATCAGCCACTTGGGCTACAGCTTCATCACCGGTACCTTCAAGGACCTGGACGGCAAGTTCAGCTTCGATGCTGCCAAGCCTGAAGACAGCAAGATTGAGTTCAACGTCCGCACCGCCAGCGTGTTCACCAACCACGCCGAACGTGACAAGCACATCGCCAGCAAAGACTTCCTGGACGTTGGCAAGTTTGCCGATGCCAAGTTCGTCTCCACCAGCGTCAAGACCACTGGCAAGAATGCTGCTGGCCAAGTCACTGCTGACGTGACCGGCGACCTGACCTTTCACGGCGTGACCAAGCCGATCGTCGTCAAGGCGACCTTCCTGGGTGAAGGCAAGGATCCATGGGGCGGCTACCGTGCCGGCTTTGAAGGTACTACCTCCTTCAATCGCCAGGACTTCGGCAAGCAGATGGACCTGGGTCCAGCGTCCAACAACGTTGAGCTGTACGTGACGTTTGAAGGTGTGAAAGCGAAGTAATTTTCGCCGGCCACACAAAAATGCCCCGGATCTCGCGATCCGGGGCATTTTTCATGGCGCTTTGAAAACTCAGCGGTTGCGGGTCAGCAACGCCGGTTTTTCACCACGTGGACGGCCCGGCAGTTGATCCAACTGCTCAGGTGTCAGCGTGCGATCGCTTTTCGACTCTTTGTGGATGATCTTCGGTGCCGGGCCGCCGCGCGGGTTTTGCACCGCTGGCTCCGACAGGCGAGGTTGATCATCACGGGCCGGGCGACGGTTGCGCGACTCTTCGCGACGGGCCTGGCCGTCACGCGGTGCACCGTTGCGCGGGCCGCTGCGCTTGGCAGGCGGGGTGCCGGTGGTGGCGCCGTTGCTGCTGCGCGGACCGTTCTGGCGACCTTGCGGCTGCCCGCCGGTACGCGGAGTACCTGCGCCTGCGCCCTGGGCCGGAGCGCCCGGACGACGACCACGGCCCTGGGCCGGCTTGGCCTGGGGCACGTAGTCAACGCGGTTACCGAAGTTGTCCACGTCGTCGTCCAGGAACTCGTCCGGAGCACGGTCGGCAGCAGCACGTGGCGGCTGGCTCGGCTGGCGCTGTTCGCGGGCCGGGGTGCCTTCACGGGGCTTTTGCTCACGGGCCGGGCGTTCGCCACGGCCATTGGTCGCAGCCTTGTCCTTGCCGCCCTTGTCCTTGCCCTTGTCTTTACGACCGCCACCGCCGCCGCCGCCGTTCGGGCCATCGCCCTTCGGACCGCGTGGGTTGTTGCGCGGGTTGCGCACGTCCGGACGCTCGCGTACTTCAGGCTTCTCGGCCTCAACGGCGCTGGAGTCGAAGCCCATCAGGTCGCCGTCGGCGATTTTCTGCTTGGTCATGCGCTCGATGCTTTTCAGCAGCTTTTCTTCGTCCGGTGCGACCAGGGAAATGGCCTCGCCCGAACGACCGGCCCTGCCAGTACGGCCGATACGGTGCACGTAGTCTTCATCGACGTTTGGCAGCTCGAAGTTGACCACGTGGGGCAGTTGGTCGATGTCCAGGCCGCGAGCGGCGATGTCGGTGGCGACCAGGATGCGCACTTCACCGGCCTTGAAGTCGGCCAGGGCTTTGGTGCGGGCATTCTGGCTCTTGTTGCCGTGGATCGCGACGGCGGTGAGGCCGTGCTTGTCCAGGTACTCGGCCAGGCGGTTGGCGCCGTGTTTGGTGCGGGTGAACACCAGCACCTGTTCCCACGCGCCGGCGGTGATCAGGTGGGCCAGCAGCGAACGCTTGTGGGCGGCCGGCAGGCGGAATACGCGCTGCTCGATACGCTCGACCGTGGTGTTCGGCGGCGTGACTTCAATGCGCTCGGGGTTGTGCAACAACTTGCCCGCCAACGCGGTGATGTCGTTGGAGAACGTGGCCGAGAACAGCAGGTTCTGGCGTTTGGCCGGCAGGCGCGCGAGGACCTTTTTCACGTCATGGACAAAGCCCATGTCGAGCATGCGGTCGGCTTCGTCCAGCACGAGGATTTCCACGTGGGACAAATCGACGCTGCCTTGGCCGCACAGGTCGAGCAAACGACCCGGGCACGCAACCAGTACGTCGACACCGCGGGACATGGCCTGAACCTGTGGGTTCATGCCGACGCCGCCGAAGATGCAGGCGCTGACGAACTTCAAGTCGCGGGCATACAGCTTGAAGCTGTCATGCACTTGGGCGGCGAGTTCGCGGGTAGGGGTCAGGACCAGTACCCGCGGTTGGCGCGGGCCATGACGCTGGGATTTGTCCGGGTGACCGTTGGGGAACAACCGCTCCAGGATCGGAAGGGCGAAGCCGCCGGTTTTACCAGTACCTGTCTGAGCCGCAACCATCAGGTCGCGGCCTTGCAACACGGCGGGAATGGCCCGCTGTTGCACCGGAGTAGGCTCGGTATAGCCCGCCGCCTCGATGGCGCGGACTAAAGCCTCGGAGAGACCGAGGGAAGCAAAGGACATGAGTAATCCTGTTTTAGTTAGGGCTTGGCCCAGAGGGATAGTCTTGCCTGGCGTGAATGGCGTTTAGATGAACGCAATCCCGTCCGGTCCTGCTGGGGCTGGCGGGCACTCAGACGGCTCGCGCGGGCTTGAAAGCTGCGCTGTAGCGGGGTCGGGTGCCTTTTGCAAGACCGAAGCGTCCGGGCGTAAGCCTGGCGGAAAGGCCGGAGTATAACAGAGCAATCACTCTGCGCTGCTTTCCTGCTGCTCAACGGTGCGTACGGGCAGGGCTGATGCGCTGGTTTGCGGGCTGCTGCCCGCATATTTGGCGCTCAAGGCCGCGTAGGCAGGCTCTTGCTTGAAGCGTTTGAGTTCGGCGGCGAAGCGTTGCACCAGCAAATCCATGCCGGCACCGCGGCGCACGGCCAGGAACTGTGGCTGGCTGCTGACTACCTGGGGTGCCTGGGTGACCTGGTCCTCAAGTCCAAGGGCTTTGAGGACATGCTGGCCAACCCGACGGTCCGTGATCACCAGGTCGATCCGGCCAAGGGCCAGTTTGCCGAAGTTGGCCTCATGGCTGGCGGCCGACTCCTGCTTGAACAGGGTGGACTCGCTGAATTCGGCGCCATAGAGGTAGCCAGGCGAGGTGCCGATGGTCAGGCCGCGCAGGTCGTCGAAGGTCTGGAACGGGTGTGGGCGCTGATTGGCGTAGAACAGCACGAACTCCACCTCGGACAGCGGCTCGCTGGGGTACAGCAGCACCGCGTCGCGTTCATGGCTATGGAAAATATCCAGTGCGCCGTCGGCCTGGCCCTGGTCGAGCATCGCCAGGCAGCGCTTCCAGGGCAGGAATTGCCAATCCACATCGATGCCCAGGCGCTGGAACACGATCACCGTGGTCTCGTAGTCGAGCCCGCGCATGGTGCCGTTGTCGTCGTAGACGTAAGGCGCCCAGGGCTCGGTGACAATGCGCAGTTTCTCGCCATGGGCACCGAGGCTCAGGCAAGCGAAAAGAACAGCAGTCAATAACCGGAAAGTGACAGGCATACCCTGAGATTACGACTGTATCGGGCTAAAGAGAAGCTCTGGCACAGTGATCTGCGGGCGCCCGCCAGGTTTACTTGTCCGGAGATTTGATCAGGTGTTCGTAGATCGCCTCGCGCCGCTCGCCGAGAATCAGCCGCACCACGGGATTGCCAAACCAGTGCTCCAGCAGATGGGCATCCACCGGTCGGCCCTGGCGCTCTTCCTGGTTTTGTCGGGCCTTGTCCCACCAAACCGGGCCACACGCCTGGTCGAACTCGTTTTCATGTTCGTAGCAGCCGTAGAGGATTTCCCGGATGAACTGCTGTTGGTGCTTGGGCAGTGCCAGGGTGATCAGCTTGTACATCAAGCGTTGCAGACGAGGCGGGCGGGGCAGGTGGGCGGAAACCTGGCGCGTGTCATCGAGGGCCGTGGCGCTGGTGGGGTTTGCCCCATGCTTGGCGATCCACGCCTTGACCTTGGCCCGGAACAGCTGCTTGCGGCTCCAGTAGTGGTGGATCAGGTCCGGGCATTCGCGCACGTTGAGGGTGCGATAGGCGGCAATGGACAGGCAGAACTCTTCCAGGGTGTAGGCGCCCTGGGCATGGGGAAACAGTTCGTCCATCAACTCGATCGAGCGGTCGAGGATGTGCGCGTCCTGCTGCGTCAGGCCCATGACCCCGGAATTGAGGGTCATCATGTCATCGTCGGCCACGCCCATGTCCAGCAGGCGCTGGTACAGGGCGCTGTACAGAATGCTTTCGTGGTTGTCGCCGTATTTGGTGTAGAAGGCGTTGCACAGCAGGGTGCCCGGCTGCACGCGTTCAAACAGCGCCAGGGGCGAATGATGGAAAAACGTATCGGTGTCGATCAGCAGCGCCACTTCGGATTCTTGCAACACTTGCCGCAGCACTACGTGCTTGGTGCGAAAGTGGTAGCCGTGAGGCTCGCTCCAGCGTTTGCGCGTGGCTTCGTCCAGCGGGCGTACCCGTACTGGCAGCAGGCGGTAGGGCTCGGGGTTGTCGGTGAAGACCTGGATGTCGATGCCTGTGTCCGGCTCGTCCCGCAGGAACGACAGGGCGCTGGCGATGCTGAATACCGCTTCCTGATGGTAAGTCTCTGCGCCGAACACCAGGTAGACCAGTTGCGGGCGGGACGTCGGGGCGGATGTATTCATGGACTGCAGAATTCCGTGGGCGTTTAGAACGGCAAAGGCCCTCATTATGAGGGCCTTTGCATTTCGGAACAGACCTTAGCGTGGCAGCTTCAGGTTGTTCCAGACAGCGAGGCTTGGCTCAGCCTGGTTCAGGGTATAGAAGTGCAACCCTGGCGCGCCACCTTGCAACAATTGTTCACACATTTCGCTGATGACCTGTTCGCCGAACGCCTGGATGCTCTTGACGTCGTCGCCGTAGGCTTCCAGTTGTTTACGAATCCAGCGTGGGATTTCCGCGCCGCAGGCGTCAGAGAAGCGCGCCAGTTTGCTGTAGTTGGTGATCGGCATGATGCCCGGCACGATCGGGATGTTCACGCCCATCGCTTGTACACGCTCAACGAAGTAGAAGTAGCTCTCTGCGTTGAAGAAGTACTGGGTGATCGCGCTGTTGGCGCCGGCGTTGGCCTTGCGCACGAAATTCTGCAGATCGTCTTCGAAATTGCGCGCCTGGGGGTGCATCTCCGGATAAGCGGCCACTTCGATGTGGAAGTGATCGCCGGTTTCTTCGCGAATGAAGCTCACCAGGTCATTGGCGTAGCGCAGCTCGCCGCTGGCCATGCCCATGCCGGAGGGCAGGTCACCGCGCAGGGCGACGATGCGCTTGATGCCGGCTTGCTTGTATTGGGTCAGCAGGCTGCGCAGGTCGGCCTTGCTGTCGCCCACGCAGGACAAATGCGGAGCTGCAGGTACTTTGACTTGGCTTTCCAGCTGCAGCACGGTGTTGATCGTGCGATCGCGGGTGGAGCCACCGGCACCGTAGGTGCAGGAGAAGAAATCGGGGTGGTAGCTGGCCAACTGCTTGGCAGTTGCCATCAGTTTTTCATGCCCAGCATCGGTCTTGGTCGGGAAGAACTCGAAGCTGTAGCGACGGTCTTGGGACATGGTCATACCTATGGAAACTCATAAAGCCAGAAGGTGCACACCGTCAATGTGGGAGCGGGCTTGCTCGCGAAGGCGGTATGTCAGTAGTAGATAAGTCGACTGACACACCGCCTTCGCGAGCAAGCCCGCTCCCACAAAAGCCTGCCCCCACATGGGGAGCAGGCAGCAGGCAAATCAGTAGCGGTAAGCGTGCGGCTTGAACGGGCCTTCGACCGTCACGCCGATGTAGTCGGCCTGGGTCTTGGTCAGTTGAGTCACTACGCCGCCGAAGCCGCGGACCATTTCCAGGGCCACTTCTTCGTCGAGTTTCTTCGGCAGTACTTCCACGGTCAGGCGCTCGGCTTTCTGGGCGGGCGACAGGTCGGCGTATTTCTGGCCGAACAGGAAGATCTGCGCCAGTACCTGGTTGGCGAACGAGCCATCCATGATGCGGCTTGGGTGGCCAGTGGCGTTGCCCAGGTTGACCAGACGGCCTTCGGCCAGCAGGATCAGGTAGTCATCGTTCTGCGGGTCGAAATCGCCAGCACCGGTACGGTGAACCTTGTGTACCTGTGGCTTCACTTCTTCCCATGCCCAGTTCTTGCGCATGAAAGCGGTGTCGATTTCGTTGTCGAAGTGACCGATGTTGCACACCACGGCGCGCTTTTTCAGGGCCTTGAGCATGTTCGAGTCGCACACGTTCACGTTGCCGGTGGTGGTCACGATCAGGTCGATCTTGCCCAGCAGGGCCTTGTCGATGCTGGCTTCGGTGCCGTCGTTCTGGCCGTTGATGAACGGCGAAACCACTTCGAAACCGTCCATGCAGGCTTGCATGGCGCAGATCGGGTCGACTTCGGAGACTTTAACGATCATGCCTTCCTGACGCAGGGACTGGGACGAACCCTTGCCCACGTCACCGTAGCCGATCACCAGCGCTTGCTTGCCGGACAACAGGTGGTCGGTGCCGCGCTTGATCGCATCGTTCAGGCTGTGACGGCAGCCGTACTTGTTGTCGTTCTTGCTCTTGGTCACCGAGTCGTTGACGTTGATGGCCGGGATTTTCAGCTCGCCCTTGGCCAGCATGTCCAGCAGGCGGTGAACGCCGGTGGTGGTTTCTTCGGTCACGCCGTGGACGCGGTCGAGGATCTGCGGGTATTTCTTGTGCAGCAGCTCGGTCAGGTCGCCGCCGTCGTCGAGGATCATGTTGGCGTCCCATGGCTTGCCATCCTTGAGTATGGTTTGCTCCAGGCACCACTCGTACTCTTCTTCGGTTTCGCCTTTCCAGGCGAACACGGCGATACCGGCAGCAGCGATAGCGGCAGCGGCCTGGTCTTGAGTCGAGAAAATGTTGCAGGACGACCAGCGTACTTCGGCACCCAGGGCAACCAGGGTTTCGATCAGCACGGCAGTCTGAATGGTCATGTGGATGCAGCCGAGAATCTTCGCGCCCTTGAGCGGCTGCTCAGCGGCGTACTTGCGACGCAGGCCCATCAGGGCTGGCATTTCGGATTCGGCGATAAAGGTTTCGCGACGGCCCCAGGCAGCGAGGGACATGTCGGCGACTTTGTAGTCGGTAAAACCTGCAGGCGTGATTACAGCGCTCATGAAGAGCCTCCATTCGTAGTGTGCGAATGGGCGCCGTTGTGCGTTTAGTATCCAGCTGGCTAACCAGGCCGGACAACGCCCCATCCGAGCCTGACAGGTCGAGCCTGCTGCAGCGCCCCTCGGACAGGTGGCGGGAGAACGGTATCAATCGAAGATGACCGTTTTGAAGCGGAGGCGATTATAGCCGCCTGCGCCTGACTTCTAAAGCCTTTCTGTCGGCGGCATGAAGATCGCTCATGGGGTTGATAGGCAATGGCTCATAGAGCTTGGGCCCGGCCTCTGCCATGATGTTGCCCATCATTTCGCAACACGCTTTGGAGTGAACATGAACTTCCACACTCGCAAATGGGTAAAACCCGAAGACCTCAACCCCAACGGCACCCTGTTCGGTGGCAGCCTGCTGCGCTGGATCGACGAAGAAGCGGCCATCTACGCGATTGTCCAGTTGGGCAACCAACGGGTGGTGACCAAGTACATCTCCGAAATCAACTTCGTCAGCGCCTCGCGCCAGGGCGACATCATCGAACTGGGCATCACCGCCACCGAGTTCGGTCGCACCTCCATCACCCTGACCTGTGAAGTGCGCAACAAGATCACGCGCAAGAGCATTCTGACGGTGGAAAAAATGGTCTTCGTGAACCTGGGTGAAGACGGGTTGCCAGCGCCCCACGGCCGTACCGAGATCAAGTACGTGAAGGATCAGTTCCAGTCGGAAGGCCTCGGCGAGTAATCCTGCGCAGGGCCAGTGAACGCTCTTGATCAACCATAGGTCGTACCTGAACATCGCCCCCCCGTTCAGGTATCACCATGGCCACGCAAGAAGACGGCAAGACCCCCAATCTGTCGCAGGAAGAGCAGCACGACGTCGACAAGAACCAGCCGCCTCGCGCGGCGGTTCTGCATGAAATCATCCGCACTCAAGGCGATCAGGAACTGGAGCGCAACGTCGCCGCGTTGTGGTGGTCGGCGCTGGCCGCCGGCCTGACCATGGGCCTGTCACTGATGGGCATGGGCTTGCTCAACTCGCGCCTGCCGGATGGCGAAGAGTTCAAGGTGATCGCCAGTTTTGGTTACTGCGCCGGCTTTCTTGCCGTGATCCTCGCCCGTCAGCAGTTATTCACCGAAAACACCCTGACCGCGGTGTTGCCGGTGATGAGCAAACCCACGCTGAAGAATTTCGCACGCCTGCTGCGTTTATGGGCCGTGGTGCTGGTGGGCAACCTGTGCGGCACCTTGCTGGTGGCGTACGTGATGCTGCACTTGCCGATCTTTGACACCAAGACCGACCTGGCCTTCCTGGAAATCGGGCGCAAGGTCATGGAAAACGACGCCTACCAGATGTTCGCCAAGGGCATCGTGTCGGGCTGGATGATCGCCACCATGGTCTGGATGATCCCATCCATGGAAAGCGCCAAAATCTGGATCATCATCCTGATCACCTACCTGATGGCACTGGGAGACTTCACCCACATCGTGGTGGGCTCGGCGGAAGTGTCGTACCTGGTATTCGCCGGCGAGCTGCCGTGGAAAGACTTCTGGCTGGTGTTCGCCGGGCCGACGCTGGCGGGCAATATCATCGGCGGCAGCTTTATCTTTGCGCTGATCAGCCATGCGCAGATTCGCAGCGAAAGCAGCCTGCCGGGCAAAGCCGCTGCGGACCCGAGGCATCCGCAGCAGATCAACAAGGGTCAGTGAGTCTCCGGCGCCGCAGCAGGCGCCGGCTCATCCTTGGTCACATGCTTGACCAGCTTGCCGATGCTCAAGCCCTGCAACAGGATGGACGACAGCACCACGATGTAGGTGATACTCAGCAGCAAGTCACGCTCCGGGCCCAGTGGCAGGGCCAGGGCCAGTGCCACGGAAACCCCGCCGCGCAAGCCACCCCAGGTGAGGATGCGGATGGTGCCGCGGGGCACCGTGCGCCAGCGGCGCAGCAGCAGGATCGCCGGGGCCACCGTCAGCAGGCGTGACAACAGGATTGCCACGGCCAGCAAACTGGCGGCCAACACGTGCAGCCAGTTGAACGGCAACAGCAGCAGTTCCATGCCGATCAGCGCAAACAGCAGGGCGTTTAGCATGTCATCGAGCAGTTCCCAGAAACCGTCCAGGTAGCGCCGGGTCATGTCGTTCATCGCCAGCTTGCGGCCGAGGTTGCCGATGATCAGGCCCGCCACCACCATCGCAATGGGTGCCGAGACGTGCAGTTCAGTGGCCATCGCCGAGCCGCCGATCACCAGGGCCAGGGTCAGCATCACTTCGATCTGATACTGCTCGATGCTCTTGATCATCAGGTACACGATGTAGCCGATCAGCCCGCCGAACACCACGCCGCCAATCGCCTCATGGGCAAACAGCATGGCCGTGGCGCCGACCGTAGGCGTCTCGCCCAGTTGCGCGATGCCCAGCAACACGGTGAACACCACCACCGCCGTGCCGTCGTTGAACAGCGATTCGCCGACGATGGTGGTTTTCAGTGGTTTCGACGCATTGGCGGTCCGCAGCACACCGAGCACGGCGATCGGGTCGGTGGGGGAAATCAGCGCGCCGAACAGCAGGCAGTACAGGAAACTCACGTGCCAGCCGAACAGGGCAAAGATGTAGAAGGCCAGGCTGCCGATCACCACCGTGGCAATCAATACGCCGAAGGTGGCGAGCAGGCCGATGGGCCAGCGGTAGCTGCGCAGGTCGCTCAGGTTGACGTGCAAGGCGCCGGCGAACAGCAGGAACGAGAGCATCCAGTTCATCAGCAGGTCGCCGAAGTCGATCTGGCCGATCAACTGCTGGATGCGCTCTTCAAGGCCGGGGTAGCCGATAAAGCTCAAGCCTTGCAGCAGCAGGGAAAACATCAGTGCCGTGACCATCACACCGATGGTGGGCGGCAGGCCGATGAAGCGGTAGTTCACATACGTGAGCAGGGTGGTGAGGCAAATAAACGCAGCGACAAGTTCAAGCATCCGGGGTCCTTGGATGGAGGAGTGAGTAGAGATCATATGTGGGAGCTGTCGAGCCCCAGCGAGGCTGCGATGGCATCACCTGGGTGAGGCTGCAAGACCGCAGCGCCTGTATCGAAGCCGCCCTAAAGCTCGACAGCTCCCACACAGAACACATTTATCAGTTGGCTACGTTGACCGCAGCCGGGCGGCGACGTTGCAGTTCGATGAACAAAAGTGCCGCCACCACCATCCCACCGATCCAGGCACCGAGCGGCATGCGAGGATCTCTTTCGGTAATCGCGGCGCTCTGATCAGGCATACGCAGGCCGACGCCCGGATCGGCGAAGATCGGGCAGCAGCAAAAATTTATTGGTCCAGGTCTTTGCGCAACTGAGTGCGGCGTGGTCGGCTTTAGTATAAACAGGTGCTGAAATATGGCGAATCAATTCCGCTTTTTATGACTGGGGAGTCACCGTGATCGCAACAGCTCTGGTACTGGTAGCGGCGTTGTTGCATGCGACGTGGAACACCTTGATCAAATTCAGCGGCGAGCGCCTGTTGGTCATCGCGTGCATGGACACGGTGGCGTTGCTGTTTGTGGTGCTGGCGGTGGGGTTTGTATCGTTTCCGCCACCGGAAATCTGGCCGTGGATCATCGCCTCGGCGTTGTTTGAATTGCTCTACCGCTACCTGCTGATCCAGGCCTATCGCGTGTGTGACCTGGGCCTGGTGTACCCATTGATGCGCGGCTTGTCGCCTTTGGTGGTGCTGGCGCTGACGCTGGTGTTTGCCGGTGAGGTGCTCAGTACCCAGCAGATTCTCGGCATTCTGCTGATTCCGTTCGGCATGCTGTGCCTGTTATGGCAGGGCGGCGGTGGCGACCGGTTGCCCTGGTCGATGCTGCCGGTGGTGGCGTTGATCGGCCTGTGTATCGGTTGCTACACCTTCCTCGATGGCCAGGCATTGCGCCGTTGGTCACACCCGCTGGACTACCTGGTGTGGCTGACGCTGATAAGCGCATGGCCGTTTCCGTTGCTGGCGGTGCTGCGCAAGCGGGTGGCGTTCGGGCTGTTCTGGCGCACGCAGTGGCGGCTGGGGCTGAGTGTCGGGTTGTGCGTGTTGTTGAGCTACGCTCTGGTGCTTTGGGCCATGCAGTTGGGCTCGATTGCCGAAGCCGCCGCGCTGCGCGAAGTCAGTGTGATCCTGGTGGTGCTGTTCGGCATGCGTTACCTGAAAGAACCTTTCGGCCGCCCACGGCTCATAGCCTGTGGGTTGGTGCTGATCGGCATGTTCGTGATGAAACTCTAACCGTCGGATAAAACTAAAAAAGGAATGGGTTATGACAGTCGCTTTCTGGTGTGTGTTGATCGCAATTTTTCTGCCGTACCTGTGCACGGGCGTGGCCAAGTTCAGCGGCGGCAAGTTCGGGCCCCGGCAGAACCATGACCCGCGGGCGTTCCTCGACACCCTCGAGGGGTTTGCCAAGCGCGCCCACAGTGCGCAACTCAACAGCTTCGAAGTGACCCCGGCCTTTGCGGCCGCGGTGATCATTGCCCATCTGGCTGGCGTTGCGTCGCTGGTGACGATAAACGTATTGGCGGTGCTGTTTATTACCAGCCGGTTGCTCTACATCATCTGCTACCTGGCGGACTGGGCGATGCTGCGGTCGGTGGTGTGGGCGGTGGGGATGGCGTTGATTGCGAGCTTCTTCTTCGTCTCGATCTGAAGCCTGACACTGTTCAAGTGTGGGAGCGGGCTTGCTCGCGAATGCGGTGTGTCAGTCACCGGATGTATCGACTGATCCACCGCATTCGCGAGCAAGCCCGCTCCCACACAAGCCCGCTCCCACATAGACCTTGGTGTTCTTCAGGTGCCTGTCGGCGCGTCCGGCACTTTTGGCAACGCTGCGCCTTTGGGCCACAGCATCCAGATCTGGCCCTGCTGCTTCATGTTGCCCGCCAACTCACCAGCGGCATCACCGGTTCCCCAGAACAGGTCGGCCCGCACTTCGCCGGTAATTGCACCACCGGTATCCTGTGCGGCCACGGGGCGGGCAATCGGCGCGCCATCCGGTCGGGTAGTCGACAGCCACAACAGGCTGCCCAGCGGAATTACCTTGCGGTCCACCGCGACGCTATAACCCGCAGTCAGTGGCACGTTCAGCGAGCCACGCGGGCCTTCGTTGCTGTCGGGGCGTGCACTGAAGAACACGTAGCTGGGGTTGCTTGCCAGCAATTCAGGAATACGCTGCGGATGCGCCTTGGCCCAGGCCGCGATGGCGCCCATGGTCACGTCTTCTTTTTTCAGCTCGCCCTGCTCCACCAGCCAGCGGCCGATGGGGCGGTACGGGTAACCGTTCTGGTCGCCGTAACCCACCCGCAATTGGCGGCCGTCGGCCAGTTGGATACGACCCGAACCCTGGATCTGCAGGAATTGCAGGTCCATCGGGTTGGTCAGCCAGGCGATGGGCTTGGCGGTGGAGCCTTGGTGGTTGATGGTGCTGGCGTCGTCATAGGGTTTGAGTACCCGGCCTTCCAGGCGACCGCGCAGGCGCTTGCCCTTGAGCTCCGGGTAGATGCTTTCCAGGTTGACGATGATCAGGTCATCCGGCACGCCGAACACCGGTACATGGGCGGTGGCGGTTTCGGTGAGGCTGCCGGGGTAAACCGGTTCGTAGTAGCCGGTGATCAGGCCGTTGGGGCTGTTGTCGGCCGAGCGCAGGCCGTAGACGTCGAGGTTGGCCTTGAGGAAGTCACGAATCGCCACTGCGGTCGACGGCACGGTGGCCGATGCCGCACACGTCGCGCCCCATACCGGGTCAGCCTTGAGGCGTTGACAGGCACTGCGCCAGGATTCGAAGCCGGCTTGCAGGTCGCTGTCCGACACGGCCGGCAGGTTTTCCCAGGTGGCGCCGACGTAGGTAGCAATGGCGTGGGGCTTGGCTTTTTCGTCCTTGCCGGTGTCGCAACCGGCCAGCAGCGCGATCATTGGCAGGGCCCACACGAGGCGGCGCCAAGGCTTAAAACGGGTATTCATACACAAAATTCCTGAAGCGATTGCTCGTATCGGCTGGCGTTCGAGCAACCCTTATTATTAATAGGGGTATTGGTCTTTGCGGGCGGGGCGAGGATACTGGCCGCCGTTTCCCGTGACCTTGAGCCATCATGACTTTTAAAAGACTGACCGTTGTATTGCTGGCCTGCCTGACACTGTCCGCCTGCGGCGGGGTTGATCCGAATTCGCCCCTTGGCCAGCGCAAGGCCATTTTCAAGCAGATGCTCAAGACCGGCGAAGACCTGGGCGGCATGTTGCGTGGGCGCATTCCATTCGACGGCGGCAAATTTGCCGAAGGCGCGGTCAAGCTTGATGCGTTGTCCCACGAACCGTGGAAACATTTCCCGAGCGTGCGTGAAGAAGACCACACCAGCGCCAAGGACGACGTGTGGCAGCAGCAGGCACGCTTCCAGGAAATGGCTCGAAACCTTGAAACGGCCACCGGTGAATTGGTGATCGCCAGCCAGGTCCAGCCCTACAAGGCCAGCAACCTCGGGCCGGCCGTGCAGAAAGTCGAAGATGCCTGCACCGCGTGCCATAAACAGTTCCGCGATCACTGAGGCCGTCTTACTTGTCCAGTTCGTCCAGGGCTTCCTGCAAGTCCTTGCGTGACTGGGCCAGCTTGTCCTTGCGCTTGTTGATCTTGTCGGAGTCACCCTTCTTCATGGCCTTGTCGAGGTCAGCCTGACGGCGGCTGACTTCGTGCTTGGCGTCGAGCACCTTGTTTTCCCGCTCCTTTTTCAAGGAGGCATCGGTGCAGTTGGCGGTGACTTCACTCAAGGCTTTTTCCAGGCCGGCTTGTTGCTCACTGTTGCCGTGGGCCTTGGCTTGTTCGATCTGGGTGCTGATGGACTCGCGCTTGGCGGCGCAGCCTGTGAGTGGCGCAGCTTCCTCGGCTGCCAGCAATGGCGCGGACATAAGGGTAGCGACGGTCAACAGGGCAAAAGGTGCAAGAAATTTCATAAAGGCTCCAAGGCAAACAAGGTCGCAATCAGGTGGGCAGGATGAATTCTGCCGGCACCGGTTAATGCCGTCGGGCAGAGGTCAAAAACCATCTATCCCGGCAGCCCGTAATGTTTCACTCAAGGCCAGTACCTGCGGGTCGCGAAAAAAAGCGCTCAGTTGCGCTGCGCGACCCGGGCCTATGCCGTCTTCGGCCAGCCAGGCTTGAGTGTCTCTGGCGGCCAGGGTTTGCCAGCCGCCTTGTAGATTGTTGCGGGCCGTGGGCGGTACTCCCAGGGCCATCAGCCATTGCGCGAACGGTCGCTGCCGGGCGCTGCGCAAGCTGTCGAGTAAACGCGCACTGCTGCGTTCGCCGAAGCCATCAATGTTAGCAAGCTCTGCCTCATCCAGGGTTAACCAATCGAGCAGGCCGTCGATCAGGCCGGCCTGGATCAAGGTGTTCCAGGTTTCGCGGCCGATGTGTGGCAGGGCCAGGCCCTGGGCGCCGCTCAGCCAGGTCAGGCGCGCGAGCAGCTGTTCTTCGCAACCCGGGGCCAGTTGCCAGCAACTCAAGGGGTGGAAGTCCCTGGCCTGCGGGACCTGCAACTCGGCCCGTGGCTGGCTGCGCAGGATGACGCGGTCAAGGCGTGGGATGACGTGCCCGGCGAGGCTGATGGAGACCTGGTCGCCAGTACGGATATCCAGTTCCCGCCAGCGTTTCAGCGAACCGACACTGACCCGGCTGATCTTCCGGTCATCGAGCAGTACCGGTTCCAACTCCAGGATGGAGGTGATGCGCCCGGTGCGGCCAATCTTGAAGTGCACCTTGCGCACATGGGCCAGCGCCTTGGCCACCGGGTACTTCCAGGCAACCGCCCAGTAGGGCGCGCTGACCCGCCAGCGCTCGGCCGGGGCCCGCTGGCCTTGATGCAATACCACGCCGTCGCTGGCGAAGGGCAGCGGGTGGCTGTACCAATAGCTGCGCCAGTGCGCCGCTTCGGTAATGTCCTTGATCGGGTGGCTGTAGCGCCCGCTGTCGGTGAAGCCCCACTGCGCCAGCTGGCTCAGCCGCTCGGAAAAGTCATCGGGGCCCTGGGGCCAGGCCCAGACAAACAGACCGATATTGGCGGCCTCGGCTTCGCTCAACTGCCGGCGATTCATCAGCCCGGCCACTTTGCCGCGGGCGCCGAGGCCACCTTTGGCAGCTTGCACATGGTCATTCAGTCGCCAATAGAGTTCGCCCTGCAACAGCAGGTCAACGGGCTCGGGCAGTTGCTGCACGATCCCCGGAATCCGGCGGGCGGAGGCTGACCAATCCTGGCCCAGCCGGCCATCGCCGCGGCTGATGACCCGGCTCAACCGGCCCTTGCGGTAAACCAGCGTGACGGCGACGCCATCGACCTTGGGCTGGATCCACACGTCCTGGCGAGTCCCCAGCCAGGTTTGCACGGCGTTATCGTCCAGCAGTTTTTCCAGGCCGGTGTGGGGCGTCGGGTGGGCGATCGCGCCCCGCGCGCTGCCCAGCGGGTCGTCCGTGACTGGGGCGGAGGGGGTGAAACACCTGCGCCATTGGGCAAGGCGCTGGCTGGCCTGGTCATACAGCTCATCGCTGATCAATGACTGGCCGAGCCGGTGGTAGCTGTCATCCCACAAGCGGATTTGTTGCGCCAGGGTGCTGATCTGGGCCCGGGCGTGATCGGCCTCCCAGTCGGGGCACCCCTGCGACCACGCAGTGAGTGGCGAGAAGCTGAGTAAAAGGAAAAACAGCCAGCGCATAAGTGACGTCATCATGAGCATCCTTGCTCTGAAAAGGGCGCCCAGCCTAAGCCATCCCCGCGGGCATAAAAAAGCCCCGCAACCGCGAGGCTTTTTACCCGATGTTTCTGCTCGTTTGAACAAAACGCCGGGGCTTTGTGTACACCGTAGGACGATTACAGACCGGCGGCAGTACGCAGGTCGTTGGCACGGTCGGTCTTTTCCCAGGTGAACGTAGTGAACGTGTCGTTGCCGACAGTCTTCTGCTCAGGGGTACGACCGAAGTGGCCGTAGGCCGCAGTTTCCTGGTACATCGGGTGCAGCAGGTCGAGCATGGTGGTGATTGCGTAAGGACGCAGGTCGAAGATCTCACGCACCAGCTTGACGATCTTGTCGTCGCTGATCTTGCCGGTACCGAAGGTGTTCAGCGAGATCGACGTAGGCTGGGCCACACCGATTGCGTAGGACACCTGAATCTCGCAACGCTCGGCCAGGCCGGCGGCCACGATGTTCTTGGCCACGTAACGACCGGCGTAGGCCGCCGAACGGTCAACCTTGGATGGATCCTTGCCGGAGAACGCGCCACCGCCGTGACGGGCCATGCCGCCGTAGCTGTCGACGATGATCTTGCGACCGGTCAAGCCGCAGTCGCCCACCGGGCCACCGATGATGAACTGGCCGGTCGGGTTGATGTGGAACTGGGTGTCCTTGGTCAGCAGTTCGGCAGGCAGCACGTGCTTGACGATCAGCTCCATGACGCCTTCGCGCAGGTCGGCGTAGGAAACGTCCGGGTTGTGCTGGGTCGACAGTACCACCGCGTCGATGGCGACGACTTTGCCGCCTTCATAACGGCAGGTCACCTGGGACTTGGCGTCCGGGCGCAGCCATGGCAATGCACCGGATTTACGGGCTTCGGCCTGGCGCTTCACCAACTGGTGGGAGAAGGTGATCGGTGCCGGCATCAGCACGTCGGTTTCGTTGCTGGCATAGCCGAACATCAGGCCCTGGTCGCCGGCGCCCTGATCTTCAGGCTTGGCACGGTCGACACCCTGGTTGATGTCAGGGGACTGCTTGCCGATGATGTTCATCACGCCGCAGGTCGCACCGTCGAAGCCGACGTCGGAGCTGTTGTAGCCGATGTCGATGATCACATCACGCACGATCTGCTCCAGGTCTACCCAGGCAGAGGTGGTGACTTCGCCGGCGATGATCGCCACGCCCGTTTTCACCAGAGTCTCGCACGCCACTCGGGCGAACTTGTCTTCAGCGATGATGGCGTCCAGCACCGCGTCAGAGATCTGGTCGGCGATTTTGTCCGGATGCCCTTCAGACACGGACTCGGAGGTGAAAAGGGAGTATTCGCTCATCTCGATGTTTTCCTGATATTTACCGATGGTGAGTGTCGCCAGCCGGCCGCTGAAAATGGCGGACCTGAATCTGGAAACCATTACGTAAACCTACATAGAGGCTTTCCCCGGGAACGAGTCCCGCAGCGGTGGCCCAACGGGCCAGATCGTCCTGTTCAAAACCCAGCCAGAGATCACCGCAGGCTTCCCTGGCCCAACTCTGGTTGTGGCTGCATAAATCCGTGACCAACAGGCTGCCGCCTGGTTGCAGCAAATTCGCCATCTGCCTGAGGGCGTCTGCCGGGGCGGCGAAATGGTGCAGGACCATGTTCAGCACCACGCAATCGGCCCGCAGGCTGGTGTCATTCAGGGCGTCCGCCAACTGCAGGTGGACATTGCCCAGCGCTTCGCGCTCACACAATTGGCGGGCCAGCTCCAGCATCGCCGGGCTGTTGTCCAGCGCCGTGACCTGATGAAAGCGCCGCGCCAGCTCCGGCAGGAAGCCGCCGTCACCCGGGCCCACTTCAACCGCCGTAGCCTCATCACTGAAGCTCAGCTTGTCCAAAAGTGCCAGCACGCTTTCGCGGTATTGCGCCAAGCCGGCGATCAGATCCTGCTGGGCGCGAAACTTCTCGGCTACCCGTGAGAAAAAGTCCTGGCTGGCGGCAGCACGTTGCCCGTGCACCTGGCTGATGCGCGACTGCACGTCAGCTGGCAGCGCCAGGCTGTCTATTTCTTCGAGCAGAGCGGCGTGCAGCTTGCCGCCCAGTTGCTCGGTGTGGGGCAGGGCGCGACGGTAAAAAATCGCATTGCCCTCGCGGCGGGTCGCCACCAGGTCGGCCTGGGCCAGTACCTTCAAGTGGTGGCTCATGCCGGATTGGCCGATGGCGAAGATCTGCGCCAGCTCCAGCACCCCGAACGAATCGTTGGTCAGCGCGCGCAACACATTCAGGCGCAACGGATCGCCACCGGCCTTGCACAGGGCCGCCAGCTCGTCGCTGTCGTCGGGTCGAATGGAAGGTGCGCTCAGGTTCATAAGGCCAGCAGTCTAGTGACGGTGGGAAAACCCCGCAAGGGCAATATCAAAAAGTTTTGATATTGGTCGATAATCGGTGGTTATAAGCAGCCGCTATAACCCATGGACGAAGCGGGGGGCGGTTTCTCCAGTCAATCCGCAGGAAAAACACCCCCAAGTGACTATCTGTCATTGCCCCGAGGGCCGTGGCTGAGGGAAAATGCCGATCCTTTTTTCCGTTTCTTTTATTCAACCTCCAGGAGATCAGCGATGCCCAGCCGTCGTGAGCGTGCCAACGCCATTCGTGCCCTCAGCATGGATGCCGTGCAAAAAGCCAACAGCGGCCATCCCGGTGCCCCGATGGGCATGGCGGATATCGCCGAGGTACTTTGGCGTGACTACCTGAAACACAACCCGAGCAACCCGTCGTTCGCCGACCGTGACCGGTTCATCCTGTCCAACGGCCACGGCTCGATGCTGATCTACTCGTTGCTGCACCTGACCGGCTACGACGTCACCATCGACGACCTGAAAAACTTCCGCCAGATCCACAGCCGCACCCCGGGCCACCCGGAATACGGCTACACCCCTGGCGTTGAGACCACCACCGGTCCACTGGGCCAGGGCCTGGCCAACGCCGTGGGTTTTGCCCTGGCTGAAAAAGTGCTGGCTGCGCAGTTCAACCGCCCGAACCACAACATTGTCGACCACCACACCTACGTGTTCCTCGGTGATGGCTGCATGATGGAAGGCATTTCCCACGAAGTCGCCTCCCTGGCCGGTACCCTGGGCCTGGGCAAGCTGATCGCCTTCTACGATGACAACGGCATCTCCATCGACGGCGAAGTCGAAGGCTGGTTCACCGACGACACGCCTAAGCGTTTCGAAGCCTACAACTGGCAGGTGATCCGCAATGTCGACGGTCATGACCCGGAAGAAATCAAGATTGCGATCGAGACGGCCCGCAAAAGCGAGCAGCCGACCCTGATCTGCTGCAAGACCACCATCGGCTTCGGTTCGCCGAACAAGCAAGGTAAAGAAGACTGCCACGGCGCCCCACTGGGTGACGCGGAAATCGCCCTGACCCGCGCTGCGCTGAAGTGGAACCACGGCCCGTTCGAAATCCCGGCTGACATCTACGCCGAGTGGAACGCCAAGGAAGCCGGCCTGGCGGTCGAAGCCGAGTGGGACCAGCGTTTCGCGGCCTACTCCGCCGAATTCCCTGAGTTGGCCAACGAACTGGTTCGCCGCCTGGCCGGTGACCTGCCTGCCGACTTCGCTGAAAAGGCCTCGGCCTACATCGCCGAAGTGGCGGCCAAGGGCGAAACCATCGCCAGCCGTAAAGCCAGCCAGAACACCCTGAACGCGTTCGGCCCGCTGCTGCCTGAGTTCCTCGGCGGTTCGGCTGACCTGGCCGGTTCCAACCTGACCCTGTGGAAAGGTTGCAAAGGTGTCTCGGCGGAAGACGCCAGCGGCAACTACATGTACTACGGCGTGCGCGAGTTCGGCATGAGCGCCATCATGAACGGCGTTGCCCTGCACGGCGGCCTGGTGCCTTACGGCGCGACCTTCCTGATGTTCATGGAATACGCCCGCAACGCCGTACGCATGGCGTCGTTGATGAAGAAGCGTGTGATCTTCGTCTACACCCACGACTCCATCGGCCTGGGCGAAGACGGCCCGACGCACCAGCCGGTCGAGCAATTGACCAGCTTGCGCACCACGCCGAACCTGGACACCTGGCGCCCATCGGACGCGGTCGAATCGGCTGTGGCCTGGAAGCACGCAATCGAGCGCAAGGACGGCCCTTCGGCGCTGATCTTCTCCCGTCAGAACCTGCAGCACCAAACCCGCGACGCGGCGCAGATCGAAGGCATCAGCCGTGGTGGCTACGTGCTGAAAGACTGCATCGGCGAGCCGGAGCTGATCCTGATCTCCACCGGTTCCGAAGTGGGCCTGGCGGTTCAGGCGTACGACAAGCTGACGGCCGCCGGCCGTAACGTGCGTGTGGTTTCCATGCCGTGCACCAGCGTCTTCGAAGCCCAGGACGCCGACTACAAGCAATCGGTGTTGCCGTTGCAGGTCAGCGCACGTATCGCCATCGAAGCGGCTCACGCCGACTACTGGTACAAGTACGTGGGCCTGGAAGGCCGGGTGATCGGCATGACCACCTACGGTGAGTCGGCGCCGGCGCCAGCGTTGTTCGAAGAGTTCGGTTTCACCCTGGAAAACATCCTGGGTCAGGCTGAAGAGCTGCTGGAAGACTAAAGCGCGTCCCCTTGTAGGAGCGAGCTTGTTGTGGCGAGGGAGCTTGCTCCCGCTGGGCTGCGAAGCGGCCCCAAGCCGTGCTATCGAGATGTGTCAGATACACCTCGTCAGCCGGTCTGGGAGTGCTTCGCACTCCAGCGGGAGCAAGCTCCCTCGCCACACAAGCGAGTTCCTGCAAAGGTTTGTGTCGCCCACAATGCGAGAACCCCATGCCTCAACCGCGTCCCTACAAAGTTGCACTCAACGGCTACGGCCGGATTGGTCGTTGCGTCTTGCGTGCTCTGTTCGAGCGAGGGCCGGCGGCCGGGTTTGAAATTGTCGCGATCAACGATCTGGCGGACATGGCCAGCATCGAATACCTGACACGCTTTGACTCCACCCATGGCCGGTTCCCCGGCGAAGTGCGGGTCGAGGACGATTGTCTGCATATTAATGGCAACTGCGTGAAGGTCCTGCGCAGTGCCACCCCTGAGGGCATTGACTGGGCGGCGCTGGACGTCGACCTGGTGCTGGAATGCTCCGGTGCCTATCACACCCGTGCCGACGGCCAGCGGTTTCTCGACGCCGGCGCACCACGGGTCCTGTTCTCCCAGCCGATGGCCAGCGAGGCGGATGTCGACGCCACCATCGTCTACGGCGTGAACCAGGATTGCCTGACCGGTGCCGAATTGCTGGTGTCCAACGCCTCCTGCACCACCAACTGCGGCGTGCCGCTGTTGCGCCTGCTGGACCAGGCGATTGGCCTGGAATACGTGTCGATCACCACCATTCACTCGGCAATGAACGATCAGCCGGTGATTGACGCTTACCACCATGAAGACCTGCGCCGTACGCGTTCGGCGTTTCAGTCGGTGATTCCGGTGTCCACCGGCCTGGCGCGCGGTATCGAGCGACTGTTGCCGGAACTTGCCGGGCGAATCCAGGCCAAAGCCGTACGGGTACCGACGGTGAATGTGTCTTGCCTGGACATCACCATGCAAACCGTCAGCGACACCGACGCCGGCGAAGTCAACCGGATCCTGCGCGACGCCGCCACCAGCGGCCCGCTCAAAGGCCTGTTGGCCTACACCGAGTTGCCGCACGCCAGCTGTGATTTCAACCACGACCCGCATTCGGCCATCGTCGATGCCAGCCAGACCCGCGTTTCCGGCCCACGGCTGGTGAACATCCTGGCTTGGTTCGACAACGAATGGGGTTTTGCCAACCGAATGCTGGACGTTGCAGAACACTATCTGCAAACAGCCTCTCCACAACTTTAGCTCTCAGGAATTGCCCCCCATGACCGTGTTGAAGATGACCGACCTCGATCTGCAAGGTAAGCGCGTACTGATCCGCGAAGACCTCAACGTCCCAGTCAAGGACGGTGTTGTCACCAGCGATGCGCGAATCCTGGCCTCGCTGCCGACCATCAAGCTGGCCCTGGAAAAAGGTGCGGCCGTGATGGTCTGCTCCCACTTGGGTCGTCCGACCGAAGGTGAATTCTCGGCAGAAAACAGCCTCAAGCCTGTAGCTGAATATTTGAGCAAGGCCCTGGGCCGCGACGTGCCGCTGGTAGCCGACTACCTGAACGGTGTGGACGTGAAGGCTGGCGACATCGTGCTGTTCGAAAACGTGCGCTTCAACAAGGGCGAGAAAAAGAACAGCGACGAACTGGCCCAGCAATACGCTGCCCTGTGCGACGTGTTCGTGATGGACGCTTTCGGTACTGCTCACCGTGCCGAGGGTTCGACCCATGGCGTGGCCAAGTTTGCCAAAGTTGCCGCAGCTGGCCCGTTGCTGGCGGCTGAACTGGACGCACTGGGCAAGGCCCTCGGCGCTCCGGCCCAACCGATGGCCGCCATCGTTGCCGGCTCCAAGGTGTCCACCAAGCTCGACGTGTTGAACAGCCTGAGCCAGATCTGCAACCAGCTGATCGTCGGCGGCGGCATTGCCAACACGTTCCTGGCGGCTGCCGGTCACCCGGTGGGCAAATCGCTGTACGAGCCGGACCTGCTGGACACTGCCCGCGCCATTGCCGCCAAGGTCAGCGTGCCGCTGCCGGTAGACGTGGTGGTGGCCAAGGAATTCGCTGAAAGCGCCGAAGCCACCGTCAAGCTGATCGCTGACGTTGCCGCTGACGACATGATCCTGGACATCGGCCCGCAAACGGCAGCCAACTTCGCTGAACTGCTGAAGTCGTCCAAGACCATCCTGTGGAACGGCCCGGTCGGCGTGTTCGAGTTCGACCAGTTCGGCAACGGCACCAAAGTGCTGGCCCACGCCATCGCTGAAAGCTCGGCATTTTCCATCGCCGGCGGTGGCGACACCCTGGCGGCCATCGATAAATATGGCGTTGCTGACCAGATCTCCTACATTTCTACGGGGGGTGGTGCGTTCCTCGAATTCGTTGAAGGCAAGGTACTGCCGGCTGTCGAAGTGCTGGAAAGCCGGGCCAAGGGATAAGGCACTTGCTGAGGAAAAGGAGCATTCCGATGATCAGGTCGTTGGCACTGGTGATTGCAGCGGGCCTGCTGGCCGGCTGCGGCAGCACGCCGAAAGCGGCGCCCGAGTCTGAAAAGGCCGGGGCGGCTCGGCAAAAGAGTTGCTATCAGGCTGACTGGCAAGCCGAAACCATGCCGGTGATCAACAAGCGCATCGGGCCGGACGGGTTGGAGAAATACGACTCTGCGCCCAACGGTCAGGAACAGGGTTGCCCTTGACGGGTCTGATTCACTAACCGACAGCCGCGGTGGCCGCAGGTCGCCGCTTGAGGATTGGCAATGAAAGGCGTTTTCGCCCTGGCGGCACTGGCATTATTGGCCGGATGCACCAACCTGAACATGTTCGACAAGAAGGCAGAGCCGGCAGACAAGTGGACCACCTGGACGTGTGACAGCCAGGCGCAAGTCAACTGGCGGTTTGCCGACCAGGCCCGCACCCAGGTGGATGTGCGCCTCGGCGGCTCGGACCAGGTGTATCGCCTCAAGCAGGATGTGGCGGCCTCGGGCGTGCTGTACAGCGACGGCCAGTTGGCGTTTCACACAAAAGGTGAGGAAGGCCTGGTTTACTGGGTTGCCACCGATGATTTGATCGGGCGTGGCTGTAAAGCGCAATAACACGCCGCGATCACCCGTAGGAGCCGGCTTGGCGGCGATAGCGTCAGCCGCCATCGCCGGCAAGCCGGGTCCTACAGACAGGTTTAACGATTAAGCAGGGCAGGCTTTGAAAGCCTGACCTTCAATAACTTGAATAGCAGCCGCCGCTACGGCAGGCTTGCACGATTAACGACCCTCGACCGGGAGAGAGACTCACAATGGCACTTATCAGCATGCGCCAGATGTTGGACCACGCAGCCGAATTCGGCTATGGCGTTCCAGCCTTCAACGTCAACAACCTTGAGCAGATGCGCGCCATCATGGAAGCCGCTGACAAGACTGACTCTCCAGTGATCGTCCAGGCTTCGGCCGGCGCGCGCAAATACGCCGGTGCCCCGTTCCTGCGTCACCTGATCCTCGCCGCGATCGAAGAATTCCCGCACATCCCGGTGTGCATGCACCAGGACCACGGCACCAGCCCTGACGTGTGCCAGCGCTCCATCCAGTTGGGCTTCAGCTCGGTAATGATGGACGGTTCCCTGGGCGAAGACGGCAAGACCCCGACCGACTACGAATACAACGTACGCGTCACCCAACAAACCGTGGCCATGGCTCACGCCTGTGGCGTTTCGGTTGAAGGCGAACTGGGCTGCCTGGGTTCCCTGGAAACCGGCATGGCCGGTGAAGAAGACGGTATCGGCGCCGAAGGCGTACTGGATCACAGCCAAATGCTGACCGATCCGGAAGAAGCCGCCGACTTCGTGAAAAAGACCCAAGTTGACGCCCTGGCCATCGCCATCGGCACCAGCCACGGCGCCTACAAATTCACCAAGCCACCTACCGGCGACGTGTTGGCCATCGACCGCATCAAGGAAATCCACAAGCGCATCCCGAACACCCACCTGGTGATGCACGGTTCTTCCTCGGTACCGCAAGAGTGGCTGGCGATCATCAACCAGTACGGCGGCGACATCAAAGAAACCTACGGCGTGCCGGTTGAAGAAATCGTCGAAGGCATCAAGTACGGCGTGCGCAAGGTCAACATCGACACCGACCTGCGCCTGGCCTCCACCGGTGCAATGCGTCGCCTGATGGCCACCAACCCGAGCGAATTTGACCCACGTAAATTCTTCGGCGCTACCGTGACTGCCATGCGTGATGTATGTATCGCACGTTACGAAGCCTTCGGTACTGCGGGCAACGCTTCGAAGATCAAGCCGATCTCCCTGGAAGCGATGTACCAGCGTTACCTGAAAGGTGAGTTGAACGCCAAGGTCAACTAAGCCTTACGCGTTAATGAAAAGCCCGCAGCGATGCGGGCTTTTTTGTGGCTGAAATTTGATCAGGCGGCTGCGGGGGTGTCGAAGCCGCGGTATTCGATGACGCGGAATACGTCGCTTACGTCCTGCACCAGGATGCGGGCGGTGTTGGCTACGTGGTTCAGGTCACGCTCCGCAAAATCGGGCAGGCTGGAGCAGGCCATCAAGTTGAGGTGTTCGAGGGCGGCGTTGAGGCGTTCACGCAGGCAGGCGTGCAGGTCCTGCAGCGGAGCTTCGCTGTCGATCAGGAGTACCGGGTATTCGGTGGCTGTTTCGGTGCAGGGGGTGAAACGGCGGGGCGGGAGTTCTGGCGTCATGGCAAATATTCCTCGTATCTAAAAAGGACTACCGCCATTCGCTGCGAAACGAACGGGTGGTAGCTGTGTGCGGGTTCGCAGACCGAGGATACGAGGAACCCGGCAGACCCGAAGGTCTCCCACACACAGCCACCATAAAATAAACGACGGACGTAGAAGCGCTAGTCGTTGCATTCATGATGCTTGGTTACACACGTATCGTTAGGGCTGCGAAACCCTATCGCCGTTCAATGCCGGCGACGGGGCGAACTATAAGCGGCGCTCCGATTCACCGCAACGGCCCTGTAGGACACAGAACCCCTGTGGGAGCCGGCGGTGCGACGATTCGACTTGCCCGCGATGGCGGTGTGCCAGTCGAAGAATAAGTTGGCTGATACACCGCCATCGCGGGCAAGCCCGGCTCCCACAGGGATAAGTGTTGTTTAATTGATTGTGTTAATCACCGAATGATCCTTGGGTCCATAGGACAGTGCCTACGAGATGTGAGGAGACTTAGTTCTCCACCAGCACCTTCGGATTCGAGTTACCCCACACCGTATACAGATCCGCCAGCAACGCACCGTTGATGTCTTCAACCTCCGCCTGGCTGGTCTCCACCGCGCCCTGCTTGCCGAACAACACCACCTCATCGCCGCTCTTCACGGTCGGCACGTCGGTGACATCGACCATCAGGGTGTTCATCGACACCTTGCCCACCACCGGCACCCGGTGCCCGTTGATCAGCACGATGCCTTTGTTGGTAAACGCTCGGCGATAGCCGTCGGAATAACCCACGGTGATGTTCGCCAGTTTCGAATCCCGCGCCAGGGTGTAGGTGCGGTCGTAGCCTACGGTGTTGCCTTTCGGGTAGCTGTTGACGGACGCCACGTGGGATTTGAACTGCATCACCCGCTTGTATTCGGTGAACGACGGTACGGTATCGCCAAACAGCAGGCCGCCCGGACGAACCATGTCCAGCCGCGACTCGGGCACTTCCAGGGTGGCGAAGGAGTTGGCGGCGTGCAGGGTGATTTTGCTGCGGTCGAGCTGGGCGACGTTGATCAGCCAGTTGGCTTGTTCGTTGAACGCCTTGAGCCCGGTGCGCACGTCGGCGGCGTCTTCGACGGCGAAGTGGGTCATGATCGCCGTCACCTGCAGGTTTGGCACCTTGGTAATCGCTACGGCGTCGCGGCGGCCCTGGGCGGTGGTCATTTCCACACCGTTGCGGCTCATGCCGCTGGAGTTCAGGCCCAGGTGCACGACCAGTGGGCGGCCGTGGTTTTCGGCGATCAGGCTGGCGCGCACGGCGAAGTCCAGATTGCCCACCAGCTCTTCGACGTTATACGGCAACGCAGCTTCCAGCTCGCTCAGGGCGGCGGTGCGTACGCGGATCAGTTGGCCCTTGAAGCCGCTTTCACGGACCACGCGGGCTTCTTCGTTGCTGGCGATGCCGACGCAGGGCACGCCCAGTTTGATCACCGAGGGCATCAGTAAACCGATGCCGTGACCGTAGGCATCCGCCTTGAGCACGGCGCAGATTTTCGACTTGTCAGCGAGGCTGGCTTGGAGGGTGCGGATATTGTTTTCGAAGGCGACCTTGTTGATTTCGACCCAGGCGTTGCTGTCCTGGATATTGACCTGGGCCACCCCGTCGGCCATCGAGAGGGGCGGGGCGGCGAAGGCCGGGTTTTGCAGCAGTGCCATGCCCATAGAGAGGGCGAGCAGGGTGCGGGAAAAGGGCATTGGGCAGTCTCCATGACTTTCTTGTAGGGGGTAGTGCGCGTGCGCGGCGCCATACTCGGATTGTCCTACAAGAAAGTCGAGACCCTGGGTCGCGGTTCTGTCCTAAAGCGTCGTGGGACCGGTCGCTGAAGCGAATCAGCTTCAGTCGTGATCAATGTCCAGCTTGGCAAACGTCACGCGGGCGCCTTCCTTGCTGTTGCCGCTGTTGTCCTGCACGTAGGCGCCGGCCTTGAAGTACAGCGGTTGTTTGCCCCACGCAGCGCCGATGCGTTCGTTCCATTGCCCATTGGCAGCGTCGACGCTCAACAATCCGGCCTTGTTCAGGTGGATGACATAGGTGAAGTCGCGGTCCAGCGGTACGTTCTCGGCGACGATGATCACCCGGCCTTCCGACTCGTCAGGGCGCATGCGCACCTTGGCGACGATGTTGCCGGTCTGGGTTTTTTCCTTGTATTGGTATTCGACCTTGATCAGTGGCTTCTGGCTTTCGTAGGCGTGGATTTGACCGATCACCACCTTGCCGGACGACGGCACCTTGTTGACCGCCAACGTGGCACGCAGGAAATTGTCGGCGTCGCTGTACAGCCAGTTACGCAGGCGGCCGTCGGCGTAGGTTTCCCGCAGTTCGCTGCGAGGGTAAACGGCGTTCTCGGTACGCGTGCCGGTTACCGGGGTCCAGAATTGCACGCTGCTGCCTTCGGCCTGGAAGTATTGGTCCTTGAACCCGCTGAGCAGCTTCGGCGTGTCGATGGTCGAGGGCGGGGAGCCGACGGGGATGCTCAGGTTCCAGGTGGACAGATCAATCATTGAATACGCCTATAACGGGGAAAGAAGGCCTTGGCTCGGGAGCCGGCACTTTCTTTATAGGTGGCTCGAAATGGATTGTTAATGGCTTTGTGGCGGATTGTTGGCGCCAATGAAATGTCAAAAAGCCATGTTCCCCGTAAACCGCGGGCTGTAGACACTGACCGTTAGTCGGTTGTCTGGGCTTTGGCGCAATGATGGCACCGTCGTGGCTTCTGCTTTATGGGATCCAGGGCTAGAGTGAGCCCTTATTGTTTATCCGGTTTTGTCGCAAAAATGACCGGAATGACTCCGACGAAAGAGAAGCAGCAATGGAATGCGCTCCAATCAAGCCTCGCGATGGTTGTTCAGTGCTTTTGGTGGTCGATGACTATCCCGAAAACCTGATCAGCATGCGTGCGCTATTGCAGCGTGAAGATTGGCATGTGGTGACGGCGGCCTCCGGGGTGGAAGCCCTGGGATTGCTGCTCGAACACGACGTCGACCTGGTGTTGCTGGATGTGATGATGCCCGGCATGGACGGGTTCGAGGTGGCCCGGCTGATGCGCGGCAGCCAGCGCACGCAACTGACCCCGATCATCTTTCTCAGCGCTCACGCCCAATCGCCGGCGGCGATGCTGGAAGGCTATGCCAGCGGCGCGATCGACTACCTGCTGAAACCCTTCGACCCGAATATCCTCAAGCCCAAGGTCCAGGCCCTGCTGGAGCACCAGCGCAACCGCCGTGCCTTGCAGCGCCTGAGTCACGATCTGGAATCGGCCCGGGCCTTCAATGCCTCGGTGCTCGACAATGCCGCCGAAGGCATCCTGGTGGTGGGCGAAGACGGCGTGATCAGCTACGCCAACCCGGCGATTTCGCGGCTGATCAATGCGCCGGTCGCCGAGATCCAGGGTGCCGAGTTCCTGGGCTTCCTACAGAAGCCCCATGTGCCTGGGTGGTCCGATTCTGCCTTGTATGAAGGCTACAAACGTGGCGAAACCTGGCGCCTGCACGACGCCATCTTGCGCACCGCACCCGGCCAGCAGTTGCCCGTGGCGATGTCGTGCGCCCCGCTGCCGGCCGAGCAGAAAGCCATGGTGGTCACGGTGCTGGACATGTCCGAGGTGCGCCATCTGCATCAGCAACTGGAGTTCCAGGCCGTCACCGACCCGCTGACGGGCCTGCTCAATCGGCGTGGGTTTCACCAGTCGGTGGAGAATGTGCTGTTGCGCAGCGAGCGTAACGAGCAGTCGCTGGTGCTGCTGTATCTGGACCTGGACGGGTTCAAGCGGGTCAACGATTCCCTCGGCCACGACGCCGGAGACCGCGTGCTGCGCTGGGTCTCGGAACAGTTGAAGGCGTGCCTGCGCTCCTACGACATTCTCGGGCGCATGGGCGGGGATGAATTCACCGCGCTGCTGGAGCTGGAATTCCCGGAGCAGGCGGCCAAGATTGCGGAAAAACTGATCGAACGGGTGTCGATCTGTCAGCAGGTCGACGGTCTGGATGTGATGCTGGGCGTCAGTATCGGCATCGCCACTTTCCCGGACTGCGGCTCGGACCTCAACGGCCTGCTGCGCGCGGCCGACGTCGCGATGTACGAGGCCAAGCGCGCCGGGCGTCAGCAATATCGCTACTACGACCAGGAAATGAACGGCCGGGCCCGCTCGCGCCTGATGCTCGAAGACAGCGTACGCAGCGCCATCGACAGCAAGGATTTCACCCTGGTGTACCAGCCGCAGGTGTCGTTGCACGACGGCCATCTGCGGGGCGTCGAAGCGCTGCTGCGCTGGCAGCACCCGAGTGTCGGCGATGTGCCGCCGGGGCTGTTTCTGCCGTTGCTCGAAGAGGCGCGGCTGATCAGCCAGTTGAGCACCTGGATCTACCAGCAGGTGGCCGCCCAGCGGCAGGCATGGGCAGGGGTGTTCAACGATGAGTTGGTCCTGAGCGTGAGCTTGAGCAGCAGCCAGTTCAATATGCCGAACCTGGCCAGCCAGCTGCAGCAGGTGCTGGAGCGACATGGGTTGCAAGGCCGGCAGCTTGAGGTGGAGATCAGTGAAGAAAGCCTGATGCACAATCTGGATGAGTCCACCAAGCAGCTCAAGCTGTTGCGCCGGGCCGGCGTGCGGATTGCCCTGGATGATTTCGGCGCGGGCAACTGCTCCCTGGCCCACCTGCGGGACCTGGAGTTCGACACCCTCAAGCTCGACCCGAAGCTGATCGCCCGCCTGCCGGGTTCATCCCGGGACGCGGCGATGGCGCGCAGCATTATCGAATTGTGCCGGCATTTTGATCTGCTGGTGATTGCCGAAGGCGTCGAGACCCAGGAGCAAGTTGAGTGGCTCAAGGCCAACGGCTGCCAGTTCATCCAGGGCCCGCAGGTGGCGCCGCCGTTGATCGCGGATGAAATTGCCGACTGGCGCCTGCGCGCAGCGGCCCGCTGAATTCGCTACACTGGCGCCCATTCAAATACCCGTTGTTGACCCCATGACCGCGCTGAAATACCTCCAGGCCTACCCCCCAGCATTGCAGGAGCAAGTGCGCCAGTTGATTGCCAAGGACCAACTCGGCGACTACCTGACCCAGCGCTACCCCGAACGGCATGGCGTGCAGAGCGACAAAGCACTGTACAACTACGCCCAGGCCCTGAAGCAGGAACACCTGCGCAACGCCCCGGCCATCGACAAGGTGCTGTTCGATAACCGCCTGGACCTGACCCACCGCGCCCTCGGCCTGCACACCACCATCTCTCGGGTGCAGGGTGGCAACCTCAAGTCGAAGAAAGAAATCCGTATCGCCTCGCTGTTCAAGGAAGCCGCGCCGGAATTTCTGCGCATGATCGTCGTACACGAACTGGCGCACTTCAAGGAATCGGACCACAACAAGGCGTTCTACAAACTCTGTGAATACATGTTGCCGGGCTACCATCAGGTGGAATTCGACCTGCGGGTGTACCTGACCTGGCGGGACCTGCAGGGCAAGCCCTGACCTTCAAAGGCGATCGAGCATGGATGTGAGCAAGACCAAAAGCAGCTTCTACCGGCGCCTGTATGTGGCGTACCTGATTGATAGTCAGCTGGCCAGCAGCGTGCCGGCACTGACCGAGGTGACGGGCATGCCCCGGCGTACTGCACAGGACACGATTGCGGCGTTGGCGGACCTGGATATTGTGTGTGAGTTTGAACAGGAAGACGGGGCCCGCAATCATGCCGGGCGCTATCGGATTCGTGATTGGGGCGCGATTGATCGGCGCTGGATCGAGGCGAACCTGGCGAGCATTAAACAGGTGTTGGGTTACCCCTGAAAGCTTGGGGTGACCGGGCTGACGCCTTCGCGAGCAAGCCCGCTCCCACATTCGACCGCATTCCAAAGGTGGAACTCGGTCAAATGTGGGAGCGGGCTTGCTCGCGAAGAGGCCCTCATGCCCGGCGCATGCCTATATGTGGAATGTCATCCTCCAGGTATTCCTCACCCGCCACCACAAACCCGTACCGCCCGTAATACCCTTGCAAATGCGCCTGGGCCGACAGATAGATCGGCACGTCGGGCCACTGTTTCGCCGCCTGCCTGAGGGCCTCATCCATCATCTGGTGGCCCAGCCCGGTACCCCGCGCGCTCGGCGCAACGATCACCCGGCCGATCACCACGTCACCACCCTGTGATTCAGGATCCAGCAGGCGCAGGTAGGCCCGCAGTTGACCATCATCCCAGGCCATCAGGTGATGGGTGTCACCGTCCAGGTCCTGGCCGTCGATGTCCTGGTACACGCATTTCTGCTCGACCACGAAGACCTCCGAGCGCAGGCGCAAAATGGCGTACAGCTGCTCCTTGCCCAGGTCACTGTGGTGTTTGCAGACCCATTCGACTGTCATGGTGTTCTCTCGGCTGATTGTCTGGTCAGGATAGTAAGCGCGCGGGAGGCGAGTGTCTAAATTGCGGTTTTTTTGTGAGTGAGATCAATTTGCCATCATTCTCTGCGTGCGACGCTGCCGTCTTTGTGTAATCTGCAGTACAGGCTCATTGATGAGCTACTGTTAAATCCTCGGGTTGCCCCAGAGGTCAGGCCATAGAATGCCCGCCAAGGACTTGAGCATGCCGCGATTTTCTCGTGCCGTTGCTTTGATCGGTTTGTTGTTGCTGGCCCAGGCGGCGGCGGCAGAACGCTTGCGACTGGTGGCGGATGCCTGGCCGCCGTTCACTGACGCCACCCTGGTCAATGGTGGTTTGGCCACCGACATCGTGACCACCGCCCTGGCCCGTGCCGGCTATGCCAGTGAGTTTGAACAGGTGCCCTGGGCGCGGGCGCTGATGGGCGTGGGCGATGGGCGTTACGACGTATTGGTGAACGCCTGGTACGACGATGCGCGTACTCAGTTGGGGCAGTTTTCCGGCGAATACCTGCTCAACCGGGTGCTGTTTCTCAAGCGCCGCGACGATCCCATCGACTACCAGAACCTGGAGCAGTTGCATGACTACCCCGTCGCGGTGGTGCGTGGCTATGCCTATTCAGCGGCGTTCGATGCCGATCCGCAATTGCAGAAAGTCCCGGTGCATAACTTCGCCATGGCCGTGCGCATGCTGGCGGCGCAGCGGGTGCGGCTGACGTTGGAGGACGAATTCGTCGCCCGCTACTACCTGGCTCGGGAGTCCGCCACCGTGCGCAACGCGGTGGAGTTTTTGCCGGTGCCGCTGAGCGAAAACAGCCTGCACATTCTGGTTAGCCTGAAAAATCCTCAGCATCAGCAGATTGTTGCCGGGTTTGATCGGGAGATTGCCAGGATGAAGGCAGATGGCAGTTATGCGCGGTTGATGAAGCAGCACGGGATGTAGTGAGGCTAATGGCCCCTTCGCGAGCAAGCCCGCTCCCACATTCGACCGCATTCCAAAGGTGGAACTCGGCCGAATGTGGGAGCGGGCTTGCTCGCGAAGAGGGTTCAGGCTTCGCTGGTATCTTTGATCAGGTGAGCCGCCAACGTGCGCAACGGCCCCAGTTGCCGGCAGATCAGCGCCAATTGCGTCTGCACCAGCCGCTGCCCTTCGTCAATTTCATCCGGCATCTGCTCCAGGTCCACTGCCAAGGCTTCCTCGGCATCACTCTGAATCGCAATTGGCTGCTTGTTCGCCAGCCCGGTGGCGATCTCGTCGATGCTCGCCGCCAGCGTCTTCCCGGCGCCTTCGATCAAGTGCTCGCGCACTTCCGCCGGCAGTTGGGTTTCCCGGTGGGCGCCCAGCCCCGACAGGTAGCTGAGCAGCGTGTGGGACAGCACCAGGAACCTGAACCCCACGTCCGCTTCCTTACGGAAGTGCCCCGGCTCCATCAGCATGTTCGCCAGGGTGGTGGACAGCGCGGCGTCGGCGTTGTGGGCATTGCGCCGGGCGAGGCGGTAAGCCAGGTCGTCGCTTTTGCCCGCGGCGTACTGCTGCATGATCTGGCGCAGGTAGATGCTGTTGCAGGTCAGGGTATTGGCCAGCACCTTGTTCAGGCGCCGGCCCTGCCAGTCCGGCAGGAACAGGAACACTGCCAGTCCGGCGATCAGGCTGCCGAGCAAGGTATCGAACAGCCGTGGCAGGAACAGCCCGTAGCCGTCGCCCACCTGGTTGAAGCAGAACAGCACCATCAGCGTGATCGCGGCAGTCGCCAGGGTGTAGCGCGTGGTGCGGTTGATAAAGAACACCAGGCCCGCGGCGATGGCGAACATCGACTGGATCAGCGGGTTGGGGAACAGGTCGAACAGCGCCCAGGCGATGGTCAGGCCGATGGCCGTGCCGATGATCCGCTGGCCCAGCTTGCGTCGGGTGGCGCCGTAGTTTGGCTGGCACACGAACAGCGTGGTGAGGATGATCCAATAGCCTTGGGACGGGTGAATCAAGTGCACCATCCAGTAGCCGATACTCAGCGCCAGGGGCAGGCGCAGGGCATGGCGGAACAGCAAGGAGGTTGGTGTCAGCTGCGTGCGCAGGCGCGTCCACATTTCCTTGAGGTTGCGCGGCGCACGGTCCAGCAGGCTGCTGTCGGTGGCATCGGCCAGGCTGTCGGGGTTGGCGGCGTCGCCCAGCAGGCGGTCCAGGGTCGACAGGTTGGCCGCCAGGGCGCGCAGGGAGCGCAGCAGGCCGCGCCAGGCCGGATTGCTCTGGATGCGCAGGTGTTCCAGGGAGGCATTCAGGTCGCCCAGGGCTTCGGCAAAGCTGTCGTCATAGACGAAAGGCTGGCGCATCTGGATCGATTCGGCCAGGGTCTGGCAGGCTTTGCCTTGCTGGCGCAGCAGGCGCTGGCAGCGGAACAGCACGTCGCTGTGGAAGAAGGCTTCGGCGAGGGCGTTGTAAGGGTAGTGCGAGGAACTGGCGCGCTCGTGGATGTCCTGGGCCAGGAAGTACAGCTTGAGGTAGCGGCTGACCTTGGAGCCCGGGCGACCATTGCCGACCCGGTGCAGGATGATCTCTTTGGCGGCGTTCAGTGCTGCCACCACCCGGCCGTTTTGCTGCGCCAGTTCCAGGCGCCGCGCTTCCACATCCAGTTGGCGGATCGGTTCGAACAGCGACGACTTGAGCTTGAGGTAGCGTCCCAGCTCGCGAAACAGTCGCGCCAGGCTCTGCTGCACCGGCTGGTTGGAAAACAGCACCTGCCACAACACCGACAGCGCGCCATACCACGCGGCGCCGGCCACCAGCAGCAAGGGTTCATGCCAGAAGTCGGTGACGGCGCCACCGCGCTGGTCCACGCCGATCATGGTGTAGACCGAGAGAATCAGGGTGGCCGAAGCGATCGCCCCATAACGCTCGCCGAGGGCACCGAGCATGGTCAGGCCGAAGCTGGACAGAGCCAGGAAGATCGCGAAGATCCAGGGATAGGGGAAGAGCAGTTCGACGGACAGTGCCGCAGTGCTGAAGCACACCAGTGTCACGGCCAGGGCGTTGAGCCGGCCTTGCCAGTTGTCATCGGTCTCGGCCAGGGCGCTGGCGATAATGCCCAGGAACAGCGGGATCAGCAGCGCCATTTCATTCTGGTACCAGCACAGCGCCATGCTGCCGGTCAGGGCGATGAATACCCGTACGCTGTAACTGAACTTATCCAGTGCCCAAAGGCGCCGCATGGACTGCTTGAAGGAGGTCGATGACATGAAGTCTGGGGTCTTCCGGGACGATGCCGCTAAATTGAGCCAGTAATGACGCCACGGCAAGCGTGGCGATCACATCTGAGAGCAAAATTTATTCCAGTCATTACTTCCAAGCACACCACGAACCAAATGTGGGAGCGGGCTTGCTCGCGAAGGCGGTGTATCAGTCACTGATGTATTAGCTGACACTCCGCCTTCGCGAGCAAGCCCGCTCCCACATTTTTTACCGGGTTCCGTCAGGCAAATTGGGCAGCGGCATAACCGGAGGCCCACGCCCACTGGAAATTGAACCCGCCCAGGTGACCGGTCACATCCAACACTTCGCCGATGAAGTACAGGCCGGGGCTTTTCAGGGATTCCATGGTCTTGGACGAAACCTCCCGGGTGTCCACGCCACCCAGGGTGACCTCGGCGGTGCGATAGCCTTCAGTACCCGCCGGCACCAGTTGCCAGCTCCCCAGTTTGCCGGCGATGTCGGCAATCTCGGCGTGGGTGTACTGCTTCATCGGCTTGGAAACGAACCAGGTTTCGGCCAGCAGGTTGGCCATCTTCTTGGTGAAGATCTCACCCAGCAGGGTTTTCAGCTCGCTGTTCGGGCGCTCCACCTGTTGCTCTTGCAGCCAGGTGTGGGCGTCGTGGTCGGGCAGCAGGTTGATTTCCACGGTGTCGCCGGGTTCCCAGTAGGAGGAAATCTGCAGGATCGCCGGCCCGCTCAGGCCACGGTGGGTAAACAGGATGTTCTCGCGAAAGCTTTGGTCGTTGCAGCTCACCAGGCAATCCACGGACGTACCGGACAGCTCGCCGCACAATTCCTTGAGCTGGTCGGTGATGGTGAACGGCACCAGCCCGGCGCGGGTTGGCAGCAGTTCATGGCCGAACTGCTTGGCCACTTGATAACCAAAGCCGGTGGCCCCCAGGGTCGGGATCGACAGCCCGCCGGTGGCGATCACCAGTGATTCGCAGCGCAACTCACCCAGGGTGGTTTGCAACTGATAGCCGCCATCGACCTTGGCAATCTCCTGCACCGAGGTGTCCAGGTGCATGCTCACGCCGACCTGGATGCACTCATCCAGCAGCATCCCGAGGATGTCGCTGGACTTGTTGTCGCAGAACAGCTGGCCGAGTTTCTTCTCGTGGTACGGCACGCCGTGCTTGGCCACCAGCCCGATGAAATCCCACTGGGTGTAGCGGGCCAGGGCGGACTTGCAGAAGTGCGCGTTGTGGGAGAGGAAGTTGGCAGGCTCCGTGTACATATTGGTGAAGTTGCAGCGGCCACCGCCGGACATCAGGATCTTTTTGCCGGCCTTGTTCGCGTGGTCGATCAACATCACCTTGCGCCCACGCCCGGCGGCGGTCAGCGCACACATCAAGCCTGCGGCGCCGGCGCCAATGATCACAACTTCGGTCGAGCGCACAGCCATGTCCTCATACAAATTCTGAATTGGAATACAGTCAAATGTGGGAGCGGGCTTGCTCGCGAATGCGCAGTGTCAGTCACCGAATCTGTCGACTGATATACCGCATTCGCGAGCAAGCCCGCTCCCACATTTTTGATCTCGGTATAGCTTGAGATCTTTACAGGATACGCACGCGCAACGAACGGCCTTTGATCTTGCCGTCATTCAAACGCTGCAGCGCCTGCTTGGCGATCCCGCGTTCCACGGCCACGAACGCCTGGAAATCAAAGATCGCGATCTTGCCGACCTGGGCCCCCGGGATCCCGGCTTCACCGGTCAGTGCGCCGAGGATGTCGCCCGGGCGAACCTTGTCTTTACGGCCGGCGGCAATGCACAGGGTGCTCATCACCGGCAGCAACGGGCCGCCGCTTTGCGGCTTGAGGTTGTCCAACTGGTCCCAGTTCAGCGGCGACTTCTGCAACTGCTCGATGGCCTGGGCGCGGTGGGCTTCAGACGGGGCAACCAGGCTGATAGCGATGCCAGTCTCACCCGCGCGACCGGTACGGCCCACGCGGTGGATGTGGATTTCCGAGTCGCGGGCCAGTTCGACGTTGATCACCATGTCCAGTGCATCAATGTCCAGGCCACGGGCTGCCACGTCGGTGGCGACCAGTACCGACGTACTGCGGTTGGCGAACATCGCCAGTACCTGGTCACGGTCGCGCTGTTCCAGGTCGCCATGCAGGCCAACGGCGGAGATGCCCTTGGCGGTCAGGTGATCCACGGTTTCCTGCACTTGCTGCTTGGTAAAGCAGAAGGCTACGCAAGACGCCGGGCGGAAATGCGCCAGGACCTTGGTCACCGCGTCCATGCGCTCTTCCGGGGAGATCTCGTAGAAGCGTTGCTCGATCTGGTCGTCCGAGTGGAACGCTTCGGCCTTGACCTGTTGCGGCGCGCGCATGAATTTCGAGGCCAGCTGCTTGATGCTCACCGGGTAGGTGGCCGAGAACAGCAGGGTCTGGCGGCGGGCCGGGGTCTTGCTGATGATGTCTTCGATGGCGTCGTAGAAGCCCATGTCGAGCATGCGGTCGGCTTCATCGAGGATCAGCGTGTTCAAGCCGTCCAAAACCAGCGAACCCTTGCGCAGGTGCTGCTGGATGCGGCCCGGGGTGCCGACGATGACGTGGGCGCCGTGCTCCAGGGAGGCGATCTGCGGGCCGAGGGACACGCCGCCGCACAGGGTCAGCACCTTGATGTTGTCTTCGGCGCGGGCCAGGCGACGGATTTCCTTGGCCACCTGGTCAGCCAGCTCGCGGGTCGGGCACATGACCAGTGCCTGGCAACCGAAGTAGCGCGGGTTGATCGGGTTCAGCAGGCCGATGCCGAAGGCTGCGGTCTTGCCGCTGCCGGTCTTGGCCTGGGCAATCAGGTCCAGCCCTTTGAGGATCACCGGCAAGCTTTGCGCCTGGATCTGCGTCATCTCGACATAACCCAGCGAGTCGAGGTTAGCCAGCATGGCGGCGGACAGGGGCAAAGTATTAAAAGCGGTGGCGATGGTAGTCACGGGACTGGCTCTGCAAAACAAAATGTCGCGCAGTGTACCAGCCTCGTGGGATTTTCCCTGCAAGTTCTAGACGAGAAGCCTGTTAATGCTCAATGTCGTGCTCACGGCTGACCACGCGTTTGCCGTCTTTTGGCGACAATTGCAGGAAGATCGCCGCCGCCAGCATCGCCATGATGCCCACGGTGACGAAGGTCAACTGGAACGCCCCAAGCACCGTGTCGACCCCGTCGTTGCCCACTTCGGCGGTAAAACCACCCAGCAGCGCACCGGCGCAGGCCACCCCAAGGCTCAGGGACAACTGCGCCACCACCGACAGCAAACTGTTGCCGCTGCTGGCCTGGGCGTCGTCGAGGTCGATCAGGGTCACGGTGTTCATCGCGGTGAATTGCAGCGAGTTGATCGCCCCGAGGATCGCCAGCATGCTCAGCAGCAGCGGGTAGGGCGTGTGTTCGCTGACCAGGCCCATGCTTGCCAGCATGATGCCCAGCGCCAGGGTGTTGCCGGTCAGCACCACGCGGTAGCCCAGGCGCTCGATCAGCGGCCGGGCGATGGACTTGGCAAACATCGCCGCCGCCGCCAGGGGCAGCATGCTCATCCCGGCTTCGGACGGTGAGTAACCGAGCGCCACCTGCAGCAACAGCGGCACGAGGAACGGCAACGCGCCGCTGCCCAGGCGAGCGAACAGGTTGCCGAGGATGCCCACCGCAAAGGTCCGGGTCTTGAACAGCACCGGCGAGAACAGCGGGTTGTCGATATGCCCGGCGCGCAGCCAGTAAGCCGCCAGGCACGCGAGGCCGCCGAACAGCAGCAACATCACCCGCAGGTGCGGCAGGTGCAATTCGCCGAGGCCTTCCATGGCGATAGTGATCAGCACCATCGCCGCGCCGAACAGCAGGAAACCCACGCCGTCGAACCGCGTACGTTCGCTGCCGCGCAGGTCGGGGATGAATTTCCAGACGGCGTAGCAGCCGATGATGCCCACCGGCAGGTTGATCAGGAAGATCCAGTGCCAGGTCAGGTATTGCACCATCCAGCCGCCCATGGTCGGGCCGAGCAGTGGGCCGAGCAGCCCGGGAATGGTGATGAAACCCATGATCCGCACCAGCTCCGAGCGCGGGTAGGCGCGCAGCACCACCAGCCTGCCCACCGGCAACATCAACGCACCGCCCAGGCCCTGGATCACCCGAGCGCCCACCAGCATGGTCAGCGTGCTGGAGAGCGCGCAGAGCAACGAGCCAATGCTGAACAGCATGATCGCGCCGAAGAAGATCTTCTTGGTGCCGAAGCGGTCGGCCACCCAGCCCGAGGCGGGAATCAGCAGGGCCACGGTGAGCATGTAGGCAATCACTACGCCTTGCATGCGCAAGGGATTCTCCGCCAGGTCTCGGGCCATGGCCGGCAACGCGGTGTTGAGAATCGTCCCATCCAGCGATTGCATGAAGAAGGCAATCGCTACCACCCAGGGTAGCCAGCGGGCGGTCTTGGCATCGAGAGGGGCGCGATTCGGCATGAGTTACCTTTTTGTTAGCAGCCTATGTGTCGGCGATTATGCGCCATCGGCGGCTCCTTTTCCCACAGGCCCTTCGTCTATATCTGACAACGCCACGTGTTTGCCCACCAGGAAATCAATCAGCGCGCGGTGCACGGCCAGGGCCGCTTCGCGGGATTCCAGGTCAAGCAAATGGCCAGTGTGCTCGGCGGTGGCGAAGCTGCTGCGGCCTACGTATTTCTTGAACAGTTGGGCTTCGTCTGCCGGGGTGTACTCGTCCAGCACGCCGTTGAGGAAGTGCACCGGGGTTTCGATCCGGGTCAGTTGCGGCAGGTAGTTGCCGTCACCCAGCGCCAGCACCTGATGGATATGGAAGCGTGCCTGGCGATACTCGGTGGTGGCCATGGTCGACAGGTGCCGGTGATTGTTGCGCTTGAGCCGGGGCGACAGGTATTTGCCCACGGTTTCATTCAGTAGATGGCCGACGGCGGATTTGTCATCGGCCTCGATCAGCACGCGCACCCGCTCTACGTATTCGAGCATGGCCTGGTTGAGGTTGGGCGCCAGTGCCATCACCACCGAGCTTTCAATCGACGGCGGGTTGTGGGCGAGGGTCAGCAGCGTGGAAATCCCGCCCCATGAGGCAGACACCAGGTGGTTGACCTGAAAGCGTTCCACCAGGGCGCGCAGGATCTGCACTTCATCGTCCTTGGTCACAAGGCCGAGGTCGGTGTTGTGCGGGCGTGAATAGCCGGAGAACGGCAAGTCGAACATCAGCACATTGAAGTGCTCGGACAGGCACTTGCTGGTGCGGGCAAACGAGCGGGTGGTGGACAGCGCGCCGTTGACCAACAGCACGGTTTTCTTCTCTGGGTTGTTACCAAGCTGCTCTACGTGAACGTTGTAGTGCTTGAACAGCTTTTCAATGACAAAACTTCCATGGTTCATGTCAACGCTCCAGCTTGCCCTATCCCGGGCAAGGTCGTGCATCACTTGCGTGCAAGTGGGTTGAGGACGGCGGGGTGTTGTTTGAGTTTTTTTACCGCGCGGACGTGGCTAGGTGCCACCAACCTTTATAACGAGGTTTTTCGCGAGCGACAACTGGCCGGACGGCCAGGTGTCTGGAGTGGGGCTTTGAGGATGAACCGAATCAAAATGTGGAATGCGATCAACTGTGGGAGCGGGCTTGCTCGCGAATGCGGTGCCTCAGTCACAGATGTAGTGGCTGACACGCCGCATTCGCGAGAAAGCCCGCTCCCACATGGGTTTTGCGTTGCTTATAAGGTAAGGGTCAGGCGTTTTACCAATGCCCCCGGCAATAGATTGGACGAGGTATTACGCTGGCTGTACGTACTCGCCGACAGCAGCAACTCCCGATCAGCGGTCAGCGCTTCCAGTTGCGAGCCCAGCAGGCTGTACACGCTGTCATCAAAACGCATGGTGCTGACCGGCGCCTTGATCTCGCCGTCTTCGACCCAGAACGTGGCGAAGCGGGTCATGCCGGTCAGGCGTGCGGCGGGCTGGTCGGAGTAGTTCAGGTACCACAGGTTGCTGATATACAAACCGGTGCCCAGTTGCTTGAGGATATCGGCCTGGGCCAGGTCGCCGGCGGCCATCTGCAGGGCGCTGGGAGATTCATCGCCGCTGGCGCCATTGGTGCTCAAGCCGTATTCGGCAGCACTGCGAGAGTTCACCAATTGGCCTTCAGCCTTGCCGGCATTGATCAGTTTCACATCACTGCGCGGATAGCCGTCACGGGAAAACGCCGAGCTCAGGGAGCCGCTGACCTGTTCGTCCAGGGTCACCAGCGGGCTCAAGGACTGATCACCGCCATACAACCGTTGCAACGGGCTGCCTTTGCTGGCGATGGCCTGGGCGGAAAACCCGCCCCAGGTGAGCATGCTGATGATTTCTTCCATGGCCGCCGGGGCAAGGTAGGCGCGGTATTGCCCCGGTGCCAGCGGGTGCAACGGGCGACCAAGGTATTCCAGTTGCTCACGGGCCTGCTTGAAACGCTGGGCGAAGGCCACGCTGTCCCAATCGTTGCCGGCGTAGCTGGCTTTCACCGCTTCACCGTTGGCGTGGAACAGGCTGAAGTCGAAGTTGAAACTGTTGGCCTGGTGCCAGCCGAAGGCGCCTGATGAGCTGGCGAAACCACGGCTGATAGGGCCGGCGGCGTAGAAGCCGACCATGTCCACACCTTCAGCGGCCAGGCTGATTGCTTCCAGCACCTGGGCCAGGTCCGGCAGCGGTCGGTCCTGCTGGTCCTTGTTTTGCCAGGCGTTGTGGTTGAGCAGCAGGTACGGATCCTGCGGCAACAACGGCAAGGTCTCGCGCAGTTGTTGCAGGCCGTCGGCCAGGCGCTGGCGATCCAGTTCAGGCTCGCCCGCCAGAGTGATACCGAGGTCGGCGTGGCGCCCGTCGTTGATCAGCTTCAGGTTCAGGCTGGCCTGTTGCACCTGGCCGGCCTGGCGCACTTTGCCGTGGTTGAAACGCACAAACTCGGAGGACTCGTCGGCGTAGCCGAGGTGGAATTGTTCGTGGTCGGTGATGGCCTGCTTGAGCCAATCGACCAATGCCTTGAAGTTGTTCATCAGGCATCTCCCCCAAATACATCAATATTGCTGAACACACAGGCCGGCGATGCATGGCCGACGCGGATCACCTGGTTCGGTTCGCCCTTGCCACAGTTTGGCGTACCCAGGACCCTGGAGGTGCTGGCGTCGCCTACAGCGCTGAGGTTGCGCCAGAACTGTGCGGAGATCGCCCGGTAGTTGGGGTTCTTGACCACGCCTTTGAGTTCACCGTTTTCAATCAACTGGCCCCATTCGCAACCGAACTGGAATTTGTTGCGCGCGTCGTCAATCGACCACGAACGGTTGGTGGACATCAGGATGCCGTTCTCGATACCGCCAATCAGCTGCGCCATGCTTTTGTTGCCGGGCTCGATGTTGAGGTTGGCCATGCGGTCGATCGGCGCGCGATTCCAGCTGCAGGCACGGCTGTTGGCCACGCCGTCCATGCCAGAACGGTATTGAGACAGCGCCCCGCCCAACGGTTTGAGCAGCAGACCCTCTCGGATCAGGAATTGCTTGCTGGCTTTGGTACCGTCGTCGTCATGGCCATAGCTGGCAAGCTGCTCGGGAATGTCCGGGTCAAAGGTCACGTTCAACAGGTTGGAGCCATATTGCAAATGGCCGAAATCGCTGGCCTTGACGAAGCTGGTGCCGGCGTAATTGCGCTCGTCGCCGAGGATGCGGTCCAGTTCCAGCGGGTGGCCGATGGATTCGTGGATCTGCAGGATCATCTGGTCGGGCGTCAGCAGCAGGTCGCGTTTGCCGTTGGGCGTGTTTGGCGCCAACAGTAATTGCAGGGCGCTGTCTGCGACTTTTGGGGCCGCGCCCACCAGGCCGAAGCGGCTGATCACGTCAAAGCCGCCTTGCTGGCCGAAGTTGGTGCCGCCCAGGGTGCGGGTCTGGCTGTCGTTGCCGTCGTAGGCCGTGACGTTGACACCCGGGAACACAAACCGCTGGGCCTGGCGCAGTTCGGCGCCGGCGCTGTTGAGGTAGATCTGTTCGACGTGGGTGGTGCCCAGGCTGACTTCCCAGTTCACCAGGCGCTCGTCCTTGGGCACGGCGGCCGATTCGGCGCCGAGCAGTTGGTAGCAGTCGCTCAGGGACGGGAAGGGCTGGTCGAGGCTCGGCGACAGGTAGTCGGCAATGTCGCTGGACACTGGCTGGTCGCGCAGGTCGAGCAGGGCGTGGGGCTTGATGAGCCGGGCTTGCTGTTCGGCGCGCTCAAGGGCGGCTTGCAGGCCGGGCAGGGAAATGTCGTGGGTGGCGGCGTAGGCTTCGACGCCATTGAGGCGCACGGTGAGCATCGCGCCTTCGTCCTGGCTGAGGTGTGGTGGCTCGGCGACGTTCTTGCGTACCGACAGGTACTGGCCGGACTCGCGGACGTAGCGCAGGGAAAAGAATTCGGCGGTAGTGCGCAGGGCACTGAACTGCTTTTTGAGTGTGGCGTGGTGTTCGAACATGGGGCCTTCCTTGTGGGCGGCTCGGCGCGGGCAGGCAAACAGAGTAGGCCTGGGCTGGGAGCTGATCAAGGAAAGTGTAGGCGGGCGGGAGGTCTTGCGGTGTCAGATCGGGCCTCTTCGGGAGCAAGCCCCCTCCCACATTTGATCGGGTTCACACGGTCAAAAATGTGGGAGCGGGCTTGCTCGCGAAGGGAGCACCTCGGTCCATCAGCTACTGCGCAGTAGGACCCACTTCACGCATCGGCTTGCCACGCACCGGCGCATCGCCTGCCACGTAGTAATCCGCAGTGCTGCGCGGCAGTGGCTTGCGGCCACGGATCTTGTCGGCGATTTTCTCGGCGATCATGATCGTCGGCGCGTTCAGGTTGCCGGTGGTGATGATCGGCATGATCGAGGCGTCAACCACGCGCAGACCCTGCATGCCATGCACACGGCCTTCGGCGTCAACCACGGCCATCTCGTCGGTGCCCATCTTGCACGAGCAGGACGGGTGGAACGCCGTCTCGGCGTGCTCACGGATAAATTTATCCAGTTGCTCGTCGGTCTGTACGTCGATGCCCGGGCTGATTTCGCGGCCACGGTATTGGTCGAGTGCCGGCTGTTGCATGATTTCACGGGTCAGGCGGATGCCGTCGCGGAATTCCTGCCAGTCCTGTTCGGTAGACATGTAGTTGAAGAGGATGCTCGGGTATTCCCGTGGGTTCTTCGACTTCAGCTGCACGCGGCCACGGCTCGGCGAACGCATGGAACCCATGTGCGCCTGGAAACCGTGCTCTTTCACACCGTTGCTGCCGTTGTAGTTAATCGCTACCGGCAGGAAGTGATACTGGATGTTCGGCCAATCGAATTCTTCACGGGTACGGATGAAACCGCCCGCTTCGAACTGGTTGCTGGCGCCGATGCCGGTGCCGTTGAACAGCCACTCGGCACCAATGGCCGGCTGGTTGTACCAGAGCAGCGACGGGTACAGCGAGACCGGTTGGGTGCACGCGTATTGCAGGTACAGCTCAAGGTGATCCTGCAGGTTTTCGCCGACGCCAGGCAGGTCGTGGACCACCGGAATGTCGAGGCTTTCCAGCAGTTTCGCCGGGCCAACACCGGAGCGTTGCAGCAGTTGCGGCGAAGCGATTGCGCCGCTGCACACCAGGACTTCCTTGCGGGCACGGGCTTCAACGCGCTCTTCGGCAGCACCGATCAGGTAACGCACGCCGACGGCGCGCTTGCCTTCGAACAGGACTTTGTCGGTCAGGGCGTGGGTGACGATGGTCAGCGTCGAGCGCTTCTTGGCCGTGTCCAGGTAACCGCGAGCGGTGCTGGCGCGACGACCGTTTGGCGTCACGGTACGGTCCATCGGGCCGAAGCCTTCCTGCTGGTAGCCGTTCAAGTCTTCGGTACGTGGGTAACCGGCCTGTACGCCGGCTTCAACCATCGCGTGGAACAGCGGGTTGTTGCCGGCCTTTGGCGTGGTCACGCTGACCGGGCCGTCGCCACCGTGGTAGTCGTTCGGGCCGATGTCGCGGGTTTCGGCTTTACGGAAATACGGCAGGCAGTCCAGGTAGGTCCAGTCTTCCAGGCCCGGCAGTTTCGACCAGTTGTCGTAGTCCATCGCGTTGCCGCGGATGTAGCACATGCCGTTGATCAACGAGGAACCGCCGAGGCCCTTGCCGCGACCGCATTCCATCCGGCGGCCGTCCATGTGTGGTTCTGGATCGGTTTCGTAGGCCCAGTTGTAGCGGCGGCCTTGCAGCGGGAACGCCAGGGCGGCTGGCATCTGGGTACGGAAATCGAAACGGTAGTCCGGGCCGCCGGCTTCCAGCAGCAGGACGGTGACGCCTTCGTCTTCGGTCAGACGGGTCGCCAGGGTGTTACCGGCGGAGCCGGCACCCACAATGATGTAGTCGTATTCTTGGGACATTAAATGCACCCTCGTGAAAGTTGGTTCAGGCTGCTTTTGTGGCGAGGGAGCTTGCTCCCGTTCGACTGCGCAGCAGTCGCAAAGTCAGCGCTCGAGTTCTGTCTGAAAGAACTGCGGTACCTGGCATGGGGCTGCTTCGCAGCCCGACGGGAGCAAGCTCCCTCGCCACATGGGCCATGCCAGGCTCAATCAGGTTTTAGAACACCGAGGCGTAGTCGCCCAGCTCAACCTGTACCGATTTGATGCGAGTGAAGTTGTTCAGCGAGCTGATCCCGTTTTCACGGCCCACGCCCGACTGCTTGTAGCCGCCCACCGGCATCTTCGCGTCGGACTCGCCCCAGGCGTTGATCCAGCAGATACCGGCTTCCAGCTGATGAATCACGCGGTGGGCGCGGTTCAGGTCCTTGGTCACCAGGCCAGCGGCCAGGCCGAAGTCGGTGTCGTTGGCACGGCGGATCACTTCTTCTTCGGTGTCGTAGGTGAGGATGCTCATCACCGGGCCGAAGATTTCTTCACGCACGATGGTCATTTCGTCGGTGCAGTCAGTGAACACGGTCGGGGCCACGTAGGCACCCTTGGCGAATTCACCGTCGGTCAGACGGTCGCCGCCGCACAGCACGCGGGCGCCTTCTTCTTTACCTTTGGCGATGTAGCCGAGCACGCTTTCCATGTGGGCGAAGCTGACCAGCGGGCCGAAGTTGGTGTTTTCATCTTCCGGGTTGCCGATGCGGATGCGGGCAACGCGCTCGGCGATCTTGGCTTCGAACGCGCCTTTGAGGGCGGTCGGAACGAACACGCGGGTGCCGTTGGTGCAGACCTGGCCCGAGCTGTAGAAGTTGGCCATCATCGCGATGTCGGCGGCGCGGTCGAGGTCGGCGTCGTCGAAAATGATCAGCGGGGATTTGCCGCCCAGTTCCATGGTGACTTCCTTGAGCGAAGAGCTCGAAGCGCTGGCCATGACTTTCTTGCCGGTGTCGGTGCCGCCGGTGAAGGAGACTTTCTCGATGCGCGGGTGTTCGGTCAGCCAGGTGCCGACTTCACGGCCGCTGCCGGTCAGGACGTTGAACACGCCATCCGGAACGCCGGCGGCGGTGTAGATTTCAGCCAGTTTCAGGGTGGTCAGCGAGGTGACTTCGCTTGGCTTGAAGATCATCGCGTTACCGGCCGCCAGGGCGGGTGCGGATTTCCACAGGGCGATCTGGATCGGGTAGTTCCATGCGCCGATACCGGCCACGACGCCCAGCGGCTCGCGACGGGTGTAGACGAACGAGGTGTCACGCAGCGGGATCTGCTCGCCTTCGATGGCGGGCACCAGACCTGCGTAGTATTCCAGTACGTCAGCGCCGGTGACGATGTCGACGTATTGGGTTTCGGAATACGGCTTGCCGGTGTCCAGGGTTTCCAGGGCGGCCAGTTCGTCGTTGCGCTCACGCAGGATGTCGACGGCACGACGCAGGATGCGCGAACGCTCCATGGCAGTCATGGCGGCCCAGATTTTCTGGCCCTTTTCGGCGCTGACCACAGCGCGCTCGACGTCTTCTTTGGTGGCGCGTTGCACGTTGGCGAGAACTTCACCGTTAGCCGGGTTGATGGCTTCGAAAGTGGCATCGCTGCCAGCGTCGGAGTAGCCGCCGTCAATGTAGAGTTTTTGCAGTTCGAAACGGGCCATAAAGTCCTCGCAAGTGCATTAGTGGTTGGCGCGGTTCGGGAGTTGAGCGTTTATGTGTGCTCTAACTCACCTGCTTGGCCAATTGGAAGTCCATGTATTCGTAAGCGATCCGTTGCGCCTGCTCCGTGTCGAAAGCGTCTCCCGACAGGGCGCCGCGCAACCACAAACCGTCGATCAGGGCCGCCAGGCCTCGGGCTGCGCTGCGTGCCTCGGGCAACGGCAACGCTCGGCGGAACTGGCAACACAGGTTGGAATACAGACGGTGATCGTTGATCCGCTGCAGCCTGTGCAATGACGGGTGGTGCATGCTGGTGGCCCAGAAGGCCAGCCAGGTTTTCATAGCCGGGCCGTTGACTTGGCTGGCGTCGAAGTTGCCTTCGATGATCACCTGAAGATGGGCCCGCGGGCTGTCATCTTTCAGCGCCAACCGGCGCTCGGTGACGTTCTCGATCAGCACGTTCATCAGGTACCGCATCGTGGCGGCGATCAGGCCATTCTTGTCCTGAAAATAGTGACTGATGATGCCATTCGAGACACCGGCCAGACGGGCGATCAGCGCAATGCTGGCATCCCCCATTCCGACCTGATCGACGGCCGTCAATGTGGCTTCGATCAACTGCTGGCGGCGTATGGGTTGCATACCGACCTTGGGCATCGTGCACCTCTCCTTAGGCCTGCCAACGGGCGATAAACGTCCGTCGGCTTGAGGGCCAGTCTATTTTGTTTTGATTGAACGTTCAATCAACAAAGAATAAGATCTGCGACAAATGGTCGCTGCCTACAGGTATTTCCTACGTGCATGTGGCGCCACCTGACATCGGGAAAACCCATGAAACAGCCCGGCACAGCGGTTCGCCGGGGGTTTATGGTTTTTCGGGGTGTCTTTATACACCCGTCCGTCGACTGCCGAAAAATCGATGGCTCGGGTCAAGCGTTGCCTTGTGTTTCTCTGCACTGCCCGGAGCATCTGTGCCATGAGTTCTGCCTCTCTTATAAAGACCCCGCCAGAAAAGGTGCGGGTCAACGGTTGGGTGTTCTACACCTCCACCGCGCTGATTCTGTTGTTGACCGCGATTCTGATCATCGCCCCGCAGGAAGCCGGCAGGATGCTCGGTGTGGCCCAAGCCTGGTTGTCGAAAAGCTTTGGCTGGTACTACATGGTCGTGATCGCCGCCTACCTGGTGTTTGTGGTGGGCCTGGCGTTTTCGTCCTATGGCAAATTGAAACTGGGCAGCAAGGACGACACCCCGGACTTCAGCTACGGCGCCTGGGCCGGCATGCTCTTTTCGTCGGGTATCGGCATCTCGCTGCTGTACTTCGGTGCGTCCGAGCCGCTGGACCACTACTTCAACCCGCCTGAAGGCGCATCGGCCACTGGCGACGCTGCGCGTCAGGCGTTGCAGTTGACGTTCCTGCACTGGGGCCTGCACGGCTGGGCGATCTACGCACTGGTCGGCCTGGCCGTGGCGTACTTTGCCTACCGTCATAACCAGCCGCTGGCCTTGCGTTCGGCGCTGTACCCGCTGGTGGGCGAGCGTTGGGTCAAAGGCGCGGCCGGTCACGCGGTAGACGGCTTCGGCATGTTCGTAACGCTGCTGGGCCTGGTGACGAACCTGGGGATTGGTTCGATGCAAGTGTCGTCCGGGCTGGAAAACCTGTTCGGCATGCAGCACAGCAACACCAACCTGCTGATCGTGATCATCGTGATGAGCACCGTGGCGACCATTGCCGCCGTGTCGGGTGTGGAGAACGGCATTCGCCGCCTGTCCAACCTGAACATCGTGCTGTTCAGCGGCCTGCTGATTTTCGTGCTGCTGTTTGGCCCGACCCTGCACCTGCTCAACGGCTTCGTGCAGAACATCGGCGACTACATGAACGGCATCGTGCTGAAGACCTTCGACCTGTACGTGTACGAAGGCGACGCCGACAAGACCGAACGCTGGATGGGCCTGTGGACCCTGTTCTACTGGGCCTGGTGGATTTCCTGGGCGCCATTCGTGGGCATGTTCATCGCGCGTATTTCCCGTGGTCGCACGGTGCGTGAACTGGTGGCCGGCGTGCTGCTGATCCCGCTGGGCTTCACCCTGGCGTGGCTGTCGATCTTCGGCAACTCGGCCCTGGACCTGGTGGTGAACCATGGTGCGGTGGAGTTGGGCAAGACGGCGCTGGAACAGCCGTCCATGGCGATCTACCAACTGCTTGAGCATTACCCGGCGTCGAAAATCGTCATCGGTGTGTCGATCTTCGTCGGCTTCGTACTCTTCCTGACCCCGGCGGATTCCGGCGCGGTGATGATGGCGAACCTGTCCTGCAAGGGCGGCAACGTTGACGAAGATGCGCCGCACTGGCTGCGGATTTTCTGGTCGGCGGTGATCACCCTGGTGACCATCGGCCTGCTGTTCGCCGGTAACTTCGAAGCCATGCAAACCATGGTGGTGCTGGCGGGCTTGCCGTTCTCGGTGGTGCTGGTGTTCTTCATGTTCGGCCTGCACAAGGCGATGCGCCAGGACGTGGCGATCGAGTTGGAGCAGGCGCAGTTGGCCGAGCGTGGTCGGCGTGGTTTCAGCGAGCGTTTGACTGCCCTGGACCTGCAACCTAGCCAGGGTACCGTGCAACGCTTTATGGACAAGCACGTCACGCCGGCGCTGGAAGAAGCGGCGACTGCGTTGCGTGACCAGGGGCTGGAAGTGCAGACCCTGCTGGGCAAATCCAAGCGCTGCATTGGTGTGCGCATCGAGATGCAAGAGGGCAATCCGTTTGTCTACGAGGTCAGCCTGGATGCTTATTCGTCGGCACCGAACGACTTGCCCGAGGAAGAACGCACGCGCTACTACCGCGCCGAGGTTTACCTGCACAACGGGCCTCAGGAATACGACCTGATGGGCTTCACCCAGGAGCAGATCACCCGGGACGTGCTCGATCAGTTTGAAAGCCATCGGCAGCTCCTTGGCCGTGTCTATAGCTGAGTGGTGAAAGGACAGGTGGTGTCGTTACTGACACCACCTGAGCAAAATGTGGGAGCGGGCTTGCTCGCGAATGCGCAGTGTCAGTCAGTACATCTGACACTGATACACCGCATTCGCGAGCAAGCCCGCTCCCACATTTATTTTGCGGTGTCTGTTAGCCCAGGTTCTTGCCCAAGAGGGCGTGATAGAGCTCGCTGTCACCCAGAATCCCCACCACCTTGTTGTCGTCCTGCAGCACCAGCTTGTTGCCTGTCTGGTACCGAATCTGCAACGCCTCACGCATTCCGATATTGGAATCCACCAGCGTCGGCATCCGCCCCAAACCTTCCACGGCTTGCCCCGGTGCCCAGTTCTGCAGGTTCAGCACCGAACCGTTCTGCCGCGCGCCCTTGATGGTGTTGCCTTCGGCCAGGTCCAGCCACGAGTCACCGCCCGGGTCCAGGCTGATGGAGCCGTTGACGTGGGTGCAGTTATCCACCGTGCGCATCAGGCTGCGGCCACACAGCACATTCAGCGGGTTGGTGTGGGCCACGAAGGTCCGCACATAGTCATCCGCCGGGTTCAGCACGATCTCTTCCGGCACGCTGTACTGGATGATCCGCCCGTCTTTCATGATCGCGATGCGGCTGCCGAGTTTCAGCGCCTCATCCAGGTCGTGGCTCACGAATACGATGGTCTTGCTCAGCTTGCGTTGCAGCTCCAGCAACTCATCCTGCAAGCCCTGGCGGATCAGCGGGTCGAGTGCCGAGAAGGGTTCGTCCATCAACAGGATATCGGCGTCCATCGCCAATGCGCGGGCCAGGCCGACACGCTGCTGCATGCCACCGGAAAGCTCGTCTGGCTTCTTGTTGCGCCACTGCGACAGGCCCACCAGTTCCAGCTTGTCGTCCACCAGCTTGCGTCGTTCTTTCTCCGGGCGGCCCTGCATCTCCAGGCCGAAGCTGATGTTCTCGCGCACCGTCAGCCAGGGCATCAGGGCGAACTTCTGGAACACCATGGCGATGCGCTGGGTGCGCATCATTTTCAGCTCGGCGGGGGTGCAGGATGCGATGTCGATCTGGCGACCTTCATGCTCCACAAACAGCTTGCCGCGGCTGACGGTGTTCAAGCCGTTGATGCAGCGCAACAAGCTCGACTTGCCCGAGCCGGACAGGCCCATCAGCACGCAGATCTCGCCTTTCTCGACATCCAGGCTGGCGTTTTCAACGCCGACAATCTGCCCGGTCTTTTTCAGGATCTCGTTGCGCGTCATGCCCTGGTCCAGCAGCTTGAGCGCCTCGCGTGGGTCTTTGGAGAAGATCACGTCGACATTTTCGAATCGGATAATGCTCATGCATCACCCCCTACTTTGGCGTCGGGTTGTTTGCAGATGCGGTCGAGCATGATGGCCAGCAATACGATCGCCAGGCCGGCTTCAAAGCCCAGGGCGATGTCGGCGGTGTTCAGCGCGTTGACCACCGGTTTGCCGAGGCCGTCGGCGCCCACCAGGGCCGCGATCACCACCATCGACAACGACAGCATGATGCATTGGGTAATGCCGGCGGCGATGCTCGGCATGGCGTGGGGCAGTTCGATCCGCGAGAGCAACTGACGGCGCGAGCAGCCAAAGGCCTTGCCGGCGTCCATCAACTCTTGCGGCACATCACGGATACCCAGGTAAGTCAGACGGATAGGCGCGGCAATCGCAAACACCACCGTGGAAATCAGCCCGGGCACCACACCCAGCCCGAAGAGGGTCAGGGTAGGGATGAGGTAGACGAAGGTCGGTACGGTCTGCATCAGATCGAGCACCGGCCGCATCAGGGTGTAGAACATCGGTTTGTGCGCGGCAACAATGCCCAGCGGCACCCCGATCACCACGCAGACCAGGGTGGCGAACAGCACTTGCGCCAGGGTCTCCATGGTTTCCTGCCAGTACCCCAGGTTGAGGATCAGCAGGAAGGAGGCGATGACAAAAACGGTCAGGCCCCATTTGCGTTGAATGAAGTGAGCGAGCAGCGCAATCAGACCGATCAATGCCAGTGGATTGAACCAGGTCAGCGCGAACGTCACGCCGTGGATCATCGTTTCCAGGGTCGATGCGATTGCGTCGAAGTAGGCGGCCCCGTGTTGGGTCAACCACTCAACGAAGGCAGCGATGTACTGGCCTAGCGGGATTTTATGTTCAGTCAGCATGGTAGTGAATGTCCACATGCGAAGAGGAAAAACATCCCGGGCCAGCGTACCGGCCCGGGGTCAGCGGTTTACTTGGCGAGGTAAGCTTTGACGGCCTCCAGTCCTGGTTTGCCATCGACAGTGGTGACACCGGCGAGCCAGGTGTCGAGCACTTGCGGGTTCTTCTTCAGCCACGCCTTGGCGGCGGCGTCGGGCTTCATTTTGTCGTCCAGGACGTTACCCATCAGGGTGCTTTCCATGTTCAGGGTGAACGACAGGTTTTTCAGCAACTGGCCCACGTTGCTGCATTCCTGGGTGTAGCCCTTGCGGACGTTGGTGTAGATGGTGGCCTGGCCGTAGTTAGGGCCGAATGAATCATCACCCCCGGTCAGGTACTTCATCTTGAAGCGGGTGTTCATCGGGTGCGGTTCCCAGCCGAGGAACACGATGGCCTGGTCGCGCTTGGTGGCGCGTTCCACCTGCGAAAGCATCCCGGCTTCGCTGGATTCGACCACTTTGAAACCGGCGGTTTTCAGGCCGAAAGCGTCCTTGTCGATGAGGGTCTGGATGGTCCGGTTGCCGTCGTTGCCCGGCTCGATCCCGTAGATCTTGCCGCCCAGCTCATCCTTGAATTTGACGATGTCGGCGAAGTCTTTCAGGCCCTTGTTGTACAGCGCTTCCGGTACGGCCAGGGTGTACTTGGCGTTTTCCAGGTTGGCGCGCACGGTTTCCACGGTGCCGGCATCACGGTACTGCTTGATGTCGTTTTCCATGGTCGGCATCCAGTTGCCGAGGAAGATGTCCATGTTCTTGCCGTCGGCCAGGGACTTGTAGGTCACTGGTACTGAAATCATCGTGGTGCGGGGTTTGTAGCCGAGGCCCTTGAGGACTTCGCTGGTGGTGGCCGTGGTGACGGTGATGTCGGTCCAGCCGACATCGGAGAAGTTGACGGTCTGGCATTGCGCCGGTTCTGCAGCGTGAGCCACGACTGGCAGACTCAGCATGGCGGCCAACAACAACGACGGGGAACCTTTCATGGGGGTGGACTCCTGGTGTTTTTCTGGCGGCAATAACACCGCGCTTATAGGTGTTGCGGTTGGGCGTGCGGCACAGCTCTGCCACGCAACTGTGCAAACGAGTCGAGACTGATCATGTACCAGTGAAAATCTGACGCCTACAGGGGGCGTCGTATCCAGTACAGGGATGGTCGTATCCAGTGTCGGTGACGTCGCTTACAGATTTTTTCCACGGCAAAACTGCACTTTTTACCGATCTGCACCGCAAAAAACGGCCAAAACGTCGCCTTCCACAACAGCGGCGCTGATGAGCATGGGTACGTCGGTGTGAGACGCCGTGAGCGCCAACAAAAGCTTGATGATGGCCGCATCTGGGCGGATTGCGACATGAGCGTAGCAGCTCCGTCACCAGGCGTTATGTGCGCCTGGCCTGTGCTCATCGAGGAGTTTCACGGCAATGGCTATCAGCGTTTTCGACCTGTTCAAGATCGGCATTGGGCCTTCGAGTTCTCACACCGTCGGCCCCATGCGCGCCGCGGCGTTGTTCGTTCAAGGATTACGTGAACGTGATGTGTTGGAACAAGTCAGGCGCGTCGAAGTTCAGCTGTATGGCTCCTTATCGGCCACGGGCATCGGTCACGGCAGCGACAACGCGGTGATCATGGGCCTGATGGGCGAGTGGCCGGACGCGATCGATCCGTCACAGATCGGCATCCGCATCGAAACCCTGCGCGAGACCAACACCCTGCTGCTGGACGCACGTTTGCCGGTGCCTTTCTTATGGGCGCGGGACATGCGCCTGATCGACGAAAACCTGCCGTTCCACCCCAATGCCATGACCCTGGTGGTGTTCGGTGATAACGGCGAGCTGCACCGCGACACCTACTACTCGGTGGGCGGCGGATTCGTGGTGGATGAAGCCCAGGCCAACAGCGGCGTGGCGGACATGGACCGCACCGAGCTGCCCTATGATTTTTCCAGTGCGGTGGAACTGCTGCAGCTGTGCAAGACCCACAACCTGCGCGTCGCTGAGCTGATGTTGGCGAACGAAAAAACCTGGCGCTCGGAAGAAGAAATCCGCAGCGGCCTGATGAAGCTTTGGCGCGCCATGCAGGATTGCGTGGAGCAAGGCCTAAAGCACGAAGGCATTCTTCCCGGCGGTCTCAATGTTCGGCGGCGTGCAGCCAAGTTGCACCGCAGCTTGCAGGAGCTGGGCAAGCCGAACGTGATCGGCTCGACCTTGAGCGCGATGGAATGGGTCAACCTGTTCGCCCTGGCGGTGAATGAAGAAAACGCCGCCGGCGGGCGCATGGTCACGGCACCGACCAACGGCGCGGCGGGGATCATCCCGGCGGTGCTGCACTACTTCATGAAGTTCAGCGAAGAAGTGACCGAGGCCAACGTGGTCGACTATTTCCTCGGCGCGGCGGCGGTGGGCATCCTGTGTAAGAAGAACGCGTCGATCTCGGGTGCCGAAGTCGGCTGCCAGGGTGAAGTCGGCTCGGCGTGCGCCATGGCGGCGGCGGGGTTGGCGGAGATCCTCGGGGCTACGCCGGAGCAATTGTGCAACGCGGCGGAGATCGGGCTGGAGCACAACCTCGGCCTGACCTGCGACCCGGTAGGCGGGCTGGTGCAGGTGCCGTGCATCGAGCGTAATGCGATTGCCGCGGTGAAGGCGATCAACGCGGCGCAGATGGCGCTGCGGGGGGATGGCCAGCACTTCATCTCGCTGGACCGGGTGATCCGCACCATGCGCGATACCGGGGCGGATATGCATGACAAGTACAAGGAAACATCGCGGGGTGGGTTGGCGGTGAGTGCGGTGGAGTGTTGATCCGGAAAGACCGCGTCGCCTGCATTCGCGAGCAAGCCCGCTCCCACATTCGACCGAGTTCCTACTGAAAAAACGCGGTCAAGTGTGGGAGCGGGCTTGCTCGCGAATGCGGTAGACCGGGCAACACTGCTCATAAAGTGAACACCAGAACCAAAAGCGCCACCTTTTAGCGCGTCGCAATTAGATAAGTAGCTCCCGAACGATTTCCCCTCATGACCATCGGTCACCCGTGCTTGTGGTGACAGACTTTTCCCACGTCGTTTCTCTCCCTTCCCACAAGTGCTACCGATCTGCTCACACACCTTGAGCCTGCGTTCTCTCACGTCTTTTCTGGGTCATATCCCCCACTCCATGCGCGGGCTTATATAGACACGTCATGAGGTCGTTTTCAGGAGTTATTGAATACGCATTCAACTTTAGGCATGGCATTTGCTCTATCAATACAAAGCCTCTCGCCATAGGAGTTTCCTTAAGGCGATGAGCGCAATAACAAGAGCCTCGCCTGAGGCCATCACCCGCTTTGTGTGAGGAGATACCGCGATGACGTCGTTCAACTCCGGGGCTCAACCCCAGAACCGTGCGCCTCAATCCATCGGCTTTTTGCTGCTGGACAATTTCACGCTGATTTCCCTGGCCTCCGCAGTCGAACCCCTGCGCATGGCCAACCAACTCTCGGGCCGCGAGCTGTATCGCTGGACGACGTTGAGTGTGGACGGAAACCAGGTGTGGGCCAGCGACGGTCTGCAAATCACCCCCGATGCTTCCATGCACAAAGCTCCGGCCCTGGACACCGTGATCGTCTGTGGCGGCGTGGGTATCCAGCGCACCGTGACCCGTGAACATGTGTCGTGGCTGCAAAGCCAGGCGCGCCAATCCCGTCGCCTTGGCGCGGTGTGCACCGGCAGCTGGGCCCTGGCCTGCGCCGGCCTGCTGGACGGTTTTGATTGCAGCGTGCACTGGGAATGCCTGGCGTCGATGCAGGAAGCCTTTCCCCGCGTGGCCATGAGCACCCGCCTGTTCACCCTCGACCGCAACCGCTTCACCAGCTCCGGCGGCACCGCGCCGCTGGACATGATGCTGCACCTGATCAGCCGTGACCACGGCCGTGAATTGTCGGCGGCGATCTCCGAGATGTTTGTGTACGAGCGCATCCGCAACGAACAGGATCACCAGCGTGTGCCGCTCAAGCACATGCTTGGCACCAACCAGCCGAAGTTGCAGGAAATCGTCGCGCTGATGGAGGCCAACCTGGAAGAGCCGATCGACCTCGATGAACTGGCGGTGTACGTAGCGGTGTCCCGGCGTCAGCTGGAGCGCTTGTTCCAGAAATACCTGCACTGTTCGCCGTCGCGCTACTACCTCAAGTTGCGCCTGATCCGTGCGCGGCAGTTGCTCAAGCAAACGCCGATGTCGATCATCGAAGTGGCGTCGGTGTGCGGGTTTGTCTCCACGCCGCACTTCTCCAAGTGCTACCGCGAATACTTCGGCATTCCGCCGCGGGATGAGCGTGTGGGTTCCAACACCACGCAGCAGGTGGCGATGATGCCGATTCCGCAGGCGCTGGTGTTGTCACCGTTGTCCGGGCCGTTGTCGGCGTTGAGCCAGGCCAGGAATGAGTCGACTTTCGCGAGTGTAAGGCTTTAGACCGAGTCGCCTGCATTCGCGAGCAAGCCCGCTCCCACACTTGACCGCGTTTTTTCAGTAGGAACGCGGTCGAATGTGGGAGCGGGCTTGCTCGCGAATGCGGTATATCAGGCGCCAGAGTTCTGCCGAAATTGCACCAGCGCCGGCAACAACTGCTTGTCGATCGCCTGCCTCACCGCCGGCAAGATCGTCGCGCTGCCGGTGTACATCTGCTCAACCATACCCTTGAGCGCCTTGGCCCGCGCCGCGCTCAAGCCGCGCACCGCACACTCGCAAGCCTGCTCGGCGGTAGCGCCGCTGGACACCTCGAAACCCAACGACCGCAGCTGGCCCAGCAGGTCATCCTGGTCAATCAAATCCGCGTGCATCATGACGTTAATCCTTGTTAGGGGAGCGGGGGATTGAAGTCGATTCTGGTAGGCCATCACCGAGTCGGCAAGGCCTGAATGCATGAATGTCCGGCACACCTATGAACAGGTCGTTTTCGGCTAACTCGCAAGGCAGGGGAGTGTGCACACTGACACCAAGCAAGCAGCTTGAAGGTTTGGTCACCCTCGGGATGCGCAGCTCACACAAAGCACTCTGCCCCGATCCTGTCACGGCTGGATCGGGGCTTTTTTTGAGCTGAAATTTGAGGTGAAGCTGCTGGCCCCTTCGCGAGCAAGCCCGCTCCCACAGTTGACCGCGTTTTTTCAGGAGGAACTCGGTCAAATGTGGGAGCGGGCTTGCTCGCGAAGGGCGCGCCTCGGTCTACCGCTGCAACACCAATATCCGCGACAACAACTCATCGCGGTCGATATAGCAGCCCTGGAAATGCCGCGCGCCGGACGCCGGATCAAACGCATTGCGCGCATGCAGGGTCCGGCGATTATCAAAGCACCACAGCTCGCCCGGATTCAGACGTTTGACCAGTCGAAAACGCTCCTCCCGGGTCATCGCAATAAACCGGCGATAGGCGCGATAGAGCAACGGCATCTGCTCTGCAGGCGCCTCAAACGGCCCGCGCAGAAAGTTGGCCATGCGAATCTCGGCGACTTCACCCAGAGCATCCAGCGCAATGATCGGCGCCAGCTGGCGATAGTCGCTGTGACGGTCCTTGTTGCGAAATTCCACGGGGATCTCGCACAGCGCGCGAAAGGCTTCGGGGTCTTCATCGCGCAATGCCCGGGCGATGGCAAAACCATCGACAAAAATACTCTCGCCCCCGTCGGCGTCGTTCACCAGGCAATGCAAGAACTGCAGCCCGGGTTGCAGCTCCCGCGTCGGCAAATCACTGTGCAGCGGCAGGTTGAATGCCGTGTAGGCGTTGCTGTCGGCATCGGCCTTGGACTGCACGTTGAACAGCACGCCGAAGTTGCTCTCGCGGATGAACGAAATGCGCTTGGCGATCAGCGCCAGCGAGCCGGGTTCGGTGGGCACACCGCGCACTTGGGTGAGGCCGCTGTCACGCAAAGCCAGCAGCCATTGCAGCAGGGCTTTCGGATCTTCCATCAGCGCTGCGTAGTCGAATACGGGCAGCTCGAACGTACGGTCCCACAGCAGGGATTTCGGTTTGGCAGCCCGGCGTTCGGCGCGGGACTCATCGTCGTAGGCGTGCGCCCGCAACCATCCGGGATCGTATTGGCTGCGATGCCCGCCGCTCCATTCCACTGTCAGCAGACCCTGGTCGGTACGTGCACTGAGGGCCGTGAGGTGTTCGTCCACATCGACGATTTCCAGCACCTGTTCACGGGTCACGCTGTAGACGCAAACAGGGCACGGGCAGTTGTCTCGCAGCCACTGGTGATGAAACGGGCTGACCCGCCCATCGGCCCATCGCACACTGAGGTGATCGCCGTGCACCTGCACATCGGCCAGGTCACTGATCAGTGGGTAAGTACGGAAGTCGGCAACAGCGGCGGCGGTTTGCATGGCGATTCCTTATTTTTGGGGTGGCAGTCCAATCACGCGGCCGAGCAGGGCGGGCTTCGGCAGTTCGGTTTGTTCGGCGCTGATGCTGGCAAGCTTGCCCAGCACCGCTTCACTGAATGGCGCCGAGTGCGGCCCGGCGAGGTCGACGTGGAGCAGCATCTGTTCGTTGCCCGCCAGCTCCTTTTCGTCGCCCACCAGGTGCAGGCTGTGATAGAGGTGCAGGCGCTTGCGGTCGTGGGCGATGAGTTGGGTGTGCACCTCGACGGCGGCGCCCAGTTTCACTTCGTGCAGGTAGTTGAGGTGCAACTCCAGGGTGAACAGCGAGTGGCCGCTGGCTTCGCGGTTTTCGCTGTCCAGGCCCAGGGTGTCCATCAGCGCATCGGTGGCGTAGCTGAAAATCAGCAGGTAGAACGCATCGCGCAGGTGGCCGTTGTAGTCGACCCACTCGGGGAGGATTTTGGTGGTGTAGGTGGTGAGTGCGGGCATGGTTCGGTTCCCGGTAGGTACGTGATCGTTCCCACGCTCTGCGTGGGAACGCCTCCTGTGACGCTCTGCGTCACGCGTTGGGACGCAGAGCGTCCTGGGCTGCATTCCCACGCAGAGCGTGGGAACGATCTTTACAGGGCTTATTCGGCGAAGGTCATACCGTGTTTTTCCTTAGTGGTCTTCACCGCCTCCAGCACCGCCAGCAGGCAATCATCACGATAGCGCTCCAGCGCCGAAATGCTGTGTTTGCCCAACTGATCGCTGGTGCCGTCCACCACGTCGTCAATCAATTTGTCGGTCAATTCCGGCGCCGGCAGATAGGTCCACGGCAGCTGCAAGGCCGGGCCGAACTGCGCCATGAAGTGCCGCATCCCGGCATCACCGCCCGCCAGCGTATAGGTCAGGAACGTGCCCATGAACGACCAGCGCAAACCGGCGCCAAAGCGAATCGCATCATCGATCTCGCCGGTGGTTGCCACACCATCGTTCACCAGGTGCAAGGCCTCACGCCACAGGGCTTCCAGCAGCCGGTCAGCGATAAAACCGGGCACTTCCTTACGCACATGCAAAGGGCGCATGCCGAGGGATTCGTACACCTTGATTGCTGCCTGAATCGCTTCCGGCGCAGTGTTTTTGCCGCCTACCACTTCCACCAGCGGCAACAGGTAAACCGGGTTGAACGGATGCCCCACCACGCAACGTTCCGGGTGCGTGGAGCCTTCATAAAACTCGCTCGGCAACAACCCCGAAGTACTCGAACCAATCAACGCATTCGGCTTGGCCGCCGCGCTGATTTTGCTGTGTAACTCCAGCTTCAATTCCAGGCGTTCCGGGGCACTTTCCTGGATGAAGTCGGCGTCTTTCACGCACTCTTCAATCGTGGCCACAAAGCGCAGGCGGTCTTGCGAGGCGCCGGGTGCAAGGCCTTGTTTCTCGAGTGCGCCCCAGGCATTCGCGACACGTTTGCGCAGAGCCGCTTCGGCGCCAGGCGCCGGGTCCCAGGCCACCACATCCAGGCCGTGAGCCAGGGCGCGGGATACCCAGCCACTGCCGATAACGCCGCTGCCCAGCGCTGCGAAGGTTTTGATTTCAGTGATAAAGCTCATGGCAAATTCCTAAAGAGTTCGGTGATTCTGTGTGAGAGCCAAGATCAAAATGTGGGAGCGGGCTTGCTCGCGAAAGCGGTCTGTCAGTTGATGCATTCGGTGGCTGATCCACCGCATTCGCGAGCAAGCCCGCTCCCACATTTGATTCGGTTCCTGCAGGGCGTCGTGCGGTGTGTCTTAGCCGCGCTTGGTCAGGCCCATCTTCACGCGGCCTTCGGCCGGGGTCATGACCCGCGCACCCAGGCGGCTGAGGATCTCGCTGGCGCGTTCCACCAACTGGCCGTTGGTCGCCAGCACGCCCTTGTCCAGCCACAGGTTGTCTTCCAGGCCGACCCGCACGTTGCCGCCCAGCAGCACTGCTTGCGCCGCCATCGGCATCTGCATGCGACCAATGCCGAAGCCGGCCCACACCGCGTCAGCCGGCAGGTTGTCGACCATGGCTTTCATGGTGGTGGTGTCGGCCGGCGCGCCCCACGGGATGCCGAGGCACAGCTGGAACAACGGGTTGTCGAGCAAGCCTTCCTTGATCATCTGCTTGGCGAACCACAGGTGACCGGTGTCGAAAATCTCCAGCTCGGCTTTAACGCCCAGCTCTTGAATACGCTTGGCGCCAGCCCGCAGCTGGGCCGGGGTGGAGACGTAAATGGTGTCGCCATCGCCGAAGTTCAGGGTGCCGCAATCGAGGGTGCAGATTTCCGGCAGCAGCTCTTCCACGTGGGCCAGGCGGGTCAGCGGGCCCACCAGGTCGGTGTTGGGCCCGAACTCCATGGGGTTCTCGCCGCCACCGATTTCCAGGTCGCCACCCATGCCGGCGGTGAGGTTGACGATGATGTCGACGTCCGCCTCGCGGATGCGCTCCATCACTTCGCGGTACAGCGCCACGTCGCGGCTGAACTTGCCGGTCTCGGGGTCACGTACGTGGCAATGCACCACGGTGGCACCGGCCTTGGCCGCTTCCACCGCCGCGGCAGCGATTTGTTTCGGAGTGACCGGCACGTGAGGGCTTCTGGCGGTCGTGTCGCCAGCACCGGTGAGTGCGCAGGTGATGATGACGTCGTGGTTCATGAGGCAGGTTCCTTACAGGCGTGATTTTCAGGCGTAGTCATACCGTTCGCAGCCGGGAGCGGCTGCGAAGCGGTGATTCAAGACAGGTTATTTGCTGGTCAATTGCAGGTTGGCTGCGGCGGGTTTGCCGTCGAAGGTGGTCACGCCTTCGAGCCAGCGCTGCTGGTCTTGCGGGTGATCCTTGAGCCATTGCCTGGCCGACTCGAAAGCGTCCTTGTGATCCAGCAGCGGCTGCATCATTCGGCTCTCGTCGGCGGCGGTGAAGGTCAGGTTGCTGAGCAACTTGTGCACGTTGGGGCATTGCTCGGCGTAGGTCGGCGAGGTGACGGACCACACGGTGGCCATGCCTTCGTTCGGGCCCAGCGCGTCATCACTGCCGGTGAGGTAAGTCATCGCCACGTTGACGTTCATCGGGTGCGGCGCCCAGCCGAAGAACACCACGGCCTCCTTGCGGCGCACGGCGCGGTCGACGGCGGCGAGCATGCCGGCCTCGCTGGATTCCACCAGTTGGAACTTGCCCAGGCCAAACTGATTCTTGGCGATCATCGCCTTGATCTGGGTGTTGGCGCCCGAGCCTGGTTCAATGCCGTAGATCTTGCCGCCCAGTTCTTTTTCAAACCTGGCGATGTCGGCGAAGGTCTTCAGGCCCTTGTCGGCCAGGTAAGTCGGCACCGCCAGGGTCGCGCGGGCGTCTTCCAGGGACGGCTTGTCGAGCACCTTGACCTGCTTGGCGTCGACAAACGGGGTGATGGTCTGGGTCATCAGCGGGTTCCAGTAGCCCAGGAACATGTCCAGGCGCTGGTCGCGAATACCGGCAAAGATGATTTGCTGGGACGCGCTGGTCTGTTTGGTCTTGTAGCCGAGGCCGTCGAGCAACACTTGAGTCATGGCACTGGTGGCGATTACGTCGGTCCAGTTCACCACGCCCATGCGCACGTTCTGGCAAGAAGCCGCATCGGCTGCCATGACGTTGGTGCTCAAAATGGCGCTGGCGCTGAGTGCGAGCACACAGCGGCTGATCAGTCGGTTCATGGTGGTTCCCTCGGCAGGTTGTTATTGTGGGTTCCGGCGTCTTTGTGCACCGTGCAGCCAAGTTACGCAGCTTGGTCCCCGACAAAACGCACGGCGGCGACCAGCTCTTGCACTGCAGCGACCTGCCCCCTTGAATGACCGATTGAACTGGCGTATCACAGTGACCACGCTGTCCGTCCTACGAGAGCGCTCCATGTCCCAGGATTTCTACTTTCTGCTGATGCCGGGCTTCTCCGCCATCGGCTTTATCTCCGCGATCGAACCTTTACGTGTCGCCAATCGTTTTCGCGGCGAGCTGTACCGCTGGCACGTCTTGAGCGCCGACGGCGGCGCGGTGCTGGCGAGCAATGGCATGTCGGTCAACGCCGACGCCGCGCTGGAGCCGCTGAAAAAAGGCTCGACCTTATTGGTGGTGGCCGGCTTCGAACCGCTGAAGTTCGCCACGCCCGCACTGGAACACTGGCTGCGTCGCCTTGATCACGACGGCGTGACCCTCGGCGCCATCGACACTGGCGCCTGCGTACTCGCCGAAGCCGGCCTGCTCGACGGCTACCGCCTGACCCTGCACTGGGAAGCCATCGACGCCTTCAAGGAATCTTATCCACAGCTGACGGTAACCCAGGAGCTGTTCGAGATCGACCGCCGGCGCATCACCTCGGCGGGCGGCACCGCGTCCATCGACCTGATGCTCGACCTGATCAGCCAGGCTCACGGGCCAGAGTTGGCGATCCAGGTGTCCGAGCAATTCGTGCTCGGCCGCATCCGCCCGCGCAAAGACCACCAACGCATGCAGATCGCCACGCGCTACGGCATCAACAACAAGAAGTTGGTGCAGGTGATTGGGGAGATGGAACAGCACACGGAACCGCCGTTGAGCACACTGGCGCTGGCGGAGGCGATCAAGGTCACGCGGCGGCAGTTGGAGCGCTTGTTTCGGCTGCACCTGAACGACACACCGAGCAACTTCTACCTGGGTTTGCGCCTGGAAAAGGCTCGGCAGTTGTTGCGCCAGAGCGACCTGAGCGTGCTGGAGGTGAGCATCGCCTGCGGGTTTGAGTCGCCGTCGTATTTCACCCGCAGCTACCGGGCAAGGTTTGCCAAGTGCCCAAGGGAAGATCGGCGCCGGGAAGCGGTATGAACACCGCTCTTGAGAACAATGCAGATCAAATGTGGGAGCGGGCTTGCTCGCGAAAGCGGTGGATCAGTCGGTACATGTATTGACTGACACACCGCATTCGCGAGCAAGCCCGCTCCCACAGGAGATTTGTGGTGTGGCTTATTTCTTCAGCAGGGCTGAACACGCGGCCTTGTAAGCCTCATGCTGATACTTGTTCAGCGTCGCCGGCAGGGCAAAGTCGTGTTTCTTGTTCTGCGCATTGATGGTCTGCGGCGACAGCAGCGTCACTTCAACGCCGTCCAGCAACTGAAACACACCTTCAATCTTGAACGTAGTTGGGCCACCGGCGAATTCGCCTTTCTTGCTGCGCTTCTTGATGGCGATGCGGCTGATGCCGTTTTCCCGCACAAACGCGCTGACCTGAGCGGCGAAGGCCTTGACGTTGGCCGCCTCATCATCGTCTTCAAGGGCGATTTTCTTGGTGGCCAGAGCGACGTGGCCCAATGCCTGACCGTCGAGCGAGGCGACAGCAATAATGGCTTCGCTGCCTTTGATTTCGATGCCGCAGATTGTCATGAATAGCCTTGGTTCTGAGTAAAGAGTGGAGGGGATTGTCGCTTATTCCTGCCCAATCGACTCCAAAAACTCCGACCGTTCATCACTCATCCGCGCCAGACAATCATTCTGCTGGATCGCATATGCCTTGCTTCCCGCCACTGCCGGAAAGGTATCTACGGCGCAATCCGCATCACGTAACTTTTCCCACTTCTGCTGGGCATCCTTCAGACGAGCGGTAATGTCCGCCAGCTGCGTCTTGTTGCTGCCATAGGTCGAACCCATGCGTTCCAGCAAGCCCTGGTAGTTATCCTTGAGCAGTTGTTCGGCGGTGGTTTTGTTGTAGGTGGCGCATTCCAGGGTTTGCTTGTCGTTCTCGATGCCATCGCAGGGCGTGCTGTCGGTGTCTTCAGCGGCGTGTACGCCGGTTGCGATGAGTGCCAAAGCCAGGAAAATCGATTTCATTGCGCCGTCTCATATCAGTTGATGAGCAAATTCTGGCTCAAGCGTAAGACAAAGAACAGACACCCGTCAGAGATGTCATGTTGGCCTTTGTCGCGGATTGACGCTTTCGGCAATTCCCTTGTCGTTTTTGCACCCGGCTCCTTCTGCCCCGGGGCATATGCTGGCCCCAAAGCGCCGGCAGACGATTCGGCGCATGAATCGCCAATAAGGGGACGCCTGATGAGCCCAGCCGAATTGCACGCCGACAGCATCGTTATCGACGGGCTGATCATTGCCAAGTGGAACCGCGACCTGTTCGAAGACATGCGCAAGGGTGGCCTCACCGCTGCCAACTGCACCGTGTCGGTATGGGAAGGGTTCCAGGCCACCATTAACAACATCGTGGCCAGCCAGACCCTGATTCGCGAAAACAGCGACCTGGTGATCCCGGTGAAAACCACCGCCGATATCCGTCGCGCCAAGGAACAGGGCAAGACCGGCATCATCTTCGGCTTCCAGAACGCCCACGCGTTTGAAGACCAGCTCGGCTACGTCGAGATCTTCAAGCAGCTCGGGGTTGGCGTGGTGCAGATGTGCTACAACACCCAGAACCTGGTGGGCACCGGCTGCTATGAGCGCGATGGCGGCCTGTCGGGCTTCGGTCGCGAGGTCGTCGCCGAGATGAACCGCGTCGGCATCATGTGCGACCTGTCACACGTGGGCTCCAAGACCTCCGAAGAAGTCATCCTCGAATCGAAAAAGCCGGTGTGCTACTCCCACTGCCTGCCTTCAGGCCTCAAAGAGCACCCGCGCAACAAGTCCGATGAAGAGCTGAAGTTCATCGCCGACCACGGTGGCTTTGTCGGCGTGACCATGTTCGCGCCGTTCCTGGCCAAGGGCATCGACTCGACCATCGACGACTACGCCGAAGCCATCGAATACACCATGAACATCGTGGGCGAAGACGCCATCGGCATCGGCACCGACTTCACCCAGGGCCATGGCCAGGATTTCTTCGAAATGCTGACCCACGACAAGGGCTACGCCCGCCGCCTGACCAGCTTCGGCAAGATCATCAACCCGCTGGGCATCCGCACCGTGGGCGAGTTCCCGAACCTCACCGAGACCCTGCTCAAGCGCGGCCATCCCGAGCGCGTGGTGCGCAAGATCATGGGCGAAAACTGGGTCAACGTCCTGAAGGACGTCTGGGGCGAATAAGCCACCACTCACGCCTCTTTTCCCCCAACCTTATGCGTCGGGGGCTTACCAAAGCATTTTCCGGAGTTAAGTTTCCATGGCCAAGATCGCCCCTCAATTGCCTATCGAAGTCGACAGCGAAACCGGTGTCTGGACCTCCGACGCCCTGCCGATGCTGTACGTGCCGCGCCATTTCTTCGTCAATAATCACATGGGGATCGAAGAAGTCCTGGGCAGCGAGGCCTACGCCGAAATCCTCTACAAGGCCGGCTACAAATCCGCCTGGCACTGGTGTGAAAAAGAAGCTGAATGCCATGGCCTGGAAGGCGTCGCAGTGTTCGAGCACTACATGAAGCGCCTGTCGCAGCGCGGCTGGGGCCTGTTCAAGATCCAGGACATCGACCTCGATAAAGGCACCGCCAGCGTCAAGCTCGAGCACTCGGCATTCGTCTACGTGTACGGCAAGGTCGGGCGCAAGGTCGACTACATGTTCACCGGCTGGTTTGCCGGCGCGATGGACCAGATTCTCGAAGCCCGCGGCAGCAAGATCCGCACCGTTGCGGAACAGGTATACGGCGGCTCCGAAGAGGGCCACGACGACGGCCTGTTCACCGTCAAGCCGTTGTAAGTCGAGGACCCTGCCATGGCTTTCGAAGCAATGTTTGCGCCGATCCAGATCGGCAAACTGACCATCCGCAACCGCGTGCTCAGTACCGCCCACGCCGAGGTGTATGCCACCGACGGCGGCATGACCACCGACCGCTATGTGAAGTACTACGAAGAGAAAGCCAAGGGCGGGATCGGCCTGGCGATCTGCGGCGGTTCTTCCAGTGTCGCCATCGACAGCCCGCAAGGCTGGTGGAAGTCGGTGAACCTGGCGGATGACCGGATCATCCCGCACTTCCAGAACCTGGCCGATGCCATGCACAAGCATGGCGCCAAGATCATGATCCAGATTACCCACATGGGCCGTCGCTCGCGCTGGGACGGCGAGCATTGGCCCACGCTGCTGTCGCCCTCGGGCATCCGCGAGCCGGTGCACCGCGCCACCTGCAAGACCATCGAGCCTGAAGAAATCTGGCGGGTGATCGGCAACTACGCTACCGCTGCGGCACGGGCCAAGGCCGGTGGCCTGGACGGTGTGGAACTGTCGGCGGTGCACCAGCACATGATCGACCAGTTCTGGAGCCCTCGGGTCAACAAACGTACTGACGAATGGGGCGGCAGCTTCGAAAACCGCATGCGTTTCGGCCTTGAGGTGTTGAAGGCGGTACGCAAGGAAGTCGGCCCGGATTTCTGCGTCGGCATCCGTTTGTGCGGCGACGAATTCCATCCGGACGGCTTGTCCCACGAGGACATGAAACAGATCGCCAAGTACTACGACGACACCGGCATGCTCGACTTCATCGGCGTGGTCGGCTCGGGGTGCGACACCCACAATACCCTGGCCAACGTTATCCCGAACATGAGTTATCCACCGGAGCCGTTCCTGCACCTGGCGGCCGGCATCAAGGAAGTGGTCAAGGCCCCGGTGCTGCACGCGCAGAACATCAAGGACCCGAACCAGGCCACGCGCATCCTGGAAGGCGGCTACGTGGACATGGTCGGCATGACCCGCGCCCACATCGCCGACCCGCACCTGATCGCCAAGATCAAGATGGGCCAGATCGACCAGATCAAACAGTGCGTCGGCGCCAACTACTGCATCGACCGCCAGTACCAGGGCCTGGACGTGCTGTGCATCCAGAACGCCGCCACTTCCCGTGAATACATGGGCGTGCCGCACATCATCGAGAAATCCACCGGGCCAAAACGCAAAGTCGTGGTGGTGGGTGCCGGCCCGGCCGGGATGGAAGCGGCGCGGGTGGCTGCCGAACGTGGCCACGACGTGACGCTGTTCGAGAAGAAAGAATTTATCGGCGGGCAAATCACCACTGCATCGAAAGCCCCGCAGCGTGACCAGATTGCCGGGATCACCCGCTGGTTCCAGTTGGAACTGGCGCGCCTGAACGTCGACCTGCGCCTGGGCGTGGCGGCGGACGCGGCGACCATCCTCGACCTGCGCCCGGACGTGGTGGTGCTGGCGGTGGGCGGTCATCCGTTCCTGGAGCAGAACGAACACTGGGGCGCGGCTGAAGGCCTGGTGGTCAGCAGCTGGGACGTGCTCGACGGCAAGGTTCTACCTGGCAAGAACGTGCTGGTGTACGACACCATCTGCGAGTTCACCGGCATGTCGGTGGCCGACTTCCTCGCGGACAAGGGCAGCCAGGTCGAGATCGTCACCGACGACATCAAGCCGGGCGTGGCCGTGGGCGGTACGTCGTTCCCGACGTACTACCGCAGCATGTACCCCAAGGAAGTGATCATGACCGGCGACATGATGCTGGAAAAGGTCTACCGCGAAGGCGACAAGCTGGTGGCGGTGCTGGAGAACGAATACACCGGGGCCAGGGAAGAGCGGGTGGTGGACCAGGTGGTGGTCGAGAACGGCGTGCGTCCGGACGAAGAGCTCTACTACGGGCTCAAGGCAGGCTCGCGCAACAAGGGCCAGATGGACATCGAGGCCCTGTTCGCGATCAAGCCGCAGCCGTGCCTGAGCGAGCCGGGCGAGGGGTACTTGCTGTTCCGCATTGGTGACTGCGTGGCCCAGCGTAATACCCACGCGGCCATCTATGACGCCCTGCGCCTGTGCAAGGATTTCTGACGAGGTGTACTCGGTCAAATGTGGGAGCGGGCTTGCTCGCGAAAGCGGTGTGTCAGCCACTGGATGCATCGACTGACACGCTGCCTTCGCGAGCAAGCCCGCTCCCACATTTCGGGCCAGTTTCACAGTAGACCTGTGTGGTCTTCGGGAGCTTCACCATGTTGAACACCCTTCTTCCCATCCTGCTCTTCGCCGCCCTGGGCCTTGCCGTCCTCGGCGCGCTGCGCCGGGTGAACATGTGGCGCCGCGGCCGGGCCTCCAAGGTCGACTTGCTCGGCGGCCTGTTGGCCATGCCCAAGCGCTACATGGTCGACCTGCACCATGTGGTCGCCCGCGACAAATACATCGCCAACACCCACGTCGCCACCGCCCTGGGCTTTGTGCTCTCGGCGCTGCTGGCGATCCTGGTGCACGGTTTCGGCCTGCATAACCGCATCCTCGGCTACGCCTTGCTGTTGGCTTCGGTGCTGATGTTTGTCGGCGCCACCTTCGTCTACCTGCGCCGTCGCAACCCGCCTGCACGCCTGTCGAAAGGCCCGTGGATGCGCCTGCCGAAAAGCCTGATGGCGTTCTCGGTGAGCTTCTTCCTGTTGACCTTGCCGGTGGCCGGGATTCTGCCGGCGGACTTCGGCGGCTGGCTGCTCGCCGCGCTGCTGAGCCTGGGCGTGTTGTGGGGCGTGTCGGAAATGTTCTTCGGCATGACCTGGGGCGGCCCGATGAAACACGCCTTCGCCGGTGCCCTGCACCTGGCCTGGCACCGCCGCGCCGAACGCTTCGGCGGCGGCCGTTCCACCGGTTTGAAACCCCTGGACCTCGCGGATAAAAGCGCGCCCCTGGGCGTGGAAAAACCGGTGGATTTCACCTGGAACCAACTGCTCGGCTTCGACGCCTGCGTGCAGTGCGGCAAGTGCGAAGCCGCGTGCCCGGCGTTCGCTGCCGGCCAGCCACTGAACCCGAAAAAACTTATCCAGGACATGGTCGTCGGCCTGGCCGGTGGCACCGACGCCAAGTTCGCCGGCAGCCCGTATCCGGGCAAAGCCATCGGCGAACACAGCGGCAACCCGCACCAGCCAATCGTCAATGGCCTGGTGGACGCCGAGACCCTGTGGTCCTGCACCACTTGCCGCGCCTGCGTGGAAGAGTGCCCGATGATGATCGAGCACGTGGACGCCATCGTCGACATGCGCCGCCACCTCACCCTGGAAAAAGGCGCGACCCCGAACAAGGGCGCCGAAGTCCTGGAAAACCTGATCGCCACCGACAACCCGGGCGGTTTCGCACCGGGCGGGCGGATGAACTGGGCGGCGGATTTGAACCTGCCCTTGCTCAGCGACAGGAAAACCGTCGACGTGCTGTTCTGGGTCGGCGACGGTGCCTTCGACATGCGCAACCAGCGCACCCTGCGCTCGTTCGTCAAAGTGCTGAAAGCCGCCAAGGTCGACTTCGCCGTACTGGGCCTTGAGGAGCGCGACAGCGGCGACGTGGCCCGGCGCCTGGGCGATGAAGCGACTTTCCAGCTGCTGGCCGCACGCAATATCCAGACCCTGGCCAAGTACAGCTTCAAGCGCATCGTCACCTGCGACCCCCACAGTTTCCACGTGCTGAAAAACGAATACGGCGCCTTCGATGGCAACTACCTGGTGCAGCACCACAGCACCTACATGGCCGAACTGATCGACGCCGGCGCCCTGAACCTGGGCCAGCACAAAGGCAACAGCGTGACCTATCACGACCCGTGCTACCTGGGCCGCTACAACGGTGAGTACGAGGCACCGCGCCAAGTGCTGCGGGCGCTGGGGATCGAGGTCAAGGAAATGCAGCGCTCCGGTTTCCGCTCGCGCTGCTGCGGTGGCGGTGGCGGGGCGCCGATCACCGATATTCCCGGCAAGCAGCGGATTCCCGACATGCGCATGGAAGACATCCGCGAGACCGGCGCCGAACTGGTGGCCGTGGGTTGTCCACAGTGCACGGCGATGCTGGAAGGCGTGGTCGAACCGCGTCCCTTGATCAAGGACATTGCCGAACTGGTAGCTGACGCGTTGCTTGAAGACGCGGCACCGGCCAAGGCGCCGAAACGCGAACCTGCGGAGGTGCATTGATGAGCGACATTATCCGCCGCGACCCACGGGCCGAATGGATCGCCCGTAACCGCCTGCACCCGCTGCACGCGGCGATGCAGCCGGTGCAACACAGCTGGATGGGGCCCAATGGGGTCATCCGCAAGAACGTGCACGGTGTCGGTTTTATCGGCCCCAACGGCATCAAGCGTATTGACCGCAGCGGCGCCCAGCAGGGCGGCGCGGCCAAGCGTACGGCAGCGGTGGAAGTGCAGTTGCCGCTGCATCAGGTACCGGCGCCCGCTTTCTACATCAACGTGGTGCCGGACATGGTCGGCGGCCGCCTGAGCAGCCACGACCGCGACTTGCTGGGCCTGGCCCGGCAACTGGCCGGCGACGACGGTGCGGTATTGGCCGTGGTGTTCGGCGAACACAAGGAAAACGCCTTCGCCACCGCCGGTGTGGATCGGCTGCTGGTGTTGGACGGGCATGAATTCGACGGTTATTCACCGGAGCAACGGGTTCACGGGCTGCGGGCTGTGGATAACCAGTTCAACCCGCGCCACTGGTTGCTGCCGGACAGCCGCAGCGGCGGTGGTGAATTGGGGCGGCGCTTTGCCGCCAGCCTCAAGGAGCGCCCGGCCACGCGGGTCTGGCAGATCAAGGGCCAGGAATGTATTGGCCGTGCAGGCGCGGGTCAGGAGGATCTTGCCCGGCCACTGCCACGGATGATCCTGGCTGCGGCGGAGTGCGCCGATCCCGTCAGCGAAACCCGTCACGAAGTGCTGCCGGTGGAGTTATCCACAAGCCTGGCCCGCAGCCTTGCGCGTATCGAAGATTTGGGTGCGGTGGCCGTGGACCCGGCGGCGATTCCCATGGCCGAAGCCGAATTTATTTTCTCCGGTGGCAACGGGGTCAAGGACTGGGCGCTGTTCCACCAGACTGCTGCCGCGTTGGGCGCCACCGAAGGTGCTTCGCGGGTGGCGGTGGACGACGGCTTCATGGCGCGCGATCGCCAGGTCGGCGCCAGCGGTACCTGGGTCACCGCGCGGGTTTACGTGGCGGTGGGGATTTCCGGGGCGATCCAGCACCTTCAAGGCATTGGTGCCTGCGACAAGGTGGTGGCGATCAACCTCGACCCAGGCTGCGACATGATCAAGCGTGCCGACCTGTCGGTGATCGGCGAAAGCGCCGCGATACTGCAAGCCTTGATCGTTGCGGTCGAGGCCTACCGCCACGGTGCCAAGCGCGATGCAGCTTAAGGAAATGGCCATGACGACGAATGTAATCAGCCTGGTGTCCATCGGTGCCCACCCGACTTCAGGCCGCCCACGCCGGGCGGAGCAAGACGCGCGCGCTGTGGAACTGGGCCTGCAACTGGCTGGGGATAACCTGCAAGTGCTGCACGCCGGCGACATCGGCGAACCCACCCTGCGCGCTTACCTGGGCATGGGCTTGCCGCAGTTGCACGTGCTTGAACAACCGGCCGGGGCAGACGCCTTGCCGGTGCTCGGCGACTATCTGCGGGACGCGGGCGCCCAAGTGGTGCTCACCGGCAGCCAGGCGGAAACCGGCGAAGGCTCGGGGATGTTGCCGTTCCTGCTGGCCGAGCAACTGGGTTGGCCGTTGATTATCGGCCTGGCCCAGGTGGAATCCATCGAAGGCGGTGTGGCCCATGTGCTGCAGGCCTTGCCTCGCGGCCAACGGCGGCGGCTGAAGGTGCGCCTGCCGTTTATGGCCACGGTGGATAACGCGGCGCCCAAGCCACGGCAAAGCGCCTACGGCCCGGCGCAACGCGGTGAGCTGACGGCCCATGACGTCGAGGTGTTGGAGGATGAGTTATTCACAGGCGCTGTATTGCAGCCGGCCAAGCCTCGGCCCAAGCGCCTCAAGGTGATCAAGGCCAAAAGCGGTGCCGACCGGATGAAGGCTGCAACGGCCAAGGCCAGCGGCGGCGGTGGGCAGGTGCTCAAAGGCGTGAGCCCGGAAGCGGGCGCTGAAGCCATTCTTAAATTGCTTATAGAAGAAGGTGTAGTGCGCTGATCCACTGTGGGAGCGGGCTTGCTCGCGAAGGCGGTGTGTCAGGTAACTCATGTACCGACTGATCCGCCGCTTTCGCGAGCAAGCCCGCTCCCACACTGTTTTGCGGCGATTGTGGCTTTACCCACAATCCCTGTTAACCCACCTGTGGATAACCTGTTCGCGGCTGTCCACACCCCATGCAAATCAAGCCCTCCAGCTCGCTGTACGAAAAATAACCAACCTAACTGACGGTTTTTCCTTGGGTTTTTCTGTGGATAAGGAAAATACCCGGCGCAGACTTGCCCCCAAAGTCTGTTGGTGCTTCTGTGGATAAGATGTTCGCTATCCGCTGTAGGCCATATAACGCGTGGCTTACAGTGCGTTGATTAAAATGTAACCAATATCGCTATTCCGGCTGGTTTTTGCTTTCAAAGCCGCGATTTTCCTCGGTTTAAGCCGGTTTTCCACAGATGGCCCAAAGTTGCCCCCAAAGTCTGTTGGCGCTTCTGTGGATAAGGTGTTTGCGTTCCTCTGTAGCCCATGCAGGACGTGGCTTTCAGGCTTTAGGTCAAAAAATGATCAATGTGGGATAAAACCGGTACCTTTGAATAAGTCACGGATTTTATTGGTTTTATTTCGACGGGAAAGCGCAGTTGCCCACAATTGCTGTGGGTGGCTTTGTGGATAAGTTGTTGGGCAATGGCTGGAAGGCAGGAAAGCAGGGGGCTGTCAGAGACCTGGCTGTTTTTTGTACAGTTCAGGTCCCTGTCACTGTATGGCTTACTCGTGGACCGCGACGCCTTTCAGATACGGCGCTGGCGCCGCCCCCAGGTTGCTCAGCATCCGCTCGCTGTACCAGTCCACAAAGTTCACCACGCCAAACTCATAGGTCTTGGAGTACGGACCTGGCTGATACGCGGTGGAGTTGATGCCGCGCTGGTTCTCTTCGGCCAAGCGACGGTCCTGGTCATTGGTGGCGTCCCACACTTTGCGCATGCGCTCGACGTCGTAGTCCACACCCTCCACGGCGTCCTTGTGCACGATCCACTTGGTGGTGACCATGGTTTCCTGGGCACTGATCGGCCACACGGTGAACACGATGATGTGGTCGCCCATGCAGTGGTTCCACGAGTGAGGCAGGTGCAGGATGCGCATCGAGCCCAGGTCCGGGTTCTTGATGCGGCCCATCAGCTTGTTGCAGCCTTGCTTGCCGTCGAGGGTCATCGACACGGTGCCCTTGAGCAGCGGCATGCGCACGATGCGGTTACGCAGGCCGAAGCTGGCGTGGGCGTAAGGGATCTTTTCGGCATCCCAGGCGGCGGCGGAGGCGGCCACGTGGTCCTTGAAGGCCTGGTCGGCCCGCGGGTCGGTAACGTCGTCCCATTCCAGCAGGGTTTTCAACAGTTCCGGGTGCGACGCGTTGCAGTGGTAGCACTCGCGGTTGTTTTCCAGCACCAGCTTCCAGTTGGCTTTTTCAAACAAGGTGGTCTGGATCGCCACCTTGGTGTTCTCCATGTCGTAGGGTTCCATGTAGTGGCTCAAGGTCGACAGGAAGTCGTCGATGGCCGGCGGGTTCTCCGACAGGCTGATAAAGATGTAGCCACCGGCGGTCTTCACATTCACCGGCTTGAGGCCGTATTGCTTCATGTCGAAGTCGGCGCCCATTTCGGTACCGGCGAACAGCAGGCGGCCGTCCAGTTCATAGGTCCACTGGTGGTAATGGCACACCAGCTTGGCGACCTTGCCCTTGTCGCTGGTGCACAGGCGCGAACCGCGGTGGCGACACACGTTATGGAACGCGTGCACCACGCCGTCGGCGCCACGGATCACGATGATCGGGTTCTTGCCCACTTGCAGGGTGATGTAGTTGCCCTTGGCGGGGATCTCGCAGGTCATGCCGGCGATCAACCACTCTTTCTGGAAAATTTCCTGCATGTCGATATCGAACAGCCGTTCATCAGAGTAAAACGGCTGTGGCAGCGAAAAGGTCCGCTCGCGTTCTTGCAGCATTTGCGCAGTGGCCTTGCGTGCGGGTTCCAGCGGATCGCCCAAGCTTAAGGTTGCGGTGACGTCCATCGTGTGTGTCCTCATGGCCATTCTGTGTGGCCGGCGAATAGTGGCTAGGTTTTGCAGCAAGGCGTAAAGAAAGCGTCTTTGTTGGGAGCGAGTGTGGGCCCCACAACGGCCAGAACCTTATCCATGAACGACATGGCCCACTCTGTTCCCGACGCGCAACCCCCGTGGTATGGGGGCTGGTCGCGATAAGTATGTGAATGTCGCAGATAGGTAAATGGGTGATTCGCGCGTTACGCAGAATCGCCACCATAAGGCCGATCACACGGCTATGGAGAACAGCATGTCCAACAGCTTCCTGAACCCGGTAACAACCCAGACCTGGGCCAATGGTCGGCACATCGTCCGTTGCGTCAAAGTCATCCAGGAAACCTGGGACGTGCGCACCTTCTGCTTTATGGCCGACCAGCCGATCCTGTTCTTTTTCAAGCCCGGGCAGTTCGTCACCCTGGAGCTGGAAATCGACGGCCAGCCGATCATGCGTTCGTACACTATTTCCAGTTCGCCGTCGGTGCCTTACAGCTTTTCGGTGACCATCAAGCGCGTGCCGGGCGGCAAGGTGTCCAACTGGTTGCATGACACGCTGCACGAAGGCCAGGAGCTGGCGGTGCACGGGCCGGTGGGGCTGTTCAATGCCATCGACTTCCCGAGCCCGAAAGTGCTGTACCTCAGTGGTGGTGTCGGTATTACCCCGGTGATGTCCATGGCGCGCTGGTTCTACGACACCAACGCCAACGTCGACATGACGTTTATCCACAGCGCCCGCTCGCCAAAGGACATCATTTACCACCGCGAGCTGGAGCATATGGCGTCGCGGATTGATAACTTCAGCCTGCACCTGATTTGCGAGAAACACGGCCTGGGTGAACCCTGGGCCGGTTATCGCGGTTACCTCAACCACAAGATGCTCGAACTGATGGTGCCGGACTTCCTGGAGCGGGAAGTCTTCTGTTGCGGCCCGACGCCTTACATGAACGCGGTAAAGCGCCTGCTGGAAGCCGCCGGCTTCGACATGGCGCGTTATCACGAAGAATCCTTCGGCGCGACGCCACCGGAAGCCCGGGCCGACGCGGTGGAACAAGCCGAACAAGCGGCGGATGCACCGGAGATCGACCTGGCGGACCTGCATCAGGTGGAATTCATTGCCTCTGGCAAGAGCATCCGCGTGGCACCGGGCGAGACCGTGCACGCAGCGGCGGCCAAGCTTGGCCTGCTGATTCCGAAAGCTTGCGGCATGGGGATCTGTGGGACGTGCAAGGTGCTGAAGCTGGGCGGGGAGGTCGAGATGGACCACAACGGCGGGATCACCGAGGAAGACGAAGCCGAGGGTTACATCCTGTCGTGCTGCAGCGTGCCGAAGGGTGATGTGCGCATCGAGTTCTAATGATCGTTCCCACGCTCCGCGTGGGAATGCCTCCTTGGACGCTCCGCGTCCCGTCCCGCTGTGTGACGCGGAGCGTCACGGGCTGCATTCCCACGCAGAGCTTGGGAACGATCAGGCCCAGCGCTGAATCTCGATCAGGCCGTCCGGTCCTGCATAGTTACGGACGTTGGAATACCGCCAGCTCGGCCAAGTCCACACAACCCCGCTTCACAGGAATCGATCGTTCCCACGCTCCGCGTGGGAATGCCTCCTTGGACGCTCCGCGTCCCGCTGTGTGACGCGGAGCGTCACGGGCTGCGTTCCCACGCAGAGCGTGGG
>NZ_JACAPJ010000005.1:678311-811699 GCF_013385765.1 Pseudomonas sp. C8002
TGCTCGGCCAAGTCCACATAACCACGCTTCACAGGGTTGTGGTGAATGTAATCAAGCTTTTGGCGCATCACCGCTTCGCTGTACACCAACTCGGCGTGTGACCCCTCTTGCCATAGCTGATAAATCCGGTCCGTTTTATGCGCCCGTTTGCTGAAACGCAAACGCTGCAACACTCGCTCCGCTCCTCGTTTCTGCAGGTCGTCAATGATGGTTCGAGCGGTGAAGGATTTGAACTGGCTGACACATTTACCCAGGTCAGGTGCTTGAGCGACGAAGTGCAGATGGTTTTCGAGAACGACGTAGCCGTAGAGATTGAAATGTTCGTGGGTTTGTTGATATCGCCAGCAACTCAATAGGTGGCCGACAAGGTAGTCGCGGGTAAATAGCGGTGTCCATTCCATGACAGTGCATGTCAGGAAGTGTGGTTTTTCAGGTTCGGTAATGGTGTAGCGGCTTCTGCCCATCAATTCGTCCTTGAACCGTGGTGTGGCCTGGACGCGGAGCGTCCGGGGAGGCGTTCCCACGCAGAGCGTGGGAACGATCAGTTAGAGGTTATTGGGCATAGATATGCACGACGAAGTGCTGGCCGGATGCTGTCAGTTCATAGACCTTGTCAGTGATCCGCAATGTCCTCGTCGGTTCGCTGATGGTGTCACCGATTTTCGCGGATTTTCTGAATTCGTCCCAGTCGATGACGGTGGTGCTGATAGTGCCTTCGCCTAGCAAGTTGTTTCCGTAGCGTTGCGCTTCCATGGTATTGCCCTCTGCTGGATTTCCGTTTCCGGCCGATTATTCGGCTGGCGGTTAGTCCCGAAAGGCGGCCTTTTCCTTCCGGGTTCCAAGAGGCTAGTCAATGAAAACGGAGTTTGTTGCTGTCAGAAATATCAAAAAACAGTCTAGGCCTTTCGCCATTATCTGAGGCGCTGATGCCTACTTCAGGCGCTCATCACTTCCCGAATATCTGCGGCTAATTCTCTTACACGCTCTTCCTCGGTATCCCACGCGCACATGAACCGCGCGCCGCCTTTACCGATGAAGGTGTAGAAGCGCCAGCCCTTGGCCGTCAGCGCGGCAATTGCCGGTTCCGACAGTTGCAGGAACACGCCGTTGGCCTGCACCGGGAACATCAACTCCACACCCGGGATATCCGCCACCAGGCTGCTGAGCAATTGTGCACAGTGGTTGGCGTGGCGGGCGTGTTTGAGCCAGGCGTCGTTTTCCAGCAGGCCCACCCACGGGGCGGAGAGGAAGCGCATCTTTGAGGCAAGCTGCCCGGCTTGTTTGCAGCGGTAGTCGAAGTCTTCGGCCAGCTTGTGGTTGAAGAACAGGATCGCTTCACCCACGGCCATGCCGTTCTTGGTGCCACCAAAGCACAGCACGTCGACCCCGGCTTTCCAGGTCAGGTCGGCCGGCGAGCAGCCGAGGAATGCGCAGGCGTTGGAGAACCGTGCGCCGTCCATGTGCAGGTTCAGCCCCAGTTCCTTGCAGGTGGCGCTGATGGCGCGGATTTCTTCCGGGGTGTAGACGCTGCCGACTTCGGTGGCCTGGGTCAGGGTCACGACGCGGGGTTTCGGGTAGTGAATGTCCTGGCGCTTGAGGGCGATCTCGCGGATCGACTCCGGGGTCAGCTTGCCGTTTTCGGTGCGGGCAGTGAGCAGCTTGGAGCCGTTGGAGAAAAACTCCGGCGCGCCGCATTCGTCGGTTTCGACGTGGGCGGTTTCCGAGCAGATCACGCTATGGTAGCTCTGGCACAAGGAGGACAGCGCCAGGGAGTTGGCTGCGGTACCGTTGAAGGCGAAGAACACTTCGCAGTCGGTTTCGAACAGTTTGCGGAAACCGTCGGCGGCGCGGTGGGTCCATTCATCATCGCCATAGGCGCGTTGATGGCCCTGGTTGGCGAGTTCCATGGCGGCCCAGGCTTCCGGGCAGATGCCGGAATAGTTGTCGCTGGCGAATTGTTGGCTCTTGTCGGTCATGGCCCAGTCCTGTGGTCGATGTTGGTGCGCACTTTACCCAAGATTGTCGGGCGGGCGCACGCACTGTTAATGCAAAGTCATTGGGGAATTATGCACGGTTCTGAAAGCGTTCCTGTAAGCCGCGTCCGCGATGGCGCCCTGGACCTGCTCAAGTGGCTGGCGCTGCTGAGTATGGTGCTGGACCACCTGCGGTATGTCGGTTTGAGCCTGGACGGGCTGTATGTGCCGGGCCGCCTGGCGTTCCCGTGGTTTTGCCTGGCGGTTGCGGCGAATTTGCATCGGGTCAAGGGCGCGCCGGTGACGGGGCAATGGCGCTATCTGGGCTGGTTGCTGCTGTTCAGTGTGATCAGTGAGGTGCCGTACCGGATGTTCATCGACGACGCCGACACGCTGAACGTACTGCCGACCCTGGCGCTGGGTTTGCTGGTTGCCCGGGGATGGCAGCAGAAGACGGTTATTGATCGAGGATTGGCGTTGATCGCGCTGGTTTTGGCGGGGTTGTTTTCGGCTCAGTTGATGTTCGGGTTTTTTGGTGTGCTGCTGCCGTTGGCGATGCTGCTGGTGTTTCGCCGGCCGTGGTACTTCAGCGTGCTGCCGGGTGTGGTGTGCCTGGCTGCCAATCAATGGCAGATCCTGCTCAATAGCGGCACGCTGGTGGCGATGCTGGGATTGGCGACATGCCTGATTGCGCCGCTGGCCGGATTGGTCTTGTTGCGACATGCCGGGCAGGTATCGCCACCGGCCATGCGGCGCTGGGCGTATGCGCTTTATCCGGCGCATTTCCTGCTGCTGCTACTCCTTCGAAAGATCATCGCCTAACCCCTTGTAGGAGCGAGCTTGCTCGCGAAAAACGTCAACGATTACGAGGGCTGTCTGGATGCGCGCGGCGCCCTCAGGTTTTTCGCGAGCAAGCTCGCTCCTACAAATGCCGGGGGCCATGTCGTAAACGCACCTTTGCGTGGCGTCCATAGGCATTTGACCTCTCTGCGCCAGCCCTACCATCGCATCAAAGGGCCCCTCCGTCGTGCGGCGGCCCCAACAATACGATTGGCGCACCGCCGCCGCTGGGAGAGACGCGATGTTCAGCAAGCAAGACCAGATCCAGGGTTATGACGATGCACTGCTGGCGGCCATGAATGCCGAGGAGCAGCGCCAGGAAGATCATATCGAGCTGATCGCGTCAGAGAACTACACCAGCAAGCGTGTCATGGAAGCCCAGGGCAGCGGCCTCACCAACAAGTACGCCGAAGGATACCCGGGCAAGCGTTACTACGGCGGCTGCGAACATGTGGACAAGGTTGAAGTGCTGGCCATCGAGCGCGCCAAGCAACTGTTCGGCGCCGACTATGCCAACGTGCAGCCGCACTCCGGTTCGTCCGCCAACAGTGCGGTGTACCTGGCGCTGTTGAACGCCGGCGACACCATCCTCGGCATGAGCCTGGCCCACGGCGGCCACCTGACCCACGGCGCCAAAGTGTCGTCCTCGGGCAAGCTGTACAACGCGGTGCAATACGGCATCGACACCAACACCGGGCTGATCGACTACGACGAAGTCGAGCGCCTGGCCGTGGAGCACAAGCCGAAGATGATCGTGGCGGGTTTTTCCGCCTACTCCAAGACCCTGGATTTCCCGCGCTTTCGCCAGATCGCCGACAAGGTCGGTGCGCTGCTGTTCGTCGACATGGCCCACGTCGCCGGCCTGGTGGCCGCCGGTCTGTACCCGAACCCGCTGCCCTACGCCGATGTGGTCACCACCACCACCCACAAGACCCTGCGCGGTCCACGTGGCGGGTTGATCCTGGCCAAGTCCAACGAAGAAATTGAAAAGAAACTCAACTCTGCGGTATTCCCGGGCGCCCAGGGCGGCCCGCTGATGCACGTGATCGCCGGCAAGGCGGTGTGCTTCAAGGAAGCCCAGGAACCAGGTTTCAAGGCCTATCAACAGCAAGTGATCGACAACGCCCAGGCCATGGCCGGCGTGTTTATCAAACGCGGCTACGATGTAGTGTCCGGCGGCACCGATAACCACCTGTTCCTGGTCAGCCTGATCCGTCAGGGCCTCACCGGCAAAGATGCGGACGCCGCCCTCGGTCGCGCTCACATCACCGTCAACAAGAACGCCGTGCCCAACGACCCGCAGTCGCCGTTCGTGACCTCGGGCCTGCGTATCGGCACGCCGGCGGTGACCACACGCGGCTTCAAAGTGACCCAATGCCTGGAGTTGGCCGGCTGGATCTGCGACATCCTCGACAACCTCGGCGACGCCGATGTGGAGGCCAACGTCGCCAAGCATGTGGCCGCCCTGTGCGCTGATTTCCCGGTTTATCGCTGAGCGCGGTTTTGGAGTAATGACTATGCAACGCTACTCGGGCTTCGGCCTCTTCAAGCACTCACTCAGCCACCACGAAAACTGGCAGAAGATGTGGCGCACGCCCACCCCGAAAAAGGTCTACGACGTGGTCATCGTCGGCGGCGGCGGGCATGGTCTGGCGACGGCTTACTACCTGGCCAAGGAGCACGGCATCACCAACGTGGCGGTGGTCGAGAAAGGCTGGCTGGGCGGCGGTAACACCGCGCGCAACACCACCATCGTGCGGTCCAACTACCTGTGGGACGAGTCGGCGCACCTGTACGAACACGCGATGAAACTCTGGGAAGGTTTGTCCCAGGATTTGAACTACAACGTGATGTTCTCCCAGCGTGGCGTCTACAACCTGTGCCACACCCTGCAGGACATCCGTGACTCCGAGCGTCGCGTCAGCGCCAACCGCCTCAACGGTGTGGACGGCGAGCTGCTTAACGCCAAACAAGTGGCCGACGAGATCCCGTACCTCGACTGCTCCAAGAACACTCGCTACCCGGTAATGGGCGCCACCGTGCAACGTCGCGGCGGCGTTGCCCGTCACGATGCCGTGGCCTGGGGCTTTGCCCGCGCCGCTGACGCACTGGGCGTGGACCTGATCCAGCAGACCGAAGTCATCGGTTTTCGCAAGGAAAACGGCGTGTGCATCGGCGTGGAAACCAACAAGGGTTTCATCGGCGCCAAGCGCGTCGGCGTAGTGACCGCCGGTAACTCCGGCCACATGGCATCCCTGGCGGGCTTCCGCCTGCCGATCGAATCCCACCCGCTGCAAGCACTGGTGTCGGAGCCGATCAAACCCATCATCGACAGCGTGATCATGTCCAACGCCGTGCACGGTTACATCAGCCAGTCCGACAAGGGCGACCTGGTGATCGGCGCCGGTATCGACGGCTACAACGGCTATGGCCAGCGCGGCTCGTACCCGGTGATCGAGCACACCATCCAGGCCATCGTAGAGATGTTCCCGGTGCTGTCCCGCGTGCGCATGAACCGCCAGTGGGGCGGCATCGTCGACACCACGCCGGATGCCTGCCCGATCATCTCCAAGACCCCGGTCCCGAACATGTTCTTCAACTGCGGTTGGGGCACCGGTGGTTTTAAAGCGACTCCAGGCTCAGGCAACGTATTTGCCGCCAGCCTGGCCAAGGGTGAAATGCACCCATTGGCAGCTCCATTCTCCATCGACCGTTTCCACAACGGCGCGCTGATCGACGAACACGGCGCTGCGGCCGTCGCCCACTAACAGGAGAAATTCCCTATGTTGCATATCTTCTGTCCTCACTGTGGCGAACTGCGCTCCGAAGAGGAATTCCACGCCTCCGGCCAAGCGCACATCCCGCGCCCACTGGACCCGAACACCTGCACCGACGAGGAGTGGGGCGACTACATGTTCTTCCGCGACAACCCGCGCGGCCTGCACCACGAACTGTGGATTCACGCTGCCGGTTGCCGCCAGTATTTCAACGCGACCCGCGACACCGTGACCTACGAAATTCTTGAAACCTACAAGATAGGCACCAAGCCGCAATTCACCGCCAAGGCTTCTGGAGAGAAGGTATGAGCCAGATCAATCGCCTGTCCAACGGTGGCCGGATCGACCGCAACAAAGCCCTGAGCTTCACCTTCAACGGCCAGAGCTACAAAGGCTTTGAAGGCGACACATTGGCCGCTGCGCTGCTGGCCAACGGCGTCGACATCATCGGTCGCAGCTTCAAGTATTCCCGCCCGCGCGGCATCTTCGCCGCCGGTGCCGAAGAGCCGAACGCGGTGCTGCAGATCGGCGCGACCGAAGCCACGCAAATCCCCAACGTGCGCGCCACGCAACAGGCGCTGTACCAGGGTTTGGTCGCCACCAGCACCAACGGCTGGCCGAGCGTGAACAACGACATGATGGGCATTCTCGGCAAGGTCGGCGGCAAGCTGATGCCGCCGGGTTTCTACTACAAAACCTTCATGTACCCGCAATCGTTCTGGATGACTTACGAGAAGTACATCCGTAAGGCAGCCGGTCTTGGCCGCTCGCCGACCGAGAACGATCCGGACACCTACGACTACATGAACCGTCATTGCGACGTGCTGATTGTGGGCGCGGGCCCTGCCGGCCTGGCGGCTGCGTTGGCCGCCGCCCGCAGTGGCGCCCGGGTGATCATCGCGGACGAGCAGGAAGAGTTCGGCGGCTCCTTGCTGGACTCCCGCGAAAGCCTCGATGGCAAGCCTGCGGCCGAGTGGGTTGCCAGTGTGATTGCTGAACTCAAGGCCCTGCCGGACGTGGTGCTGCTGCCTCGCGCCACCGTCAACGGTTACCACGACCATAACTTCCTGACCATTCACGAACGCCTCACCGACCACCTCGGTGACCGTGCGCCGATCGGCCAGGTGCGTCAGCGTATCCACCGGGTTCGCGCCAAGCGCGTGGTGTTGGCCACCGGTGCGTGCGAGCGTCCGCTGGTGTACGGCAACAACGACGTACCGGGCAACATGCTGGCGGGAGCGGTCTCCACTTACGTGCGTCGCTACGGCGTGGCACCGGGCAAGAAGCTGGTGCTGTCCACCAACAACGATCACGCCTACCGCGTGGCGCTGGACTGGTTCGACGCCGGCCTCAGCGTTGTCGCCGTAGCCGATGCCCGCCACAACCCACGGGGCGCGCTGGTTGAAGAGGCGCGTGCCAAAGGCATTCGCATCCTCACCGGCAGCGCCGTGATCGAGGCCCGTGGCAGCAAGCACGTCACTGGCGCCCGTGTTGCGGCCATCGATGTCAAAGCTCATAAAGTCACCAGCCCCGGCGAGTGGCTGGAGTGCGACCTGGTCGCCAGCTCCGGCGGCTACAGCCCGGTGGTCCACCTGGCCTCGCACCTGGGCGGCAAGCCGACCTGGCGTGAAGACATCCTCGGTTTTGTACCGGGCGAAGCACCGCAGAAACGCGTGTGCGTCGGTGGCATCAATGGCGTCTACGGCCTCGGCGATTCCCTGGCCGACGGTTTTGAAGGTGGCGTGCGCGCTGCCAGCGAAGCCGGGTTTGCGCCGGTGGAAGGTACGCTGCCCAAAGCCTTGAGCCGTCTGGAAGAACCGACCCTGGCGCTGTTCCAGGTACCTCACGAGAAAGCTACCGCACGGGCGCCGAAGCAATTTGTCGACCTGCAGAACGACGTCACCGCGGCCGCCATCGAACTCGCCACCCGCGAGGGTTTCGAGTCGGTGGAGCACGTCAAGCGCTACACCGCACTGGGATTCGGCACTGACCAGGGCAAGCTCGGCAACGTCAACGGCCTGGCCATCGCGGCCCGTTCGCTGAACGTGACCATCCCGCAGATGGGCACCACCATGTTCCGTCCCAACTACACGCCGGTGACCTTCGGCGCGGTAGCAGGCCGGCACTGTGGGCACATCTTCGAGCCGGTGCGCTACACCGCGCTGCAAGCCTGGCACGTGAAAAACGGCGCCGAGTTTGAGGACGTCGGCCAGTGGAAACGCCCATGGTATTTCCCGCGCAACGGTGAAGACCTGCACGCCGCAGTGAAGCGCGAATGCCTGGCCGTGCGTGACAGCGTCGGCCTGCTGGACGCGTCCACCCTCGGCAAGATCGACATCCAGGGCCCGGATGCCCGCGAGTTCCTCAACCGCATCTACAGCAACGCCTGGACCAAGCTCGACGTGGGCAAGGCCCGCTACGGCCTGATGTGCAAGGAAGACGGCATGGTCTTCGACGACGGCGTGACTGCCTGCCTCGCCGACAACCACTTCCTGATGACCACCACCACCGGCGGCGCAGCACGCGTACTCCAGTGGCTGGAAATCTACCAGCAGACCGAATGGCCGGACCTCAAGGTGTACTTCACCTCGGTCACCGACCACTGGGCAACCATGACCTTGTCCGGCCCCAACAGCCGCAAGCTGCTGAGCGAAGTCACCGACATCGACCTGGACAAGGACGGCTTCCCGTTCATGACCTGGAAAGAAGGCCTGGTTGGCGGCGTGCCGGCGCGGGTGTTCCGGATTTCGTTTACCGGTGAGCTGTCGTACGAAGTCAACGTGCAGGCCGACTACGCCATGGGCGTGCTCGAGAAAATCGTCGAGGCCGGCAAAAAGTACAACCTGACCCCGTACGGTACCGAGACCATGCACGTGCTGCGGGCCGAGAAGGGTTTCATCATCGTTGGCCAGGATACCGACGGCTCGATGACCCCGGACGACCTGAACATGGGCTGGTGTGTAGGCCGCACCAAACCGTTCTCGTGGCTCGGCTGGCGCGGGATGAATCGCGAGGATTGCGTGCGTGAAGACCGCAAGCAGCTTGTCGGACTGAAGCCGATCGACCCGAACGTGTGGCTGCCGGAAGGCGCGCAGTTGGTGTTCGACGCCAAGCAGACGATCCCGATGAAGATGGTCGGCCACGTCACCTCCAGTTATGCCCATAACTCCCTCGGTTATTCGTTTGCCATGGGCGTGGTGAAGGGCGGCTTGAAGCGCATCGGCGAGCGGGTGTTTGCACCGCTGGCGGATGGCAGCGTGATCGAGGCGGAGATTGTTTCTTCGGTGTTCTTTGATCCTAAAGGCGATCGTCAGAACATCTGACACCTGATCGTTCCCACGCTCCGCGTGGGAATGCATCCCGGGGCGCTCTGCGCCCCAAGAGCGGACGCAGAGCGTCCATGGCGGCATTCCCACGCAGAGCGTGGGAACGATCAAATTCAACACAGGTGCTTTATGACAGCAGCCAATGTTTACCAACAACGCCCCACCTCCGGAGCCAAGGCCGAGTCGTCGCTGCACCATGCCGACCTCGCCAGCCTGGTAGGCAAGGGCCGCAAGAACGCCGGCGTGACCGTGCGTGAAAAGAAACTGCTGGGCCACCTGACCATTCGTGGCGATGGCCATGACGCAGCCTTCGCCGCCGGTGTGCACAAAGCCTTGGGTATCGAATTGCCCGGTGCCCTGCAAGTCATCGTCAAGGGTGAGACCAGCCTGCAATGGCTCGGTCCGGATGAGTGGTTGCTGGTAGTGCCAGGCGGTGAGGAATTCGCCGCCGAGAAAAGCTTGCGTGAGGCGCTGGGTGATTTGCATATCCAGGTCGTCAACGTCAGCGGCGGCCAGCAGATTCTCGAACTCAGCGGCCCCAACGTGCGCGATGTGCTGATGAAATCCACCAGCTACGACGTGCACCCCAACAGCTTCCCGGTGGGCAAGGCGGTGGGCACGGTGTTTGCCAAGTCGCAATTGGTGATTCGCCATACTGCTGAAGACACCTGGGAGCTGGTGATTCGTCGCAGCTTCTCGGATTACTGGTGGCTGTGGTTGCAGGATGCGGCGGCTGAGTATGGTTTAAGCGTCCAGGCCTGATCGTTCCCACGCTCCGCGTGGGAATGCATCCCGGGACGCTCCGCGTCCCAAGAGCGGACGCAGAGCGTCCATTGCGGCGTTCCCACGCAGAGCGTGGGAACGATCAAGGAGTCACGAATAATGAGCCGCGTACCCGATACATGGATTTTGACCGCCGACTGCCCCAGCGTGCTCGGCACGGTGGACGCGGTCACTCGCTACCTGTTCGAGCAGGGCTGCTACGTCACTGAGCACCACTCCTTCGATGACCGGCTCTCGGGCCGGTTCTTCATCCGCGTGGAGTTCCGCCAGCCCGATGGTTTCGACGAACAAGCCTTCCGCGATGGCCTGGCCACCCGTGGCGAAGCCTTCGGCATGATCTTCGAACTGACCGCGCCGAACTACCGGCCGAAAGTGGTGATCATGGTCTCCAAGGCCGATCACTGCCTCAACGATTTGCTCTACCGCCAGCGCATCGGCCAACTGTCGATGGACGTGGTCGCCGTAGTCTCCAACCACCCGGACCTCAAGCCCCTGGCCGACTGGCACCAGATTCCCTATTACCACTTTCCCCTGGACCCCAACGACAAGCCGTCGCAGGAGCGCCAGGTGTGGCAGGTGATCGAGGAATCCGGCGCCGAGCTGGTGATTCTTGCGCGCTACATGCAAGTGCTGTCGCCGGAGCTGTGCCGCAAGCTTGACGGTAAAGCCATCAACATCCACCACTCCCTGCTGCCCGGTTTCAAGGGCGCCAAGCCGTATCACCAGGCCTACAACAAGGGGGTGAAACTGGTGGGCGCCACTGCGCATTACATCAATAACGATTTGGACGAAGGCCCGATCATCGCCCAGGGCGTGGAGGTGGTGGACCACAGTCACTATCCGGAAGATTTGATTGCCAAGGGACGGGATATCGAAGGCCTGACCCTGGCCCGGGCCGTGGGGTATCACATTGAGCGGCGGGTGTTCTTGAACGCCAATCGGACAGTGGTGCTCTGATGGACGCCTTCGCGAGCAAGCCCGCTCCCACATTCGACCGCATTTCAAAGGTAGGACTCGGTCAACTGTGGGAGCGGGCTTGCTCGCGAAGAGGCCCTTACTAACAACGCAAAAACAGCATCTGTACCCGAGCACTTAAACGCGCTGCCTGCCTGGGCAACGCGGTTCCATAAAAACAACAGCGAGGTGAAAGCATGTCTGGTAATCGTGGTGTCGTGTATCTCGGCAACGGCAAGGTCGAAGTACAGAAAATCGACTATCCCAAAATGCAGGACCCCCGTGGCAGGAAGATTGAGCACGGCGTCATCCTGCGCGTGGTCTCCACCAACATCTGCGGCTCCGACCAACACATGGTGCGCGGCCGCACCACTGCCCAGACCGGCCTGGTCTTGGGCCACGAAATCACCGGCGAAGTGATCGAGAAGGGCAGCGACGTCGAGAACCTGAAGATCGGCGACCTGGTGTCGGTGCCGTTCAACGTCGCATGCGGCCGTTGCCGTTCCTGCAAGGAGCAGCACACCGGCGTGTGCCTGACCGTCAACCCGGCCCGTGCCGGTGGCGCCTACGGCTATGTCGACATGGGCGACTGGACTGGCGGCCAGGCCGAATACGTGCTGGTGCCTTACGCCGACTTCAACCTGTTGAAACTGCCGGACCGCGACAAGGCCATGGAGAAAATCCGCGACCTGACTTGCCTCTCCGACATCCTGCCCACCGGCTACCACGGCGCAGTCACTGCGGGCGTTGGCCCGGGCAGCACGGTCTACATCGCCGGTGCCGGTCCGGTAGGCCTGGCGGCTGCCGCTTCCGCTCGCCTGCTGGGCGCTGCGGTGGTGATCATCGGTGACGTCAACCCGATCCGCCTGGCCCACGCCAAGGCCCAGGGTTTTGAAATTGCCGACCTGTCGAAAGACACCCCGCTGCACGAACAGATCGCTGCGTTGCTGGGCGAGCCGGAAGTGGATTGCGCCGTCGATGCCGTGGGTTTCGAAGCGCGTGGCCATGGTCATGAAGGGGCCAAGGCGGAGGCTCCGGCCACCGTGCTCAACTCGTTGATGGGCGTGGTGCGGGTGGCTGGCAAAATCGGTATTCCGGGCCTGTACGTGACAGAAGACCCGGGTGCCGTGGATGCCGCTGCAAAAATGGGCAGCCTGAGCATTCGTTTCGGCCTGGGCTGGGCCAAGTCCCACAGCTTCCACACCGGGCAAACCCCAGTGATGAAGTACAACCGCCAGTTGATGCAGGCGATCATGTGGGACCGTATCAACATTGCCGACATCGTCGGTGTGGAAGTCATCAGCCTGGATGACGCGCCACGCGGGTACGGCGAGTTCGATGCGGGCGTGCCGAAGAAGTTTGTGATTGATCCGCACAAGTTGTTCAGCGCGGCTTAAATCGCGGGCAAATAAAAAGGCGACCTCAGGGTCGCCTTTTTTGCATCTGCGGTTGGGTGGGAGAATCAGCGAATCGCCAAAGCCCCCTGATACACCGTTGGCCCCGTTGGCTGCTTGCTCACCGAGCCGCCCTTGGTTTCCGAGCTGACCATCAGTGTCACCGGCTTGCTGATCGACTCCTGCTGGCGAGGGTTGATGCCGATAATGCCTTTGCCGTCTTCCGGCAGCAGGCCCAGCGACACTGGCGTGCCGTCAGCCGGGACGGCCCACAGTTCCAGGCTTTGATCCGGAGCCGGTGCGGTGGCGGCAATCGGCTGCACTTCGAGGTAATCCTTGTGGGCCACGATTTGCGTGGCCGGTTGCTGGGTGGTGTTCACCAGCAATGCGGCAGCCTTGACGCTGTCCTGGGTGTAGAGGGCGCCGCCGACGCCTGCCACTATCACCAAACAGGCGCCGACGAACAGGCGTGGGCGGTTCCAGAATGAAGGCTTGTGCTCAATCACTTGGGGGTTGATCGCAGTCATTAGGCTCTTCCTGACATGTTTTGTAGTCTTTCATGGACCCAGTTAACGGCGATCGGTTCCTCATCCGTCGTATTGAGCCTCGGATCAGAGTGATGCCAATTGGCCCTGATACAGCACCGGCCCGGTGGGTTGTCCGGTCGGCGAGCCCCCCTGAGGCTCAAGGCTCACTGCCAGGGTCAGCGGCGCCGTCAGCAGCGCCTGGTGTTCTTTGCTCAACTGGATTCGGCCGTTACCCGACACCGGCAACAACCCCAGGGAGATGGGTTTGCCGCCCGCCGGGATTGCCCACAGTTCCAACGCGCGGGCCGGCTCCACAGTCGCCAGGGTCAGCGGTTCCACTTGCAGATGATCCGCATAGGCCTGGATCTTCAGCGCGGGCTGTTGATTGGCCGCCACCAGCGTGGCGTTGTACTCCACCCCAAGGTCGCGCTGGTACAACACGCCCACCAACACCGCGATCACCACCCCGCACGCCGCTACCAGCAAGCGCAGGTTCATCCAGAACGGTTTCTTCGCCGGCATATGCAGCACTTGCGGCTCAATGCGCGCCTTGATCCCTTCCCATACGTGGTCCGGCACCGGCCGTTCAGGCAGCGGCCCGGTGAGGCTGGCGAGGGCATCCTGCCAGTGCCCGAGTTCGACGCGCAGCGCCGCGTCATCCCGCAGCAGCGCTTCAAAGCGCCGGCGGGCGGTGGCAGGCATCAGCCCGATGGCGTAGTCAGCCGCCAGGGCGCGGCGCAGGGCGGTGGTCTGGTAGTTCATGATTCAAGGCACCTGCGCAAGCGCTCCATGCCGCGGCGAATCCAGGATTTGACCGAGCCCAGGGGCGCGGCCAGATGTTCGGCCAATTCCGAGCACGACAAGCCCTGGAAGTAAGCCACGGTGATCGATTGACGCTGCATGCCTTCGAGGCTGTCGAGGCAGCGGTTCAGGGCGAGGGCTTCACGCTCGCTGTCGAGCTGTTCATGGGCGCTGGGGCTTTCGTCGGCCGTGGCGTCCTCCTGGCCTTCGTTCAAGGGTTGTTCGCGGTGTTTGCGCAACTGGTCGATCGCCAGGTTGCGGGTGATATTGACCATCCAGGTCATGGGCGCCGACAGATGGGCCTCATAGCGTGAGGCGTTGTACCAGATGCGCACGAAGCTTTCCTGCAACACCTCCTCGGCCAGCTCCTTGCGACCCATGAAACGCAAGGCAACACCATGCAAACGCGGGGAAACGCTGCGATAGAGCGTTTCGAACGCCTGGCGATTACCCAGTGAACACTGGGCCAGCAATTGCCGTAGCTGATCTGCATCGTGGGTCGAAATAGGGCTTCTCCAGGCGCTTGCAACAGGGCGATGGGACGGCGCACGGTAAAGAGGGCAGGCTGAGGTTAGTCCAGCTTGGGCATTCATTCCATCTACCTCCGTGCGGCTCGTGGTGGATATACGCAGCGCAAGGCGCATCGGATGCAGTGGTTTTCTGAACTAATCTGCAGGGAGGGAACAATCCTTCGGCGTACCCAGTCAAACTCCTGCTTTTTGCGCTTACTTTCAGAGGTTGTCTTGATGAAGATTTCACGCGGTTTTGCCCTGTCCTGCCTGTTGACCGTGGCGGCCAGCCCGGTATTTGCGGCAGGTTTCAGCCTCGGCGACGTGGCCAATGCCGTGTCCGGTGCACAAGGTGGCGACAAGGCAGCAGCGGCTGCACCCACTTCACAGACCGCTGGTCTGCTGCAGGCACTGACCTCGCAATTGAACGTGACCCCTGAGCAGGCCGTTGGTGGTACCGGCGCAATGCTGGGCCTGGCCAAGAATAAATTGGGCGGCGGTGATTACTCGCAACTGACCAAAAGCGTACCGGGCCTGGACAAGCTCTCCGGCAGCAACTCCCTGGGCAGCCTCGGCGCCCTGAGCGGCATGCTCGGCCAGAGCGGCGGCAGCAAGACCTCGGGCCTGGACGGCGTGTTGGGTAACGTGAAGAACACCAACGACCTGAACACCGCGTTCAGCGCGCTGGGCATGGACAGTGGGATGGTTGGCCAGTTTGCGCCGGTTATCCTGAAATACCTGGGCGGCCAGGGCGCCAGCGAATCGGTGCTGGGCAAACTGGCTTCGGCCTGGGGCACTGGCGGCTAAGGCCGCTCCGCGCGCAGTTGGGCGATGCGCGCATCCTTCTCCCTCCAGAGCTGGTTGACCCAGTTCTGGACGGTCTGGCGAAACGCCGGATCGTTCTCGTAATCCCCCTGCCACAACGCCGGATCCAGCTCTCGGGTACGGATATCCACGATCACCTTCGGCACCGCACCACTGATCAAGTCCCAGAAGCCCGGAATGTTTTCCTGTGGATAAACCACGGTGACGTCGAGCACCGCATCCAGCTGTTCACCCAACGCCGCGAGCACGAACGCCACGCCACCCGCCTTGGGCTTGAGCAGGCGCTCGAAGGGTGAAGCCTGCTGTTTGCGCTTGGCCGGGGTGAACCGCGTGCCTTCCAGGTAATTCACCACGGTGACCGGCTGGCGCTTGAACAACTCGCAGGCCTCTTTGGTGATCTTCAGGTCCTGGCCTGCCAGTTCAGGGTGTTTGGCCAGGAATGCCTTGCTGTAGCGCTTCATGAACGGATAATCGAGTGCCCACCAGGCCAGGCCCAGGAAGGGTACCCAGATCAGTTCCTTTTTCAGGAAGAACTTGAAGAACGGCGTGCGCCGGTTGAGGGCCTGGATCAGTGCGGGGATGTCGACCCAGGATTGATGGTTGCTGATCACCAGGTAAGAAGTGTCACCCCGCAGGTCGCCGCCGCCGCGAATGTCCCATTGGGTGGGGATGCACAGGGCGAAGATCAGCTTGTCGATCTCGGCCCAGGTTTCGGCGATCCACATGACGGCCCAGGAGGCATAGTCACGAAAGCGACCGGGGGCCACCAGCTTGAGCAGGGCAAACACCATCAGCGGCCCGAACAGCACCAGGGTGTTGAGCAACAGCAGCAATGTGACGAAACAGCCGGTGAGCAGGCGGCGCATAAGTAACTCTTGGAATCATTTTTGGCCCGCCATGATAAGCAGCTTGGGCCTGGAGACCAAATCGCAAATAAGCTTACGAATGTTTCACAGCGGGCTGGGTATGCTCTGTGATCTAACTAAGCAGCGAATTTGCAGTCTAGAATTGGCCCACTTATTTCAAGGAAACCTCCTACGTGAAATCCATCCTTGCCCTGCTAACGCTGGTGGCCTTGCCTGTCATGGCCGCCGAGCCGACCCTTTACGGTCGCTACGAATACATCCAACTGCCGGAAATCGGTGAGACCTTCAAGGCCAAGATGGACACCGGCGCGCTGACCGCCTCGCTGTCGGCCCGGGACATCGAGACCTTCACCCGTGATGGCGACGACTGGGTACGCTTCCGCCTCGGCGGCAAGGACGCCACCAACAAGGTGTACGAGCACAAGGTTTCGCGCATCAGCAAAATCAAGAGCCGCGCCGACGAAGATGACGACAAGGACGAAGCCACCGTGGCCAAGCGCCCGGTGATCGACCTGGAAATGTGCCTGGGCAACGTCAAGCGCACCGTCGAGGTCAACCTCACCGACCGCAGCAGCTTCAACTACCCGCTGCTGATCGGCGCCAAGGCCCTGCGTGAATTCGGCGCTGCGGTAAACCCGGCCCGCCGTTACACTGCGGACAAACCGGACTGCTGACGGAACACCATGGCGCATATCCTGATTGTCGAAGACGAAGCGGCTATCGCCGACACGCTGATTTTCGCCCTGCAAGGCGAGGGCTTCACCACCACCTGGTTGAGCCTCGGCCAGGCGGCGCTGGCCCATCAGCGGCAAACCCCGGCGGACCTGGTCATCCTCGACATCGGCCTGCCGGACATCACCGGCTTCGAAACCTGCAAGCAACTGCGGCGTTTCAGCGAAGTACCGGTGATGTTCCTCAGCGCCCGGGACGGTGAGATCGACCGCGTGGTGGGTCTTGAGATCGGCGCTGACGACTATGTAGTCAAGCCGTTCAGCCCGCGGGAAGTGGCAGCGCGGGTACGGGCCATTCTCAAGCGCGTGGGCCCCGGTGCTGCTCCGGCGGTGTTCCAGGTGGACCTGGAGCGCATGCAGATCAGTTATCGCGGCCAGCCCCTGAGCCTCACTCGCCATGAATTCCGTCTGCTGCACAGCCTTTTGGAGCAACCCGAGCGCGTGTTCAGCCGCGAGCAACTGCTGGATGCGGTGGGCGTGGCGGCGGACGCAGGCTACGAGCGCAATATCGACAGCCACATCAAAAGCGTGCGCAGCAAATTGCGCGCGGTGGCGCCCGAGGCGGAGCCCATCCAGACCCATCGCGGCCTTGGCTACAGCTACAGCCCGGGCAACAGCTGATGCGCCTGGGGATTCGGTTCTTCCTGGTGTACGCATTGTTTATCGGCCTGACCGGCTACTTCGTACTCAGCACCGTGATGAAGGAAATCCGCCCCGGCGTGCGCCAGTCCACCGAGGAAACCCTGGTGGACACCGCCAACCTGCTGGCGGAAATCCTGCGCGACGATGTGAAGAACGGCACCCTCGGCCAGAGCCACTGGCCCGAACTGCTCAAGGCCTACGGTGAGCGTCAGCCCGGCGCGAATATCTGGGGCCTGCCGAAAAACCAGGTCAACCACCGCATCTACGTCACCGACGCCAAGGGCATCGTGTTGCTGGACTCCACCGGCGAGGCGGTGGGCGAGGACTATTCGAAGTGGAACGATGTGTACCTGACCCTGCGCGGCGAATACGGTGCGCGCTCGACCCGCAGCGAACTGGATGACCCCGCTTCGTCGGTGATGCACGTCGGCGCGCCGATCCGCGATAGCGGGCAGATCATCGGCGTGGTTACTGTGGCCAAGCCCAACAGTTCACTGCAACCCTATGTGGACCGCACCGAAGACCGGCTGCTGTGGTACGGCGCCGGGCTGGTCGCCCTGGGCTTGCTGTTTGGTGCGCTGTTGTCGTGGTGGTTGAGTGTCGCACTGCGCCGGCTGACGGCGTATGCCCAGGCGGTGAGTGAAGGCCGGCGTGCCGAGTTGCCGCACTATCGCGGCGGTGAACTGGAGCAGTTGTCCACCGCCGTGGAACACATGCGCACCCAGCTGGAAGGCAAGGCGTACGTCGAACGTTATGTGCACACCCTGACCCACGAATTGAAAAGCCCGCTGGCGGCGATTCGTGGTGCGGCGGAGCTGTTGCAGGGCGACATGTCCCGTGACCAGCAGCAGCGTTTCGTGAGCAATATCGACAGTGAAAGTGCGCGCTTGCAGCAGTTGATCGAACGCCTGCTGAACCTGGCGCAGGTGGAGCAGCGCCAGGGCCTTGAGGACCAGGCCAGCCTGTCCTTGGCGGCGCTGGTGGACGAAGTGCTCAGAGCTCAATGTGCGCGCATTGAAGGCGCCGGGTTGCAGGTCGAGCAGGCGATTGACGCGGATCTGCAGGTGTACGGCGAGCCGTTCCTGCTGCGCCAGGCACTGGGTAACCTGCTGGAAAACGCACTGGATTTCACACCGCCCGGTGGCACATTGCGGTTCAGCGCCAAGGCCTTGGATGACGGGATCGAATTCACCCTGTTCAACCAGGCCGACGCCATTCCCGAGTACGCGTTGCCGCGCCTGAGCGAGCGCTTCTATTCCCTGCCGCGCCCGGCCAGCGGGCGCAAGAGCACCGGCCTTGGGCTGAATTTTGTCGAAGAGGTGATGAAGCTGCACGGCGGCTCATTGCAGATCGGCAACGTGCCCGGCGGCGTGCAGGTAAAACTGCATCTCCACACAGTCTCCACATTCCCTTCATAAATCCCCCTTAAGCGCCCGCCAGACTCTCCCCCATCAAAACAGGGAGAGCTTCATGAACCGCAATCTGCTTTTCAAATTGGGCGCCATCGCGCTGCTGATCGTGCTGTTGTTGATTCCGTTGCTGATGATCCACGGGGTGATTACCGACCGTCAGCAACTGCGCGACGACGTCTTGCAGGATATCGCCCGCAGTTCCAGCTACAGCCAGCGCCTCAATGGCCCGGTGCTGGTGGTGCCTTATCGCAAGACCGTCCGGGAGTGGAAGCTCAATGAAAAGCTCAACGAACGCTACGAAGAAACCCGCGAGGTGCGTGGTCATCTGTATTTCCTGCCGGAGCAATTTGCCCTCGACGGGCAGGTGCAAACCGAAGTGCGCGCCCGGGGCATCTACCAGGCGCGGTTGTTCCACGCCGACAGCCGTATCAGTGGGCGGTTTGTGTTGCCGGAGCAGTGGGGCATCACGGAAAACTTTGCCGATTACCGCTTTGAGCCGGCGTATCTGGCAGTGGGTATCAGCGACATTCGCGGCATCGAAAATGCGTTGAAGCTGGAGCTGGGCAGCCAGCAACTGGCGTTTTCCCCGGGCACTCAAGTGGCTTGGCTGGGGGAGGGTGTGCACGTGATGCTGCCCGAGCAGGACAGCCACAATCCGTCACCTTTTGACTTCGCCTTTGACCTGCGCCTGCAAGGCACCGAGCAGCTGCAAGTGGTGCCGGTGGGCAAGACCAGCCAGGTCAAGCTGGCGTCCAACTGGCCGCACCCGAGCTTTATCGGCAACTTCCTGCCGACCCAGCGCGAGGTCACCGCCCAAGGCTTCAGCGCCAATTGGCAGACCACATTCTTCTCCACCAACCTGGAAGAAGCACTGCGCGGTTGCCTGGCCGAGCGCGGCTGTGACGACTTCAACAGCCGCAGCTTCGGCGTGAGCTTTATCGACCCGGTGGACCAGTACCTCAAGAGCGATCGGGCGATCAAATATGCGCTGCTGTTCATTGCGCTGACGTTTGCCGGTTTCTTCCTGTTCGAGGTGCTCAAGAGCCTGGCGGTGCACCCGATCCAGTACGCGCTGGTGGGGGTTGCCCTGGCGTTTTTCTACCTGCTGCTGTTGTCGTTGTCCGAGCACATCGGGTTTGGCCCGGCTTACCTGATATCGGCGGCGGCCTGTGTGTTGCTGATCGGGTTTTACGTCTGCCATGTGCTGCGCAGTGTCGCCCATGGCCTGGGGTTTTCAGCAGGGTTGGCGGCGTTGTATGGCTTGCTGTACGGGTTGCTGAGTGCCGAGGATTACGCGTTGTTGATGGGCTCGTTGCTGCTGTTCGGGTTGCTGGGCACGGTGATGGTGCTGACCCGCAAGCTGGATTGGTATGGGGTGGGCAAACGCAAGGAGGTGGGTGATGAGTAGGTCGTTGGGGTTGCGGGAAGATCAGCAGGTAGGAGCAACGTTGATGATGCGGATCAACGCACTGTTTCCCGAAGCCCGGGAGCTTTTTGTGGCGAGGGAGCTTGCTCCCGCTGGGCTGCGCAGCGGCCCCAAAAATCCTGGGAGCGCTTCGCACTCCAGCGGGAGCAAGCTCCCTCACCACAAGCGAACCCTTGCAGCAGGTTAGGCCGGTGGCTGGGTCTGGAGCATCGACGGCCGCTGACTCACCTCGGCATACCACGCCGCCAGCTTCGGATGGCTCGACCGCCACTGCATGTCCGGGTGGCGGAAGTCCAGATAAGCCAGTGCACACGCCACGCTGATCGCGGCCACGTCAAACGGCCCGGCCAGTTCGGCGATGGCGTCCTGTTCGAGCATGTCGAGGGCGCGGCGGATCTTGTCGCGCTGGCCTTCCAGCCACAGGTCCCAATGTTTTTCCTCGGGGCGCATGGCGGTTTCATAACGCACCAGTACGGCGGCATCCATGATGCCGTCGGCGGTCGAGGCCAGGGTCAGGCGCCGCCAGCGGGCCGGGCCGTTCCGGGGGATCAGTGGAGTCCCGGTGTGTTGGTAGTCGAGGTAATCGAGGATCACCCGGCTGTCGTGCAGCGCATTGCCGTCGGCCAGGCGCAGGGCGGGGATCTTGCCCAGCGCGTTGTCCAGGATTACATCGGCGTCGGGCTTGACCGGCGTCGGCACGCAGGCGTGCAAGGTCACGCGGTCCAGTTGACCGGTCTCGTGCAACAACACCCGTACTTTGCGCACAAACGGCGAGGCAGGGTTGTGGAACAACGTCATGCTGGGGGTGGACATGGGCATTCCTCGGAAAAGGGCAGCGCTAATCTATCTCAACGCTTGAGCAACGCCCAGCTACCTATGGCGGCCGGAATGCCCAGCCCCACCCAGCTCAGCGAATCCCACAAGCCGTCCCCCAGCAATGCCGCAAACAATCCGGCAGCACTCAACAACCCGATGGCCAGCGGAATGCCGAATACCTTCCAGAAACTCGATTGCCTCGGCTTCATGACTTGGCCGCCTTGCGCCGCACCAGCCACAGGTACACGCCACTGCCCAGGACGATGATGGTCAGCACATCCAGCACCGCCCAGAGGATCTTCATCGGCATGCCGCCGTAGTCACCGAAGTGCAGCGGCTGGGACATGCCCATGGCGTCCATGTACCACGGCCGTTCGGCGATGGCGGTGACGTGCAGGTTGCTGGCGTCGATCAATACCGGCGTCAGCAGGTGTGAAGTCAGGTGGGTGCTGCCTTTCATGAACACCGCGTAGTGATGCTCGCTGGAGAAACGCGTGCCGGGGAACGCGATAAAGTCCGGCTCCATCCCGGGCGCGGCCTTGGCGGCAATCGTCAGCAGGTCGGTGGCGGGGGCGCGCAGGGTCAGCGGCGGGGCGTTTTTGTAAGGCTCGATCATTGCGCTGAGGCTGTCGGTGCGCCACGCGGCGATGATCAGGTCGGCGCAGGCGCTGATCACGCCGGTCACGCCCACTACCAGCGCCCAGGTCAGGGTGACCACGCCGATCAGGTTGTGCAGGTCGAGCCAGCGCAGGCGCGTGGATTTGTCCTGGCGCACGGTGGCGAATTTCAGCCGGCGCATGAACGGCAGGTACAACACCGTGCCGGAGATGATCGCCAGCACAAACAGAATGCCCATGAACGCCAGCAGCAACTTGCCCGGCAGCCCGGCGAACATATCGACGTGCAGGCGCAGCAGGAACATCGTCAGCCCGCCGTTGGCCGAAGGCGTTTCCACGGCCTCGCCGGTGCGGGCGTCGAGCATGAAGGTGTGGGAGGAATTGGGTTCGGTGCCGGCGGTGGCGGCCATGATCGCGATCACGCCGTTCTTGTCGTCTTCGTCCCAGGCCAGGTATTGCATGGCTTCGCCGGGGCGATGGGCCTGGGCTTTGGCAACAAGCTGTTCGAGGTTCAGCTGTGGGGTATCGGCGGGCATCTGTGCCAGCTCGGGTTCGTTGCCCAGCAGGTGGTCGATCTCGTGGTGAAAGATCAACGGCAGGCCGGTGAGGGCGAGCAGCAGCAGGAATACGGTGCAGACGAGGCTGGTCCAGGTGTGGATGAAGGACCAGCGGCGGATGGTTTTGCTTTTCATTTTCTAGCCTTCAGACACACCGAAGCCGCCCACGGGGGCGGCCCGGTTGTTAACTCAGCCGATTACCACTGGTAGGTGGCACTGGCGACGACGCTGCGTTGGTCGCCGTAGTAGCAGTAGGAAGCATCGCAGGTGGAAATGTAGTCCTTGTCGAACAGGTTGGTGGCATTCAGTTTCACCGAAGCCCCCTTGAGGCTATTGTCCAGGCGGCCGAGGTCGTAATGCACGGAGGCATCGAACACGGTGTAGGCATTGGCCTTGCCCAGCCAGGTGTTGCCCTGGTCGCCATAGGTATTGCCGGTGTAGCGGGCACCCGCGCCAATGCCGAAACCGTCGAGCACACCGGCGTGCCAGGTGTAGTCGGTCCACAGTGAGGCTTGCTGGTTTGGCATCAGTTGCAGGCGGTTGCCTTTGTATTGGCCTTTTTGCACTTCGGATTTGGCCAGGGTGTATGCCGCGATGACCTTAAGGTTCTCGGTCACGTCAGAGACGGCTTCCAATTCCAGGCCCTTGACCTTCACTTCGCCGGTCTGGTCGGTGATCGACTGGCCACCGGCACCGAAGCTGGTAACCAGCACGTTCTTTTGGGTCAGGTCATAGACCGCAGCGCTCAGCAGGGTATTTGAGCCGGGTGGCTGGTACTTGACCCCCAGCTCCCATTGCTTGCCCTCGGTGGGTTTGTACGACTCGGTTGGCGAGACGCTGGCGTTACTCGCTGGCTGGAACGATTCGGCGTAGGAGAGGTACGGAACGAAGCCCGAATCGAACACATAGCTCAGCGCGGCGTTGCCACTGAAGTTCTTGCTGCGGTCGGTATTGGTTGCATCGTTTTTGTTGAAGTAGGTGGTGCCTTGGTGCACCCAGTCTTCACGCCCGCCGAGGGTCAGGCGCCACTTGTCCAGGGCCATCTGGTCCTGGGCGTAAAGGCCAGTCTGGATGGTTTTCTGGTTGTAGTCGTAATAAGCGGTGGAGCGCGCCGGACGCACCACCGGCTTGGTGTTGACGGGGTTGTAGAGGTTGACTGTGCCGCCGTCACCGAAGATCGACAGGTACGAGGTGTCGGTGCGCTGGTGATCCAGGCCGAGCAACAGCGTGTGGGTGATATCACCGGTGGCGAAGTCAGCCTGGAAATTGTTGTCGACGGCGAACTGGCCGATGTTTTCGTCCACGTTGGTCGACGAGCGGCTGGTATTGCCCTCGGCATCAATGGTCGAGTAACCGTAGGAACCCACGGTCAGTTGCTGGAAAGCCAGCTCCGACTTGGTGTAACGCAGGTTCTGCTTGAACTGCCAGGTATCGTTGAAGCGATGCTCGAAGGCGTAGCCCAGCGCGTAGTAGGTGCGGTCGTAGTACTCGTAGTCCGGGTCGCCGAGGTTCTTGTGATGAGAGATGTCCCCCAACGGCGATTTGATCTTGGTGCCGACAATGGGCAGGAACTGACTGGTAGCACCGGTATCGTCGCGGGTGAACTGCGACAGGAACGTCAGCTTGGTGTCGGTATCAATATTCCAGGTCAGGCTGGGGGCGATGTTGTAGCGCTTGTTGTCGATGTGATCGACCTGGGTGCCGGCGTCGCGCACCACACCGCTGAGGCCGTAGAGAAACTGGCCTTCATCATCGATCTTGCCGGTGCTGGCGAAGTTGATCTGGCGGTAGTTGTCGCTGCCGTACTGCACCTGGATGGCATTGCTCGATTCAGCGCTGGGGCGGCGGCTGACCATATCCAGCAGGCCACCCGGTGGCGTCTGGCCGTAGACCGACGAGGCCGGCCCACGCAGCAGCGCAAGGCGGTCGAGGTTCCAGGTTTCGGCTTTCGGGTTGGCATACACGCCGCGTGGCAGCGGCAGGCCGTCGAGGAACTGGGTGGGTTCGAAGCCGCGTACACGCATCCAGTCGTAGCGGGTGTCACTGCCGTAGCTGGCGGACACGATACCGGGCATGTATTTGACGGCGTCATCCAGGTTCTGGACGTTGCGGTCCTGCATTTGCTGGCGAGTGGCGACGGAAATCGAACGCGGGGCTTCGACCAGTGCGGTATCGGTCTTGGTGCCGGCAGCGGTGCGGGTCGCCAGGTAACCGTCAACCGGCCCCCATGCGCTTTCCGCGTCGGCCTGGCCGGTAATGCTGGTCTCCGGCAATGCCACGACCCCATCCGGGATCGCTACCAGGCTGAACGTGCCTGCACTGCTTTGCTCCAGTTGCAGCCCGGTCCCGCGCAACGCTTCACGCAATGCGCCTTGTGCATCGAATTGCCCTTTTACCGGCGCGGAAGTCTTGCCCGCTGCCAACCCCGGGTTCAGCGTCAGCGCCAAACCGGCCTGGCTGGCGATCTGGTTCAGGGTGGTGGCCAGCGACGCTGCCGGCAGATTGTAGGCGCGCACACTGGACGCTTGTTCGGCGGCGAGCAACTGGGTGCTGGCCAGCGGGGCGCTGAGGGCAATGGCCACGGCCAACAGGCTGGGGCGCAACAAGGTGTCTAGCGTGCGGGACATAGGGCGGCTCCTGAATGGAAACATTTCTCAATTGCCTATGTGCCGAGCGAGATGCAAAAAGTGATAGGGCTCGATGAAAATAATTTCTATTAGTGGGTGAGTGCTGTTTTTGAGGGACTCATCGCAGGCAAGCCAGCTCCCACAGGGGAACGCATTCCACCTGTGGGAGCTGGCTTGCCTGCGATGACAATGGCCTATGCACCACAGGAGCCTACGGCTTGGGCGCCACCGTCACCCACCACGGCGTGTGTTGTTGAATCTGCACCGGCAAGGTCGGCAGCAGCGCGTTCAGTGCCAGGTTGGTGTCGTGCAGCGGGAAGCTGCCGGTGATCCGCAGGTCGGCCACCTGTTTATCCACACCCAGGTAACCGGTGCGGTAGCGGCTCAGCTCGGCAACCACATCGCCGAGCCGCGCGTTGTCCACCACCAGCATGCCGCGCGTCCAGGCGTCGGTGCCGGGGCTGACGGCAAGCATCGGGCCGAGGCTGTCGCGGCGCATCAGCACTTGCTGGCCTTCCTTGAAGATCTGCTCTTGATGCAGCGCTTCAGGCTGTGCGCCGACGGCAGACTGCAACACGCTGAGGCGGGTGCCATCTTCCTCGCGCTTGACGATAAACCGTGTGCCCAGGGCGCGCAGGCTGCCTTCGCGGGTTTCGACAAAAAACGGGCGGGCGTCGTTGTGGCCGGTTTCGACAAGGATCTCGCCTTCCTGCAATACGATCAGCCGACGTTTCTCGTCAAAGCGCACGTCAATGGCGCTGTGGGTGTTGAGGTTGATCACGGTGCCATCCGCCAGCTTCAGGGTGCGCTGTTCACCGGTGGCGGTGCGCTGGTCGGCCAGCCAATAGTTGAGCGGCACGTAGCGCTGGCCGACGAACAATGCCAGGCCGCACACCAGCACCACACTGGCCAGGCCGCTGCCGAGCTTGCGCACGCGGCGGCGAATGCCTTCGCGTGACTGCAGCAATGCCGCACGGGCCGGGCCCGAGGCCACACTGAAACGCTGATCGAGCATGCCCAACTGGCGCCAGGCGCGGGCGTGTTCTTCGTTGCTGGCCAGCCACTTGGCGAATTCTTCCTGCTCCACGGCACTGCCGTCGCCCGAGTCGAGGGACAGTTGCCAGGCAATGGCCGCGTCGAGCACCCGCGCCGACACCGGCTTGGAACTGACCGGGCTCACAGCGGCTCGCCATACAGGGCGATGTAGCACTGGCGGATACCCTGGGCCAGGTATTGCCGCACCCGGGGCACGGAAACCCCCAGGCGCTGGGCGATTTCGGCGTGGCCCATGCCGTCGAGGCGGTTATAGAGGAAGGCCGCGCGGGCCTTGCTCGAGAGTTTGCCCAGCAGGCGGTCGATGGCCTTGAGGTCTTCGAGGATCAGTTGCTGTTCTTCCGGGGACGGGTGCTCGCTTTCCGGGATCAGCATCAGTTCGGTGAGGTAAGCCTGTTCCAGCGCGGCGCGGCGGAAATAATCGAACAGCAGGCCCTTGGCGATGGCCACCAGGAACGCCCGCGGCTCGCGGGGTTCACGCAGTTCTTCACGGCCCAGCAGGCGCATGAAGGTGTCCTGGCTGAGGTCTTCGGCGCGGCTGGGGCAGGCCACGTTGCGTCGCAGCCACGCCAACAGCCAGCTGCGATGATCGCGGTACAACGCGCCAACAAGCTCACTGTGGGGACTTTGGATTGACGACAAGGCGACACCGATCGGAAAGTTTAAACTAACGAGAATTATTCGCGATTGTGGCAGAGGTGTAAGGCGGGTGCAATTGGCGTTGGTCGGGCGGCGGCGTAATGCTATCTATCATGATGATGCCGCTTACTGTGGCGAGGGAGCTTGCTCCCGCTCGGCTGCGCAGCAGTCGTAATCCAGGCAGTGCATTTATTCAGTTGGAAATGGGTTGGCTGATTTGGGGGCGCTTCGCACCCCAGCGGGAGCAAGCTCCCTCGCCACCATTAGAATGAGGGCGCTTGCTTGCGGCGTTTCCATTGGCCCAGGCGCTGTTGTAACGCGTGCGGGCTGTCGATCTGCTGCTGCCGTGCGCGGCTGAACAAAATCAGCATCAGTTCCGCCGTTGCCAGCGCATCCGCACTGGCATGGTGACGCTCGCCCACTTGCAGCTTGAAATGCGTGATCCAGTCATCCAGCCCGGCTTCGCGGATGTTGGCGTCGGGGCACAGCAGCGGGGCGATGTCGGCCACGTCCAGGAACGGGTGGTTCAAGTGATAGCCCAGGCTGTCCTTGAGTGCCCGGCACAGCATGTGTTGATCGAAGGGCGCATGAAACGCCAGCAGCGGGCTGTCGCCGACAAACTCCATGAAGTCCATCAGCGCTTCTGCCGGGTCACTGCCCGCTGCAATGGCGCTGGGCCCCAGGCCATGGATCAGCACGCTGGGGCTGAGCTTGGTCTCGGCCCGGTGCAGGGTGCGCTCGAATAATTGCGAGAAGTCCACTGCGCCGTCCTCGATCACCACGGCGCCAATCGAAAGCACCTGGTCACGATTGAGGTTCAGGCCGCTGGTTTCCAGGTCCACCACCACCCAGCGCTGGGCCCGCAGCGATCCGTCCCCCAGCTCCCCAGGTGTGGGCAATTGTTCGACGCGCCGTTGTTGCGCCGCATCCAGGCCAGGTTTGGGTTTGCGCAACCAGCCAAACCAGTTCACAGCTGATACCGCAACGTCAGGCTGCCTTGCAGGCGTTGGGCCTGGCGCAGGGATTCGCGCAGGATGCGCCGGTCGAGGTGGTTGAGGCTGTCGGGATCGACGCGGTTGGAGTAGGGCAGGTTCTCGCGGGTTTGCAGTTGGTGTTGTTGCATGCGGGTTTGCTGGATGAAGTGATAGGCCTCTTCATAGGCGGCGCCATCAAGGCGTTCGATGACTTCCCTGGCCACCAGTTGGCGCAAGCGCTCCAGGGTGTTGATGGCGCTGATGCCGTTGGCCAATGCCAGCAGACGGGCACCGTCGACAAATGGCGTGAGGCCTTGCACCTTGAGGTCGAGGGTTGCCTTGTCGGCGCCTTTGCGCGTCAACACAAAATCCCGGAAGCGCCCTACCGGCGGGCGCTGGCGCAACGCGTTCTCGGCCAGCATGCGCTGGAACAAACGGTTGTCTGCCACCTGGTCGAGAATGCCCTGGCGCAATTGCTCGCACCCTTGCTCATCGCCCCACACCACCCGCAAATCAAAATAGATGCTCGAACCCAGCAGATTCTCCGGCGTCGCCTCACGGATAAACCCGGCAAAGCGCCGCGCCCATTCCGCCCGGGACAGGCACAGCTCCGGGTTACCGGCCATGATATTGCCCTTGCACAGGCTGAAGCCGCACAGCGCCAGGCTCTGGTTGATCTGTTGTGCCAGCGGCAGCAGGCGCCCGCGAATCTCGGCGGCTTCGGCGGCGTCCCGGGCTTCGAACAGGATGCCGTTGTCCTGGTCGGTATACAGCGTCTGCTCGCGGCGGCCCTCGCTGCCGAAACACAGCCAGCTGAATGGCACGCCCGGGTCGCCCTTGTCGGCCAGGGTCAACTCGATGACACGGCACACCGTGTGATCGTTGAGCAAGGTGATGATGTGGGTGATCTGCGTAGACGACGCGCCGTGGGCGAGCATGCGCTCCACCAACTGGCCTATTTCGCCACGAATCGCCACCAGGTTTTCGACCCTGGGTGCATTGCGGATGGTGCGCGCCAGGTGCACCAGGTCAACCCGCTGCAGGGAAAACAGGTCACGCTCGGACACCACGCCACACAGGCGCTGATCCTTGACCAGGCACACGTGGGCGATATGCCGCTCGGTCATCGCAATCGCCGCGTCGAAGGCGCTGTGGTCCGGCGTGAGGAAAAACGGCGCCTGGGTCATATGGCGCTCGATGCCCTGGTTGAAATCACTGGTGCCGTCGGCCACCACCTGGCGCAGGTCCCGCAGGGTGAAAATCCCCAGGGGCGCCTTGTGTTCATCGACGATCACAATGCTGCCCACTTGCTGCTCGTGCATTTGCGTGACCGCTTCACGCAGCGGCGTCAGCGGGCTGCAGGTGACCGGGTGACGCATGGCCAATTCGCCCAGGCGGGTGTTCAGCGAATATTGGGTGCCGAGGGTTTCCACGGCCTTTTGCTGGACTTGCTGGTTGACCTGGTCCAGCAAGCTGCTCACGCCGCGCAAGGCAAAGTCGCGAAACGCGCTGGAAAGGGCGAACAGCTTGATAAAGGCCGGCTTGTTCAGTTGCAGGCAGAAGGTGTCTTCGGCGGCTTTGTGCTCGGTACGGGTGGCCCGCTCCCCCAGCAGCGCCGCCAGCGGAAAACACTCACCGGTGGTGATTTCAAAGGTGGTTTCTGTCGAGTCCGGCCGCTCGCCGACTACGCGCCCCTGCTTGACGATATAGAAGTGTTCCACCGGCCCGCCCGAGGGCTTGAGGATGCTCTCGCCGGGGCCATAGAAGCGCAATTGACACTGCTCTACCAGAAATCCCAGGTGGGCGTTTTCCATTTGGTTGAACGGCGGGAAGCGTTGCAGGAATTGCAGGGTGCCGTGGATGTTCTGCAACACAGCGGTTTTCCCCGCTTGTGTGAAAGCATCAGCTTTACTCATACCTATGACCGCAGTTTTTTTGTCGTTATCGTGCCCCATGGTCGACTCCTGCGCTGCGGGTGCCCATTGGACGTAAGTCTAGGTAGCGTTATGCCTTCCACGACTAGGGAAAAACCTTACATGAATATCGTCCAAACCCCGTAGAACGCCCACTAGGAAAACTTTCCGACGAAGTGCACATTGTTCGCCCTTCCGGCGATGTCTGACTTCTGTGCTGGGAGATTGAATAGAACTGCCGAGAAACGTATGTCCGACCACGATATTTTGAGTGATGCCGAGCGCGAGGCCCTGAGTGCTGTTATGCAGGAGCCGGATTTGCCGCCACAACGGGTTTTGATCGTGGATGACGACAAGGACGCGCGCGAACTGTTGGCAGAAATTCTTGGCCTGGACGGCATTCGTTGCATGACCGCCGACAGCGGCGAGGCTGCATGGGACTTGTTGAGTTCCAGCAGCTCCATCGGCTTGCTGATCACCGACCTGCGCATGACGCCGAGCAACGGGCTGCAATTGATTCGCCAGGTGCGCGAATCCACCCGGGCGGCGCTGCCGATCATCATCATGTCGGGTGACGCCGAAGCGCCGGATGTGATTGATGCGATGCATTTGAGCGTGGTGGACTTTTTGCTCAAGCCGATTGATAGCGTGAAGCTGGCGAAAATGGTGAAGCGGGAGTTGGGGATGGCGTCCTAGACGGTGCCATTGGTCTGATTTCGCGAAGAACTGTCAATTCTGACAGTAGGAATAGCTTGAGAGCGTCTGTTTACTGGTTTGGGGTGTGCTGATCGTCGATCAGCGCCTCATAAAGCCATGAACAGGAGTTCGCTATGAGCACCAAACTTTTTCGAGTTGAAGATGAGGCCTTGCAGGACGCAAGGGTGAGGGCACTATCCGGGGATGCTTTTGTTCTTGTGCTTGCTCCCGGCAAGTTTCGGTTTTTCAGCACCAAGGAAGTCCTCGGGTTCCTGTCATGGACAGCGGTGCTTGGGGATGGTCAAGAGCGTATTGACCTGGATTATGGGCACGATGTGCCGAACGGCCTTCATGAATTCGAGGCAAGGGGCAGGCGCGTGACTTACCGGGCGCCGGACGGTAAGGATTATTTCGGACCCACTGAAGGGACGATCTTTCTTGAAGTTGAACGCCCCCCGACCGGTACCGCTTTCACGCACAAGGGTAACTTTTTGAATGTGCGGTTCGAGTCGGATGGTAATACGGTCGTTCTCAATGGCGGTTATAAACTCAGTTCTTCTTAAACTGCTGCAAAAAAGCCCTGATCTCTCGACCAGGGCTTATTTATTTACAGGCCGTTTTTAGCCTTGAACTCCCGACGCCGACGGTGCAACACCGGCTCGGTGTAACCGTTCGGCTGCTTGGTCCCTTCAATCACCAACTCCACCGCTGCCTGGAACGCGATGTTGCTGTCGAAATCCGGAGCCAGCGGACGATACAGCGCATCCCCGGCGTTCTGACGGTCCACCACCGGCGCCATGCGCTTGAGGCTTTCCATCACCTGGGCTTCATTGACGATGCCGTGGCGCAACCAGTTGGCAATGTGCTGGCTGGAGATACGCAGGGTGGCGCGGTCTTCCATCAGGCCGACGTCGTTGATGTCCGGGACTTTCGAGCAACCCACGCCCTGGTCGATCCAGCGCACCACGTAACCGAGGATGCCCTGGGCGTTGTTGTCCAGCTCGTTGCGGATTTCTTCCTCGGACCAATCGGTATTCTGGGCCAGGGGAATGGTCAGGATATCGTCTACCGAAGCACGTTCGCGCTTGGCCAGTTCGGCCTGGCGGGCGAACACGTCAACCTTGTGGTAGTGCAGCGCATGCAGCGCAGCCGCCGTCGGCGAAGGAACCCACGCCGTGTTGGCGCCGGCCAGCGGGTGAGCAATCTTCTGCTCCAGCATGGCGGCCATCAGGTCGGGCATCGCCCACATGCCTTTACCGATTTGTGCGCGGCCTTGCAGGCCGGTGCTCAAGCCGATATCCACGTTCCAGTTTTCGTAGGCGCCGATCCACTTCTCGGCCTTCATGGCGGCCTTGCGCACCATCGCGCCGGCTTCCATGGAGGTGTGGATCTCGTCGCCGGTACGGTCGAGGAAGCCGGTGTTGATAAACACCACGCGCTCGCTGGCGGCCTTGATGCAGGCCTTGAGGTTGACCGTGGTACGGCGCTCCTCGTCCATGATCCCGACTTTGAGGGTGTTGCGCGGCAGCTTCAGCACGTCTTCGATGCGACCGAACAGCTCGTTGGTGAACGCAGCTTCTTCGGGGCCGTGCATTTTCGGTTTAACGATGTAGACCGAACCGGTGCGGCTGTTCTTGCGGCGGGTGTTGCCGTTAAGGCTGTGGATCGCCGACAGGCTGGTGAGCAGGCCGTCGAGAATGCCTTCCGGCACTTCGTTGCCATCCTTGTCGAGGATCGCGTCGATGGTCATCAAGTGGCCAACGTTACGCACGAACAGCAGCGAACGACCGTGCAGGGTCACTTCCTTGCCGTCGGCACCGGTGTAGACGCGGTCGGCGTTCATGGTGCGGGTAAAGGTCTTGCCACCCTTGGCGACTTCTTCCGACAGGTCGCCCTTCATCAGGCCGAGCCAGTTGCGGTAGATCACCACCTTGTCATCGGCATCGACGGCGGCGACGGAGTCTTCGCAGTCCATGATGGTGGTCAGGGCGGCTTCCATCAGCACGTCTTTCACGCCGGCGGCGTCGGTCTGGCCGACCGGGGTGCTGGCGTCGACCTGGATTTCGAAGTGCAGGCCGTTGTGCTTCAGCAGGATGGCGGTCGGCTTGGCTGCGTCGCCCTGGTAGCCGATCAACTGGGCATCGCTGCGCAGGCCGCTGTTGCTGCCGCCCTTGAGGCTGACCACGAGCTTGCCGTCGACGATCTTGTAGCCGGTGGAATCCACGTGGCTGCCGGCAGCCAGTGGTGCGGCTTCGTCGAGGAAGGCGCGGGCGAAGGCGATGACCTTGTCGCCACGCACCTTGTTGTAGCCTTTGCCTTTCTCGGCGCCGTCGGCTTCGCTGATGGCATCGGTGCCATAGAGCGCGTCATACAGCGAACCCCAGCGCGCATTCGAAGCGTTGAGGGCGAAACGGGCGTTCATCACCGGCACTACCAGCTGCGGGCCGGCCATGTGGGCAATTTCTTCGTCGACGTTTTGGGTCGAGGCCTGGAAATCCGCGGCTTCTGGCAGCAGGTATCCGATATCTTGAAGGAAGGCTTTGTAGGCCACCGCGTCGTGGGCCTGGCCGGCGTGTGCCTGGTGCCATGTGTCGATCCGCACTTGAAAATCGTCGCGTTTGGCGAGTAGGGCTTTGTTCTTCGGCGCCAGGTCGTGGATGACCTTGTCGGCACCGGCCCAGAACTGGTCGGCGGTAATGCCGGTACCAGGAATGGCTTCGTTGTTCACGAAGTCGAACAGGACTTTGGCGACCTGCAGGCCACCGACTTGAACGTGTTCAGTCATTGCTTGCCTCACTCTGCGGAGCTTATGCGCTTTTCAGCTTTTCAATTTACCAATGAAGCCTCTGGCCATGTAAACCGTGAACACGCTGCACCAGTACATGCCGTAGAAGGCGGCTGGGCGGGCTGCGTCGCGGTGCGTGGTTGCCTTGGCAGACATCGACCTAACGTTATGTAGTGCGCGATTGGGCATACTACATGATGAGTTGCGGTTGTGAAAATTAGACTAAATACGTCGTTTAGCGACCCACTTTGGTCGTACGGTCACAGTGGGGTACGGGATGTTCTCAAAAAACTATTGGATTGTTCCATATAAATATAAAAATGGTACACGATTTGTTTTCGTGGCTACCTGAGTCCACCTTGGTAGGTACGAGGGGAACGCCTGGTTCCTACCTGATTTTCATAAGAAGAGGACGACACCATGGACCATCTCGTACTGACTGTCATCGCCCCGGACAAACCCGGTGTGGTCGAACGCATCGCCCAATGCATCGCCGCCCATGGCGGCAACTGGCTGGAAAGCCGCATGGCGCACATGGCCGGGCAGTTTGCCGGGATTTTGCGGGTGAGCGTGCCGGCGGAAAATCGGCTGGACTTGATTGGCGCGCTGGAAGACTTGTCCACCCACGGCATTCGCGTGCTGCTGGGCGAAAGCAGTTCGCTCGCCCCCAGCGAGTCGCAACCCATCGCGATGGAACTGGTCGGTAACGACCGGCCGGGGATTGTTCGCGACATCACCGCGCTGCTCAGCAAGCAGGGTGTCAACCTGGAGCGCTTGATCACCGACGTGCGCCCGGCGCCCATGAGCAGCGACCTGCTGTTCCACGCCGAAGCCTTGCTGGCGGTGCCGTTGACGCTGCCGCTGGAAACCTTGCAGGCGGCGCTGGAAACCCTGGCCGACGACTTGATGGTGGAACTGGAACTACGCAGCGAGGAATAGTTGCCCACAAGGTTATGCATGGAAATCTTGCATGGGCCTGTGGATAACCTGTAGAGACCCGCGTCCGGCCCAGGCGGGCCGTGGCTCTTCGCCAGCTGGCTAAAAAACGAACAGTTTCAAGGGCTTGTGCACAAACGCCGGGGACCAGGCTGTGGATAACCTTGGGGTGAATGCCTGCAAGCCACACCGGCCGTGGCTTGCAGAGTTTTGTACGTTATTTGATCAGTTTTTCCGCACAGTCATCCAGGCGTCGATGCTGTAAACCACCAGGCCGGCCCAGATAAAGCAGAAGGCGATCAGCGTGGCGGGTGCCAGGTGTTCGTTGAATAACAGCACGGCTTCCAGCAGCACCAGGGTGGGCGCCACGTATTGCAGGAAGCCCAGGGCGGTGTAGGGCAAATGCCGTGCGGCGGCGTTGAAACACACCAGCGGGATCAGCGTCACCGGACCTGCGGCCACCAGCCACCACGCTTCGGAGGTGCTCCAGAATTCCATCTGTGCGCTGTGGGCCGAGGGGTTGAACAGCAACCATGCGATGGCAATCGGCACCAGCATCCAGGTTTCCACCACCAGCCCGGGCAATGCCTTGACCGGCGCCTGCTTGCGGATCAACCCGTAGAAACCAAAGGTCGCCGCCAGGACCAGGGATACCCACGGCAGGCTGCCGACTTGCCATACCTGTTGCGCCACACCTACCGCTGCCAGGCCCACGGCCACCCATTGCAGGCGGCGCAGGCGCTCGCCGAGGATCACCATGCCCAGCAGCACGTTCACCAGCGGGTTGATGTAGTAACCCAGGCTGGCCTCCAGCATGCGGCCACTGTTCACCGACCACACATAGGTCAGCCAGTTGGCCGCGATCAACGTGCCGCTCAGGGCCAGGATCGCCAGGCGCCTGGGGTTGTCCCGCAGTTCTCGGAGCCAGCCCGGGTGTTTCCAGACTATCAGCAGCAGACTGCCGAACAGCGCCGACCACAGCACGCGGTTGACGATGATTTCTGCGGCGGGAACGCTGGCGATGGCCTTGAAGTAGATCGGGAACAGGCCCCAGATGACGTAGGCGCTCAGGCCCAATATGTACCCGCGACGGGGGTTGGCGGCTTGCATGCAGAATCCTTGCTTAGGCAGCTAACAAAGCCGCGATTGTAAGGATATTTGTCAGCGGATGTGTGTTGAAAGTGTAGGGCCCAAGGTCAGGGCCCAGACGGCAGGGATCAGAACAGCTTCAACGGTTCTTCGTTGAGCGCCGACAACTGTTCACGCAACGCCAGCACCTGGTCGCCCCAGTAACGTTCGCTGCCAAACCAGGGAAAGCTGTGGGGGAACGCCGGGTCGTCCCAGCGCCGTGCAAGCCAGGCGCTGTAGTGCATCAGGCGCAGGGCACGCAGGGGTTCGATCAGGGCCAGTTCGCGCGGGTCGAAGTCGTGGAATTCCTGGTAGCCGTCCATCAATTCCGACAGTTGCCCCAGGCATTCCTGACGATCACCGGCGAGCATCATCCACAGGTCCTGAACGGCGGGGCCCATGCGGCAGTCATCGAGGTCGACGATATGGAACATCTCGTCGCGGCACATCATGTTGCCGGGGTGGCAATCGCCGTGCATGCGGATGTTCTTGTGGGGCGTGGCCTTATAGACCTCCTCCACACGCTTGAGCAGGTCGCGGGCCACGGACTCGTAGGCTGGCAGCAGGCTGCGAGGAATGAAATTGCCCTCCAGCAGGGTGTTCAGGGAGTCGTGACCGAAGTTCTTCACGCCCAGGGCTTCGCGGTGTTCGAAGGGGCGGGTGGAACCGACCGCATGCAGGCGGCCGAGCAATTGGCCGAGGCGATACAACTGGTCGAGGTTGCCCGGCTCCGGTGCGCGTCCGCCACGGCGCGGGAACAGGGTGAAGCGAAAACCCGCGTGCTCGAACAGGCTTTCACCGTTGTGAATCATCGGCGCCACCACCGGCACTTCGCACTCGGCCAGTTCGAAGGTGAAGCTGTGTTCTTCGAGGATCGCTTCGTTGGTCCAGCGTTGCGGCCGATAGAACTTGGCGATCAAGGGCTCGGAGTCTTCGATGCCGACCTGGTAGACACGGTTTTCGTAGCTGTTGAGCGCGAGGATGCGGGCGTCGCTGAGGAAACCGATGCTTTCGACTGCGTCGAGCACCAGGTCAGGGGTCAGTGTTTCAAACGGGTGTGCCATGCGAACTCCTGCGCGCAGCAGGGCGCCGCGTCCGGCCGGGTATGGTAACGCACCGGGGTCGAGATAGGTGGTGACTGTTCTGACGCCTTCGCGAGCAAGTCGAATCGTCGCACCGCCGCTCCCACATTAAACCGAGTCCTGGCTTTGGAATGCGGTCAAGTGTGGGAGCGGGCTTGCTCGCGAAGAGGCCTTATCAGGCGCCGACGATCCCGCCATCATCCCGACGAATCGCCATCACCGAAGACCGTGGCTTGCCATTTGGCAGATGCTCCGGCCAGGTCGACCCACCGGTTTCCCCCGGATGCTGAATCCCCACAAACAGGGTTTTCTGGTCCGGCGAGAAGCTGATCCCGGTCACTTCACAGGCCACCGGCCCCACCATGAACCGCCGAATTTCACCGGTCGACGGGTCGGCACACAGCATCTGGTTATTGCCCATCCCGGCAAAGTCGCCGCCGTTGCTGTAGTCGCCATCGGTGAGGATCCACAACCGCCCGGCCTTGTCGAAGCCCAGGCCGTCCGGGCTGTTGAACATGTTCTGCGGGTTGATGTTGGATGAGCCGCCCTTTGGCGTGCCGGCATGCACCGCCGGGTTGCCGGCCACCACGAACAAATCCCAGCTGAAGTCCGGCGCGCCATGGTCGTTGGCATTGGCCTTCCAGCGCAGGATCTGCCCGTAGACGTTTTTCTCCCGCGGGTTCGGGCCGCCCACCGGCTGGCCGTCTTCGCCGCGCTTGGCGTTGTTGGTCAGGGTGCAATACACCTGGCCGTCGGTGGGGCTGACCACGATCCATTCCGGGCGGTCCATGCGGGTGGCTTTCACCACGCTGGCGGCCAGGCGCGCGTGGATCAGCACTTCGGCCTGGCTGGCAAAACCGCTGTTGGCGTCGATGCCGTTCTTGCCGTAGGTCAGTTCGACCCATTGGCCCTGGCCCTTGGGATGGTCGGCATTGCCGTCGCCCGCGTCGAAAATCGCCACATACAAGGTGCCGTGGTCCAGCAGGTCCTTGTTGGCCTTGGGGTTCTTGTGATTGATCTTGTCGCGGCTGATGAACTTGTAGATGAACTCGCCGCGCTCGTCGTCGCCCATGTACACCACGGCGCGGCCGTCGCGCGTTTCCGCCAGGGCAGCGTTTTCGTGCTTGAAGCGGCCGAGGGCGGTGCGTTTGACCGGTGTGGATTGCGGGTCGAACGGGTCGATTTCCACTACCCAGCCATGGCGGTTGAGTTCGTTGGGATTCTTGGCCATGTCGAAGCGCGGGTCGTGGGGGTGCCAGTTGATGTCTTTGCTGGCGGCCACCACGCCATAGCGTTTCTGCCCGGCGTCGAAGGTTTGTTGCGGGTTGCTGCTGCCGAAGCAGTCGGTGAAGTTCTCTTCGCAGGTGAGATACGTGCCCCATGGGGTCTTGCCGTTGGCGCAGTTCTGGAAGGTGCCGAGGACTTTTTTGCCGGTTTTGTCGGCGCTGGTTTTCAGCCAGGCATGGCCCGCCGCAGGGCCGCCGAGCCGGATCGGCGAGTTGCCGTGGATGCGCCGGTTGTAGCGCGAGTCCTGGACGAACTGCCAGGTGTCGCCTTTGCGCCGTACTTCGATCACCGACACGCCTTCGCTGGCCAACGCCTTGCGCACGTCTTCGGCCGATTGCGGCGCGCCGCCGTGGGCGTAGAGGTAGCGGTAGTTGGTGTATTCGTTGTTGATCGCCATCAGCGCGCGGTTGTCGTCACCGGGGAAGGCGAACAGGCTCATGCCGTCGTTGTTGTCGCCGAACTGCTGTTCCTGGGCCTTGGCCGTGCCGTTGCCGCTGGGGTCGAAGGCCGGCGCGTTCTTGTGCAGCGGCTGGCCCCAGCTGATCAGTACCGAGGCGCTGTAGCCGGGCGGCAGGGTGATGGTGTCGCTGGTGGCCGAGGCGATGCTGGCGAAGCCCAGAAGCGGGCTGTTCGACGCGGCGTTGACCGCCAGGGCGCTGCGGGTCAGCAGGTTGCCGCCGAGGAACATCGCGGCACCGCACAGGGCGCCGGCGCCGATAAAACGCCGGCGGCTGAGGCCGACCATCTGTTCCAGGTCGGTGGCTTGGTTTTCTTCTAATAGGCTCATTTCAGGCTCCCTGCGGGTTTTTGCAGCCACCTTAGGGAGCAGTCGTGACGAAATTGTTGCAGTTTGAAGCGCTACACCGGAGTGCCCAGCAGCACGTTGCTGGGGGAGAACTGCACCTTCACCTGCAGGCCTTCGGCGGCATGGATCTGCGCAAGCGCGTCGGGCCGGGCCAGGGCGCAGAGAACCTGGCCGTTGGGCAAGGTGATCCGCACCTCGCTGGGGCCGTCTTCGGCATCGAGAATGGCGTCGATTTTTCCTTCCAGGCAATTGTGTCCAGGTGTTGCTGCCTGCGTGACGGCCAGTACTTCAAGCCAGCCGGCCTTGATCAGGGCGACGACTTCGGTGCCGATCTCCAGCTCCAGGCGCAAGGTACTGTCGTGGGTGATCTGCGCATCCAGGCGCAGCCCGGCTGCCAGCTCCAGGCGAATCAGGTCATTGCGGCCGTGGCTGTCGATGGCGATCACCCGGCCGTGCAACTGGTTACGTGCGCTGGTGCGCAGCATCAGGCGGCCCAGCAGGTTGAAGTCGCTGGCGTCTTCGGCGGAATCCAGCACCTGGGCTTGCAGTACCTGCAGGCGTTGGTAAAGGCGTAATACCCGCTCACCCTCGGCCGTCAACCTGGCGCCGCCACCGCCCTTGCCGCCGACGCTGCGTTCCACCAGGGGCTTTTGCGCCAGGTTGTTCAGTTCGTCGATGGCGTCCCAGGCCGCCTTGTAGCTCAGCCCCGCGCTCTTTGCGGCGCGGGTGATGGAGCCTTGTTCGGCAATATGTTGCAGCAGTGCAATGCGCTGCGGGCGACGGACGATGTGTTGGCTCAAGAGGGTTGGCAGGGACATGGTTACACGCTTCGATGGAATGGGCTGACGTTGCGGGCAGGGCGCCCGCGAGTCAAGTCATGTGCCGGGCTTGGGCGTCCGTGCCAGGCAATACACATCCACCTGTCGGGCGCCGGCATCCATCAACAGGCGGGCGAGACTGCTGGCGGTGGCGCCGGTAGTCAGTACGTCGTCGATCAGCGCCAAGTGCCGGCCTTTGACTTGCGCGCCGTCGGCCAGGGCGAAGGCCTGGTGCAGGTTGCGCTTGCGGGTCCTGGCGTCCAGGTCTTGCTGCGCCACGGTTTCACGCGGCCGTGACAGCAGGTGCTCATCCCAGGGGATGTTCAGGTCCTCACTCAGCCAGCGGGCGAGCATTGCCGCCTGGTTGAACCCCCGTTCCCGCAGGCGTTTGCGGGCCAGGGGCACGGGCAGCAGGCAGTCGGGGCGAGCCAGCGCGGCATCTTCATAGCGGTGTTGCAGGAATTGTCCCAACAGGTGCGCAAGCAGATGCCCCAGCGGCCAGCGGGCCTGATGCTTGAAACGGCTGATCAGGCTGTCGATGGGGAAGCTGTAGGTCCACGGCGCGACAACCTGCTTGAACGCCGCAGGTTGCTTCAAGCACTGGCCGCACACCAGGCCAGTCGCCGGCAATGGCAGTGCGCACACCTCGCAATGTTCCATCAGCCAAGGCAGCTCGGTTTCGCAGGCGCTGCAGACAGGATCGGCCGTTCCGCTGCTTTCATCGCAGACTAAACAGGTTTGGTTGCTTTTTAACCAGATGTAAACCTCGTGTTTGTTCTCAAGTTGACAGTGCATGAATCTTCCTTAAATATGCCGAGCATCCGTGTCGTGCCTGTGGGTATTACTTCCCGCAGGGCTTGCCAAAGCATAATCAAGGAATCGCCCATGAGCGCCAGCATCACTGCCAACCTGCGTCACGATTGGTCTTTAGCCGAAGTCAAAGCGCTGTTCGTACAGCCCTTCAACGACCTGTTGTTCCAGGCGCAGACCGTGCACCGCGCGCATTTCGACGCTAACCGCGTCCAGGTTTCCACGCTGCTGTCGATCAAGACCGGCGCCTGCCCGGAAGATTGCAAATATTGTCCGCAGTCGGGCCACTACAACACGGGCCTGGAAAAAGAGAAGCTGATGGAAGTGCAGAAGGTCCTCGAAGAGGCCGCTCGCGCCAAGGCCATCGGTTCGACCCGTTTCTGCATGGGCGCCGCCTGGAAGCATCCGTCAGCCAAAGACATGCCCTACGTGCTGGAGATGGTCAAAGGCGTGAAAGCCATGGGCCTGGAAACCTGCATGACCCTCGGCCGTCTCGACCAGGACCAGACCGAAGCCCTGGCCCAGGCCGGCCTCGATTACTACAACCACAACCTCGACACGTCGCCGGAGTTCTACGGTTCGATCATCACCACCCGCACCTACGGCGAGCGCCTGCAAACCCTGGCGTACGTGCGTGATTCGGGGATGAAGATCTGCTCCGGCGGCATCCTCGGCATGGGCGAGTCCCTGGACGATCGCGCCAACCTGCTGATCCAGTTGGCCAACCTGCCGGAACATCCGGAATCGGTGCCGATCAACATGCTGGTGAAAGTTGCCGGCACGCCGCTGGAAAACGCCGACGACATCGACCCGTTCGACTTCATCCGCATGCTGGCGGTGGCGCGCATCCTGATGCCGCAGTCCCATGTGCGGCTGTCGGCCGGGCGTGAGGCGATGAACGAGCAGATGCAGGCCCTGGCATTCTTTGCTGGCGCCAACTCGATTTTCTACGGCGACAAGCTGCTGACCACTGCCAACCCGCAGGCGGACAAGGACATGCAACTGTTCTCGCGCCTGGGCATCTTGCCGGAAGCTCGTGAAGAGCACGCCGATGAAGTGCACCAGGCGGCGATCGAGCAGGCGCTGGTGGAGCAGAAGAGCAGCGAGCAGTTTTACAACGCGGCTGTTTGATAAGTCCACTTTGGAATGCCATCCAAATGTGGGAGCGGGCTTGTTCGCGAAGGCGGTGTGTCAGCCAATACATAAGCTGACTGATCCACTGCTTTCGCGAGCAAGCCCGCTCCCACATTTTTGACTGCGTTCAACCTGATCTACCGAGGTCTCATGTCTTTCGATCTCGCCGCGCGTCTTGCGGCTCGTCGTGCCGAACACCTGTATCGCCAACGTCCACTGCTGCAGAGCCCGCAAGGCCCTGACGTGGTGGTCGACGGCCAGCCGTTGCTGGCGTTCTGCAACAACGATTACCTGGGCCTGGCCAATCACCCGCAAGTGATTGAAGCCTGGCGCGCGGGCGCGGCTCGCTGGGGCGTGGGTGGCGGCGCTTCGCATCTGGTGATCGGCCACAGCACGCCGCACCATGAACTGGAAGAGGCCCTGGCCGACCTCACTGGTCGCCCGCGGGCGCTGCTGTTCACCACCGGTTACATGGCTAACCTTGGCGCCGTCACCGCGCTGGTGGGGCAGGGCGATACGGTGCTGGAAGACCGCCTTAACCACGCCTCGTTGCTGGATGCCGGTTTGCTCTCGGGTGCGCGCTTCAATCGTTACCTGCACAACGATGCTGAAAGCCTGGCCAAGCGCCTGGAGAAAGCCACCGGCAATACGCTGGTGGTGACCGACGGCGTGTTCAGCATGGACGGCGACCTGGCGGATCTGCCCTCACTGGCCCGTGAAACCCGGGCCAGGGGCGCATGGTTGATGGTGGATGACGCCCATGGCTTCGGGCCTTTGGGCGCCAACGGTGGTGGGATCGTCGAGCATTTTGGCTTGAGCCAGGAAGATGTGCCGGTGCTGGTCGGCACCCTCGGCAAGGCTTTCGGTACCGCCGGCGCGTTTGTCGCGGGCAGCGAAGAGCTGATCGAAAGCCTGATCCAGTTCGCCCGTCCGTATATCTACACCACCAGCCAACCGCCGGCGCTGGCCTGTGCCACGCTGAAAAGCCTGGAATTGCTGCGCACCGAGCATTGGCGCCGTGAGCATCTCAATGGGCTGATTCGCCAGTTCCGCCAGGGCGCCGAGCAGATCGGCCTGGAGCTGATGGACAGTTTCACGCCGATCCAGCCGATCATGATTGGCGACAGTGCCCGCGCGGTGCGTTTGTCGCAGATGCTGCGCGAGCGCGGGCTGATGGTGACCGCGATCCGGCCACCGACCGTGCCCGCCGGCAGTGCCCGTCTGCGGGTGACTCTCACGGCAGCCCACAGTGAAGCCCAGGTGCAGCTATTGTTAAGCGCATTGGAAGAGTGTTTCCGCTTGTTAGGCCAGGAGCCCGACCATGCGTGATCGACTGATACTGCTGCCTGGCTGGGGCCTCGGCGTTTCGCCGCTGGAACCGCTGGCGGCGGCGTTGCAGGGGCTGGATGAACACTTGCAGGTGCAGATCGAACCGTTGCCGGACGTGGAGTCGGACGACCTTCAAGAGTGGCTCGATGAGCTGGATTCGACCTTGCCCCAAGACGTCTGGCTGGGTGGTTGGTCCCTCGGCGGCATGCTTGCTGCCGAGTTGGCCGCCCGGCGCGGTGATCATTGTTGCGGTTTGCTCACCTTTGCCAGCAACGCAAGCTTCGTGGCCTGGTCTCGCTGGGACCATGGCATGCACGAAGAGGATTTTATTGCGTTTCTTAACGGTTGCCGCCTTGATCCGGTTGCGACGTTAAAACGCTTCAGTCTGCTTTGCGCCCGGGGTTCCAGCGATCCCCGATCACTTGCTCGGCTATTGCTGGCGGGTGCCCCTAAAACCTCCGCGCAGACCTTGCTCAGTGGTCTGGAGCTGTTGGGCCGATTGGACACCCGCCAGGCGCTGGTCGACTTTCAAGGGCCGCAGTTGCATCTGTTTGCCGGGCTGGACGGGCTGGTTCCGGCTGAAGTGGCCAGTGAGTTGTTCGCCTTGTTGCCTGACGTTGAAATCGGCCTGATTGAACAGGCCGGTCACGCTTTTCTACTGGAGGACCCCCACGGTGTGGCGGGGGCCATCCAGGCTTTTTTGCATGAGTGCGGTGATGACTGATTTGTCCCATGTGCTGCCCGGCGGCTTGCCAGACAAGCGCCAGGTAGCGGCCTCCTTTTCCCGCGCAGCCGCCAGTTACGACAGCGTTGCCGAGTTGCAGCGTGCGGTGGGCAGCGAGCTGTTGCGGCGTTTGCCCGAAGGTCTTTCTCCACAACGCTGGCTGGACCTGGGCAGTGGCACGGGCTATTTCAGTCGTGTGCTGGGCCAGTCATTTGCGGGTAGCCAGGGTTTGGCCCTGGATATCGCCGAGGGCATGCTCAAACACGCCCGGCCGCTGGGCGGTGCACAACATTTCATCGCTGGCGATGCCGAGCGCTTGCCGTTGCAGGACGCCAGTTGCGGGCTGATTTACTCCAGTTTGGCGGTGCAGTGGTGCTCGGATTTTGCCGCAGTGCTCAGCGAAGCGCGGCGCGTATTGCAGCCCGGCGGCGTGCTGGCGTTTGCCAGCCTCTGCGTGGGTACGCTGGATGAGTTGCGCGAAAGCTGGCGCGCAGCGGATGGCATGGTTCATGTGAACCGCTTCCGGCCGTTCAGTGCTTATGAGCAACTGTGCGCAGCCAGTGGTTTGCGGGTGCGCAGCCTGGAGCAGTGTCCCCACGTGTTGCATTACCCCGACGTGCGCAGCCTGACCCACGAACTGAAAGCGTTGGGTGCGCACAATCTGAACCCGGGGCGCCCAGGAGGGTTGACGGGCCGGGCGCGGATTGTTGCACTGGTGCAAGCCTACGAGCAGTTCCGCCAGGCCCAGGGCCTGCCGGCAACTTATCAAGTGGTGTACGCCGTCCTGGAGAAACCTCTATGAATGCCGCTTACTTCATCACGGGGACCGACACCGACGTCGGCAAGACCACCGTCGCTGCCGGCCTGCTGCATGCCGCGCGGCAAGCCGGCAAAAGTACGGCGGCGGGCAAGCCGGTAGCCTCTGGGTGCCAGCTGACGCCCAAGGGCCTGCGCAATTCGGACGCCCTGGCGTTGCTGGCCGAGTGTTCGTTGCCGTTGAGTTATGCCGAGGTCAACCCGGTGGCCTTCGAGCCGGCCATCGCGCCGCATCTGGCGGCCCGTGAAGCCGGCGTGGCGCTGACGGTGCAGTCGTTGTTGAAACCCATGCAGCACGTTCTCGCCAAGCAGGCGGACTTCACCTTGATCGAAGGTGCGGGCGGCTGGCGTGTGCCATTGGCGGACCAGGACAATTTGTCGGACCTGGCCCAGGCGCTGAAGCTGCCGGTGATCCTGGTGGTGGGTGTGCGGCTGGGGTGTATCAGCCACGCGTTGTTGACCGCAGAAGCCATCGCCCGGGACGGGTTGCCGCTGGCGGGCTGGGTGGCCAATATCATCGACCCCAAGACCTCTCGTCTGGAAGAAAACCTCGCGACCCTGGCTGAACGACTCCCCGCGCCATGCCTGGGAAGGGTGCCCAAGCTCAAGCATCCCAGCGCCGAAGCGGTCGCCGCGTACTTGCAACTGGACCTGCTTGACTAGTTTTGCCTATCGCGAAGGCATTATGCCATTAGTGTTTTTGACGGGCGTTTTGCCGGTAGGTCTGCTTCAATAACAGTTCACGATTCTCTTATAGGCAGGTTCACGCCATGGAAATCTCTGGTAGCAGTGCGTTTTACTCGGGACTGAGCGCGATTCAGACCGGGCAGAACCGTGTCGACCAGGCCGCCGGCAAGATTGCCAGCGCCGCCACTTCCCAGCCTTCGGACGCGCAAAATGATCGTTTGCGTTCGGTAGACGCCAATCAGGCGAGCAACTCGGCGAGCAACATGGTCGAGATGGCCCAAGGCAAGTTCCAGGTTGAACTGGGCGCCAAAGTCGCCAAGGCTTCCGACGAAATGCTCGGCACCTTGATCGATACTTACGCATAACCCCCCCCTCTTATCGTGCGAGCTGGCTTCTCTGTGGGAGCTGGCTTGCCTGCGATAGCGTCACCTCGATCCTCCTGATACACCGCGGCGCCCGCATCGCAGGCAAGCCAGCTCCCACATTGATCTTCACCGCTCAATAATCTTTTTCCTCCTGAATCGTCATGCGGCATTTCGCTGCAGGCCTTGCCGTGCCTGACGTTGACCTGCGTCATGACAAACGGCGTTTGCGCGACGCTTGACAAGGATTGGTCGTAAACGTATGTTTCAAACAACTGTTTGACCGCCACAACACATCCATGCGGTTGTTCATCCCAGATACATCAGCAGAGGTTTATCGCTATGCCTGACTACAAGGCCCCCTTGCGTGATATTCGCTTCGTTCGTGACGAACTGCTTGGCTATGAAGCGCACTATCAGAGCCTGCCGGCTTGCCAGGACGCTACCCCGGACATGGTTGACGCCATTCTCGAAGAAGGCGCCAAGTTCTGTGAGCAGGTACTGGCACCGCTGAACCGCGTGGGTGATATCGAAGGTTGCACCTGGAGCGAGTCAGGCGTTAAGACCCCTACCGGTTTCAAAGAAGCCTACAAACAGTTCGTTGAAGGCGGCTGGCCAAGCCTGGCCCACGACGTGGCGCACGGTGGCCAGGGCCTGCCGGAATCCCTGGGCCTGGCGGTCAGCGAAATGGTCGGCGAAGCCAACTGGTCGTGGGGCATGTACCCGGGCCTGTCCCATGGCGCGATGAACACCATTTCCGAGCACGGCACCCCCGAGCAGCAAGAGGCTTACCTGACCAAACTGGTGTCGGGCGAGTGGACCGGCACCATGTGCCTGACCGAACCGCACTGCGGCACCGACCTGGGCATGCTGCGCACCAAGGCCGAGCCTCAGGCTGATGGTTCCTACAAGGTTTCCGGTACCAAGATCTTCATCTCGGCCGGCGAACACGACATGGCCGACAACATCGTCCACATCGTGCTGGCTCGCCTGCCGGACGCACCGGCTGGCACCAAAGGCATTTCGCTGTTCATCGTTCCCAAGTTCGTACCGAACGCCGACGGTTCGATTGGCGAACGCAACGCGGTGTCCTGTGGTTCCCTGGAACACAAGATGGGTATCCACGGCAACGCCACCTGCGTGATGAACTTCGACGCGGCCACCGGTTTCCTGATCGGCCCGGCGAACAAAGGCCTGAACTGCATGTTCACCTTTATGAACACCGCTCGCCTGGGCACCGCGCTGCAAGGCCTGTCCCACGCTGAAATCGGCTTCCAGGGCGGCCTCAAATACGCTCGCGACCGCCTGCAAATGCGCTCCCTGACTGGCCCGAAAGCGCCAGACAAGGCAGCCGACCCGATCATCGTGCACCCTGACGTGCGCCGCATGCTGCTGACCATGAAAGCCTTCGCCGAAGGCAACCGCGCGATGGTGTACTTCACCGCCAAGCAGGTTGACGTGGTCAAGTACGGCACTGACGACGAAGCCAAGAAACAGGCTGACGCACTGCTGGCCTTCATGACCCCGATTGCCAAGGCGTTCATGACCGAAGTCGGTTTTGAAGCCGCCAACCACGGCGTGCAAATCTACGGCGGCCACGGCTTCATCGCCGAGTGGGGCATGGAGCAGAACGTTCGCGACAGCCGCATTTCGATGCTGTACGAAGGCACCACCGGCATCCAGGCCCTCGACCTGCTGGGCCGTAAAGTGCTGATGACCCAGGGCGAAGCGCTGAAGGGCTTCACCAAGATCGTCCACAAGTTCTGCCAGGCCAACGAAGGCAACGAAGCCGTACAGGAATTCGTTGCACCGCTGGCGGCACTGAACAAAGAGTGGGGCGAGTTGACCATGAAGGTCGGCATGGCGGCCATGAAAGACCGCGAAGAAGTCGGTGCCGCTTCGGTGGATTACCTGATGTACTCCGGTTATGCCTGCCTGGCTTACTTCTGGGCCGACATGGCCCGCCTGGCCGCCGAGAAACTGGCTGCCGGCACCACCGAAGAAGGCTTCTACACCGCCAAGCTGCAGACAGCGCGCTTCTACTTCCAGCGCATCCTGCCGCGTACCCGCACCCACGTTGCAACCATGCTGTCGGGCGCCAACAACCTGATGGACATGAAAGAAGAGAACTTCGACCTGGGCTACTAAGCCTCGGCCAGTTCGCTTCAAAAGCCGCCGCTCCTTCGGGAGCGGCGGTTTTTTTTGCGCGATAAAAAACCACAGTACCGCACTCAGGGATTGCTCCGAGCGGCCGTTACAGTGATGGCAATGTGATACGCATCACATTGAATGTGCTTAACTGTGATCAGTGAAGGCACTATGCCATCTTTTTTGTGGGTCGGAGCTTTACCCTTGTCGCGCGCGTCTGCTGTACGTTTCAGTCATTTTTTACCTTCACTGCTTTTACTGCTGGCGGGGCTCTCGGCTGCGTATGTGAAGGATCTCAATGTGTTCTTCACTTCACTGTTCAATGTGCTGCCGACCCTCGTGCTGCTGCTGGGCGGTTCGTACTGCGCGGTCTACCGGCGCCAGCGAGAGCTGTTCCTGATGATCACGGTGTACGTGGTCTATTTCCTGCTGGATACCCAGACCGATTACTACCGCGATAACGGTCGCGTGCGGGACGACGCGGCCGTGGTCTTCCATCTGTGTTGCCTGTTGTTACCGTTGCTGTTCGGCATCTACGCGGTCTGGCAAGAAAAAACCCATCTGTTTCGCGACTTCGTCGCACGCTGCGCGGTGCTGTTTGCGGTAGGCAGCGTGGCGCTTGCCCTTGAACAAAGTTTCCCCCATGCCTTATTAAGCTGGTTGGCCGAAATTCGCTGGCCCGCCTTGCATGGCCGCTGGATGAGCCTGATCCAGCTGTCCTATCCGATGTTCCTGATTGGTTTTGTGACCCTGGCCGCGCAGTACTGGTATCAACCAAGACCGCTGCACGCCGCGCAGCTGGTAGGGTTGCTGGGGTTGTTCTGGATGTTGCCGCAGACGTTCATCCTGCCGTTCACCCTGAACATCATGTGCAGCCAGGTGATGCTGATGATCGCTGCCGGGGTGGCCCACGAGGCTTATCAAATGGCCTTCCGTGACGAGCTGACCGGGTTGCCGGGCCGCCGCGCGCTCAATGAGCGCATGCAGCGCCTGGGGCGCAATTATGTGCTGGCCATGGGCGACGTCGATCACTTCAAGCGTTTCAACGATACCCATGGCCACGACGTGGGCGACCAGGTACTGCGCCTGGTGGCCAGCAAGTTGTCCAAGGTCAACGGCGGCGGCCGGGCCTACCGCTATGGCGGTGAGGAATTTGCCGTGGTATTCGCCGGCAAGACCCTGGATGAATGCCTGCCGCACCTGGAAGAGATCCGCGAAATCATCGCCAACTACGACATCAAACTGCGTAACCCGGACCGTCCCCACGACGACCAGCAGGGGCGCCAGCGTCGTGTGGGCAATGGCGCTTCCAGCGTGTCGGTGACCGTCAGCATCGGTGTGGCCGAACGCCAGGCCGAGCAGCGCAGCCCTGAAGAAGTGCTCAAATCCGCCGACCAGGCGCTGTACAACGCCAAGGGCGCGGGGCGTAACTGCGTGGTCGCTGCGGGGCAGGCCCGCCGCGGCGCGGTCCGCATGGACAGCGCTGCCGGTTGAGTGATGGTGGTGTATTCAGCGGCCCTACAGTGATTGTCCGGTGGGCCGTGCGGCAGTAGGTTGAAGGCATCTGCTGCCGGAGACATTGCCATGCCTGACTATAAAGCTCCCCTGCGCGACATGCGCTTTCTGATCGATCACGTCTTTGACTTCCACGGCCACTACGCCGCGCTGGGTGCAAGCGATGCCAGCCCGGACATGGTCGGCGCGATCCTCGAGGAAGGTGCGAAGTTCTGCGAAAACGTCCTGGCGCCGTTGAACCGCTCCGGCGATGAAGAAGGCTGCCATTTCGACAACGGTGTGGTGACCACGCCCAAGGGCTTCAAGGAAGCCTTCGCGCAGTACGTGGAAGGCGGCTGGCACGGTTTGGCGGCTGACCCGGCCTACGGCGGGCAGGGCTTGCCAATGTCCCTGGGCCTGGTGCTCGCGGAGATGATCTCCTCCAGCAATACGTCCTGGGGCATGTACCCTGGCCTGACCCACGGTGCGATGTCGGCGATCCGTGCCCACGGCACTGAAGAGCAGAAAAACACCTACCTGAGCAAACTCACCGCGGGCCAGTGGACCGGCACCATGTGCCTGACTGAAGCCCATTGCGGCACCGACCTTGGCCTGATCAAGACCCGCGCCGTACCGCAGGCCGACGGCAGTTATGCAGTCACCGGCAGCAAGATTTTCATCTCGGCCGGCGAGCATGACATGAGTGACAACATCATCCACCTGGTGCTGGCCAAGCTGCCGGATGCGCCGGCCGGCACCAAGGGAATCTCGCTGTTTATCGTGCCCAAGTTCCATGCCGACTCGGGCGAGCGCAACACGATGAGTTGCGGCTCCATCGAGCACAAGATGGGCATCAAGGCGTCGGCCACCTGTGTGCTGAACTTCGATGGCGCCCGGGGTTTCCTGATCGGTGAGGCGAACAAGGGCCTCAACTGCATGTTCACCATGATGAACCATGCGCGCCTGGGCACCGGCATGCAGGGCCTTTGCCTGGGGGAAGCGAGCTTCCAGGGTGCGATCAAGTACGCCAACGACCGCTTGCAGATGCGCTCGCTGACCGGCGCCAAGGCACCCGAAAAAGCCGCTGATCCGATCATCGTCCACCCGGATGTGCGGCGCATGTTGCTGACCATGAAAGCCTTCAATGAAGGCAACCGCGCATTGACCTACTTCTCGGCACAGTTGCTCGATACCGCACACCTGAGTGGCGACGAGGGGCAACGCCAGGAAGCCGAAGACCTGTTGGCCTTCCTTACGCCGATCTGCAAGGCGTTCATGACCGAAACCGGGCTGGAGGTGACCAACCACGGCATGCAGGTGTTCGGTGGCCATGGCTTCATTCGTGAATGGGGCATGGAGCAACTGGTTCGCGATTGCCGGATTGCGCCGATCTATGAAGGGACCAACGGCATCCAGGCCCTGGATTTGCTCGGGCGCAAGGTGCTCGGCAGCCAGGGCAAGCTGCTGCGCGGCTTTACCAAAATCGTCCACAAGTTTTGCGCGGCCAACGCCGAACATCCGCAACTCAAGGCCCATGTGGCTCAGCTCAACCAGTTGAATCAGCAGTGGGGTGAGCTGACGGTCAAGGTAGGCATGGCAGCCATGAAAAACCCGGATGAAGTCGGCGCTGCAGCCCTGGATTACCTGATGTACAGCGGCTACATCATCCTTGCCTACTTGTGGCTGCGCATGGCGCTGGTGGCACAAGAGCAGTTGGACAGCGGTAGCGGTGATGCCGATTACGCCCAAGGCAAGCTGGCGACCTGCGAGTTCTACTTCAAGCGCCTGCTACCGCGCACGGCCGCGCACCGGGCGGCGGTGGAGGCGGGCAGTGAGTGCCTGATGAGTCTGCCGGCGGAGCTGTTTGCGCTTTAGTGACCGTAAAATACTTGTTGGTCACAAGCAGACCCTATGTGTCACAAAAGTTGTTCGGTTACACTCGGGGTCTGTAAAACCGACCCCACCCGAATAACGTTAAAGTTCTCACGAGGTTTGCCATGGCTGACTACAAAGCGCCGCTGCGCGATATGCGCTTCGTCCTCAACGAAGTTTTCGAGGTCGCCAAACTCTGGGCCCAACTGCCCGCGCTGGCGGAGACCGTCGACGCCGAGACCGTTGAGGCAATCCTCGAAGAAGCCGGCAAAGTCACCTCCAAGACCGTCGCCCCGCTCAGCCGCGGCGGCGACGAAGAAGGCTGCCGCTGGGAGAATGGCGCGGTCTTCACCCCGGCTGGCTTCAAGGACGCCTACAAAACCTACGCTGAAGGCGGTTGGGTAGGTGTTGGCGGCGACCCGGCGTACGGCGGCATGGGCATGCCCAAGGCGGTGTCGGCCCAGGTGGAAGAGATGATCAACTCCTCGGGCCTGGCCTTCGGCCTGTACCCGATGCTGACCTCCGGCGCCTGCGTGTCGATCAACACCCACGCCAGTGAAGAGCTCAAGGCCACTTACCTGCCGAATATGTACTCCGGCGTGTGGGCCGGTTCCATGTGCCTGACCGAACCTCATGCCGGCACTGACCTGGGGATAATTCGGACCAAGGCCGAGCCTCAGGCAGACGGTTCCTACAAGGTCAGCGGCACCAAGATCTTCATCACCGGTGGCGAGCACGACCTCACCGAGAACATCATCCACCTGGTGCTGGCCAAGTTGCCGGACGCACCGGCGGGTCCCAAGGGTATTTCGCTGTTCCTGGTGCCCAAGTTCATGGTCAATGGCGACGGCAGCCTGGGGGCGCGCAATCCGGTGACCTGCGGCTCCATCGAACACAAGATGGGCATCCAGGCGTCTGCGACCTGCGTGATGAACTTCGACGAAGCCGTGGGCTACCTGGTGGGCGAGCCGAACCGTGGCCTGGCCGCGATGTTCACCATGATGAACTACGAGCGCCTGGGTGTGGGCATCCAGGGCCTGGCCTCCGGTGAGCGCTCTTATCAGAACGCTATCGAATATGCGCGCGACCGCCTGCAAAGCCGTTCGCCAACCGGTCCGAAAGCCAAGGACAAGGTCGCTGACCCAATCATCGTCCACCCGGACGTGCGGCGCATGCTGCTGACCATGAAAGCCTCGAACGAAGGTGGCCGTGCGTTCTCCACCTATGTGGCGATGCAGCTCGACACCGCCAAGTTCAGCGAAGACGCCACCGTCCGCAAACGCGCGGACGATCTGGTTGCTCTGCTGACCCCGGTTGCCAAGGCGTTCCTGACCGACCTGGGCCTGGAAACCACCGTGCACGGCCAGCAGATTTTCGGCGGCCACGGCTACATTCGCGAATGGGGCCAGGAGCAACTGGTGCGTGATGTGCGCATCACCCAGATCTACGAAGGCACCAACGGCATTCAGGCCCTGGACCTGGTGGGACGCAAGATCGTCGGCAGCGGTGGGGCGTTCTACAAGCTGTTCGCTGATGAGATCCGCCATTTCACCGCCACTGCCGGCGCCGAACTGGCCGAATTCACCAAGCCGCTGAACGCGGCCGTGGATGACCTGGACGAACTGACCGCCTGGCTGCTGGACCGCGCCAAATCCAACCCGAATGAAATCGGCGCGGCATCCGTGGAATACCTGCACGCGTTCGGCTACATGGCTTATGCCTACATGTGGGCCCTGATGGCCAAGGCGGCTCTGGGTAAAGAGGCTCAGGAAGACTTCTACGCGAGCAAGCTGGGAACCGCGCGTTTCTACTTTGCGCGCTTGCTGCCGCGGATCGCGTCCCTCAGCGCCTCGGTAAAAGCCGGTAGCGAATCGCTGTTCTTGCTGGATGAAGCACTGTTCTAAGGACTTGGAGGGCGTGTAAGCATTCTCTTACATGACGTGCTGCTATTCGTCCTCTATCGCCAAATTGGATCCACGGATAATCTACTTCACATGGACGTCGCGCAGGAAGCGCAAAGCAACAACACGGACACGTAGGATTCTGCCAGGAAGGCGGAGTGAAATGGATGTCAGGGAAACAGTCTGCAAAGCCCCGCTTCGGCGGGGTTTTCTTTTGCCTGCGAAAAAGTCAGGCGGGCGCGTTCATCACGTCTTCCAGCAGCGTGCGCAACAATTCCAGCGTCGCCTGCTGGCGCTGCACATCCCGGCACACCAACCCCACTTTCAACGGCACCCGTGGTTCGCTCAAGGGTTTCCACAGCAACGCCTTGCTGTTGTGTTCATCCTGGGAGCGTCCGGGAAGCACCGTCGCCAGCTTGGTGTGGGGCAGGCTGTCGAGAATCCCCGCCATCGTATTCAACTCGGCCTGCACTTGCGGGCGTCGGCCCAGGTTGGCCAATTGACCTTGCCATATCTGGCGCACCTGAAACTCTTCCCCCAGCAGCAACATGGGTAACTCGGCGGCTTGCTTCAGGGAGACTTTCTTGAATTCCCGCAGCGGGTGATCAGCCGGGATGACCACCTTCAGTTCATCTTCATACAGCAGCACGCCGTGCAGCCCCGGCTGGCGTGGCGGCAGGTAGCTGATGCCGATATCCAGCGAGCCGTTGAGCAGCCGGCGTTCGATTTCCATCCCGGTCAGCTCGTAGATCTGTACGACCAGGTGCGGCTGGGCCTTGCGCACCCGTTCGAGCATCTGCGGCACCAGGCTGGTGTGCACGGTTTGCAGAACGCCGATCGCCAAGGTGCGCAGTGCCTGGCCCTTGAAGTTACGCAGCGCTTCCACCGCATGCTGCATACCGTCGAGCAAGGGCAGGGCGTGGTTATACAAAGTGTGGGCGGCGAGGGTCGGCAGCAGGCGCTTGCTGCTACGTTCGAACAGGCTCACATCAAGGTTTTGCTCGAGCTGGCGAATCTGCTGCGACAAAGCTGGCTGGGAGATCGACAGGCGCTCCGCTGCCCGCCCCACATGGCCTTCTTCGTACACCGCGACGAAATAACGCAGTTGCTTGAAATCCATAAGTAATGCTTATCGAAAATGCTGGAAAATCGAAATGGCCGAGTGCCCCCAAGGCGCCTAGTCTAGCGCCTATTCACAGGGCTTACAGGGCCGGAAAGCAAGATGAGTAGTGTTTATGTTGACGGTGTTTGCATAGGCAAGGCAAAAAACCTCCGCCATGGGTTTATCGGTAATACCGACCAAGGTGCGATTGCCAAAGAGGTTCATCCATGAACCTGTTCAACCTGCGTCGCCCCGCCCCCAGCCTGGATGATCTGATCCTCGAGGCGAAGACCCCGGCTCTGCGAGACGATCTTTCCAGCGATTGCCTGATGCCCAGCGTGGCCCGCCCGCCCCAGGTGTTTGTACGCGGCCAGGGCTCCTGGCTGTGGGACAGCGAAGACCGCGCCTATCTCGACTTCAGCCAGGGTGGCGGCGCCAACAGCCTGGGCCATAGCCCACAGGCAGTGACCAAGGCGCTGGCCGATCAGGCCCAATCGCTGATCAATCCCGGTAACAGCCTGCACAACCGCGTTCAACTGAACCTCGCCGACCGCCTGTGCCATCGCACCGGCAGCGACCAGGCCTACCTGCTCAACAGCGGCGCCGAAGCCTGCGAAGCGGCCATCAAGCTGGCGCGCAAATGGGGCCAACTGCACCGTGGTGGCGCCTATCGCATCATCACCGCGAGCAACGGTTGCCATGGCCGCAGCTTTGCCGCGATGTCGGCCTCGGCAGCCGCCAGTGAAAACCGTTTTGAGCCCCAGTTGCCAGGCTTCAGCCACGTGCCGTTCAACGACCTGCCGGCGCTGCACGCGGCGGTGGATGCGCAAACCGTGGCAATCATGCTGGAACCGATCCAGAACGATGCCGGCGTCATTCCCGCGACCGAGCATTACCTCAAGGGTGTCGAACGTCTGTGCCGTGAGCTGGGAATTCTGTTGATCCTCGATGAAGTGCAAACCGGCACCGGCCGTTGTGGCACGTTGCTCGCCGAACAGTACTACGGCGTACGTGCCGACATCATCTGCCTGGGCAAGGGCTTGGGTGGTGGTGTGCCACTGGCGGCGTTGCTGGCGCGGGGCAAGGCGTGTTGTTTTGAAATCGGTGAGCTGGAAGGCACCCACCATGGCAACGCGCTGATGGCTTCCGCTGGTATAGCGGTGCTCGATACCGTACTGAGTCACGAATTTCTGGAGCACGTTTGCGAGGTTGGCGCTTATCTGGGCGAAGGGCTTGCCCGCCTGGCGCATCGCTATGACCAGGGTGAACTGCGCGGCCAGGGCCTGATGTGGGGACTGACTCTGTCGGAGGATTCGGCAGATGCGGTGGTAAACGCCGCGCTCAGTGAAGGCCTGATCCTGAGCGCGCCGCAACCCGATTGCCTGCGCTTCACCCCGGCGCTCACATTGAGCAAAAGCAACGTCGACGAAATGCTCCTGCGTCTGGCCCGTACCTTCTCCCGGGTGCGCACTGCACAGCTGCAATGCCGCAAGGGCATTGCCGTTTAAGCCCCATATTTCCTGAACCGTCTCGCGGTATACGCGGCGCCTCCAGCCTGATTCTTTTGGCTGGGGGCGTTTTTTTGTCCGCGAATTAGACGATGGCTGAGTGCCAGATCCCACTGAACCCTTACCAACGGCCAAGGTCGATTAGCTTGTACGGCTCACACGAGCCGATTTTCTGGAGCTGAACCCATGGATATCATTCGCATCATCATCGCTATTCTGCTGCCGCCACTGGGTGTGTTCCTGCAAGTGGGTTTCGCTGGCGCGTTCTGGCTGAACATCCTGCTGACCTTGTGCGGTTACATTCCCGGCATCGTGCACGCGGTGTACATCATCGCCAAACGCTAAAAGACCTCAGCCTTTCGCGATCAGCCGTGAGTTGCGCTCATTGCGAAAGGCCAGTTGCTCAATGGTCTGGGTGGCGTGCTCCGCTTCTTCGCGGGCCTGGAGGATCATGCCGTGGTGCTCCGATTTGCTGCACACCGGGTCGGCGTTGCTGGCATCTCCGGTCAGCATGAACGCCTGGCAGCGGCACCCACCGAAGTCCTTTTCCTTCTCGTCACATGAACGGCACGGCTCGGGCATCCAGTCGTAGCCGCGAAAGCGGTTGAAGCCAAACGAGTCGTACCAGATGTGTTGCATGCTGTGGTCGCGCACATTGGGAAATTGCACCGGCATCTGTCGGGCGCCGTGGCACGGCAGGGCAGTACCGTCCGGCGTTACTGTCAGAAAGATGCTGCCCCAGCCATTCATGCAGGCTTTCGGGCGTTCCTCGTAGTAATCCGGCGTGACGAATATCAGCTTGCACGGGTGGCCTTCGGCTTCGAGCTTGGCGCGGTATTCGTTGGTGATGCGTTCGGCGCGCACCAGCTGTTCCTGGGTCGGCAACAGGCCGACCCGATTGAGCTGGGCCCAGCCGTAGAACTGGCAGGTGGCAAGCTCGACAAAGTCCGCTTCCAGGGCAATACACAGCTCAATGATGCGGTCGATCTTGTCGATATTGTGCCGATGGGTGACGAAGTTCAGCACCATCGGGTAGCCATGGGCTTTCACTGCCCGGGCCATTTCGAGTTTTTGCGCGAAGGCTTTTTTCGAGCCGGCCAGCAAGTTGTTCACTTGCTCGTCACTGGCCTGGAAACTGATCTGGATATGGTCCAGGCCGGCCTTCTTGAAGTCGCTGATCTTCTGCTCGGTGAGGCCGATGCCGGAGGTGATCAGGTTGGTATAGAAACCCAGCTTGCGCGCCTCGGCGATCAGTTCGGCGAGGTCCTGGCGCACCAGCGGCTCACCGCCGGAAAACCCCAGTTGCGCAGCGCCCATTTCCCGGGCTTCACGAAATACCTTGATCCACTGTTCCGTGCTCAGTTCCTTGCCCTGCTCGGCGAAATCCAGCGGATTGGAGCAGTACGGGCATTGCAGCGGGCAGCGGTAGGTCAGCTCGGCCAGCAACCAGAGCGGCAGGCCGATTTCCGGCTTGGGTGGCAGGTCAGGCAAGTTCGATCCAGTGCTGAGCACGGGCAACCTCCATGAATTGCTCGATGTCTTCACCGAGCTCGGGCACGCCAGGGAACTGCTTGTCCAACTCGGCGATGATTGCGCTGACATCGCGCTCGCCGTCGATCAAGCCACCGATCAACGCGGCGCTGTCGTTGAGCTTGATCATGCCTTCCGGGTACAGCAGCACATGGCCTTTTTGCGCCGGTTCGTACTGGAAACGATAGCCCTGGCGCCAGGTCGGTTTTTTGCTGCGATCGAAGCTCATAGGGAGATCCCCTTATGCCATACACGCTGGTCGGTCACACTGTGATACGGCGGGCGTTTCAGTTCATAAGCCATGCTCATTGCATCGAGCATGCTCCAAAGAATGTCCAGTTTGAACTGGAGAATTTCCAGCATGCGCTCCTGGCCTTCGCGGGTGGTGTAGTGCTGCAGGGTGATGGCCAGACCGTGCTCCACATCCCGGCGAGCTTGGCCCAGGCGGGTGCGGAAATACTCATAGCCGGCGGGGTCGATCCATGGGTAATGCTGGGGCCAGCTGTCGAGGCGCGACTGGTGGATCTGCGGGGCGAACAACTCGGTCAGGGAACTGCTGGCGGCTTCCTGCCAGCTGGCCCGGCGGGCGAAGTTGACGTAGGCGTCTACCGCAAATCGTACGCCCGGCAGTACCAACTCCTGGGAGCGCAGTTGATCCGGGTCGAGGCCGACGGCCTGTCCCAGGCGCAACCAGGCTTCAATGCCGCCGTCTTCGCCGGGAGCGCCGTCGTGATCCAGCAGGCGCTGGATCCACTCACGACGAATCTCCCGGTCCGGGCAGTTGGCCAGGATCGCGGCGTCCTTGAGGGGAATGTTCACCTGATAATAAAAACGGTTGGCGACCCAGCCCTGGATCTGCTCGCGGGTGGCGCGGCCTTCGTACATCGCCACGTGATACGGGTGATGGATATGGTAGAAGGCGCCCTTGGCGCGCAGGGCCTGTTCGAACTCGGCGGTGGTCAGCGGTGTGTCAGTCATTTGGCTCGCTCCTACAATTCAATGCTCATGCCGTCGTACGCCACTTCTACATTGCGTCGCAGCAGCTCGGCTCGCTCGGGCGAGTCTTCATCCAGGATCGGGTTGGTGTTGTTGATGTGGATAAGCACCTTGCGCTGCTTGGGCAACTGCTCCAGCACTTCCAGCATGCCGCCGGGGCCGTTTTGTGCCAGGTGGCCCATCTCGCGACCGGTGCGGGTGCCGACGCCACGGCGCTGCATTTCGTCGTCGTCCCACATCGTGCCGTCCACCAGCAGGCAATCGCTGCCGGCCATGATTTCCAGCAACGGTGCGTCAACCTTGCCCAGGCCCGGCGCATAGAACAGCTTGCCGCCGGTGCGCAGGTCTTCGACGATCAGGCCGATGTTGTCGCCCGGGTGTGGGTCGAATCGGTGAGGCGAGTAGGGCGGTGCCGCGCTGCGCAGCGGCAATGGTGTGAAGCGCAGGTTGGGGCAGGCGGGGATCGTGAAGCTGGCGTCCAGCTCGATGCGGTTCCAGGCCAGGCCGCCGTTCCAGTGGGTCAGCATGGTGAACAGCGGGAAGCCGGTGCTCAGGTCTTCATGGACCATGTCGGTGCACCACACCTGGTGCGGGCAGCCTTCGCGCAGGCTGAGCAGGCCGGTGGTGTGGTCGATCTGGCTGTCCATCAGGATGATCGCGCTGATGCCGGTATCCCGCAGCGCGCGGCCCGGTTGCATCGGGGCGAAGCCTTGAAGCTGGGCGCGGATATCTGGCGAGGCGTTGCACAGCACCCAGTTCACGCCGTCATCGGAGATCGCGATGGACGACTGGGTACGCGCCTCGGCCCGCAGGCTGCCGTCGCGAAAACCTGCACAGTTCACGCAGTTGCAGTTCCATTGCGGGAAACCACCGCCCGCGGCGGAACCTAGAATCTGGACAAACATGGCCGCTCCATTACACACAACTCAAAAATAAAAACGCCCCGGGCGAGCCGAGGCGTTGCATTGCGATACAAAGCCAATCAGCGGCTGGCAAAGTACATGGTGACTTCAAAGCCGATACGCAGATCAGTGTAAGCAGGTTTGGACCAAGTCATGTTCTTACTCCTACGAAGGGAAGGGACGTTTACTACCAAGTAATACATATAGTCCACCTCCAAGCGGAGATGTTCAGATGTGTGCATGTGAATGTTACGTACTTCTTTTGAAGATAGCGCTGTCCTGCGGGAAAAAGCCTTTTACCGAAGCGGCAATGATCAGCCAGATCGTTGCCAGGAGCCGGCGGCACAAGCGCCATTGGCCACACAGCGCCATCCGCCTGCAGCAGCATCGAGTTGCTGTGCAGCTACCATTAAATCCTCGCGGGTGCGGGTCTGGATGAAATCTTGCAGCTGCTGGATGTAATCCGACGGGTGGCCTGCCAAGTGCGCGTGCCAGAGCAGTTCAGCGGCTTGGGAAGTGGGTAGGGCGTCGAGGGAAAATTGCCGGGCCAGATCGTTCGGCAGTTCGCTGGCGTTGATCTGCGCGGGCAGTTGCTTCAGGAACGCCTGCAGGTGATCAAGTATTTGCGCAAGAGACGCGCTTGGGGATTGCACCCCAAACAGCAGGCCGGTTTGCCCGCTGTACTGTCGGATGCCGCTGAACACCGCGTAGCCCAATTGAAGCTCAACACGCAGTTGCTGGTAGAACGGCGCTTGCACCAGATGTGCGAGGAGGCGCCAGCAAGCTTCGTCCGCCAGGGAGCGTGTGGCTGTCGGGCAGAACAGCAGCAACGCGGCGTCGCTGGAATCGGTCCTGACTTCGTGCCAACGATGCTGGCCGCTGATTGATGGCAGTTCACTGATAGCCGCTTGCGGTTGGCCGGGCAGTTTCCCGGCTGCACTTTTTATCGCCGTCTCGCAGGCGGCGGGCAGCCCCATGGCAAGCCCTTGCCAGCGAGCGGTTGACCATCGGTCTTGCCCGGCAACCTGCTGTGCAGCTGGGATGTCGGCGCAATACCCGGGCAATGCCTTGAGTAACTGCCGGATCGCCATTGCCGGCGCGGGGGAGGATGACGCTCCGGCATTTTCGTCGAGCCGGGTCAGCTCACGGGCCACTTCCTCCAATATCGCGGGCATGGGTTCGTGCAGCCCTAGCATCTTCAGCTGCCAGTGACCGCCGATTGTCTCGAAAGACAACTGGACGCCAGCCTGGCTGGCGTTCTCACGCAGCCGTGGGAAAAGCTCTGCATCCAGCGGCGAATCCAGATGCCAGCGCAGGTAGAGCGCGCCTTCATCTGTGTCGCCTGGCAAGGCCTGGCTGAAGGTCAGCGCCGAAAAGTCCTTTCGCCCACGGGAGCGATCCTGGGCGAACGTGCGCAGGCCGCGATGGGCGCTGGTTTGCCCGCGAATCAGCCCCGGGCGCTCTTCCCTGGCTGCCGGCTGCAGGAACGGATTGGTGGGCGGCAGTTGCCAGGCGTGCCGGGACGGCGGCAATTGCAGCGAGTCCAGCAGGGTCTTGAGGGAGCTGGCGCTTTGCTCGGACAGGACCAGTTCGTTGGCCTGCCGGGCCAATGCCAGGGCACCACTGACCTGTTGTTTGCGAGCAAGCAGCAAGGCGTACTCTTCCCGCAGGGGCGCCCAGTCACTGTGTGCGAAAAAGCTCAGCCAGTCGTGCAGCAGTTCTTCGATCAGTGTCGTCTGCTGCGCACCCTGAGTGTCCAGGGTGAACTTGATATCCAACAACGCCTGTCCGGCAAATTGATACAGCGCCGTTGCGTTAATGGCGCTGACTAACTGCCGCGACTGCAACTCGGCGAGCAACCCGCCGGGCGCCGAAGTGTTCAGCCACAGGCAGAGGAAATCCAGCGCCTCAGGGGAAGCCTCGCTTACCACCACCTGATGCCAGTGGTGTTCATCGGTGTGTTGATAAGTACGTTGATTGCCGGCCAGCAACGCTGGCGCCGACGTCTGTCGCCGCAGAGGTGCAGTCTTCAGCGCAGCGCCAAACTGATGCGCCAATGCCTCCAGCTCCACCAGCGACTGAGGGCCCGCAAGGCTCAAGGTCATCTGCCCGGAATGATAGAAACCTTCATAAAAATCCCGCAATGCCTGCTGAAAATCCTCACGCTCTACCGCCAAGCTATCCCGGTTGCCCGCATGAAACGCGCGCAACGGATGATCCGCCGCAACACCTTCCAGCAACGCTTGTTGCTGTTGCGCCGTGGCATCTTGCGACCAGGCAATAAACTCCGCCTGCAATACTTCGCGCTCACGCAACTGGTCTTCCAGGGCCAGGCGCGGATGGGCGAGCATGTCCCCCAGGCGCTCCAGTGCGGCTTCAAATGCCGTAACAGGCACCTCAAAGAAAAAGTCGGTAGTGCGCTCGCGGGTGCTGGCATTCACCTGTCCACCCTGGCGCTGGACGTAGGCCATCAGCCCGTCGCTTGCAGGAAAACGTCCGGTGCCCAGGAACAATAAATGCTCAAGAAAATGCGCCAGCCCCGGCCACGCCAGGGGCACATCGTGGCTGCCCGCTGCAACGCGCAAGGCAGCCGCGGCGCGCTTCAAGCGCGGCGCATGATGCAAGGAAACCCGCAGGCCGCTGGCCAGGGTCAATTGAAGGTGATGAGGGTGGGCCGGCGCAGGCATGAGCACTTCCGAAACGTAGGAAGTGCCTATGCTAGCGCAAACCTGCGGGATCAGTGCTTGTGCAACGCCCCATAAAGCTCGGGACGCCGGTCCAGCAGGTAGCGATTGGCCGCGCGTGAGTCGACCATCAACTGCCGATCGAGTGTGCCCACGATCAGCGCTTCATCCAGACCTGCCTGGGCAATCCGCTGGCCATCCGGCGCGGCGATGCTGCTTTGCCCGCAATACTGGATCTCGCCTTCCTGCCCGCAGTAATTGGCGTAGGCCACATAACACTGGTTTTCAAACGCCCGCGCCCGCACGGTCACATCGGCGACGAAATCGAAGGGCACCATATTGGCCGTCGGCACCAGGATCAACTCCGCCCCGGCCAGCGCCAGGCGCCGGGTGTTCTCCGGGAATTCCAGGTCATAGCAAATCAGGAAACCCAGCTTCCAGCCGTTCAATTCCACCAGCGGAAAATCATCGTCCCCGGCGCTGAACATCGAGTTGTCGAGGTCGCCAAACAGGTGGGTCTTGCGGTAGTTGCACAGGCGTTGGCCGTTGGCGTCTATCAACTGCACGGCGTTGTAGATCTGCCCGTCTGCACCGCGCTCCGGATAGCCATACAGAATCGCCACGCCCGAGTTTTTCGCCAGCGCGGCGATGGACTGGGCAGCGGGGCCGTCCTGGGTTTCAGCCAGGGCGCCGACCGCTTCCACGCCGATGTTATAGCCGGTGAGAAACATCTCCGGCAGTACCAGCAAGTCGGCGTCGGTGGTCTCCTGCGCCAACTGATGCAGGCGCTTGAGATTGCCGGCCACGTCCAGCGGCAGAGGCGGGCATTGATACAGGGCGACACGCATGGGCAACTCCTTACTCGGGCAGCGCGATTGGCCCGATCTCATCGAATACATCCCCCGGCCCCGGGTTCTGCGGGTGAGTGCTGCCACCGAAGTGAGTCATGATGCCCCACACCGCGTTCAGCGAGGTTTGCACGGCACCTTCGACCCACGCAGGCGTCCAGGACACGTCGTCACCGGCGATGAAAATACCGCGTTGCTCAGCCGGCATGTCCTTCTGCATGAAGTGCGCGTACATCCGCTGGTTGTAGCGATAGTGGCCGGGAAGTGCGCCTTTGAAAGCGCCGAGGAAATGCGGGTCGGCTTCCCATGACACGGTGATCGGGTCGCCGATGATCCGCGCGGCGATGTCGACTTTCGGGTAGATCTTCTTCAGCGCATCCAGAGCCAGTTTCACGCGTTTCTCGATGGGTTGCGGAAGCATTTTCAGCGCATCGCTCATCCAGGAGTAGGACAGGCAGATCACCCCCGGCTTGTCGTCGCCGTTGTCGAACAGATAGGTGCCGCGGGTCAGGCGATCCGTCAGCGTCATGCTCATCAGGTCGCGGCCGGTTTCCGGATCCTTGTCCTTCCAGAATGGCCGGTCGACCATCACGAAGGTCTTCGACGACTGCATGTAGCGGGTGCGGTCCAGGGCCATCCACATCTTTTGCGAGAACAGGGTTTCGTCGCACTCGATCTGGGTGGTCAGCAGCCAGCTCTGGCAGGTGGTCAGCACGGCGGCGTATTCGCGGGTGTCACCGTAGTTGTCGGTGACGGCGAAACGGCCGTCCGGCGCGTGGGCAATGCGCTTGACCCCGGCCCGTGGCGCACCGTTGTGCAGGGAACTGAGGCTGGTGCCTTCGGGCCAGTGGGCGCAACGCTCCGGCACATGGCGCCAGATGCCCATGGGCACTTGGGCGACGCCGCCGACCACCAGATGCTGGTGATCGTCGCAGTTGGTCATCACCACGCGGAAGATTTCCAGCATCGAGTTGGGGAAGTCCGAGTCCCAGCCGCCGGTGCCGAAACCGACCTGGCCGAACACTTCGCGGTGATGAAAGGACAACTTGGCGAACGCTTTGGAGGTCGCCACGAAGTCGTAGAAGGTGCGGTCGTCCCACAACGGAACCAGCGTATTCCACAGCTCTTTCAGGCGCGGTACGTCACGGTCGCGGATGGCTTGCTGGATATCGGCGAACTGCGAGCCGGCTTCCAGGGCGTCGGCCCAGGCGTCAGCCACTTCCTGGAACAGTGCAGGAAGGTCAGCGAGTTTCTGTGCGTAGTGCGTCTGGCCTTCGAGGTCGATGACCGTGCTGCCGGAAGCCGGCGTCAGCGGGTTGGGGAAGGGTTTGGTCTCCAGCCCGAGCTTGTCCACATAGTGGTAGAACGCGGTGGAGGACACCGGGAAGCGCATGCCACCCAGTTCCGCGATGATGCCTTCGGCGCCTTCAAACGCCTGGGAGCGCAGGCGGCCACCCATTTTCGAGGCTTCATACACCACGGGTTTAAGGCCCAGCTTCATCAGCTCATAGGCGGCTACCAGCCCGGCAATCCCGGCGCCGACGATCGCCACTTCGGCGCCGTGGTTGGCCGCCGGAATGCTGCCCAGGCCCGCCGGATGCTCGATCCAGTCATCAAAGGCAAACGGGAAGTCCGGGCCAAAGATGGTGATCGGCTTTTTACCGGTGGCGGGGTGGCGATTGGTCTTGCTGATGGTGCTGGAAGGAATGCTCATGGCTGACCTTGCTGGCGGCTCGGCGGGGCGCGACCCGCTGAGTATAGGAAAAGATGGCAGCCATTCTAGGGAGCGTAGCGTTCGTTAATAAGACGCAATGTGTCGTCGGATTGAATTGTTTTTAGTCAGAGTGACGAGCTTGCTGGTCAGATTGGTTGGCCGCGATCCAGTTTGTTACTGAGGATGATCGAGGTGGTGGTCTTCTCCACGCCATCGACGCTGCCGATCTGGTCCAGCAGTTGATCCAGCTGTTCCGGCGAATCGGTGCGCAGCCAGGCCACGTAATCGAACTCGCCGCTTACCGCACATAACTGCTGAACCTGCGCCATGGCACTGATCCGGCGCAGCACTTCCTTGCCGGAGCGCGGTTGCACGGTGATCCCCACGTAGGCCTGCAAACCACCGTCCACCACCCGCTGGCTGAGGCGCACGCCATAGCCGGTAATCACCTGGGTTTTTTCCAGGCGCGCCAGGCGTGAGGTGACGGTGGTGCGCGCGATGCCCAGTTGCCGGGCAAGCATGGCCACGCTTTCACGCGCGTTGATCTGCAAGGCGGCGATCAACTGGCGATCGATTTCATCGAGGACGGGAGGGTGAGAGGCGGGCAAGGTGTTCTCCGGCGCGGGCATCAATGGGCGAGCATGTTACAGGCTCGGTCCTGGCGATACTGCCCGCCCGGCCGGGAATTTATTTTCGCCGCTGATCGAACACATTATTTTGTGCCAGATTGTGAAAAGTAACTGTTTGGTACATTATTTTGCGTTAGGTATACAGGAAGGACGTTTGCGCGATGAATAACTTTGGGGCTGCCACCGGCAGCAGATGGTTGCTGGTTGGGCTGGGCCTGCTGATCGCCTTGATTGGCCTGGGTTTGGCAGGCGGTGGCGGTTACCTCGTAGTGCTGGGCGGCAGTTGGTATTTCCTGCTGATGGGCCTGGCGATGCTGGTCTCTGGTGTGCTGATCGCCAAGCGTCGGCCTCAAGGCGCCTGGCTGTACGCCGTGGCGTTGGTGCTGACCGCGATCTGGGCGGTGTGGGACACCGGGCTGGAATACTGGCCGCTTGTTTCACGAGTCCTGACCTTTGCCGTCATCGGCCTGGTGGTCGCGCTGATTTATCCACAGCTCGCCCGCGCCTCGGGATCGACACCCGGGCGCGGCGCCTATGGCGTTGCCGGGCTGCTGGGCCTGGGCGTGGTCGCCACCCTGGCGTACATGTTTGTACCGACCCACGTGGTCAAGGCCAGCAGTGAGCCTGCGGTGACTGCGGTAACGCCGGGCACCGAGCAAAAAGACTGGGCCCACTGGGGCAACACCACCGCCGGCAATCGGTTTGCCGCGCTGGACCAGATCAACAAAGGCAACATCGACAAGTTGCAGGTGGCCTGGACCTTCCACACCGGCGACATCCCCGAGAGCAATGGCGCCGGTGCCGAAGACCAGAACACCCCGCTGCAGATCGGTGACAGCGTTTACGTGTGCACCGCCTACGGCAAAGTGTTTTCCCTGGACGCCGATACCGGTGCCCAACGCTGGAAATTCGACCCCCAGGGCAGCGGCCCCAACTGGCAGCGTTGCCGTGGCCTGGGTTATTTCGACAGCAGTGCCAGCGAGCAACCCGCCGGCGCCAAAGCCTGTGTGAAACGTCTGTTTCTGCCGACCGGCGATGCCCGGTTGATTGCGATCAATGCTGAAACCGGCGCGCCCTGCGAAGACTTCGGCGACCATGGCACCGTCGACCTGAAGACCGACATGGGCGAAGTGAAGCCCGGTTATTACCAGCAAACCTCGACGCCACTGGTGGCGGGCAATGTGGTGATCGTTGGCGGACGCGTGGCGGATAACTTCTCCACCGGCGAACCGCCAGGCGTGGTGCGCGCCTTCGACGTGCACAGTGGCGAACTGGTGTGGGCCTGGGACCCGGGTAACCCGAACACCACCAAACGCCCGCCAGCGGGCGAGACCTATACCCGTGGCACGCCGAACGTGTGGTCGGCCATGTCCTACGACGCCAAGCTCGGCCTTGTCTACCTGCCTACCGGTAACGCCACTCCGGATTTCTTCGCCGGTGAACGTACCGCCTATGACGACAAATGGAGTTCCTCCATCGTCGCCCTCGACGTGAAGACCGGCCAAGTGCGCTGGCACTTCCAGACCACTCACCACGACCTTTGGGACTTTGACCTGCCGGCACAGCCGCTGCTCTATGACATTCCGGATGGCAACGGCGGCGTGCAACCGGCACTGGCCCAAGTCACCAAGCAAGGTGAAATCTTCCTGCTCAACCGCGCAACCGGCGTGCCCATCGCCCGGGTCGAAGAGCGTCCGGTGCCCCAGGGCAATGTGCCCGGCGAACGTTATTCGCCGACCCAGCCGTTCTCGGTGGACATGCCTTCGATCGGCAATCAGCAACTGACCGAATCCGACATGTGGGGCGCCACGCCGTTTGACCAGTTGATGTGCCGCATCCAGTTCAAGGGCATGCGCCACCAGGGCGTCTATACGCCGCCAGGCCTGGACCGCGCGCTGCAATTCCCGGGTTCGCTGGGGGGTATGAACTGGGGCAGTGTGTCGGTGGACCCGAACACCCACTACATGTTCGTCAACGACATGCGCCTGGGTTTGGCCAACTACATGATCCCGCGCGACAAGATCGCCGCCGGTGCCAGTGGCATCGAAATGGGCGTAGTGCCGCAAGACGGTACGCCATTCGGCGCGATGCGCGAGCGCTTCCTCTCGGCGGCGGGCATTCCGTGTCAGAAACCGCCGTTTGGCACTATGTCGGCCATCGATCTGAAAACCCACAAGCTGATGTGGCAAGTGCCGGTGGGCACGGTTGAAGACACCGGGCCGCTGGGTATCCGCATGCACATGCCGATTCCGATTGGCATGCCGACCCTTGGCGCATCGCTGGCGACCCAGTCTGGTCTGTTGTTCTTCGCCGGCACCCAGGACTTCTACCTGCGCGCTTTCGACACCGGCAACGGCAACGAGATCTGGAAATCACGGCTGCCGGTGGGTAGCCAGTCGGGGCCGATGACCTACGTGTCGCCCAAGACCGGCACGCAGTACATCGTGCTCACCGCTGGCGGCGCGCGACAGTCGCCGGACCGTGGGGATTATGTGATTGCCTACGCGTTGCCCAAGAAATAGGGCGTGAAAAAGCCGCACGGATGTGCGGCTTTTTTTTGCGTCTTAGATCGTGTCTGCCAGCAGGCATCGGGCAAAGAGTTGTGGCACCGGAAGGTTGCGCTGGCTGTAGCGGCTCAGCAAGATGATTTCCCGGTTAAAGGTCAGCTCGCCCAGCGGGATGACACGCACCTGCGGGGATCGGTCCAGCCATAGTCCGGCGTGGGGAACCAGTGAAACGCCCAGGCCGCATTCGACCATTTTGACCAGCGCCTCAATCTCGTCCAGTTCCAGCGCCACTTGCACGTCCAGCCGCTGATCCCGCAGGAAGCGACTGACCAGCCGCCCGCCAAACGAAGCCCGGTCGTAGCGCACGTGAGGATGAGCGGCGAGCAGTTGCAGCGGGTCATCCCCCTCGACCGTCAGCGGCGCGATCAACACAAACGGCTCCCTGCGCAGCAGTTGCACGTGCAGTTCCTTGGGCAAGTCAAAGGGTGGGCGAATGATGATCGCCGAGTCGAGTTCGCCTGCATCCACCTGGCTGAGCAGCTCCAGGGAAACTCCCGGCACCAACTTGCACTCCACCGTCGGCGCCGCCTGGCGCAAACGCACCAGGGCCTGGGGCAGCAGGCCGGTCTGGGCGGTGGTGATGGCGCCGACCTTCAACTCGCCCCTGTACTCATTGGCATCCACCGGCACAGCCATGCGGTTGAACGTCTCGAGAATCTCCCTGGCCAGCGGCAGCGCGCGGATCCCCGCCGCGTTCAGCGTGGCCTGGCGCCCGGTTCGGTCGAACAACTGCACGCCGAGCACCTGCTCCAACTGACGGATCTGCGCACTCACCGCCGATTGCGTCAGCCCGATATGCATGCCCGCTGCGGCGAACGTGCCATGGCGGGTAACGGCGATAAAGGTTTTCAGTTCCCGCAGCATGGGCGTCTCGATTGATCAAAATAATTTGAGCTCGCTGCGAAAACTATCGTCTTTCCATCGGTTACGGCAAGGCTAGACTCGCAAGGACTTAATACCCATAGAGGTTAAACCTGATGGCACTGGCTCCTTTTCACCTGGCAATTCCGGTATTCGACCTGGCGGCTGCGCGGCAGTTTTATGGTGAGGTGTTTGGGTTGGAGGAGGGACGTGCCAGTGATCACTGGGTCGACTTCGACTTCTTCGGGCATCAATTGGTGATTCATGAGCATCCGAAAACCGCTTCTCAAGAGGCGGCGCGCACCAATGCGGTAGACGGTCACGACGTGCCGGTGCCGCATTTTGGCGTGGTGTTGAGTTGGGATGATTGGCATGCGTTGGCGGAGCGTTTGCAGGCGCGCAATACCCGATTTGTGCTGGAGCCTCACATTCGTTTCAAAGGCCAGGTGGGCGAGCAGGCGACGTTGTTCCTGTTTGACCCGTGCGGCAACGCGTTGGAGTTCAAGGCGTTCAAGGACATTGGGCAGTTGTTTGCCAAGTGAGGGCGCTTTGATGAATGGCCTGGATGCAACGGGCATCGCCGAGGCGGTGGGTTCGGGGGCGATTACGCCGGCCTTGGTTGCTGAACACTTTCTTGCGCGCATAGGTGTCGACGAACCAGATATCCAGGCGTTTGTATCCTTCGACGCTGAGGCGGTGCGCGAGCAGGCGTTGCAGCTTGAAGGCTGTTCCGGTCCGCTGGCGGGCTTGCCCGTGGGGGTCAAGGACATCTTTGATACCGCCGACTACCCAACGGAATTCTATTCGCCGATTTACCTGGGTAATCGTCCATCGCGGGATGCCCATGTGGTGACGCTGCTACGACAGGCGGGCGCGATCATCATGGGCAAGACCCACACCACCGAATTTGCCTACATGAACACGGGGCCGACGCGTAATCCGCTGGATTTGTCCTGCACTCCGGGTAGCTCCAGCGCGGGTTCTGCTGCGGGGATGGCGGCCGGGTTTTTCCCGTTGGCGTTGGGTACCCAAACGGCGGGGTCGTTGCTCAAGCCTGCGGCTTATTGCGGGTTGTTTGCCTTCAAACCGTCGTTTGGACTGGTCTCGCTGGAAGGCGTGAAACCCCTGGCGCCGAGCTTCGATACGGTGGGTTGGTATGGGCGCTCGGTGCGTGATCTTGAGCGGGTGGCGCAGGTGTTGATTCGAGGGTTTCCGGCTGTTGAGGTCGGTCGTCGGCCTTTGCGGCTTGGTTTCTGCCGTACTTCTCGCTGGTCGGATGTGCAGCCGGTGGTGGCCCAGGCGATTGAGCTAGCGATAGCCAGGTTGGGGCCTCTTGTCAGTGAAGTCGTGTTGCCCGAGGCGTTCGACGGAGTATTCGACGATCACCAGTTGATCAACGATTGCGAAGGTGCCCGGTCATTGGCCAAGGAGTTTCAGTCTCATCCCGAACTACTCAGCGACTCGACGTTGGCCATGATCGAGCGCGCCCAGACGACGAGTTGGGAGCAGGAGTCGGCAGCCAAGGCCCGCTTGGTACAACTGGCCCCGCAGCTTGCGCAAATCTGCCAGCCGTTTGATGCGATGTTGAGTGTTTCCTGCGGGATGCTGGCGCCGGTGGGGTTGGCGACCACGGGCCCGTCGGACTTCATCAAGTTCTGGGGTGCGTTTGGATTGCCGCAGGTGAATGTGCCGGTGGCGCGTGGGGAAAAGGAGTTGCCGGTGGGGTTGCAGGTGATTGGGGCGTTCAGAGGGGATGCGCCGTTGCTGAGCGCGGCGCAGGTCATTGTTGATGCGTTGGTGAGCTGAAAGGCACTATGGGGGAACACGTCTCTGATCTGTTGAGTGAGCCCAGGCGGCTCATTCAGAGGATGAAAAATGAAATTCCCTGTGGTGATGCATAAAGACGCTGACTCAGATTACAGCGTGACAGTCCCGGACGTGCCAGGTTGCTTCTCGGCCGGCACTACGTTTTCGGAAGCTCTGGATAACGTGCGCGAAGCCTTGGCGCTGCATCTGGAGGGATTGGTTGCCGATGACGAGCGGCTCCCACAGGCAAGAGAGGTCGACTTCCATTTAGAGAATCGCGACTTTGCTGGTGGAGTGTGGGCGGTCATCGATTTTGATCTCACTCCTTACCTGGGCAAGTCAGTTAGGTTCAACGCCTCACTGCCTGAGCAACTGTTGAATTGTATTGATGAGCGAGTGCAAAAAGACCATCGCTATGCCTCGCGCTCGGGGTTCCTGGCGACGGCGGCTTTGCGCGAACTTTCCGTTTGATAATGGGCTGAGAGAACGCACAGTACAAAAAATGCTTACGCGCGCAAAGCGTAAGCCTTTCTTGTTCTGAGGCGGTGTGATCAGCGAGATTTATATAGTTAATTGCTACAAATACAGCCTCGGCATCGAGTTGGCTTCTGTATTTCCGACCGCGCAAGCGGCCCAAAGCTGATTAAAAATAAATCATTCCGCCCCTCCCCTCCGATGGTTATAGGGTTTTATATTTTTCGTATGCGTCCAAGTATAAGCGCTCAGATTCATCGCGGAACTGATTTCGCTTTTTATGTAGCTCCATAAGCTTTCCTCCGATGCTTTTGTAGATAATTTGGTGAGCTTGGTTTTTTAGCTCTGCTTCGTCGTACTCATCGATTTCAAAATCGTCTTTTAGTGCCAAGTTAACCAGCCTAGCCAGAATTGCTTTGTCTATTTTATCGACTGTTTCATAAGTTCCTTCATCTGTCACAAAGTAACCTTGATGGTTTTCAATTTTTAATGCTTTCATATCCGCCTCTTCTCTCTATATAAGCGGTTTCGCCGGCTTCCAATGAGTCCATGGTTACTTGGAAGTTATTTATTTTTTTGCCATCGACTGAGCATAGTTCCTTGTCGGATGGGTGTCCTGAATATCTTCTATAAACAATTTTCCCATCTTCAATTTCTTTGGATGTATATACTATATAGTCCGAATTGATTGATGCCCCAACTGTGCTGTTGTGCGTGACAACAACCACAGGCATGTTTATGGATATTTCCTTTAGCATCTGGTTAACCTCACCTTTCAAAAAGAGGTTGTCAAATGAAGATTCCGGTTCATCTATCAATAGATAGTCAAAGTTTTGAACGTCTTTGATTTCTTGTAATAGCCTGAATTCAGATCTTTCGCCGCCTGAAACTTTAAATCCGTCTTTGTTTAGTATTTCGTACTCAATGCATGTGAAGTACTTGTATAGCTCGGATGGAGTCAGTTGTTCATTTGTTTTTAATGCGGTTAAGTACTTGTACGGGTTGGGATAATCTCTATATGCTTCACTAAAAGCTACTTTTTGACCACTTACGCTTTTTATTTCACCAGCACCTTCAAAGGCCCGTTGCTTACAAATGACTTTAAAGCCTTGGAAGTTTTCCTCATATATAGTCTTTTCGGCTTGAAGTAGCTTTGCAATTTCTTTAAATTTAGAGATTTTTTTGTGTTCGATCATTAGCTTGTAAAGGTCAACATCTTTAACTTGAGTCGCTGATGTCCTCAGTTGAAGTTTGTTTTTAACATCTCGTACAATGTCATTCACTAAAACCATCTTCTTTCTTTCGAGGGCTTTAGACCATAAAAGCTCTATTAGCTCACATGCAAGTGCTTTTAAGTTGCCTGTGTCAATATGCTTGTCAATGATCTCTCTGTACTCAATGTTCTCTATTAGTTGGCGCACAGAGCCGATAAGGTCGTTAAGCGCTCTGTCTGCGTCAACTTCAAATTGCGTTTCATTAAATAGAGCTACTCTAGAAAATGCATCAAGCTTTTCTGCTTCTTCAGCTAGTTTCAGAAGCGTGTCGAGGTAATCGTCTACTTTCCTCTGATTCACTCCAAGGTCAACGTTCAACACATCGTCCAAAACAGCCTTGAAAGGGCTTAAATGTTTGTCAGCAAACGTACTCTTCTTACGAGCGACATCTGCATTAAACTCTTTTTCATAGTTTGCGTCATCTTTTTGGACAAGAGAGAATTGAGAGATGTATTTTACATTTTCACAGTCTTTGCTGATCTGATTTAAAGTTGCGGTTTTTCCTGAGGATCTTGCACCAAACAGAATGTTCAATCCTGTGGATAGTTTTTGGCCATCATCAAAAACCTGAAATAAAGAATTTCCTTCTGATCTGGATAGAGAAACTTTACTTCTGTCGCGAAGGCTAAACTTCAGTGATCTTATAGATAATTCGCCGCAGTCAATATATGTTTGCCTGGTTGGGAATTTTTTCATGCCTTCGCTAATTCGTATGTCACTAAAAATAACTGGTGTTATTTCAGTTTCATCTTTTGCCATGCGAATAAACTTTTTGGGACTATCAACCTCGCCTGCAGAAACGAATCCACGAATTTTCTCAAGCGTGTCTCCCGAGATAGATGGCCTCTTTTCATAATGAGGTATAATAAGGTATTGATTTAGATCTCCAAAAATATCAATCAGTTCGTCAACACTTATTGAATCCCCTATAGCTTGTATTTTTTCTGATATGGCCCGGGTTTTTATTTGAAAATCATCTAGATTTTCATTTTCTGAGATAACAAGAATATGACCTTTGTCTAGGTTGATTTCAATTCCTGGGAAAGTCACACAGCCCAGCCGTTTAGCGATTTCGTTGAATTGGCTTAGGTCGAACATGTCATGATTTGTTATGGCTATGGCATCTAGTTTTGCTGAATTTACATACTCAATTAGTTTCTCTAGTGAGAATATGAAGTGCGCATCGCTGATCGTAGGTATGGTATGCATATGAAGGTCAATTTTCTTCATTGTTCTCTCCAGCAGTAGTTCGAAAAAGGGACAGATTTATTTCCTTTCCATTCATTCTTCATCGAAGTAGTCGCTATCCAGCTTCGGCAGCTTAAGCAGACGTGAAGTTACGCCAACTTCGTGATCCATCATCAAGTTGACCAGCCTTCTCCCATCAACCAGCACCATGCCTTCTACAGAGCGAGCAAAGTCGATTGCCTGGGCTGTAAAGCCTGAGGTTGTGATAAATACGCCTCGCTTGGCTTTTTGCCCGGCGAGGGCACCATAGAAGGCTTGCAGCTCTGGCCGCCCAACCGTGCCTTGCCAGCGTTTGGCCTGGACGTAGACTTTTTCCAGGCCTAGCTTGTCGAGTGAGATCACGCCGTCGATCCCGCCATCGCCGCTACCGCCAACGCGCTGCAGATCGTTGCGGCTGGTGCCATAGCCAAGGCTATGCAGTACATCCAGCACTATGACTTCAAAGCGATTAGGGCTGACTAGCAGAAGGCTATCCAGCAGGTCTGCAGCCGTTGCGTCGCGTAGCTCACGTAAAGCTTGCTCAAGGCGGTCGTCAGGACTAGCTGTAGCTGAGTTGGCCGCAGGGGTAGGCTGATCTTGCCCATCGAGTGGTACAGCATCAGCCGGGGTCTTGAGTTTTACATTCATAAAGCCGATAGCGAGCTGTTCGACTTTATCCGCACTCAGAGGGTAAGGGTGCTGCGCGGCATAGGTAACGCCAGCGTCAGTCAGCTTCCAGTACCCACGCTTGGCGCTGCTGGACAGGCCGGCGCGCTTGAGTCGGTCATGGGCCCAGCCTGCACGGTTTTTGTAGGTAGCCTGGCCGCTGGCAATCAGCTCATGGCGCTGAGCTTCGGACAGGTTCAGCGCATCCGCAGCGGCGTCATGAGCGTCACGTGCTCTCGCGCCTTCGGGCGTGGCGGCCAGATAGCGCAAGATCGGCTCAATAAGCTGGTCGTAGGTAGGAACGGACATCGCGACTCCAAGCGCAGGATTGATGTTAGGGCTGCGTGCTAAAGGCTCTACATGATTTTGCATTTGGGAGGGGTTGAGCTGCCCCAGAATTGCTGGCCGACATTGGTCCCTGTTTTACGAGTGCGAATAACCAGGGCGCTACTGCATTTAGCGCATTGCCGCTCGGCAGTCGGATCGCTACGGCGCTTGAGGTTTTGTAAGGGCTCACGGTCTGTGGCGAGGGGCGGTGCGTAGCGGCCGGTTTGCAGTATGGCGTCGACTTCAGGCTTGCTGAATAGCGGCTGCTGGAATGACTTGATATGGCGATAAGGTCAATGCGTGGGAGCACGTTAGGCGACACTTCGGTTATGAAGGTGCTGCCATCCACGAAGTTGATGACCGAGTGCAGGTGATCCGGATTTGCGCCAATGTGACCTTTGGGCCAGGGTGACTTGAGCAGGCAGAGCAGCATTGCTGCTGGAATAAACCAGATCAACATGCCCCAGACCTGCGCAATGACGGGAGTGAAGTCCATTTCCCAACCTTCAGTAATCCTGAGTTAACCGGATCTTACCGAAATTTGACGTAATGGCACGATAGTATTGCAGCAGTTAAGCACTTGCTGCGCTGTCGTGGATTTTAGGTGGGGGCATTGCCTGCGCGATTTACCTGGTAGCGAGTACTGCGCCCCCCTCTGCAGTTGGGTTATGCAACCTTTCGCTACAAGGTCGCTCAGTTGTCGAGTGACGGTCGCTTTGCCCGCAATAGCTAAGCAATATTTAGTCTGTAAGCGCGTGAGCATAGAAATGATTGGTCTACTTTTCAGTGAGACGGATAAAAAAGCCCATAGAACAGGCGCTCGAAATGCGCTATCGGGCGCCTGGAAGGCTCTATTGTTTACTGTGAGTCAGGCCCATCTGGCAGCAAGGCTTGGGAGATGTCATCAACGATCGCCTTGCCCATCTCGCCCAGATAATGCGAGGCAAAAGCGTAGTGCTCTCCCCCGGTATCCATGGCGGCTTCAAGTGAAAGAACTTTTGCGTAGTAGAGCAGATGAGAGGCGTGTTCCAGCGCTTCCCGGAGCGGGACGCCGGCATTAACGCGCAGCACTTTCATTTCGTGTTTTTTCTCTCCGCAGTCCGCGAAGGTCACTACGCCGATGGTTGCTACTGAGGATGTGGCACTCATTGCGCATCTCCTGATACTGGAGAGCAATGGAAGTGTTGGCTCGTGGGAATTGAGGTTTTTTCGTGTGGTATTAGCTTGCTCCTTTGGTACAACCCAAATAGCTGCCACTGACGTTTCCAGGCGAAAGGTGGCAGCTGTACGCAGGCTGGAAACCGAGAAGAAGCGACTCGGCAGACACAAGTGTCTCCCACGCACAGCCGCCATAAAGCACAAACGGCGGGCCTAAAAAAGCGCCCGCTGATTGTTTGACGACGCTGTAGCGTCTTCTTATCGGGTTTCCAGGCCCGGTCGCTGATGAGCAGCGACGCGAAGAGACTAACGTTATGCGCCGTAGGCGACAATCAACGAAAACTACCAAAATTGTCAGCACATGTGGCGCTGGGCATGGCTCAAACGTTCACGAATTTCAGCGCTGACCATAGGCTCAAAGAAGCAGCTCGTCGTCCAATCCAAAATGAAAGTGGACACTTTGTGGACACTTTTGCTTTTTCAAACGAGAAACAAGCCGAAGGACGAGCGGCCCAAAAACACGAAAGCCGCGCAGTGCGCGGCTTTGAGTATGGTGGGCCCAGTAGGACTCGAACCTACGACCAAGGGATTATGAGTCCCCTGCTCTAACCAACTGAGCTATAGGCCCTCAGTAGGCCGCGGATTATAGCGATGGTTTCTTCGCTGTGCCATCCGAAAAGTCCGAAACGCTCATACGAAGGAACGTAGCGGCGAAAAGGTCCGGCGGCAGCGGCAGGCTGACGATGTAGCCCTGCATCTGCTCACAACCTTCAGCCGCCAGAAACGCTTGCTGGGCCGGCGTTTCTACGCCCTCGGCAATGATGGTGAATTGCATGCTGTGCCCAAGGGCGATGATGGCGCGCACGATCGCCGCATCGTGTGGGTCGTCGGGCAGGCCACGGACGAAGGATTGGTCGATCTTCAGGAAGTCCAGCGGCAGGCGTTTCAGGTAGCTGAGGGACGAATAGCCGGTGCCGAAGTCATCAATGGCCAGTTGCACGCCCAGATGCTTGAGCTGGTGCAGCACCTCCAGCGCCTCTTCGGCCTGGCTCATGATGAAGTTTTCGGTGATCTCCAGTTGCAGGCAGCCAGGCTCCAGGCGGTTGTCCCGCAGCAGTTGCTCGATGCGCGCCAGCAGGTTGGGGTGGCGCAGTTGCGCGCCGGCGAGGTTGACGGACAGCGGGCCGAAGTCATCAAAAATTTCTCGCCAGTCGTGCATCTGTCGGCAGGCCTGCTCCAGTACCCAGTCGCCAATCTGCAGGATCATGCCGTTCTCTTCGGCCAGGGCAATGAAGTGCTCGGGCGGCACTTCGCCGAAGGTGGGGTGGCGCCAGCGAATCAGGGCTTCGGCGCCGATCAGTTGTTGGGTGTCGAGGCTGAGTTTCGGCTGGTAATAGAGAGACAATTCGTCGCGCTCGATCGCTCGGCGCAGTTCGTGTTCCAGGGCCACGCGCTCGTTGGCTTGCGCAGTGAGGTCCTGGGTGTAGCTTTCGACGCGGTTGCGGCCTTTGGCCTTGGAGCGGTACATGGCGGCGTCAGCGTTTTTGACCAGGGTGGCGACGTCGTTGCCGTCCCGTGGGTACAGGCTGGTGCCGATGCTGGCGCTGATGAAGAACTCATGCTCGCCCGCCTGGAACGGTGGGGTGAAGCAGGCCAGCAGCTTATTGGCCAGGTGTTCGGCGTCGCTGGCTTGTTGCAGGCCGGGCAGCAGGATGATGAATTCGTCGCCACCCAGGCGCGCGACGGTGTCGACGTCTCGCAGTTGGTCCTTGAGGCGAACGGCGATGTCCTTGAGCAGCAGGTCGCCAATCGGGTGGCCGAGGCTGTCGTTGATGTGTTTGAAACGGTCGAGGTCGAGGAACAGCACGGCGCCCTGGCTGCCGGTTTCCTGTTGGTTGTTGAGGGCGGCTTGCAGGCGGCTTTCAAACAGGGTGCGGTTGGGCAGGCCGGTCAGCGGGTCGTGGTGGGCCTGGTAATCGAGGCGCGCCTGGGCGTGCTTGAGGCTGGAGATGTCGGCAAACACGGCGACGAAGTGGGTGATCGACTCCTCGCGGTTGCGCACGGCGCTGATGGTCAGCCAGCTGGGGTACAGCTCGCCGTTCTTGCGCCGGTTGGAGATCTCGCCTTGCCAGTGGCCGTTGGCCGTCAGTTGGTGCCACATGGCCGCGTAGAAGGCGCTGTCGTGCAGGCCCGAGGCAAGCAGGCGCGGGGTTTGGCCGAGGGCCTCGGCTTCGCTGTAGCCGGTGATCTCGCTGAAGGCGCGGTTCACGGCGCTGATATTTTGCCGGGTGTCGGTGATCAGTACGCCTTCGGCCGTGCTCTCGAACACGGTGGCGGCCTGTTGCAGTTTTTCCTGCATCAGTTGGCGTTCGGTGATGTCCCGGGCGATGGTCAGCATGCAGTCGTCGTCGCCGATGGGCAGCGGGCGGCTGGAGACTTCACACAGGCGAATTTCGCCGTCGCTGCGGCGGATGTGGCAGACAAAGTCGCGGACAAATCCATCCCGTTGCAGTCGCTCCAACATATCTTTGCGTTCGTTCAGGTCGACCCAGATCCCGAGGTCCAGGGTTGACTGGTCCAGCGACATCACGCTGTTGAAGCCGGTAATACGGCTGAATCCTTCGTTGACCTCAATCAGCAAACCGTCGCTTTGGCGGGACAACAGCAGGCCGTCGGGAGAGGCATGGAAGGCCTTGGCGAATTTCTCTTCGGAGGTTTGCAGCCGCTGCTGGGTTTCTTTCAGCTGGGTGATGTCACGCACCACCACGACCAGGGCTTCGGTGGTATCCAGTTGAAAGGGTTCGGCGGAGATCAGTCCGGTGAAGGCCTGGCCGTTGCTGCGCAGGAAGGGCATTTCCAGGTTGCGGATGCTGGTGGTCTGTACCCGTTGCAGCAGGCCGGGGCCTACGCCCTGGATGCCCCAGATATTCAGTTCAGTGGCGGTTTTTCCTACGACTGCTTCGGCGCTCAGGCCGATCTGGTCTTCGAATGCCTTATTGACCTCCATCAGGCATCCGTCCGACAGCCGGGCGATGACCAGGATGTCCGGGCATTGCTGGAACACAGAGGCGAATTTCTGTTCCGAAAGCTGCAACGCTTCCTCGGTGCGCTTGGCTTCGCTGATGTCGATCATCAGGCCGCGCAGCACGGGCTCGTGGCCGTGTTCGATCAGGCTGACGATGTCCCGCACCCACAGGCAGCGTCCATCGGCGGTGATCACCCGGTAGTCGACACTGTGGTCGCGGTTGGCCCGGGTTTCGGCGTAGCAATAGGATTCGGTGCGGGTCAGGTCCGCGGGGTGGATGATGTTGCGCCAGAAGCCCGGGATCAGCCAGTGGGCACGGGGGTAACCCAGCAGTTCCTCGGCGTGGGGCGACACGTAGCTGTAGGTGAAATCGCTGATGCTGGCTTCCCAGGCGATCGCGGAAAGGCTCTCCACCAGGCCGCGATAGTGGTATTCGCTGCTGCGCAGTTCCTGTTCGAGGGCGACCCGGCGGGAAATTTCCGAGCTGAGCCGACGATTGATCCGGATAACCACGGCCAGCACGATGCTCAGCAACAGCACGGCAGGCAACCCGTAGAGCAGCACATCCGTCCAGAGCGTGCGGTGGTCGATGACGTTGCCGACCCAGCGCTGCTGGATGGCCTCGGTCTCAGACGGGCTGATGTCGGCCAGGACTTTATCGAGGATGCCCACCAGCATCTTGTCGTCCTTGGGTACGCCCATGGCCAACTGATAGCGGTAAGGCGTTTCGCCGCTGATGTACAGGCCTTCCAGCTTGAGTTGACGCAGGCTCCACACGCTGGACGCCAGATCGCCCACTACGGCGTCGACCTTGTCGGTGGCCAGGGCCTGCAGCGTAGCGCTGACATTGGGCATGGCCACCAGGTTGAGGTCCGGGTGGTGAGTGCGCAGCAGTTCATGGGGCGCGTAGTTTTCCACCACGGCCACCTTCAACCCGTACAGGTCTTTGAGGCTGCGTGGTTGCGGGCCGCCTTCGTGGGCGAGGATGACGATGGGGAAGTCGAGATAAGGCCGGGTAAACGACAGGAAACCCTGGCGTTCCGGTGTGGACATGATGCCCGGCAGCAGGTCGAGCTGGTTGTTGCGGGCCTGTTCCAGCACGGCGCTCCAGTTCACCGGCTCGATCAGTTTTATCCTGACGCCAAGGCGATCCTGCATCAGCCGCACATAATCAGCGGCCAGGCCCTGGTAGCGACCATCTTCATCGCGGTATTCAAAGGGTGGCCAAGAGGCGTCGACGCCCAGGCGCAACTCTTGGTGGTCCGCCAGCCAGCCACGCTCTTCATCGGTGAGAGTCAACGCGCCAGCCGTTGCGGTCCAGGTCAGCAGCGACAGCAGTAACACGGTCGGCAATCTGGGCATAACGGTCTCGTTATGGCACGGGGAATGTTTCGAGTGTAGACGGGCATTGCGGGGGAGGGGAGTCAGCGAGGATTTAATCTGTAGAAGCAAAAACCCCGGCCTGGGCCGGGGTTTTTGTGATCACTCGTCGAGGAAGGAGCGCAAATGCTCGCTTCTCGTCGGGTGGCGCAGCTTGCGCAGCGCCTTGGCTTCGATCTGACGAATCCGCTCACGGGTAACGTCGAACTGCTTACCAACCTCCTCAAGGGTGTGGTCGGTATTCATGTCGATGCCGAAGCGCATGCGCAGTACCTTGGCTTCACGGGCAGTGAGGCCGGACAGTACGTCGCGAGTCGCTTCTTTCAGGCTCTCAACGGTAGCAACATCGATTGGCGACTGCATGGTCGAGTCTTCGATGAAGTCACCCAGATGGGAGTCTTCGTCATCACCGATCGGGGTTTCCATGGAGATCGGCTCTTTAGCGATCTTCAATACCTTGCGGATTTTATCCTCAGGCATTTCCATGCGTTCGCCCAACTCTTCCGGGGTCGGTTCGCGACCCATTTCCTGCAACATCTGCCGGGAAATACGGTTGAGCTTGTTGATCGTCTCGATCATGTGCACCGGAATACGGATGGTGCGGGCCTGGTCGGCGATCGAGCGAGTGATCGCCTGACGGATCCACCAGGTGGCATAAGTCGAGAACTTGTAGCCGCGACGGTATTCGAACTTGTCCACCGCTTTCATCAAGCCGATGTTGCCTTCCTGGATCAGATCGAGGAATTGCAGGCCACGGTTGGTGTACTTCTTGGCGATGGAGATCACCAGACGCAAGTTCGCTTCAACCATCTCTTTCTTCGCGCGGCGGGCCTTGGCCTCACCGATCGACATGCGACGGTTGATGTCCTTGATCTCGGCAATCGTCAGACCGGTTTCGGTCTGCAATGCAGTCAGCTTCTGCTGGCAACGAACGATGTCGGCCTGGAAGCGACCAATGGCTTCAGCGTATTTGCTTTTGCCTTTGGCCAGTGCGTCGGTCCAGCTTTCGTCGACTTCGTTGCCCGGGAACTGGCGCAGGAAGTCGGCACGCGGCATGCGCGCATCACGGACACAGAGCTGCATGATCGCACGCTCTTGTGCACGCAGACGCTCAAGGGCGCTACGAACCCGCTCAACCAGGCCTTCGAATTGCTTCGGTACCAGTTTGATCGGCATGAAGAGTTCAGCCAGGGCCAGCAATTCAGCAGTTGCCTGCTTGCTGCCGCGACCGTGCTTCTTCAGGGCCTTGCGAGCCAGTTCCATCTGATCGGAGACCGCGCCAAAGCGCTGCGCTGCGATGATCGGATCCGGACCGCTTTCGACTTCTTCTTCGTCATCAGTGCTGGCTTCAGCTTCGTCGTCGTCGGTGTCGTCGTCTGCTTTCGCAGCCTTGGCATCGATCGGTGGCGGAATTTCAGCCGCAGGTGGCGCAATGCCGTCGTCCGGGTCGATATAACCGCTCAGGACGTCGGACAGGCGGCCACCTTCGGTGGTGACGCGAGTGTACTCGGAGAGAATGTGGTCAACCGTGCCTGGGAAGTGCGCGATTGCGCCCATCACTTCACGGATGCCCTCTTCGATACGCTTGGCGATTTCGATTTCGCCTTCACGTGTCAGCAGCTCTACCGTACCCATTTCGCGCATATACATGCGCACAGGGTCAGTCGTGCGACCGATGTCGGTCTCGACCGCTGCCAACGCGGCGGCTGCTTCTTCAGCGGCTGCCTCGTCGGTATCGGCGTCGGCCAACATAAGGGCGTCCGCATCCGGAGCACTCTCGTGTACGGGGATCCCCATGTCATTAATCATGCGGATGATGTCTTCCACCTGCTCTGGATCTGAAATATCCTCAGGCAGGTGGTCGTTGACCTCTGCGTAAGTCAGATACTTCTGCTCACGACCAAGGGTGATCAACTCTTTGATACGAGACTGCTGTTGCGCTTTTCCGGACATAACACCCTATCCACTGAAGGTCTTGGCGGGCAAAAAACAAGCCGAGGATTATACCCGAGCTATGACCTCACACGCCAGCTGAGGTCGGGTTTGATGCGGAAACATTGCGACTTAAAAGGTCGCGCAGTTGATTTTTCTCTTCGGCGGTCAATTCACTCTGACGCGCTTTTCGAAGAAGTTGTTCCAGGTTTCGCTCGCGTTGACGAGCTACCAAGCTAGTAATGGTGTCGAAAAACTGTTGTTCAAGGTTATCGCCATCAATCAGCCATTCCTTTTCTGCCAATGCCTTCAGCAAACGGCCCTGTTCGGTGCCGTGCCAGCGTGCAATCAGCTGGAATGAGTTTAGCTTAGGATTCTTCTGTACGGCTTCGAGCAGGGCCACCAACAGTTGCGTATTGGTGTGGTCTTCGGCCGCAAAGTGCCCCGCATCCTCGACTTTTTGTGCCAGTTGCGGGTGGTGCAAAAGTGTACGCAGGGCTGCCATGGTGGGCGGCTCTACTGCTGCTGGGACGCGTGGGCCGCGCGGTTCGTCACGGTCACCGCCACGTTTGCCGTTTTTGTCCCAGGGTTTCTTGTCCCATTTCTTGCCGCCGGCGCCGGGTTTCTTCGGTGTCCACTCCTGCTGGGGCGTGTAGGCCTCCTGCGGTTGGTGGAAGTCGGAATAGTCCGGCATGGCGTCGTAATCCATGCCCGGGTCGTAGGCCGGCGGCGCCTCTTGCGGCGCGCTGCGGGCCAGCTGGCTGACGGCCTCGCCACTCAAGCCGGTGATTTCCAGCAGGCGCTGGCGCATCAGGGTGCGCAGGTTGGCGCCCGGAACCTTGTCGATCAGCGGGGCCGCGAGGGTGACCATGTGGGCCTTGCCTTCGAGGGAGCGCGGGTCGGACTCTTCGGTCAGTTGCTGGAAAAAGTAATCGGCCAGCGGTTGTGCGTGTTGGTTGATGCGCGCGCGGAACGCGTCGGTGCCTTCGGAGCGGACCAGGGTGTCCGGGTCTTCACCTTCGGGCAGGAACAGGAAGCGTGCGCGCCGCCCGTCCTGCAGGCTCGACAGGGTCGACTCAAGGGCACGCCACGCTGCGTTGCGGCCGGCCTGGTCGCCGTCGAAGCAAAACAGTACGTTGGGCACCACGCGAAACAGGCGCTTCAAGTGCTCTTCGCTGGTAGCGGTGCCCAAGGTCGCCACGGCGTTGCGCAAACCTTGCTGGGCCAGGGCAATCACGTCCATATAGCCTTCAACCACGATGATTTCGTCGAGGTTGCGGTTGTTCTTGCGCGCCTCAAACAGGCCGTAGAGTTCCTGGCCTTTATGAAACACCGGGGTTTCCGGTGAGTTCAGGTATTTGGGCTTGTCGTCCCCCAGCACCCGGCCGCCAAACGCGATGATGCGGCCGCGGCTGTCGCGGATCGGGAACATCACGCGGTCGCGGAAGCGGTCATAACGCTTGCCGGTCTCGGCGTTTTCCACCAACAGGCCGGCGTCGATCATGGCTTTTTGCTGCAGTGTGTCGCTGCTCAGGTGCTTGTACAGGTTGTCCCAGCCCGGCGGGGCGAAGCCGAGGCCGAAGTCGCGGGCGATTTCACCGGTCAGGCCGCGGCCCTTGAGGTAATCGACGGCGGCTTTGCGCTGCGGGTGGCTTTTCAGTGCCTGGCGGTAAAAGTCGGCAGCAGCGGTAAGCAGCGGGTACAGCGGCGAATCGGTGGGTTGCCGCGGTTTGTGCGGGCGGCCACTTTCTTCGCGGGGGATTTCCATGCCGGCGGCTTTCGCCAGTTCCTCGACGGCCTGGGGGAAGTCCAGGTTGTCGTGGTCCATGATGAAGCCGAGGGCGTTGCCGCCAGCGCCGCAGCCGAAGCAGTAGTAGAACTGCTTGTCGGGGCTGACGCTGAACGACGGAGTCTTTTCCTTGTGGAACGGGCAGCAGGCGGTGTAGTTCTTGCCGGCCTTTTTCATCTGCAGGCGCGAGCTGACAACATCGACGATGTCGGTGCGGTTCAGAAGGTCGTCAATAAAGCTCTGGGGAATTAGCCCGGCCATGGCGTTCTCGTCATCACTGCGTGTAAAAGAGGGCCCGCAAAGTGCTCAAGGCGCGCGTGTTGTGCGGCTCGATCTACTGTCGTCTGCTTGGTCTGTCAGGAAGTGTATCTGCCGAACATTCACTGACGTTAGTTCCGATCAGTGCCCGGCGTAGAAATGTTGCCCGGGAGTCCGGTCTTGGCCATGTGGGGGCCTCGGAAGCTCATCGGTGGGCGCAGCCGACCTGTTGATCGTCTGTTAAAAAATAAGTGTGCTCGTCAGTAGCCTTGTTAGGCTCGTCAGAAGAGACGTGCACCGCTGGCAAAAGAGCCAGTCCTGACGTGTGAAGCAGTTCGTTTCAGTCGCGTGTGCGGCGTCAACGGTGAAGCATCAAGCGATATCCGCAAATGCCAACAGCCCGGCTGAGGGCCGGGCTTGGCAGAAGCTTGCTACGAACGTCTGTGTATTAGTACAGACGAACGGCGCGGCGCTGCTCGCGCTGAACTTTCTTGGCGTGACGCTTAACAGCGGCTGCTGCTTTACGCTTACGCTCAGAAGTTGGCTTCTCGTAAAATTCGCGGCTACGAACTTCAGCCAGAACACCGGCTTTTTCGCAGGAGCGCTTGAAACGACGCAGAGCTACGTCGAAGGGTTCGTTCTCTTTTACTTTGACGGCTGGCATCCAGAGCTACCTTCTTTCATTACCGGGAATCAACGTTCTCGTCGCAAAAAATTCGCGGCTGAGGTCGTCGGTTTTTAAGGGTTGCGGATGTTAACCCCTCATTGCCCGGAATGCAAAGCCTCTGATCGAAAACCGCTAGTCGGGAGGGGGAGTGGCGACTATTATGCGCGCCTTCGAATTCAGCCTCTACAAGGCGCAAACCCATGCTAGTTCTGGGATTAGAAACCTCGTGCGACGAAACCGGTGTCGCACTTTACGACAGTGAACGCGGGCTTTTGGCCGACGCACTGTTCAGTCAGATCGACCTGCATCGCGCCTATGGCGGCGTGGTGCCGGAGCTGGCCAGCCGTGATCATGTGAAACGCATGCTGCCATTGATTCGCCAGGTGCTGGACGAGGCCGGCTGCGTGCCGACCGAGATCGACGCCATTGCCTATACCGCAGGCCCCGGATTGGTCGGAGCCCTGCTGGTTGGGGCCTCTTGCGCCCAGGCGCTGGCATTTGCCTGGGGCATTCCGGCCCTTGGCGTGCACCACATGGAAGGCCATTTACTGGCACCGATGCTGGAAGAAAACCCGCCAGCGTTCCCGTTCGTCGCTTTGTTGGTTTCAGGCGGCCATACGCAGCTGGTTCAGGTCGACGGAATCGGTCAATACACGCTGCTGGGCGAAAGCCTGGACGACGCTGCCGGTGAAGCTTTCGACAAGACTGCGAAGATGATGGGCCTTAATTATCCGGGCGGCCCGGAAATCGCCCGCTTGGCAGAAAAAGGCGTTCCGGGGCGCTATACCTTCCCGCGCCCGATGTGCGATCGCCCTGGCCTGATGTTCAGCTTCAGCGGCCTGAAAACCTCTGCCCTGAACACCTGGCAGCAGAGCGTCAGCGCCGGAGACGACAGTGAGCAAGCCCGTTGCGACATCTCGCTGGCGTTCCAGCAGGCCGTGGTGGAGACTTTGACCATCAAGTGCAAGCGGGCCCTGAAGCAGGCGGGCATGAAGCGCCTGGTGATCGCGGGCGGCGTCAGCGCGAACAAGGCGCTGCGCAGCTCCCTGGAGAAAATGCTCGGCGACATGAAGGGCGACGTGTTTTATGCGCGTCCCGAATTCTGCACCGACAACGGTGCGATGATCGCCTATGCCGGTTGCCAGCGTTTGCAGGCCGGGCAGCATGAAAGCCTGGCAATCAGCGTGCAGGCGCGCTGGCCGATGGAGCAGTTGCCGCCGCTGTAACGGGCGAACGTGAGCCGGGTTCACCGGGCGTATTTAAAAATGCCGTTCGCGCCCGGCAAACAGGTCGCGTAAATTGCCCCGGTGGCGCCAGACGATCAGCAGCGTGAGCACGCTCATCGGCACCAGCGCCTCCGGTTCCTGCCACGCCAGCAACGGCAGGGTCAGGGGCGTGGCGATGAGGGCGGCCAGCGAGCTGGTGCGTGTCAGGTAGAACGTCAGCAGCCAGGCCAGGATGGCCAGCAGCGCCGCCGGTGGGTAGATCCCCAGCAGCATGCCGGCCGCCGTCGCAACGCCTTTGCCGCCGCGAAAGCGAAAGTACAGCGGGAACAGGTGGCCGAGCACCGCGCAGACGCCGATCCAGGCTTGCTGTTGCAGCGAGAGCCCGGCGAGATCGGCGATCAGCACCGGCAGCAGGCCCTTGCAGACGTCGCCGAACAGCGTGAGTACGGCGAGTTTCTTGCCGGCCAGGCGCAACATATTGGTGGCGCCGGCATTGCCTGAGCCACTCATTCGCGGGTCGGGATTTCCCGTCAGGCGGCTGAGCAAAATGGCGAAGGACAGCGAGCCGAGCAGGTAGGCGAAAGTCGCCAGTAACCAAAACATGCTAACTATTCCGGGCGAGGACGCCCTGATTCTAACGGGGCATCGCGCCCTTGTCGTGCAGCGGAGAAGAGTGCTTGGACAGAGTGTTTATCGAAGGTCTGGAAGTCGACACCGTGATCGGGGCCTACGACTGGGAGCGCGGTATCCGGCAATGCCTGCGTCTGGACCTGAGCTTCGCCTGGGATAACCGCCCGGCCGCTGCCGGTGATGACCTGACTTTGGCGCTGGATTACGCCAGCGTGTCCGCGCGGATCCAGGCCTTTGCCGAGCAGACGCAGTTCCAGCTGGTGGAAACCTTCGCCGAGCGCCTTGCTGAAGTGTTGATGAGTGAGTTCCAGATTCCCTGGCTGCACCTCAAACTGACCAAGCCCGGCGCCGTACCGGCCGCCAAGGGTGTGGGCGTGGAGATCGAGCGCGGATGTCGCTAACTCAGGTTTACCTTGGTCTTGGCAGTAATATCGAGCGTGAGGCCCATTTGCACGCTGGCCTTGATGCGCTGGCGGGTTTCCTGACGCAGATGCGCTGTTCGCCGGTGTTTGAAAGCCAGCCTGTGGGCATAAAGAGCGGGCCATTCTTCAATCTGGTGGTGTCGGCGTATACCGACCTGCCGTTGATGGAACTGGACCGCCGGCTGAAATTCATCGAGGCCGACAATGGCCGCTACGCCCCGGATCGCAAGGGCTTGCCGCTGGACATCGACGTGCTGCTGTATGGCGAGCTGGTGGGTAACTTCGATGGCCTGATCCTGCCCCGGGCCGAAATCCTGAAGAACGCGTTTGTGCTGTGGCCGCTGTCGTTGATGGCGCCGCAGCGTGTGCATCCTGAGGTGGGCAAGTCATTTGCCGCGCTGTGGCAGGATGCACACATTGACCAGGTACTGGCGCCGGTCGCGTTCGAATGGCGGGATCAGCCGTTGACGCCTGACTCGCTCTTGTAGGCTTTTAGCGCCTTGAGCCGTTCGCGTTTCAGCGCTTCGCCCAGTTCGGGACCTTTGTAGCCTTGTTCCAGTAGCGGCGCGACGGCCACACCTCTGGCCGCCAGCGCCGCACCGCGCAAATAATCGGCTTGTGGATAACTTCTCTGCTCAAGGCCCTTGCGCCCGCGGGCGTCCATCTCGCATGCCACCACAAACTCTTCAAAGCGTTGCGGGCGACGGTAAACGTCGAAGCTTTGCAGCAACTCCAGCAATGTCGAGGGCCTCAGCTCCAGTGCGCGGTGGCCATGGGTGTGATATTCGCCCACCAGCAACGCCAACTCCTGGCAATCCCTTGGCACCTTGAAGCGTTCGTTCATCGCCTTGATCAGCTTCACGCCGCGTTGCTCATGAGCGATGTGCTGCGGCAACTTATCCACAGGCGTGAGCCCCTTGCCCAGATCGTGCAGCAGGCAGGCCCAGCGGACGGTCAACGGTTGGGCATGGATGGCCGCCTGTTCCAGCACGCTCAATGTGTGCACGCCGGTATCGATTTCGGGGTGATGGGCCTCGGGTTGCGGCACGCCAAACAGTGCGTCGATTTCCGGCATCAGGGTTTTCAGGGCGCCGCAATCGCGCAGCACCTGGATAAACACCTGTGGCTGGTTTTCCATCAATGCGCGGGAAATCTCCTTCCAGCTGCGTTCGGGCGTCAAGGCTTCCAGTTCGCCCGACGCGCTGAGTTCGCGCATCAGTTCCAGGGTTTCGGGCGCTACCGTAAAGCCGAGGCCGGCATAGCGCGCGGCAAAGCGGGCAACGCGCAGGACACGCAGCGGATCTTCGGCAAACGCCGGGGAAACGTGACGCAGAATGCGTGCGTCCAGATCCTGCTGGCCGTGATAAGGGTCGGTCAGGTGGCCCGCGTCATCCTCGGCCATGGCGTTGATGGTCAGGTCGCGGCGGATCAGGTCTTCTTCCAGGGTAACGTCGGGGCTGGCGTGAAACACAAAGCCGCCATAACCCCGGCCGCTCTTGCGCTCCGTGCGGGCGAGGGCGTACTCGTCACCATTTTTCGGGTCAAGAAATACCGGGAAGTCCGAACCCACAGGCTTGTAGCCCAGGGCGAGCATTTCTTCAGTGGTAGCGCCGACTACGACACGGTCGATATCGGTAACGGGGATGCCCAGCAGGCGATCACGTACCGCACCACCGACTTTGTAGATTTGCATGAAAAAGCCTCCATTAGCGGCACAGGATAACGCCTGCGGCCCGCCAATGGAGGCTTTGCCGTTTCACAGATGCACGACTGCCAGGTCCAGGCGGCCGTAATCGTTATCGCCGTGATCGTTGCGGGGCGGAACGTGGTGGGTTTTCATGACCTGGTCGCCTTGCAGCGTCTCCAGGTGGATATCGAACCCCCACAGCCGGTGCAGGTGCTTGAGAACCTCCTCAGTGGACTCTCCCAGCGGTTTGCGGTCGTGCTGCTGGTGGCGCAGGGTCAGCGAGCGGTCGCCGCGTACGTCGATGCTGTAGATCTGCACATTGGGTTCGCGGTTGCCCAGGTTGTACTGCGCCGCGAGGGTTTCGCGGATGGTGCGATAGCCCGGCTCGTCATGAATGGCGGGCACCAGCAGATCGTCCTTGAGGTCGTCGTCCATGATGCTGAACAGCTTGAGGTCTCGAATCACCTGGGGGGAGAGGTACTGCAGGATGAAGCTCTCATCCTTGAAGCTGCTCATGGCGAACTTGATGGTCGACAACCAATCGCTGCCGGCAATCTCCGGGAACCAGCGGCGGTCTTCTTCGGTGGGGTGCTCGCACATGCGCCGGATATCGCGGTACATCGCAAAGCCCAATGCATACGGGTTGATACCGCTGTAGTAGGGGCTGTCGAAGCCCGGCTGGAAGACCACGCTGGTGTGGGACGTCAGGAACTCCATCATGAAACCGTCGGTGACCAGGCCTTCGTCATACAGGTCGTTCATCAGGGTGTAGTGCCAGAACGTGGCCCAGCCTTCGTTCATCACCTGGGTCTGGCGTTGTGGGTAGAAATACTGGGCGATCTTGCGCACGATCCGCACGATTTCCCGCTGCCAGGGCTCCAGCAATGGCGCGTGCTTTTCGATGAAATACAGGATGTTTTCCTGAGGTTCGGCGGGGAAGCGCGCATTGTCCTTGTCGTTGTTCTTGCCGGCGCGTTTGGGAATGGTGCGCCACAGGTCGTTGATCTGCTTTTGCAGATGCTCTTCACGGTCCTTCTGGCGCAGCCGTTCTTCTTCGGCGGAAATCGGATACGGGCGTTTGTAGCGGTCGACGCCGTAGTTCATCAGGGCATGGCAGGAGTCCAGCAGGTCTTCCACCGCGTCGATGCCGTGGCGCTCCTCGCACTGCATGATGTACTGCTTGGCGAATACCAGGTAATCGATGATCGAGCTGGCATCGGTCCAGGTGCGGAACAGGTAGTTACCCTTGAAGAAGCTGTTATGCCCGTAGCACGCGTGGGCCACCACCAGCGCCTGCATGCAGATGGTGTTTTCTTCCATCAGGTAGGCGATGCACGGGTCGGAGTTGATGACGATTTCGTAGGCCAGGCCCATCTGGCCGCGGGTGTAGGACTTTTCAGTGCTGAGGAAGTGTTTGCCGTAGGACCAGTGGTGATAGCCCAGGGGCATGCCCACGGACGCATAGGCATCCATCATCTGTTCGGCGGTGATCACTTCGATCTGGTTGGGGTAGGTATCCAGGGCATAACCCGCCGCGATGCGGCTGATTTCCCGGTCATAGGCCTGGATCAGTTCGAAGGTCCATTCGGACCCCGTGGATATGGGTTGGCGCTTATGCTCTTTGGCGGTCATGTCACTAACCTGCGCTGGAAGAGTTCACGGAAGACCGGATAGATATCGCCGGCCGAGACCAATTGTTGCTGGGCGAAGGTGTCAGCGAAGGCTTCGCTGATGCGCTCGTATTCGAACCACAGGGCCTGATGCTCGCGCGGGGTGATTTCGACGTAGGTGTAGTACTGCACGAACGGCATGATCTGGTTGATCAGGATGTCGCGGCAGATCGGCGAGTCGTCGTTCCAGTTGTCGCCGTCGGAAGCCTGGGCGGCGTAGATGTTCCACTCGTTGGCCGGATAGCGTTCGGCCATGATTTCCTGCATCAGCTTCAAGGCGCTGGAGACGATGGTGCCGCCGGTTTCCCGCGAGTAGAAGAATTCCTCCTCGTCGACTTCCCTGGCGCTGGTGTGATGGCGGATGAACACCACATCGATCTTGTCGTAGTTACGCTTGAGAAACAGGTACAGCAGGATGAAGAAGCGCTTAGCGATGTCCTTGGTCGCCTGGGTCATGGAGCCGGACACGTCCATCAGGCAGAACATCACCGCCTTGGAACTGGGGTTGGGTTGCTTGACCAGCAGGTTGTACTTCAGGTCGAAGGTGTCGAGAAACGGCACGCGATGGATTCGCGCGCTGAGTTTGGCGATTTCGGCTTCAATTTCCTGGATATCGCCGAAGTTGTCCGGCTCTTCGCGTTTCAGGCGTTCCAGTTCCGCCTTGGCGTCCCGCAGTTTTGCCCGGCTGCTGCCAGACAAGGCGATACGTCGCGCATGGGCCGAGCGCAGGGTGCGGATGATGTTGATCCGTGACGGGTTGCCTTCGTTGCTGATCCCGGCACGCACGGTCTTGAAGGTGTCGGTACCGGTCAGATTGCGTTTGACCAGGTTGGGCAGTTCCAGGTCTTCGAACATGAACTCCAGGAACTCTTCCTGGGTGATCTGGAACACGAACTCATCCATGCCTTCGCCGGAGTTACCGGCCTTGCCCGGGCCTTTGCCGCCCGCGCCGCCCTGGGGCCGCTGGATATGTTCGCCGCTGGTGAATTCCTTGTTGCCGGGATGCACGACGGTCTGTTTGCCGCCCCGGCCGTGGTGCAGCACCGGTTCATCGATGTCGCGTCCGGGGATGCTGATCTGTTCGCCATGCTCCATATCGGTGATGGAACGGCGGCTGACGGCCTCTTCGACGGCCTTTTTGATGTGGTCACGGTAACGCCGCAGGAACCGCTGGCGGTTTACCGTGCTCTTGTTCTTGCCATTGAGACGTCGGTCGATCACATAGCTCATGTAGGAGCCCTCCGGGCAGCTTCAAGTTACAAGCTTCAAGCGGCAAGCTGGAAGCTTAAAGACAAGCGGTCGATTGCCAGGCTGTCCGGCGTACCGGGAGCCTGGCATTACACGCTTGTCGCTGCCTTACTGCGATTTGCGGACCCGCAAGTACCACTCGGAGAGCAGTCGTACCTGTTTGTCGGTGTAGCCACGCTCGACCATGCGAGTGACGAAGTCGTTGTGTTTTTGCTGATCCTCCTTGCTGGCCTTGGCGTTGAAGCTGATGACCGGCAGCAGATCCTCGGTGTTGGAGAACATTTTCTTCTCGATGACCACCCGCAGCTTCTCGTAGCTGAGCCAGGTAGGGTTCTTGCCGTTGTTGTTGGCCCGGGCGCGCAGCACGAAGTTGACGATTTCGTTGCGGAAATCCTTCGGATTGCTGATGCCGGCGGGTTTTTCGATCTTTTCCAGTTCCTCGTTGAGGGCTACGCGGTTGAGAATCTCGCCGGTTTCCGGGTCGCGGTATTCCTGGTCCTGGATCCAGAAGTCTGCGTACAGCACATAGCGGTCGAAGATGTTCTGGCCGTATTCGCTGTAGGACTCAAGGTACGCGGTCTGGATTTCCTTGCCGATGAACTCGATGTAGCGCGGTGCCAGGTATTCCTTGAGGAAGCGCAGATAGCGCTCGCGGGTTTCAGCCTGGAATTGTTCCTGTTCGATCTGCTGTTCCAGCACGTAGAGCAGGTGCACCGGGTTGGCGGCGATTTCGTGCGGGTCGAAGTTGAAGACCTTGGACAGGATCTTGAACGCAAAACGTGTCGACAGGCCGTTCATGCCCTCATCCACGCCGGCGGTGTCGCGGTATTCCTGGATCGACTTGGCCTTCGGATCGGTGTCCTTGAGGTTTTCGCCGTCATACACCCGCATCTTCGAGTAGATGTTGGAGTTTTCCGGCTCCTTGAGGCGCGACAACACGGTGAACTGGGCCAGCATCTTCAGGGTGTCAGGCGCGCAATGGGCCTTGGCCAGGGAGCTGTTGAACAGCAGCTTGTCGTAAATCTTGATTTCATCGCTGACCCGCAGGCAGTACGGCACCTTGACGATGTAGATCCGGTCGATGAAGGCTTCGTTGTTCTTGTTGTTGCGGAAGGTGTGCCATTCCGATTCGTTGGAGTGGGCCAGCAGGATCCCGGTGAATGGAATCGCCCCCAGGCCTTCGGTGCTGTTGTAGTTACCTTCCTGGGTGGCGGTAAGCAGTGGGTGCAGCACCTTGATCGGTGCCTTGAACATCTCCACGAACTCCATCAGGCCCTGGTTGGCCCGGCACAGTGCGCCCGAGTAGCTGTAGGCATCGGCGTCGTTCTGCGGGAACTCTTCGAGTTTGCGGATATCGACCTTGCCCACCAGTGCCGAGATGTCCTGGTTGTTCTCGTCACCCGGTTCGGTCTTGGCCACGGCGATCTGGTTGAGGATCGAGGGATAGAGCTTCACCACCCGGAACTGGCTGATGTCGCCGCCGAACTCGGCCAGGCGCTTGGTCGCCCACGGCGACATGATGGTATTGAGATAGCGCCGTGGAATGCCGAAGTCTTCTTCGAGGATCGCGCCATCTTCCGTGGCATTGAACAGCCCCAGGGGCGACTCGAACACCGGTGAGCCTTTGATGGCGTAGAACGGCACCTTCTCGATCAGTTGTTTGAGCTTCTCGGCCAGGGACGACTTACCGCCGCCGACGGGGCCGAGCAGGTAGAGGATCTGTTTCTTCTCTTCCAGGCCTTGGGCGGCATGGCGGAAATACGAGACGATCTGGTCAATGCATTCTTCCATACCGTGGAAGTCTTCAAAGGCCGGGTAGCGACGGATCACCTTGTTCGAGAAAATCCGCGACAAGCGCGAATTGGCTGCGGTGTCCACCAGCTCCGGCTCGCCGATCGCCAACAGCAGGCGTTCAGCGGCAGACGCGTAGGCGCTGCGGTCCTTTTTGCACAGTTCGAGATACTCCTGAAGCGAGAGCTCTTCCTGGCGGGTGGACTCGAAGCGTTGTTGGAAGTGGCTAAAAATACTCATGACGTCGTCACCTCGCTCGATACGTGGAGCCGACGCCGGATCAATCAGTCGATGCTGGCAGCCATTGGTGGACACCAATGGCCGTTTTCCCCCCAGAACACCCTGAAACGCTACCGATGACCCGCACGCCGGTGTACCGGCTCTCCCCTGTTTTGGATGGCCTGCGCTTAAGGATAGTTCGGAATCGGGGAGGTCAAGGCGCGATACGAAATTAGTTTGGCCGCGCCGTTCGTCAGAAACGGCGCGAGGCCAAGCGTCACGCGGGGTAGCGGGGTTTGAAAAAAATTATTGCGCGTCGCCTGCGGCAATTTCTGCAGGATAGGTCGCACGCCATAGCTCAAAGCCACCGTCGAGGCTATAGACGTCGGAGAAACCCTGGCTCACCAGGTAGGCGGCGGCGCTTTGGCTGGAGTTGCCGTGGTAGCACGCGACGATGACCGGCGCGTCGAGGTCGGCGGCGCGGATGAAGTCGGCGATGTTGTGGTTGTCCAGGTGCTGGGCGCCACTGATGTGGGCAGCGTTGTACGTCGGCTGGTCGCGGATGTCGACAACCACCGCGCCTTGCTCGCGCAGGGCCTGGGCTTGCTCGGGAGGGATACGTTTGAATTCAGTCATGGCGGGCTCCTTTGGCCTGTATGAAAGCGCGGCTCAGCGCTTTGCCGCGGCCTGCAGTTGTTCGGGAACGGGGGAGTCGCACTGGCAGCTCGAGCGCTCGCCGGTGTCGATGTTCATCAGGGTCATGGCGCCGCCCCATACGCAGCCTGTGTCGAGGGCGAACACGCCAGGTTCATCACACTTGCCTTCCAGGGCTGCCCAGTGGCCGAAGATGATCTTCGTTTCACGGGTCTTGCGCTCCTTGTGGGCGAACCAGGGCTTGTAGCCGGGGAGGGCGGTGTCGGCGCCTTCCTTGCTCTTGAGGTCCAGCTTGCCTTCGGCGGTGCAGAAACGCATGCGGGTGAAGTAGTTGGTGATCACCCGCAGGCGCGCGACGCCGGTCAGTTCGTTGTCCCACTTAACGGGTTCGTTACCGTACATGCCATCCAGGTAAGCGGTGTACAGGTTGTCATCGGCCAGGGCTGCTTCGACTTCACTCGCGCACTTGAGGGCTTTCTTCAGTGTCCACTGGGGTGGAATGCCGGCATGCACCAAGGCGGTGTCGCGGCTCTCGTCGTAGTGCATGAGTTTTTGCCGGCGCAGCCAGTCAAGCAGCTCGGTGCGATCCGGCGCTTCGAGGATTTCCCGCAGGGTATCGCCCTTTTTCAGGCGCTCGATGTTATTGCCGGCGGCCAGCAAGTGCAGGTCATGGTTGCCCAGTACGCACACCAGGGAGTCGCGCATGCCATAAAGGAAGCGCAGGGTTTCCAGGGATTGCGGGCCACGGTTGACCAGGTCGCCCACCAGCCACAGGCGATCCTTGGCCGGGTCGAAAGCCACACGCTCGAGCAGGCACTTGAGCGGTTCCAGGCAGCCTTGCAGGTCGCCGACGGCATACGTCGCCATCAGTGCAGGGCTCCAGGCACCGCGAGGCGGAACGGGGCGATGATGGCGTCGAAGTGTTTGCCGTCGTCGGCGAGCATCTGGTAGCTGCCTTGCATGTTGCCGACGCGGGAGGTCATGACAGTGCCGCTGCTGTAGGTGTGGCTCTTGCCTGGGGCGATCAGCGGTTGTTGGCCGACCACGCCGGCGCCGCGGACTTCCTCGACCTGGCCGTCACCGTCGGTGATGACCCAGTGGCGCGACAGCAGCTTGGCAGGCAGCTCGCCGTTGTTTTGTACGGTAATGGTGTAGGCGAACGCAAAGCGGTTCTGCTCGGGTTGCGATTGTTCCGCCAGAAAGCGGGTGACGACGCTGACGTCGATCTGATAACGAGGATCGGACATGCAAGAGGCCTTAAAAGCAAAAGCGGGGGAACAGCGGATGCCGGTCAGTCTAGGCCCGTAGGCGCTGGCTTGCCAGCGATGGCGATCGTGAGTGCGCCATCGCCGGCAAGCCGGCTCCTACTATTTATTCAGCCACTGGCGCAGGCTGAATGGCGAGCTGGTCAGCCAGGCGCACGAAGGCGGCCAGGTCCAACTGCTCGGGGCGCAGGCTGCCGTCGACGCCGGCGGCCTCGATTTCAGCGTTGCTGAGCAAAGCCTTCAGCGTATTGCGCAAGGTCTTGCGGCGCTGGTTGAAGGCTTCGCGCACCACGCGCTCCAGCAACTTGTGATCTTTGGCCGGGTGTGGCAACACCGCGTGAGGCACCAGGCGCACGATGGCGGAGTCGACTTTCGGCGGGGGGTTGAACGCGCCAGGTCCGACGTTGAACAGGTGCTCTACGCGGCAATGGTACTGAACCATGATCGACAGGCGACCCCAGTCACCGCCTCCAGGACCCGCTGCCAGGCGCTCGACCACTTCCTTTTGCAGCATGAAGTGCATGTCGCGGATGATGCCGGCGTTGTTCAGCAGGTGAAAAATCAGCGGGGTGGAGATGTTGTATGGCAGGTTGCCGACCACCCGCAGGCTGTTGGGCGCTGCATTGAGGCTGGTGAAGTCGAACTTCAGCGCATCACCCTGGTGCAGGTTGAAATTGGGCATGCCGGCGAACTGCTGGTTGAGGATCGGGATCAGGTCCTTGTCCAACTCAACCACGTCCAGCTGGCCGCCGCTTTTCAGCAGGCCTTGGGTCAGGGCGCCCTGGCCCGGGCCGATTTCCAGCAGGCGGTCTTCGGGCTTGGCATGGATGGAACGCAGGATGCGATCGATCACGCCAGCGTCGTGCAGGAAGTTTTGCCCGAAACGCTTGCGCGCCCGGTGTTGGTAATGCTCGGTCATATACGGGTCTCGGCCATCTGATAGGCGGTTTCCAGGGCCACGTGCAGGCTGCCGGTATCGATCTTGCCGCTGCCTGCGAGGTCCAGGGCGGTGCCATGGTCGACGGAGGTGCGGATGATCGGCAGGCCCAGTGTCACGTTGACCGCGGCGCCGAAGCCTTTGTACTTCAGCACGGGCAGGCCCTGGTCATGGTACATCGCCAGCACTGCGTCGCAGTGCTCCAGATATTTGGGGGTAAACAGAGTGTCGGCAGGCAATGGGCCGCGCAGGTCCATGCCTTCAAGGCGCAGACGCTCCAGGGTTGGTTCGATGATGTCGATTTCTTCATGGCCCAGGTGGCCACCTTCACCGGCGTGGGGGTTGAGCCCACAGACCAGGATGCGTGGTTGGGCGATGCCGAACTTCTGTTGCAGGTCGGCGTGCAGGATGCGTGTCACACGCTCCAGTCGCTCGGGGGTAATGGCGTCGGCAATCTCGCGCAGGGGCAGGTGAGTGGTCACCAGCGCCACCCGCAGGTCGCCCGTTGCCAGCATCATCACCACTTGTTCGGTATGGGTCAGCTCAGCGAGGAATTCGGTATGACCGGAAAAGGCGATGCCTGATTCGTTGATCACACCCTTGTGTACCGGGGCGGTGATCATCCCGGCAAAATCCCCGTCGATGCAGCCCTGGCCGGCACGGGTCAGGGTTTCCAGGACGAAGGCAGCGTTGGCCTTGTCCAGTTGCCCGGCCACGACCTTGGTCGCCAGCGGGGTATCCCATACGTACAGGCTGTTGGCCGGTGCCGGCAGATCAGGCCAGTTGCCCGGGCCCACCGGCAGCAGATCGACAACCACACCCAGCTGCGCGGCCCGCTCAATGAGCAGGTCGCGGCTGGTAATGGCAATCAGGGGGTGTGGCTGGGGGGGCGAGGCGAGCAGCAGGCACAGGTCAGGACCAATGCCGGCCGGCTCGCCGGGTGTCAGTGCGAAACGCTTGGGTGTCACTGGGCTGCCTGGTCGGTGCCTGTTTGGTCGGCACCAGGAAGCTTGTTCTCTACGTAGGCTTCGTCACGGATCTGACGCAACCAGGTTTGCAGCTCTTCGTCGTATTTGCGGTTACGCAGTACGGTCAGGGCTTGCTGCTCGCGGGCCTGAGTGGTGTTGTCAGTGGCGCGACGGCCAAGGACTTCCAGCACATGCCAGCCGTATTGGGTCTTGAACGGCTTGGACAGAACGCCTTGCGGGGTCTTGGCCATGACGTCCTGGAACTCTGGAACCAGTGCCTTCGGATCGATCCAGTTCAGATCGCCGCCGTTAAGCGCCGAACCCGGGTCTTCGGAATAGCTCTTCGCCAATTCGCCGAAGTCTTCGCCCGCTTCGATGCGGTCATAGAGCTTCTGGGCCAGTTCCTTGGTTTGGGCTTCGGTACGGATCTCGCTTGGCTTGACCAGGATGTGACGAACGTGAACTTCGTCCTTCATCTGCGCTTCTTCGCCACCGCGCTTGCCGAGCAACTTGAGGATGATGAAACCGCCAGGCGTACGGGCAGGCTGGGTGATGCCACCGACTTCCATGGCACTCAGCTCGCGGTCGAACGGTGGTGGCAGTTGCGCGGCTTTACGCCAGCCCATGTCACCGCCTTCGAGGGCGTTGTCGCTGCCGGACTGGGCAATGGCCATCTGGGCAAAGTCGGCACCTTGCTTGAGACGGTCATAGATAGCCTGGGTTTTCGCTGCGGCAGCATTGAGCTGTTCAGCGTTGGCGCTGTCTGGCGTAGGCACCAGGATGTTGGCCAGGTGCAGTTCTTCGGAAAGCTGCATCTTGCCAAGGTCGGAGGCGAGGAAGTTCTTCACTTCCTGCTCGGACACCTGAATCCGTTCGGCCACGCGACGCTGACGTACACGGCTGATGATCATTTCCCGGCGAATCTGGTCACGGGCGTCCTCATAGGACAGGCCGTCGTGAGCCAGGGCTGCGCGGAACTGATCAACACTCATGTTGTTGCGCTGGGCGATGGTGCCGACAGCCTGGTTCAATTCTTCGTCGCTGATACGGATACCGGAGCGATCGCCGATCTGCAGTTGCAGGTTTTCAACGATCAGGCGCTCGAGCACCTGCTGGTCCAGCACGCTGGTCGGCGGTACGCCGCCGCCACGCTTGGCGATGGTTTGCTGAACTTCCTTGACCCGTTGGTCCAGTTGGCTCTGCATGATCACGTCGTTATCGACGATGGCCACTACCTTGTCCAGCGGTTGAACCGCAGCGTGAGCTGCGGCGGTACCCAGGAACAGCGCGCCCAGCATCAGCGGGCGCAGACAATCAGAAAGCTTGGTCTTCACGTTCACGATAACCTTCAATGCCTTTGTCGAGGAAGCTCTCTACCTTGGCGCCGGTCAGGCCGCCGAGTCCTTTGAGGACAACTTGGAAGAAGAGCCCGTGGTCACCCTTTTCGTTCAGCGGGGCGATCTGGCTGTATTCGTCGTTGGAAACCCAGTAACGGTTGATGACGCGCAGTTTCCAGCAGCAGTTGTCGTACTCGAAACCACCGAAGGCCTCCAGGGTACGGTTGCGGGCATAGTCATACTGCCAGCGGGTGATCAGGTTCCACTGCGGAACGATCGGCCACATCATCGAGAAGTCGTGTTGCTGGATTTTGTAGTAATCCTTCACGAAGTTCGGGTCGCCTGGCTGCCCGTAGTCGCCACCAAACTGCCATTTGCCGGTCAGCTGGTTGTACACCACCTGGTCGTTGCGATAGCGGTAGCCGACGTTGATAACCTTGTTCGGGTTGTCTTCCGGCTGATAGTGGAACATCGCGCTGCCGGAGCGTGGGCTGTGGCTTTCCGGGTCCCAGTTGTAATCGGCAGTGGCGCGCCAGTCACGGTTGAAGCGGAACTCGTAGTCCAGGGCGATTGGCGAAACATCAGACTGTGCGTCCGCACGGTCCGAGGCCAGGATGCCCGGCAGTTGAACTTCGCGGTTCTTGAAGTACACGGCCTCGCCGATGCTGACGCGTTGGCGTTCGAAGCCGTTTTCTTCGATCCAGCGGCTTGTCACGCCCAGGGACAGTTTGTTCTCGTCGCCGATGCGGTCAGTACCGCTGAAGCGGTTGTCACGGAACAGCGACGCGTAGCTGAACGAGTACTCACCGCTGTCGAATACCGGGATATCGCCCTGGTCCTTGTTCGGTACATACAGGTAGTACGCACGAGGCTCCAGAGTTTGGCGGTAGTCTTTGCCGAACAAGTTGGTGTTGCGGTCGAAGTACAGGCCGCTGTCGATGCTGGCAATCGGAATTGCACGGTCTTGCGAGCTTTTGAAGGTGCCACCGGCATAAGGGTTGGCTGCAGTTGACGCGGCTTGCGCTGCGATAATCTGGTTCTTGCCGATGCTGTCCAAATCAAGATCGTACTTGGTATAGACGTACTTCAACTTTGGCGTAATAAAACCGTAGGTCCAGTTCATCGGGTAGTCGACTGCCGGCGCAACGTTCAGGCGAGTACCGTTTGCACGGGTCAGGCCGGTTACGTAGGTGTCGAGCCGCGGCGATACGAGCCCGTTTTCATCCGTGAAGCTTCCGTTCTCCAAGTCCCGATCAAAGCGTACGGCTTCGGTCTCGTAGGTGAAGTTCACCCCGCCTGGATGGTACGGCAGCGTGCCGTTGAAGGTGATCTGTGGCAAGCGGTCATACGGCGTGATCTGGGAGATCGTTGCCAGCTGGTACGCCTGCAGGTTCAGCTTCGCCTGGAAGGTATCACCGCGATAGGTCACCGAACCTTGCTGGTTCACGTAGTCCTGGCTCTTGATCCCTTCCTGATAGGACTTCAGATCCTGGAAGTAATAAGGGTCGCTGATGTTGGTGTAGTCGACCTGGGTCAGTACACGCGAGTCCAGCCCGCCCTTGTGCTGCCAGTTGATCATGTAGCGATCTTTTTCGTAGTCGGTCTGGCCTTTACGCTCGCTGCTGTCGTCGTTCAGGTACGCGCCGCCGAACTGGCCTTCGCTGGACTTGGTGAGGTAGCGGAATTCGCCTTCCATCAACAGGCCGCGCTTGGTCATGTATTGCGGGTACAACGTGGCGTCGTAGTTTGGCGCCAGGTTGAAGTAGTACGGCGTAACCAGCGTGAAGCCAGTCTCGCCACCGGTGCTGAAGCTCGGCGGCAGGAAGCCGGATTGACGACGGTTGTCGATCGGGAAATAGATATACGGGGTGTAAAGGATCGGAATGTCCTTGACCCGCAACGTCACGTTGGTCGCGGTACCGAAACCGGTGGCCGGGTTGAGCGTGATGTTGTTGCCCTTGAGCTGCCAGGCGTTGCTGTTCGGCTCGCAGGTGGTGTACGTACCGTCCTTGAGACGGATGATCGCGTTTTCGGCACGCTTGGCGTACAGGGCGTTACCGCGGATGCGCGATTTGTGCATCACGTATTCGGCGTTGTCGACCTTGGCGGCGCCGGTGTCCAGCTGGACTTCAGCGTGGTCGCCCACCAGCAGGGCACCGTTGTCGCGCAGACGGACGTTGCCGTTCAGCTCGCCACGGTTCTCGGCCTGGTACAGGTTGGCCTCGTCGGCCTCGACCTGCATGCTGCCCTGGCGCATGACGACGTCACCGGCCAGGGAAGCAACTTGTTGTTCCTGCTCGTAACGAGAAACCTTGGCGCCGATGAAGGTCGGCGCGTCGCTCTTGTTCGTCTTGTCGTTCATGCCAGGACGGATCGGCTCGATGTACGCGCCGGAGCAGTACGGGCCGGTTTCGGCCAGTTGTGCGGCGGTGAGCTTCTCGCGAGGGACCCAGTCCAGGTGGCTGTAGTCGGCGCTGCGCGAACGCAGGCCGCGGCCCTTGGCTTCGGTGACCAGAGCAGTCTGCGGCACGGCCTCGGCGGTGCCCCCAGACTCGCCTTGCGGCGTGCCACTGGCAGAGCTGACGGCACTGCCGTCATGCACCGGGCGCGGTGGCAGCGGGGCTGCGGCCGTTTTCGGCGCGCAATCCCAGGCACCCGAAGCAGAGACTGAGCAGTCATACTGTTCCGCGGCGACCACGAATGAGGTGGCGAAAGGTTGCATGGCCAGCAGACTGCCGGTTACCAGCAACGGAAATTTTCTACGAAACGCGGGGGATTTCAATGCCATCTTATTAGTCCGGGCTTCCTGCGTGCCATCTGCCCGCGGTGTGGGCCGCACGCCTCTCGATGGTCTGAAAAAGATGCGTGATAATAAAGCATGACCCGCTTGACGGCTAGCGCCGTCGGAGACCCTTGTAATGCCCGACCAAGATCTACGTTTGCAACAGCTGAAAGTCTGGCTTGATGAGCAATTGCCAGGCCTCTTTACCACCCAGGGCTGGGGTGTCGTACCCCCGGCCACGTTGACTGCGGCCAGCAGTGACGCGAGTTTCAGGCGTTACTTCCGGTGGGAGGGAGGAGGTCGCAGTTTTGTCGTGATGGACGCTCCACCCCCCCAGGAAAACTGCAAACCTTTCGTCGATATCGCTCATTTACTCGGTCAATCGGGAATAAATGTTCCGAAAATTTATGCGCAAGATCTGCTTCGCGGCTTTCTTTTGCTGAACGACCTGGGGAAAAAAACTTATCTGGACGTGATTACGGCTGAAAATGCCGATCAATTGTTCGCCGATGCCATCGACGCATTGCTGGCTTTCCAGCAATTGCCGATGGAAGCCCCGTTGCCCAGTTATGACGTCGCGCTGTTGCGTCGGGAGCTGGAATTGTTTCCTGAATGGTACGTTCGCCGGGAGCTGGGCATCGAGTTCGACGCCCGGCAGCTTGGCCTGTGGCAACGCGTCAGCGAACACCTGATCGACAGCGCCCTGGCCCAGCCCAAGGTCCTGGTGCATCGCGACTATATGCCGCGCAACCTGATGATCAGCGAGCCGAATCCCGGCGTGCTGGACTTCCAGGACGCAGTCTACGGCCCGGTGACCTACGACATCACGTGCCTGTTCAAGGACGCCTTTCTCAGTTGGCCGCAGGCCCGCGTGCGGGAATGGCAGCGCGGTTACTGGCAGCGCGCCGGCGCGCTGGGTATCCCGGTGCAGGCGGACTTCGAGGAGTTCCTGCGGGCCAGCGACCTGATGGGCGTGCAGCGTCACCTCAAGGTGATCGGCATCTTTGCGCGCATCTGCCACCGCGATGGCAAGCCGCGCTACCTCGCGGACGTGCCGCGCTTCTTTGCTTATATAGAGGCGGTGCTCGCGGACCGGCCAGAGTTGAGCGAACTGGGTGAACTGTTGGCGAGCCTGCGCGTCGAGGCGGGGGTATGAAGGCCATGATCCTGGCCGCCGGCAAAGGTGAGCGGATGCGCCCGCTGACCTTGCACACGCCCAAGCCGCTGATCCAGGCCGGCGGCAAGCGTCTGATCGAGTACCACCTTGAGGCGCTGGCGAAAGCGGGCTTTACCGATATCGTCATCAACCATGCGTGGCTCGGCCAGCAGATCGAAGGCTATCTGGGCGATGGCTCGCAGTACGGCGTACGCATCCAGTACTCGGCCGAAGGCGAGCCGCTGGAAACCGGCGGCGGGATCTTCAAGGCCTTGCCGCTGCTGGGGGACGAACCGTTCCTGGTGGTCAATGGCGACATCTGGACCGACTACGACTTCGCCAGCCTCCACCAGCCGCTGGATGGGCTGGCCCACCTGGTGATGGTCGACAACCCGCCGCACCATCCGTCCGGTGGTGATTTCTACCTGAAGGACGGCGCGCTTCATGATGCCGCCGCCGGTGCCGATAACCTGACCTTCAGTGGCATTTCCGTACTCCACCCCCAGCTGTTCGCGGGTTGCAGTGCGGGTGCCTTCAAGCTGGCGCCGCTGTTGCGTGACGCCATGGCGAAAGGGTTGGTGACGGGGGAACACATGAACGGACGCTGGATCGATGTCGGGACGCTGGAGCGCCTGGCGCAAGTCGAAACCCTGCTGACAGCGGGGCACTAGGATGTTGTGGCCAGGGACTCTGATTGGAGCCGGGGCGGGCTTTGCCATTGCCAGCATTCCGGGGGCCATGTTGGGCGCACTGCTGGGCCAGGCGCTGGACCGGCGCCTGGAACTGCAAAGCTGGGCCCAGTTACGCGAGCGCCTTGGCGGGCGGCCGGCGCTGCGCAATGACGAGTTGCTGTTCGTGTTGCTCGGCCGCCTGGCCAAGAGCAACGGCCGGGTAGTGGACGGGCATATCCAGCAGGCGCGCCAGGAAATGCGCTCGCTGGACATGGCCGAGCCGGCCCAGCGCCGTGCGATTGCCGCGTTCAATCGCGGCAAGTCCGGCTCGGACCGGGTACGCAGTTACCTGGGCGTGCTCAAGGCCCAGCCCCATGCGGCGGAAGGTGTGCTGCGTGCCTGTTGGCGCATGGCCTGGGCGGACGGCAAGGCCAGTACGGCCGAGCGCGAGTTGATTGAACAATGGGGCAAATGGCTGGGTTGGACGGTCCAGCAGATCCAGGCGCTGGCGGCTGACTATGAGCCGGAGCGCAAGCCGTTGGCCAATCGTGGCGGGGCTTATCAGGAGGCGTTGCGGATTCTGGGGGTGACGTCGACCACCGAACCTTCGGTGATCAAGCGCGCTTACCGGCGCCTGCTGAGCCGGCACCACCCGGACAAGATTGCCGGCAGTGGCGCCAGCCCCGCACAAGTGCGCGAGGCGACCGAGCGCACCCGCGAGCTGCACAACGCCTACGCGCTGATTCGCGAAAGACGAGACTTTCGCTAACAGAATCATCAGGCGCTGCTTTTTTATGGTGTAAACCGGATCAATTGTGGGAGCGGACTTGCTCGCGAATGCGGTGGATCAGTAACAGATGCAGTGACTGACTCACCGCATTCGCGAGCAAGCCCGCTCCCACATTTTGTTCTCCAGTGTTTTTGAGATTTACGATCAGTCTCCGGGATTTTGCGGGCTCAGCCACCCGCGAATCCGCCGGTACAGCTGCTCTTGTCCGGCCTGGCTGTTATCGGGGAAGGCCTTCAACGACACCTGCTTGTAGCTGTCATTCTTCAAACGCTTGCTGGCCTGGGAACGTTCCTGGGCCGCTTTGCGTGCCTGGGCGTTGTCCTGGTAGAAAAAGTCTGCCGTGGCCAGCTTCAGTTTCGGTGCCAGCTGTTGCAGGTCCGGGGCACGGCCCGCCGGGGTCTGCGCGGCCACCATGACAAATTTCTGCACCTGCGCCGGTTGTTTTTCACTCAGGTAACGCGCGGCCCACCAGGCGCCGGTGCCGTGGCCGAGCAATACGACGCTGCGGGCATTCTGGGTCTGGGCGAAGGCGAGGGCGGCGTCAATGCGCGCGAAGATTCGCGTGGCGTCGGTCTTGTCTTGTTCATCGGTGCCGGGAACCACGGCCGGGTCAGTGCCTTCCGCTTCGGCGCTGGCGGCTTGCTCCACGGGTTTGGCGACGGTGCTGGCGTCTTTGCTGCTGGTCTCCACGGTCGCCTTGGGCGATTCGATGACGCGGGGTGGCAAGGTGTCCAGGGTCAGGTCCGGCAGCGACAAGCTCAGGGTGCCCCAGGAAGCGTCCGGCAATTTCTTGCGCAACGGCGCGATTGCTTGAGGCCAGTCAGCACTTTCGCCGTTGCCCGGGACGATAATCACCACGCCTTCAGGCTCACCGCTGTTGGCCGGCTTCCACAAAGCCAGGAAAGAATCGCTGCCCGCCTGCAACTGTTGTTGTTCCTGCTGCGGGATTTGTCGTTCCAGGGCGTTGGCTTCTTCCTGGCTGCGCTCCGGCAAGGGCTGGCGCACCACCGGTTTTTCCGGGGCGGGAGCGGGAGTGTCGGCGGCCTCGACACAAAAGGCGCTGGTAAACAGCAGCGACAGGCACAATGCTGGCAGTGCCGAGCGGTGGGAAAGTGGCATGGTTGATTTCCGGCCAGAAGTGATTCCGGCAGCCTAATGGGTTGGTCAGTATTTGTCAGTGATATGAGACGTGGATCATGGGTTTTCGCTACCTGCTGGTTATCGGCTGTATATGCTTTCCCTTGATTGCGGGCGCCGTGCCTGCGCCTGCCACTCACCAGGCGCAGCTCGATGCCGGCCAGCGCGAATGGCTCGAACAGCATCCCGACCTGCGGGTCGGGCTGGTGTTACAGGCGCCTTATGCCCAATACGATCGGCGCTTGCAGCGGCTGTCCGGGGCCAACGTCGAATTGATGCAGTGGCTGGCCAAGGCGCTGAATATCGAACTGACCTGGCGCAACTTTCCCAATCAGGAGCAACTGGAGGCGGCGGTGCGTGACGGCGAGGTCGACCTTGCCCCCGGCCTGCTGCAAACCCCGGCCGGCCTGCGCCTGTGGTTGTTCTCCGATCCGTATATGCGGGTGCCCCAGCACATTGTCGGGGTTCGTGATGGCAGCACCGCAGTCGACCTGGAGAAACTCGACGACCAATCCCGCGTCGCCGTGCGCATGCCCAGCGCAGTGGCGGATTACCTGCGCAGCACCTACCCGAGCCTCAACCTGCAAGGCGTGCCCATGGAGCGCCAGGCCCTGCAATTGCTGGTGAGCCAGCAGGCGCGGTATGCGGTGGTGGATGAGGCGCAATTGAGCCGGTTGTCGGGCGAAACCGAGTTCGCCGGCCTTGCCGTGGTCGGCGATATCGGCCTGCCGCAATTGCTGCGGGTGGCCACGCGGCGCGACTGGCCCGAGCTGGCCGATATCATGCAAAGCGGCTTGCGCGCGATTCCCGCTCGTGATCTGGACCAATTGCACAGCCGCTGGCTGCAGCCCAAATACCCACGGGTGACCGAGTCCCCCGGCTTCTGGCAAAACCTCACGTTGCTGCTGGGCCTGCTATTGCTCGCCAGCCTGGCCGTGGTGTTCTGGCAGCGCCGCCAGCAACGCGGCCTGGAGCATAATCTGCTGGCCGCCCGCGAAGAAAGCGCCGCCCGCGCCGCCGGTGCCGAAGCCTTGCGCCTGACCCAGTTCTCCATCGACCAAAGCACCGTCGGTATCCTCTGGGTCAATTGGGACAGCCATGTGCGCTACGCCAATCAGGCGGCGGAAACCATGCTCGGCTACGCCCCCGGCGCCCTGATCGAACGCCCGCTGATCGAATTCGACCCGACGCTGACCATGGACCGCTGGCTCAACCTGTGGAAGCGCGCCCGGGCCAGCGAAGACGGGCCACAGAGTTTTGCCACCAATTGCCTGCGCGCCGATGGCAGCGTATTGCCAGCCGATGTGTCCCTGAGTTTCCTGCGCTTTGCCGACGGCGAATACCTGGTGGTCTACCTCAACGATGTCACCGAGCGTCGCCGGGCCCTCGCGGCCTTGCAGGAAAGTGAGGCGCGGCTGCAAGGGATCGCCGCCAATGTGCCGGGGCTGGTGTTTCGCCTGGAGCGCTTGCCGCGCAGCGAGGCGATCGAGTTCGCCTACATCAGCCAGGGCAGCGAGGGCCTGGTGGGTTACGCGCCGGAAGTGCTCAGCCATCCGGCCATGGGCATTCGCAGCCTGGTGCATCCCGACGACCGCGCCAGTTATCACCGCACCCAGGACCAGGCCATCGAGACCGAGAGCAACTGGGCCTGGCAGGGCCGCATCCTGACTCGCCTGGGCGAGCAGCGCTGGGCCGATATCAAGGCCGTGACCCGACGCCTGGAAGACGGCGCCGTGGTCTGGGACGGAATTGTCTGGGACATCAGCGAGAGCAAACGCATCGAGCTGGAGCTGGACGCCTCCCGCGCGCAATTGCGGGAATTGTCGGCCCACCTGGAAACCGTGCGCGAGGAAGAGAAGGCCCGCATCGCCCGGGAAGTGCACGACGAGTTGGGACAGATGCTCACCGTGCTCAAGCTGGAAACCTCGATGTGCGAGCTGACCTACGCCCAACTGGATCCTGGCCTGCACGAGCGGCTGAACAGCATGAAGCGCCTGATCGCCCAACTGTTCCAACTGGTGCGCGACGTGGCTACTGCCCTGCGCCCGCCGATTCTCGACGCCGGGATTGCCTCGGCAATCGAATGGCAGGCCCGGCGTTTCGAGGCCCGCACGCAGATTCCGTGCCTGGTGCAGGTGCCGGATAATCTGCCGGCGCTGAGCGACGCCAAGGCCATCGGCCTGTTCCGCATCCTGCAAGAGGCACTGACCAATGTGATGCGCCATGCCCAGGCGCATACTGTCGAGCTGACGCTGGTGGTGGAGGGCGCGCACTTGCGCCTGACCATCAGCGACGACGGTGCAGGTTTCGTCCAGGCTCCCGGGCGCCCGGTATCGTTTGGCCTGGTGGGCATGCGCGAGCGGGTGCTGATCATGGGCGGGCAGTTGAGCCTGGACAGCGCATTGGGCGAAGGCACCACCCTGAGTGTGACGGTGCCGCTGGATTGATAACCAAAAGAAGAGGACATCCACAGTGATCCGTGTACTGGTAGCTGAAGACCACACCATCGTTCGCGAAGGCATCAAGCAACTGATCGGCCTGGCCAAGGACCTGCTGGTGGTGGGCGAGGCGAGCAATGGCGAGCAGTTGCTGGAGACCCTGCGCCACGTGCCCTGCGAGGTGGTGTTGCTGGACATCTCGATGCCTGGCGTCAACGGCCTGGAAGCCATCCCGCGGATCCGTGCGCTGAACAATCCCCCGGCGATCCTGGTGCTGTCGATGCACGACGAAGCGCAAATGGCCGCCCGTGCGCTGAAGGTCGGTGCCGCCGGCTATGCCACCAAGGACAGTGACCCGGCGCTGCTGCTGACCGCGATCCGCAAGGTCGCGGCGGGCGGGCGGTACATCGACCCGGACCTGGCCGACCGCATGGTCTTCGAAGTCGGCCTCACCGATTCCCGCCCATTGCACTCGTTGTTGTCGGAGCGCGAGTTCTCGGTATTCGAGCGCCTGGCCCAGGGCGCCAACGTCAACGACATCGCCCAGCAGTTGGCGTTGAGCAGCAAAACCATCAGTACCCACAAGGCGCGCCTGATGCAAAAGCTCAATATCACCTCCCTGGCGGAACTGGTGAAGTACGCCATGGAGCACAAACTCCTATAGCGGCATACCTGTTTGCGACTACCTGCCGAGCGTCGCGCAGCCCGGTCTTGCTGCTCGTAGCGTGGGGTTTGTAACTGCTCTGTTCTATCCCCGCCATCCGTGTAGGGCAATCCCTACCCCAAACCTTCCATCCTGCTGATGCCAATCTCTCCGGGCCCCCGATTTGCGCGGCCTTGCCCTGGGACTACGCTTGTTCCACGGCAGTCCAAAACAAAAAGGTGCGGGTATGAGCGAGGTGGATTCAAATGATGTGCTGGTCAGCTTTCGTGGCGTGCAGAAGAGCTACGACGGCGAGAACCTGATCGTCAAAGACCTCAACCTGGAGATTCGCAAGGGCGAGTTCCTGACCCTGCTCGGGCCGTCCGGGTCTGGCAAGACCACCAGCCTGATGATGCTCGCCGGTTTCGAAACCCCCACCGCCGGCGAGATCCAGCTGGCCGGCCGCTCCATCAACAACGTGCCGCCCCACAAGCGCGACATCGGCATGGTGTTCCAGAACTACGCGCTGTTCCCGCACATGACCGTCTCCGAGAACCTGGCGTTTCCGCTCTCTGTACGCGGCCTGAGCAAGACCGACATCAGCGAGCGGGTCAAGCGTGTACTGAGCATGGTCCAGCTCGATGCCTTCGCCCAGCGCTACCCGGCGCAACTCTCCGGTGGCCAGCAGCAGCGGGTGGCCCTGGCCCGGGCGCTGGTGTTCGAGCCACAGCTGGTGCTGATGGACGAACCCCTCGGCGCCCTCGACAAGCAACTGCGCGAACACATGCAGATGGAGATCAAGCACCTGCACCAGCGCCTCGGCGTGACGGTGGTGTACGTGACCCACGACCAGGGCGAAGCACTGACCATGTCCGACCGGGTGGCGGTGTTCCATCAGGGCGAGATCCAGCAGATCGCTGCCCCGCGCACCTTGTACGAAGAACCGAAAAACACCTTCGTCGCCAACTTCATCGGCGAGAACAACCGCCTCAATGGCCGCCTGCACAGCCACACCGGCGACCGCTGCGTGGTCGAACTGGCGCGCGGCGAAAAGGTCGAGGCGCTGGCGGTGAACGTCGGCCAGGTCGGCGGCCCGGTGACCCTGTCGGTGCGCCCCGAGCGCGTCAGCCTGAATGGCTCCAGTGAAAGCTGCGTCAACCGATTCTCCGGGCGCGTGGCCGAGTTCATCTACCTGGGCGACCACGTGCGGGTGCGCCTGGAAGTCTGCGGCAAGACCGATTTTTTTGTGAAACAACCGATCGCCGAGCTGGATACAGCCCTGGCGGTCGGCGACGTGGTACCGATTGGCTGGCAAGTCGAGCACGTTCGCGCACTCGACCCACTTCTAGAGGCGAATTGATCGCCCCCTTGCTTCACCAACCTCGCACGTGGAGAGAACAACAATGTTGAGATCCCTGAAATATTCCGCCCTGGCTCTGAGCTTGATGGGCGCGACACAGGCCATGGCAGGCCCTGATTTGACGGTGGTGTCCTTTGGTGGCGCGAACAAGGCGGCGCAGGTCAAGGCCTTCTATGCACCGTGGGAAAGCGCGGGCAACGGCAAGATCGTCGCCGGTGAATACAACGGTGAAATGGCCAAGGTCAAGGCCATGGTCGACACCAAGAGCGTGTCCTGGGACCTGGTGGAAGTGGAGTCGCCGGAACTGTCCCGTGGCTGTGACGAAGACATGTTCGAGCCCCTGGACCCGAAACTGTTCGGCAACCCGGGCGACTACGTGAAGGGCGCGATCCAGCCGTGCGGCGTGGGTTTCTTCGTGTGGTCCACGGTGCTGGCCTACAACGCCGACAAACTGAAAGCACCGCCAGGCGGCTGGGCCGATTTCTGGGACACCAAGAAATTCCCGGGCAAACGCGGCCTGCGCAAGGGCGCCAAGTACACCCTGGAATTCGCCTTGATGGCTGACGGTGTGGCGCCGAAGGATGTGTACAAGGTGCTGGCCGGCAAAGATGGCCAGGACCGTGCGTTCAAGAAGCTCGATGAGCTCAAGCCGTATATCCAGTGGTGGGAAGCGGGCGCCCAACCGCCGCAGTACCTCGCTTCTGGCGATGTGGTGATGAGTTCTGCCTACAACGGCCGGATCGCTGCCGTGCAGAAAGAAAGCAATTTGAAAGTGGTGTGGAACGGCGGGATCTACGATTTCGACGCCTGGGCCATTCCAAAAGGCCTGGCGAAAGACCGTGCTGACGCGGCGAAGAAGTTCATCGCCTTCTCGGTGCAGCCGCAGCAGCAGAAGACCTATTCGGAAAACATCGCCTACGGCCCGGCCAATACCCAGGCGGTACCGTTGCTGGCGAAGGACATCCTGAAGGATATGCCGACTACCCCGGAAAACATCGCCAACCAGGTGCAGATCGACGTGAGCTTCTGGGCGGATAACGGTGAGCAATTGGAGCAGCGCTTCAATTCCTGGGCTGCCAAGTAACCACCGCACCCAGGGTGGATGGGCTTTTTGTGGCGAGGGGGCTTGTCCCCCGTTGGGCTGCGAAGCGGCCCCAAAACCAGCCACCGCGGTCAGTCTAATAAACCACAGTGGCTTTACTGGGGCTGCTGCGCAGCCCAACGGGGGACAAGCCCCCTCGCCACAGGTGTGGGCCTTCACAGGTCTGCATTCTTTTTTACGATCCGGAGTTCGCCATGGCCCTCGCCATTCCCAGCCCCACCCTGAAACAGCGCCTGGCGCGTGCCGAGCGGCTCAACCGCTGGAAGGCCCAGGCCCTGATCGCGCCATTGGTGGTGTTTTTGCTGCTGGTGTTCCTGGTACCGATTGTGGCGCTGCTCTACAAAAGCGTCGGCAACCCGGAAGTGGTGGGCGGCCTGCCGCGCACGGTGGTGGCGGTGACGGCCTGGGACGGTCGTGGCTTGCCGGGCGAGCCGGTGTATCAAGCCATCAGCGAGGACCTGGGCGAAGCCCGGAAAAACTCGACCCTGGGCGACCTCTCCAAACGCTTGAACATGGAGCTGGCGGGCTATCGCAGCCTGCTGACAAAAACCGCGCGGGCGCTGCCGTTCACCGAAGCGCCTGCCTCCTATAAAGAAGCGCTGGAAAACCTCGACGAACGCTGGGGCGACCCGGCGTACTGGCAGGCGATCCGGCGCAACACCAGCAGCCTCACGCCATACTACTTGCTGGCCGCCGTCGATCACCGCATCGACGACCTCGGCGAAATCGCCCCGGCCACCCCGGACCAGGCGATCTACCTCGATATCTTCGCCCGTACGTTCTGGATGGGCCTGGTCATCACCGTGTGCTGCCTGCTGCTGGCCTATCCGTTGGCTTACCTGCTGGCCAACTTGCCGGCGCGGCAAAGCAATTTGCTGATGATCCTGGTGCTGCTGCCGTTCTGGACCTCGGTGCTGGTGCGCGTGGCGGCCTGGATCGTGTTGCTGCAGTCCGGCGGCTTGATCAACAGCGCGCTGATGGGCATGGGCCTGATCGATAAACCGGTGGAACTGGTGTTCAACCGGCTCGGCGTCTACATCTCCATGGTGCACATTCTGCTGCCCTTCATGATCTTGCCGATCTACAGCGTGATGAAGGGCATCTCGCCCACCTACATGCGGGCGGCGATTTCCCTGGGCTGCCACCCATTCGCCAGCTTCTGGCGCGTGTACTTCCCGCAGACCTACGCAGGCGTTGGTGCCGGCTGCTTGTTGGTGTTCATTTTGGCGATTGGCTACTACATCACCCCGGCCTTGCTGGGCAGCCCGAACGACCAGATGGTCAGCTACTTCGTGGCCTTCTACACCAACACCAGCATCAACTGGGGCATGGCCACGGCCTTGGGCGGCTTGTTGCTGCTGGCCACCGTGGTGCTGTACCTGATCTACAACTGGCTGGTGGGCGCCAGCCGCCTGCGCCTGAGCTAAGGAGACCGTTGCGATGCTGAGCCCTTATATGTCGCCCGTGGAACGGGTCTGGTTCTACAGCTTGCGGATCCTCTGCGGCCTGATCCTGTTGTTCCTGATCTTGCCGGTGCTGGTGATCATCCCGCTGTCGTTCAACAGTGGAAGTTTCCTGGTCTACCCGCTGCAAGGTTTCTCGCTGCACTGGTACCAGGATTTCTTCGGTTCGGCGGAATGGATGCGCGCCCTGAAGAACAGCATCATCGTGGCTCCGGCGGCTACAGTGCTGGCGATGGTGTTCGGCACGCTGGCGGCGATTGGCCTGACCCGGGGGCACTTTCCCGGCAAGGCGCTGGTGATGGCCCTGGTGATTTCGCCGATGGTAGTGCCCGTGGTGATTATCGGTGTGGCCAGTTACCTGTTCTTCGCGCCGCTGGGCCTGGGCAACAGCTTCTTCTCGCTGATCGTGGTGCACGCGGTGCTGGGCGTGCCGTTTGTGATCATCACCGTGTCGGCGACCTTGCAGGGGTTCAACCATAACCTGGTGCGGGCGGCGGCCAGCCTGGGCGCGTCACCGCTGACGGCGTTTCGTCGGGTGACCTTGCCATTGATTGCCCCGGGGGTGATCTCCGGGGCGCTGTTCGCCTTTGCCACCTCGTTCGATGAAGTGGTGGTGACGCTGTTCCTCGCCGGGCCCGAGCAGGCAACGTTGCCCCGACAGATGTTCAGCGGCATCCGTGAAAACCTCAGCCCGACGATTGCGGCGGCGGCGACCTTGCTGATCGCCTTCTCGGTGGTGCTGTTGCTGACCCTGGAATGGCTGCGCGGGCGCAGCGAGAAACTGCGTACGGCCCAGGTCTAAAGCCAAACAGAGATCAAAATGTGGGAGCGGGCTTGCTCGCGAAGGCGGTGTGTCAGTCAACGGAGATATCGACTGGCCTACCGCCTTCGCGAGCAAGCCCGCTCCCACATTGGGTTTGTGTCTATTCAGCAGCTGAATGCAAGACAACCAGCCCAAGTCAGCTAATCTTGTGCCAGCCCATAACTGATAAGAGGCCGCGCACATGAGTACTTCCTCATTCAAGATCGCCCACAAACTGCTCACCGGCCCAGGCGCCATCGAGCAACTGGCCGCCGAGCTGACGCGGCTGGATGTCGACAACCCGCTGATTGTCACCGATGCGGCACTGGTCAAGTCCGGCACCGTGGCGCTGGCGCTGGAACACCTGGGCGAACGGACCTACGAGATTTTCGACCGCGTGCTGCCCGACCCGGAAATCGCCATCGTCGAGGACTGCATGCGCGTCTACCGCGAAGGCGGGCATGACGGCCTGATCGGCGTCGGCGGCGGCAGTGCCATCGACATCGCCAAGAGCGTGGCGGCCTACGCCGGTTACCACGGCGCCCTGGCCGACCTGTTCGGCGTGGACCAGGTGCCGCGCAAAGGCCCGCCGCTGATCGCGATTCCCACCACCGCCGGCACCGGTTCGGAGGTGACCAACGTGGCGATTCTGTCGGACAAGGTCGCGCAACTGAAAAAAGGCATCGTCAGTGATTACCTGCTGCCGGATGTGGCCCTGATCAGCCCGCAGATGACCCTGACTTGCCCGCGCAGCGTCACCGCCGCCAGTGGGGTGGACGCATTGGTGCACGCCATCGAATCCTACCTGTCGCTGAATGCCTCGCCGATCACCGATGCACTGGCCATCGGGGCGATCAAACTGATTGCCAAGGCGCTGCCCAAGGCCTACGCCAACCCCGCCAACCTTGAGGCCCGGGACGACATGGCCACCGCCAGCCTGATGGCCGGGATGGCGTTCGGGAATGCCGGCGTGGGCGCGGTGCATGCGTTGGCCTACCCGTTGGGCGGGCGTTTCAACATCGCCCACGGCGTAAGCAACGCCTTGCTGCTGCCCTACGTGATGCACTGGAACAAGCTGGCGTGTGTGGAGCGCATGCAGGAGATAGCCGAGGCCATGGGCGTGAATATCACGGGTTTGAGTGCGGTGGATGCCGCCGACCAGGCCGTCGATGCGATGACGCGACTGTGTGCCGCAGTCGAGATTCCGTCCGGCCTGCGCAGCTTCGGTGTGCCTGAAGATGCGATCCCGGCCATGGCGGTAGAAGCGGCGGGGATCGAGCGGCTGATGCGCAACAATCCGCGCAAGCTCAGCGCCGCTGATATCGAGAAAATCTACCGGGCAGCTTATTAACCATTGAGCGAGGTCACGGTGCGCGCGGCAAAGCATGAGGTATACAATGCGCGCCATCGTGATTTAGCTCAAAAAGGTGCGTCATGCAGCCCTTCGTCATTGCTCCATCGATTCTCTCCGCCGACTTCGCCCGCCTGGGCGAGGAAGTGGACAAGGTGTTGGCCGCCGGTGCCGACTTCGTTCACTTCGATGTCATGGACAACCACTATGTGCCGAACCTGACCATTGGTCCGATGGTCTGTGCCGCCCTGCGTAAATACGGCGTGACCGCGCCTATCGATGCGCACTTGATGGTCAGCCCGGTGGACCGCATCGTCGGTGACTTCATCGAAGCCGGCGCGACCTACATCACCTTCCACCCGGAAGCCACGTTGCACGTGGACCGCACCCTGCAACTGATCCGCGAGGGCGGTTGCAAGGCGGGCCTAGTGTTCAACCCGGCCACTCCGCTGAGCGTGCTTGAGTACGTGATGGACAAAGTCGACATGGTGTTGCTGATGAGCGTCAACCCGGGCTTCGGCGGGCAGAAGTTCATCCCCGGCACCCTCAACAAACTGCGTGAAGCGCGGGCGCTGATCGATGCGTCGGGCCGTGATATCCGCCTGGAGATCGACGGTGGCGTCAACGTCAACAACATCCGCGAAATCGCCGCGGCCGGTGCCGACACCTTTGTGGCCGGTTCGGCAATCTTCAATGCCCCGGACTATCAGGAAGTGATCGCCAAGATGCGTGCAGAACTGGCGCTGGCGCGTCCATGAGTGGCTTTGAGCAACTGTTCCCCGGCAAGCTGCCACGGCTGGTGATGTTCGATCTGGACGGTACGTTGATCGATTCAGTGCCGGACCTGGCCGCGGCGGTGGACCAGATGCTGCTCAAGCTGGGGCGCAAGCCGGCGGGTATCGAGTCGGTGCGCGAGTGGGTCGGCAATGGCGCGCAGATGCTGGTGCGTCGGGCCTTGGCCAACAACATCGAGGCCGAGGGTGTCGATGAGGTGGAAGCCGAGCATGCGCTTGAGCTGTTCAACGTGGCCTACGAAAACGGCCACGAACTGACCGTGGTTTATCCCGGCGTGCGCGACACCCTGAAGTGGCTGCACAAGCAGGGCGTGGAAATGGCCCTGATCACCAACAAGCCGGAGCGTTTCGTCGCGCCGCTGTTGGACCAGATGAAGATCGGCCGGTATTTCCGCTGGATCATCGGCGGCGATACCTTGCCGCAGAAGAAGCCCGACCCGGCCGCGCTGTTCTTCGTGATGAAAATGGCCAATATCCCGGCGTCCCAATCGCTGTTTGTCGGCGATTCGCGCAGTGATGTGCTGGCGGCGAAAGCGGCGGGGGTCAAGTGCGTGGCCTTGAGTTACGGCTACAACCATGGCCGGCCGATTGCCGAAGAATCCCCGGCGCTGGTGATTGATGACCTGCGCCTGTTAATCCCCGGTTGCTTGGGAACGGGCGCTGAGATAACGTTGCCCGACGCTGTTCCATCCCCTTCTGGAAATCCCATCGTGGTGGTCACTCGCAAACTCTGGATGAAAGTCATCAAGGCCCTGGCCCGCTGGCGTTGGCGCGCCTGACTGATCCTCGCCGCGCTGCGGCACGTTTGCACACCTGACCGTTAGACCCTCAAGCCACGAGGCACCTCATGATCCGCGAAGAATTCCTGCGTTTGGCCGCTGCCGGCTACAACCGTATCCCCATGGCCTGCGAAACCCTGGCCGACTTCGACACCCCGCTGTCGATCTACCTGAAACTGGCCGACGAGCCCAACTCCTATCTGCTGGAGTCGGTGCAGGGCGGCGAGAAATGGGGCCGTTATTCGATCATCGGCCTGCCGTGCCGCACGGTGCTGCGGGTACATGATCACCATGTGAGCATCACCCTGGACGGCGTCGAGATCGAAAGTCACGATGTGGAAGACCCGCTGGCCTTCGTCGAGGAATTCAAGGCGCGCTACAACGTGCCGACCATCGCCGGCCTGCCGCGCTTCAACGGCGGCCTGGTGGGTTACTTCGGCTACGACTGCGTGCGCTACGTGGAAAAACGCCTGGGCAAATCCCCGAACCCCGATCCGTTGGGCGTGCCGGACATTCTGCTGATGGTTTCCGACGCGGTGGTGGTGTTCGACAACCTCGCGGGCAAGATGCACGCGATCGTGTTGGCCGATCCTTCCCAGGCCGATGCGTTCGAGCAAGGCCAGGCGAGCCTGGAAGCGCTGCTGGAAAAACTGCGCCAGCCGATCACCCCGCGTCGCGGCCTGGACCTCAGCCGTCCACCGGCGGCTGACCCGGTGTTCCGCTCCAGCTTTACCCAGGATGACTACGAGCGTGCGGTCGATACCATCAAGGAATATATCCTTGCCGGTGACTGCATGCAGGTGGTGCCGTCGCAACGCATGTCCATCGACTTCAAGGCCGCGCCGATTGATTTGTACCGGGCGCTGCGCTGTTTCAACCCGACGCCGTACATGTACTTCTTCAACTTTGGCGACTTCCACGTCGTGGGCAGTTCGCCGGAAGTGCTGGTGCGGGTTGAAGACAACCTGATCACCGTGCGCCCGATTGCCGGCACGCGCCCTCGCGGTGCGACCGAAGAGGCGGACCTGGCGCTGGAACAGGACCTGTTGAGCGACGACAAGGAAATCGCCGAGCACTTGATGCTGATCGACCTGGGCCGCAACGACACCGGGCGTGTCTCGGAGATCGGTTCGGTGAAGCTCACCGAGAAGATGGTGATCGAGCGTTACTCCAACGTGATGCACATCGTGTCCAACGTCACCGGCGAGCTGAAGGCCGGGTTGACGGCGATGGATGCACTGCGGGCGATCCTGCCGGCGGGCACCTTGTCCGGCGCACCGAAGATTCGCGCGATGGAAATCATCGACGAACTGGAGCCGGTGAAGCGGGGTGTGTATGGCGGCGCGGTGGGGTATTTCGCCTGGAACGGCAATATGGACACTGCGATCGCGATCCGTACGGCGGTGATCAAGGACGGCGAACTGCATGTGCAGGCGGGCGGCGGGATCGTGGCCGACTCGGTACCGGCCCTGGAATGGGAAGAGACGCTGAACAAGCGCCGGGCGATGTTCCGCGCGGTGGCGTTGGCTGAGCAGACCCCGCAGGACTGAAGTCAGACGTAGATCAAAAATGTGGGAGCGGGCTTGCTCGCGAAGGCGGTGTATCAGTCGATATATAAGGCGACTGTCGCACCGCTTTCGCGAGCAAGCCCGCTCCCACATTTGGTATTTGTCAGTTTCAAGTCCGAGTCAGAAATCCAGACTCACCCCGACACTCAGCCCTTGCTGGGTAAAGTTGTCATCCTTTCTCACGTTATAGGCCGCGTTCAGCGCCAGGTCCTTGGTCACCTTGTGGGTAATCCCCAGGTTCAAGCGATCCGAATTGCTGCGTGGCGTGTAGCCGTCCAGTTTGAAATCAATCCCCGGCACGCTGTTGAGGGACATGCCCACTCGCTGCGTATCGTTTTCAAACTCGTGCTCGTGGGCCACTTCGCCAAACACCAGGGTTTGCGGGGTGAAGCGGTAGTTGGCTTGTAATCCGATTCCCAAACGCTTGGAGTCGCGCTGTTGGTCATCAAAGGTCAGCGCGGTGGACCGGGCATCTTTCTCCGAGTAACCATTCACCTCGACCCGCGAATAGTCAGCGCTGATAAAGGGCGAGAAGTGCCATTCGCTGTTCGGCTCGGCGATGTCATACCCAACCCGTGCGCTCAATGCCCATAGCCAGCCGTCGGTGTCGCCTTTCTCGGTGCCTTCGCTGATGCCCAGGGCGAACTTGCGCTTGAGGTTGTCGAAGTCCAGTTTGCCGCCGGTCAATGCGGCGTCGGCCCACCAGTGATCTTCCTGATACTGGGCGAACGCGGTGCCCAGGTAGCTGTTGAGCTTGTAGTCCGAATCGCTGGCGCCGGCCTCAAGACTCTGGCGATAGAAGCCTGCTGCCACACCCACGCGCCACTCGTCATTGAGCCTGTAGCTGCCACCGATGTTCAGGTTATAGCCGCTGCCGTCACCGCTGGCCGAGCTGTTCTGATCATCGAAGTCCAGGTGCTGGCCGCCAGCGTCGACGATCGCCCGCCATTGGCCCACGGCCTGCCAGCTACGGGAGTCGGCTTGCCATTGGTTGCGCAATGAATCCTGATGGGCGCGCAAGGTGCCTTGGGCCATTTCCGGAAGCAGGGTGATTTCCCAGGGGGCTGCCAGCAGCGAATACGCGTAGTCGGCGATCAGTACCTGGCCGGCCTCGGTCGGGTGCACGGTGTCGTTGTAAATCAGCTTGGTCGGGTCCGGATTGGTGCCGCCGACGCCATACACCGGATTCCTGCAGGTGGTGCCGCTGAAGCACGTCTGGTTGAGGTTCTGGTCGGTGGCAAAACCAAAACGCCCGGGATCGGCAAAGGTTTCCTTGAGCAGCAACGGAATGTTCAGCGGGATGATCTGCGCATCGATTTGCGACAGGCGCTGTACCAGGGTCTGGTTGAATGCGCCGGCCAGGGTGCTGACGGCCCCTTGGAGCGGGGTGCCATTGACGGCAGGTGTCAGGCCCAGGTCCGGCAGCATCCATACCATTACATAACGGGCGCCAGCCTGTTGCAGCGCCTGGGCGCTGTCGGCCAGGCGCCCGGCTGCGGCCGAGGCCTGGTCGGGGCTGAGGACCAGGCCGTCGAGGAAGTCATTGCCGCCGCCGGAGAGAAAGTACAAGGCGTTGGGGTCGGCTCGGCCCCCCGTTGATGCCAGGTATCCGGGACGTGTACGCAATACCTGCCCGGTGTCGCTGTCGGTGACGGTGGAGTTACCGGTGATGGCATCGTAGATCTGTTGGGTGGTGTAGCCGCCGACGGCCCAGTTATTGCCGTCTGGCTGGCCCAGCGCGGCGCGCTCCGGCGAGGTCGAGGCATTCAGGTCGCCCGGGGCAACACCCAGCTTGCCGCCCAATAACGTCGAGGAGATCAGCGATGTGCTTTCGCCGCTGCCGTCGAAGTATTGCGGGCCGGTGCGGTTGGTGAAGCGATAGGTTGAGCCCGGTGCGCCAGGGTCGGCAAATGTACCGGCGTCGGCCAGGCTGTCACCGAAAACGACCATCGTCGAATAAGGCGAGGGCGCGGCGAAGGCTTGCGAGCATGCCAGCGCCAAGAGGCAGCCGACGATGGGGGTGAAATAGGGCATCTTGGTCATGAGTCCGTCCATGATTTTGTTTTTTTGTCAGCACTGTGACTGTAGCGCCCTTGGAAGGGTTCTGAAAAGTTTGACGCCAATTATCAGTCGGGCAGTTTCCCCCGTATTTGCGGCTCGATATTGCACCGTTGGCGAGGCTACGTTACTGTGCCTGAACGTATGAATGAGACCCTCTCCGTGTTGATCATCAGCAAACTCTTGATGCGAGTAGTCAAGGCACACGCCCGTTGGCGTTGGCGCGCCTAACTTTTCTCTACCGGCCCCGCCGGACCTGTACCGATTTGCCTTCTTCACCCTCTGTTAAACGCCCCTTGCCGGCCAACCCCGGCAACCGGAAAGTGCGTCTGGCAGCGGGTCACTCCCTTGGAAGGCCGTCATTAGAAGTCAGTGAATTCAAGAGGTTTTAACCCACATGTTGCTGATGATTGATAACTACGACTCCTTTACCTACAACGTTGTGCAGTACCTAGGCGAGCTCGGCGCCGAGGTCAAGGTGGTGCGCAACGACGAATTGACCGTGGCCCAGATCGCCGCGTTGAACCCTGAACGCATCGTCGTCTCCCCAGGCCCGTGCACGCCGACCGAAGCGGGCATCTCCCTCGAAGCCATCCAATACTTTGCCGGCAAGCTGCCGATCCTGGGCGTGTGCCTGGGCCATCAGTCCATCGGCCAGGCCTTCGGTGGCGACGTCGTCCGCGCTCGCCAGGTAATGCACGGCAAGACCAGCCCGGTATTTCACAAGGACCAGGGCGTATTCCAGGGTTTGAACCTGCCGGTAACGGTAACCCGCTACCACTCGCTGGTGGTCAAGCGTGAAACCCTGCCCGAGTGCCTTGAGCTGACGGCCTGGACCCAGCTGGAAGACGGCTCGGTCGACGAGATCATGGGCCTGCGTCACAAGACACTGAACGTCGAAGGGGTGCAATTTCACCCGGAATCGATTTTGACCGAGCAGGGCTTCGAGCTGTTCGCTAACTTTCTCAAGCAGAGCGGCGGCACGCGCTAAGGACTTTTCATGGATATCAAGACTGCCCTGAGCCGTATCGTCGGCCATCTGGACCTGAGCACCGCTGAAATGAGCGATGTGATGCGCGAGATCATGACCGGTCAATGCACCGACGCGCAGATCGGCGCGTTCATGATGGCCATGCGCATGAAGAGCGAGAGCATCGACGAAATCGTCGGCGCTGTGTCGGTCATGCGTGAGCTGGCCGACAAGGTTGAACTCAAGACCCTCGACGGCGTGGTCGACGTGGTCGGCACCGGCGGCGACGGTGCGAACATTTTCAACGTGTCGACGGCTTCTTCCTTTGTGGTGGCCGCTGCCGGCTGCACCGTGGCCAAGCATGGTAACCGCGCGGTGTCGGGTAAAAGCGGCAGCGCCGATTTGCTGGAAGCAGCAGGCATCTACCTGAACCTGACCCCGGTACAAGTGGCGCGCTGCATCGATCATGTCGGTATCGGCTTCATGTTTGCCCAGTCCCATCACGGCGCGATGAAACACGCCGCCGGCCCGCGCAAGGACTTGGGCCTGCGTACCCTGTTCAACATGCTCGGCCCGCTTACGAATCCGGCCGGTGTGAAGCATCAGGTAGTGGGCGTGTTCAGCCAGGCGCTGTGCCGGCCATTGGCTGAAGTCCTGCAGCGCCTGGGCAGCAAGCACGTGCTGGTGGTGCACTCCAAGGATGGCCTCGACGAGTTCAGCCTGGCGGCACCGACCTTCGTGGCGGAGCTGAAGAACGACCAGGTCACCGAGTATTGGGTCGAGCCAGAAGACCTCGGCATGAAAAGCCAGAGCCTGCACGGCCTGGCGGTAGAAAGCCCGGCCGCCTCCCTTGAACTGATTCGCGATGCCCTGGGACGCCGCAAGACCGAAAACGGCCAGAAAGCCGCAGAAATGATTGTGCTCAACGCCGGTGCGGCGCTGTACGCCGCGGATCACGCCTACAGTCTTAAAGAGGGTGTTGCCCTCGCTCATGATGCATTGCATACCGGGCTGGCGCGCGAAAAGCTCGAAGAACTGGGTGCGTTTACTGCGGTGTTCAAAGTGGAGAATGAAGGATGAGTGTTCCGACCGTTCTGGAAAAAATCCTGGCCCGCAAGGCAGAAGAAGTCGCCGAGCGCCGTGCCCGGGTCAGCCTGGCTGAGCTGGAAGGCCTGGCGAAAACCGCTGATGCACCGCGTGGGTTCGCCAATGCGCTGATCAAGCAGGCCAAGGAAAAACAGCCGGCCGTTATCGCTGAAATCAAGAAGGCTTCGCCGAGCAAGGGCGTGATTCGCGAGATCTTCATCCCTGAAGACATCGCCAAAAGCTACGAGAAGGGCGGCGCGACGTGCCTCTCGGTGTTGACTGATATCGACTTCTTCCAGGGTTCCGACCTGTACCTGCAGCAAGCACGTGCGGCGTGTTCGCTGCCGGTGATCCGCAAGGACTTCATGGTCGACCCTTACCAGATCGTCGAAGCCCGTGCCTTGGGCGCCGATTGCGTGCTGTTGATCGTCTCCGCACTGGATGACGTGAAAATGGCTGAACTGGCGGCCGTGGCCAAGAGCGTCGGCCTCGACGTGCTGGTGGAAGTGCACGACGGTGATGAACTGGAACGCGCGTTGAAAACCCTCGACACACCGTTGGTGGGCGTCAACAACCGCAACCTGCACACCTTCGAAGTCAGCCTGGAAAACACCCTCGACCTGTTGCCGCGCATCCCGCGCGACCGGTTGGTGATCACCGAAAGCGGCATCGTCAATCGCGCCGATGTGGAACTGATGGAAATCAGCGGCGTGTACTCGTTCCTCGTCGGCGAAACCTTCATGCGTGCAGAGAACCCGGGGGCTGAATTGCAGCGCCTGTTCTTCCCGGAGCGTGGCGTTGCCGTCAGTGGCTCGACCCTGGATTGATGATGACCCAGCCGGTGGCGATGACGGTCGAGGCAGGCCTTAAGGCCGAGCAGGATTTGCTCGCCGCGGTCTGTGCCGGCGAGCAACCGTTCGGCCTGCTGTTCTGGCAGCCCAGCGATCAAGCGTTGGTGATGCCTCGTCGTTTGAGCCGCCTTCCGGCATTCGAGACCGCCAGCCAGGTGTCGGCAGACGCCGGTTGGCCGGTGCTGCTGCGGGAAACGGGCGGTGAGCCGGTTCCGCAATCGGCAGCCACGGTCAATATTGCGTTGGTCTACGCGCCACCACGCAGTGAAGGTGACCAGGGCCGTATCGAAACCGGCTACCAGCGTCTGTGCCAGCCGATTTGCGACCTGCTGATCGAGTTGGGTGGCAACGCGTCGGTGGGCGAGATCGACGGTGCGTTTTGCGACGGTCGCTACAACGTCAACCTTGATGGTCGCAAAATGGTCGGTACCGCCCAGCGCTGGCGCCAGAGCGGCGGGCGCCCGGTGGGGTTGGTGCATGGTGCGTTGCTGCTGGATGACGATCGCGTCGAGTTGATCGCCGCGGTCAATCGCTTCAATGAAGCATGCGGCCTGGAACAACGGGTGCGCGCCGAAAGCCACATCGCCCTGCACGAAGCCTTTGCTGCGCCAGACGCGATTGCCCGGCTCGACACGTTATACCGCCAGATGCTTGCGAGCTTCCTCACGGTTTAACGGGTACCGAAGACCACCATGGTCTTGCCTTTGACATGCACCAGGTTGCGTTCTTCCAGGTCCTTCAGCACCCGGCCAACCATTTCCCTCGAGCAACCGACGATCCGCCCTATTTCCTGGCGGGTGATCTTGATCTGCATCCCGTCGGGATGGGTCATGGCATCCGGCTGCTTGCACAGTTCCAGCAGGCAGCGGGCAACCCGGCCGGTGACGTCGAAAAATGCCAGGTCGCCGACTTTGCGCGTGGTGTCTCTCAGGCGCTGGGCGATCTGGCCGCTCAAGGCGTACAGAATGTCGGGGTCCTGCTGGGCCAATTCGCGAAACTTGGCATAGCTGATCTCGGCGACTTCGCATTCGACCTTGGCCCGCACCCAGGCGCTGCGCTCCTGTTCCTTGCCCGCTTGCTCGAAAAGTCCGAGCTCGCCGAAGAAATCTCCGGTATTGAGGTAGGCGATGATCATTTCGCGGCCATCGTCATCCTCGATCAGGATGGTGACTGAGCCTTTGATAATGAAAAACAGGGTTTCCGAACGCTCGCCCGCGCAGATGATGTTGTGCTTGGCCGGATGACGCCGGCGCTGACAATGCATCAGCAGTTTGTCGAGGTTCTTGATTTTGGGTGTGGGAGTAATAGCAACCATGGTTGTATCCCGAAAAGACTGCACGGTGTTGGTGAGCTTGTTTTTTTATCCAGCGCGATCAACGGCTAAGCTACATCATCCAATGGATGGCAATGCGCCATTGATTTGGCGCCAGCTTAACAGACACATTCTGACTTCATTAGGGAATTTACCCAGCAAACCCTGCTGTTGATCGCTTTCATGGGAAACGCTGCCGGCCCAAAGTGCTGTGCTAAGCTGGCGACCCTTTTTTAGCAGTGGAGTCTGGGCGATGAAGGCACGCATCCAATGGGCGGGCGAAGCCATGTTCCTCGGTGAGTCGGGCAGTGGCCACGTGGTGGTCATGGACGGCCCGCCGGAAGCCGGTGGCCGCAACCTGGGCGTACGCCCGATGGAAATGCTCCTGCTCGGTGTAGGCGGTTGCAGCAATTTCGATGTGGTGAGCATCCTGAAGAAGTCCCGCCAGGCGGTGGAAAGCTGCGAAGCATTCCTGGAAGCCGAGCGTGCCACCGAAGACCCGAAGGTGTTTACCAGGATCCACATGCACTTTGTCGTCAAGGGCCGGGCGTTGAAAGAAGCCCAGGTCAAGCGGGCCATCGAGTTGTCGGCAGAGAAGTACTGCTCGGCCTCGATCATGCTGGGCGCTGCGGGCGTTGCCATCACTCATGATTACGAGATCATTGAGTTGGGCTGATTCTTCAATCGGCAGGCAAAAAGAAAGGGCGCTTGATAGCGCCCTTTTTTGTTTTCTGCTGAAACTAGATGCGGTACGTGCTTTTGGTCATGACCTTGGCCAGCAGGCTCATGCCAAATTTCACCGGTGCCGGGAAGCGGAAGCCGCCCGCGTCCAGCGCGCTTTCGGCGTGATGTTCTTCATCAATGCGCATCTGCTCAAGAATCGCCCGGGACTTTTCGTCTTCAGCCGGCAGTTGCTCGAGGTGTTCATTGAGGTGTTTGCACACCTGATGCTCGGTGGCGGCCACAAAACCCAGGCTGACTTTGTCGCTGATCAGCCCGGCCACCGCACCAATGCCAAACGATAAGCCGTAGAACAGCGGGTTCAGCACGCTCGGATGGCTGTTCAACTGGCGAATGCGTTGTTCGCACCAGGCCAGGTGATCGATTTCTTCTTCGGCGGCATGTTCCATCGCGGCGCGCACTTGCGGCAGCTTGGCGGTCAGGGCCTGGCCCTGGTACAGCGCCTGGGCACAGACCTCACCGGTATGGTTGATACGCATCAGGCCGGCGACGTGGCGGGTGTCGGTCTCGCTCATCTGCGCTTCGGGCCGCACGATGGCGGGCGACGGGCGGTGCGGTTGGCCGCTGAATGGCAGCAGCGTGCGCATGGCCGTATCGGCTTGCAGCAACAGACGATCAATCGGCGAGTAGTGACGTTGGGTAGTCATGCTGACCTCCGGGAAGAATCTCGGCGGCCAGTTTACCGCAAGAGAGGGGGAAGCGTTTGCGCTGGGTCAAATTGCTTGTGTGGCGAGGGAGCTTGCTCCCGCTGGAGTGCGCAGCGCTCTCGTTTTTGGGGCTGCTACGCAGCCCAGCGGGAGCAAGCTCCCTCGCCACAGCAAGCTGCCTCGCCACAGGTAGTGCTCAGCCCGGCGGCCAGTTCATCTGGCGTTGACCCAGAACATGCATGTGGATGTGATAAACGGTCTGTCCGCCATCTTCGTTGCAGTTCATCACCACACGGAAGCCCTTCTCACAGCCTTGCTCAACCGCCAGGCGCTGGGCGGTGAACAGGATATGCCCGGCCAGCGCCTTGTCTTCCTCGGTGAGGTCGTTGAGGGTGCGGATCGGCTTTTTCGGAATCACCAGGAAATGCACGGGTGCCATTGGCGCGATGTCGTGGAAGGCCAGGACCTGGTCATCCTCGTAGATGATCTTCGCGGGTATTTCTCTGTTGATGATCTTGGTGAACAGAGTATCCACAGCTGTTTCTCCATTGTGAAAGTGCAGGGTGAGTGTACTCAGGCGATCAGCGCGGGCAATAGGCCTTGTTGATCGCGCCGGCAATCTTGCGGGTCAGCCAGCGCGGGCTCAGGCGCGGGCTGAACGCCAGCCAGCGATTACGCCGGCCGGGAATGATGATGGCTTTGTTCCTGGCCAGCGCACGCACGGTGTAGAGCGCGACTTCTTCCGGGCTCATCAACTGTTGGCTGCGATCCGGCTTGGCGGTGTCCATTTGGGCGGTGCCGAAGAATGCGGTGCGGGTCGGGCCGGGGCAAAGAACGGAAACCTTGATGCCGCAGGTCTTCAGTTCCTCGCGCAAGCCTTCGGAAAAGTGCAGCACGTAGGCCTTGCTGGCGTAGTAAGTGCTCATCCATGGGCCGGGTTGGAACGCGGCAACCGACGCGACGTTGAGAATCTGCCCGCCGCCGTGCAGGGCCATGGCGTTGCCGAGTGCGTGGCACATGCGGGTCAGGGCGAGGATGTTGACCTCCATCAGGTCCTGCTCGGTCATCCAGTCCTGCGCCAGGAACGGGCCGCTGGTACCGATGCCGGCGCAGTTGACCAGCAGGTCGATCTGCCGCTCGCCTTCTTCCAGTTCCAGCAGGAACCCGGAGAGCCGCAGGGGCTCGCCCAGGTCACAGGCACGGAACAGCACCTCGACGCCGAAGCGCTGAGTCAATTCGATTGCAATGCTTTCCAACTGATCACGCTGGCGGGCCACCAGAATCAAGCTGCGGCCGCGACGGGCCAGTGCTTCGGCCAAGGCCTGGCCGATGCCGCTGGAGGCACCGGTGATCAGAGCGTAACGGGTCATGCGTTTCTCCATCGCAACGCTACCGGGCCTGTGACAGAGGCGTCACAGGCGTCGGGCGTTTTTCACTGTTGCGTAGAGTCTACAGGTTCGGCTGTGTCGTCAGCACTTTGCACATCGACTTCATCGACGGTGGTGGCCTGGTCGCTGTCGTCATCGGAGTTGATGGAGCTGCTTTCGTAGCTGCCGCCTACATCGCTTTCCAGTTGATCCAGGTAGCCGCTCATGCCAACCAACACCGCGCCGGCAAATACCAGCGGAATGAATGCGAGCCACAATGCGGAGAGGATTTTCACCGCAGTGGAGTTACGCGGTGGTGGCGCGCCGTACTGGTTTGCGCCCGTGTTACCGGGGAGGACCATCAGCAGGATCGGGAAGATGCTGCCAACGAAGGGCACCAGGTGCAGGAACCACAGCCAGCCGGACCAGCCCAGGTCATGCAGGCGCTGCACGGTGATCTGTACGCTGACCCACACAGCGGCCACGAGTATGGCAATCCCCACCAGGAAGCCAATGACCATGGCAATCGTCGGAGAGACCGCAGCGATACCAAGTCCGACGGTGAAGAACACGCTTGAGAGGAGGAGGATCACCACGCTCAGCACCAGCGTCCACGCCAGGAAGCGCAGGCGTCCGATCCGGCCGTTGACGGTGAATACCTTAAGGGTGGAAAACTCCGGCAGGTTCTCGCCAACCGCGGCCCGGGGCGGGGCGTAAGGCGATGCGGCGGGGCGGGTGTAGTCAGTCGCGCTGCCGGAGTCCGTTTCATGGGTTTCGGCAAGGCTGAAGGCGACCGGCTGCTCTTCTTCTATCCGCGCATCCACCCCGGCGTTTTTCAGCGCTTGCAGATAGGTCTCGGCATCGGCGCGGGAAAGGTCGCGTTTCAGCGCGACCGGGCGGCCGGTGAAAAGCTTTTCGATCGCGTCGACATCGCTTTTGAACAACTCGGCGAGGTTCAGCTTGGCGGTGGTGCTTTCGACACCCGGGAGCAATGCGCCATCAAACACAATCTTGAAACGGTTGTCGCTCATGCGGGCATCCTTGTCACTTGAATAGGGGAGGCCTGCCTTGATCAGCAGGCTTTGGATCGCGGATCAGCGTGGCCAGCGTTCAGGCAATTGTGCCGCATGCTCGAGCGCCTTGCGGTATTCGGCATCCAGGCGGGCCACGAGTTCATCGACGCTGGGCAAATCATCAATCTCTCCGACGCCCTGGCCGGCGGACCACACGGTCTTCCAGGCTTTGGCTTCGTCGTTGAGGGGCTTGAGCTTGGAGCCAAAATTGACTTCACCCTTGCCTTGCAGCGCGGCGAGGTCGAAACCGGCATTTTCCAGGCTCTGGCGCATGAAGCTTGCGGGAACACCGGAGACGGCTGGAGTGTGCACGATGTCGGCGGCACGCGATGTGAGCAGCATCTCTTTATAGGCATCCGGGGCATGGCTTTCGGTGGTGCCGATAAAACGCGTGCCGAAATAGGCCAGGTCGGCGCCGAGCAGTTGCGCGGCGAGGATTTCGTGGCCGTGGTTCAGGCAACCGGCGAGCAGCAGGGTTTTGTCGAAGAACTGACGGATTTCTGCGATCAGCGAGAACGGGCTCCAGGTGCCGGCGTGGCCACCGGCACCCGCCGCAACGGCGATCAGGCCATCGACGCCGGCTTCAGCGGCTTTTTCGGCGTGGCGCCGGGTGGTGACATCGTGGAATACCAGGCCGCCGTAGCTATGTACCGCGTCTACCAATTCTTTCACCGCGCCCAGGCTGGTGATGACGATCGGCACCTTGTGCTCGACGCAGATCGCCAGGTCAGCTTCCACCCGCGGGTTACTGTTGTGCACGATCAGGTTGACCGCATAGGGCGCCGGGTTATCCAGCAGCGCCAGGCCCGCTTCGATTTCTTCCAGCCACGCCTTGAAGCCGCTGCTTTCCCGCTGGTTGAGGGCAGGGAAGCTGCCGACGATCCCGTTGCGGCAGCAGGCCAGCACCAGTTGCGGGTTGGAAATCAGAAACATCGGCGCAGCCACGACGGGCAGGCGCAGACTGTGTTCGAGCGAAGCGGGCAGCGACATTGGAAGTACCCCGAGTAATAGAGATTAGAACGGTTTGACTACGACCAAAATTACGATAGCCAGCAATATCAGAACTGGCACTTCATTGAACCAGCGATAAAAGACATGGCTGCGGGTGTTTTCGCCACGGGCGAAACGTTTTACCTGCGCGCCGCACATATGGTGGTAGCCAATGAGCAGTACTACCAGAGTCAACTTGGCGTGGATCCACCCGCCGGATTGAAAGATGGCCGGGTTGAGGTAGATCAGCCAGCCGCCGAACACCAGGCTGGCGACCATCGCCGGGCCCATGATGCCGCGGTACAGCTTGCGCTCCATCACGCTGAAGCGTTCCTTGCTGATGGTGTCCTCGCTTTGGGCGTGGTAGACGAACAGGCGCGGAAGGTAGAACAGCGCGGCAAACCAGCAGACGATGCTGACGATATGAAAGGCTTTGACCCATAGATAAAGCATTTTTAGTTATTCCCAGGTTCACGGTAGCTGAAGATAGTAGTGGCTCTTGCGTCTACACGTCATGTTGAAGGTTGTCGCAGGACGATACGAACCCTATTATCGACGGCTTTCCAGTGGGTTCGTTGAGGGCAGGTTTATGGTCAAGGTCGGTATCGTCGGCGGCACGGGTTACACCGGTGTCGAATTGCTGCGTCTGTTGGCTCAGCATCCGCAAGCTGAGGTGGTGGTGATCACTTCCCGATCCGAGGCCGGCCTGGCTGTGGCCGATATGTACCCGAACCTGCGAGGCCACTATGACGGCCTGGCGTTCAGCGTTCCGGATATCAAGACCCTGGGCGCGTGTGATGTGGTGTTCTTTGCCACGCCTCACGGTGTGGCCCATGCCCTGGCGGGCGAGTTGCTGGCCGCCGGTACCAAGGTGATCGACTTGTCGGCAGACTTCCGCCTGCAGGACGCCGATGAGTGGGCCAAGTGGTACGGCCAGCCTCACGGTGCACCGCAGTTGCTGGAAGAGGCGGTGTACGGCCTGCCGGAAGTCAATCGTGAGCAGATCAAGCAAGCACGCCTGATCGCTGTGCCGGGTTGCTATCCGACCGCTACGCAGTTGGGGTTCCTGCCATTGCTGGAAGCCGGGCTGGCGGATGCATCGCGGCTGATTGCTGACTGCAAGTCGGGCGTCAGTGGTGCTGGTCGTGGGGCCGCTGTAGGTTCGCTTTACTCCGAGACGTCGGAAAGCATGAAAGCCTATGCAGTCAAAGGCCATCGTCACTTGCCGGAAATTCGCCAGGGGCTGCGTCGTGCTGCGGGCAAGGATGTCGGCCTGACGTTTGTGCCGCACCTGACACCGATGATCCGCGGGATCCACTCCACACTGTATGCGACAGTCGTTGATCGCTCGGTAGACCTGCAGGCGCTGTTTGAAAAGCGCTATGCCAATGAGCCGTTCGTCGATGTGATGCCGGCGGGCAGCCACCCGGAGACCCGCAGCGTGCGCGGTGCCAACGTGTGCCGTATCGCAGTGCATCGTCCACAGGATGGTGACCTGGTGGTGGTATTGTCGGTTATCGACAACCTGGTCAAGGGCGCTTCGGGCCAGGCTGTGCAGAACATGAACATCCTGTTTGGCCTGGATGAGAAGCTGGGCCTGTCCCACGCGGGCATGCTGCCGTAAATTTTCTGCTGTTGCGCAAAGGCCCGTTGATCGGGCCTTTCGTGTTTTTAATGGCCGCTGCGCAGATTGATATACCGTAACAATAGTTGACCGCTTTTCTAGGAGAAGCGGATAATGCCCGCCATCACGCATATGGCGGCGCTACGCCGGGAGATTATCAGCATGAGCGTTGAATCCTTCACCCCCACGGCTTTGCAATTCACCCACGGTGCTGCGCACAAGGTGAAGAGCCTGGTCGATGAAGAGGGTAATGATCGCTTGAAGCTGCGCGTATTTGTTACGGGCGGCGGTTGTTCAGGGTTTCAGTACGGTTTTACCTTCGATGAAGACGTGGCCGATGACGACACCATCGTTGAGCGCGAGGGCGTCAGCCTGGTTGTCGATCCGATGAGCTTCCAGTACCTGGCAGGAGCCGAGGTGGACTATCAGGAAGGTCTGGAAGGTTCGCGCTTCGTGATCAAGAACCCGAATGCCACCACCACTTGTGGTTGCGGGTCTTCGTTCTCGATCTGATCGACAGCGGATATAAAAACGCCGCTTGGCCTTGATAGGGCTAAGCGGCGTTTTGCTGTGTGGGATTCAGGCGGGGTAGATCGCGCCGAGTACACGAAGGCCGCGGGCGCCGGTGACGCTGGGGCGGTTGGCGGCGATGCCTTCCAGGCAGCAATGGGCCAGCCAGGCGAACGCCATGGCTTCGACCCAGTCAGGGTCTACGCCGCAGGTGGCGGTGCTGCTGACCTGGGTCGCCGGCAGCAGGGCGCTCAGGCGGCTCATCAAGGTTGCGTTGTGGGCGCCGCCGCCGCAGACCAGCAGGGTTTCGGTCTGTGGTTGGGCGGTTTGCAGGGATTCGACGATGGTCAGGGCAGTCAGCTCGAGCAATGTGGCTTGCACGTCCTGGGCTGCGAATGGCGGCAATCGTCCCAGGTGATGCTCAAGCCATCCCAGGTTGAAGACTTCGCGACCGGTGCTTTTTGGCCCCTTGGTCACAAAGAACGGATCGCTGAGCAATGCCTTGAGTAGCTGGGGTTCAACCTTCCCGCTGGCAGCCCACTGGCCATCGCGGTCGAAGTTCTCGCCGCGTTGCTGGTGAATCCAGGCATCCAGCAGGACATTCCCCGGCCCGCAGTCGAAGCCCGCGACCGGTTTGCCGGTCTCGATCAGGCTGAGGTTGCTGAAGCCGCCCACATTCAGTACGGCGCGGTTGCCCGTACGCTCGCCAAACAGTGCCTCATGAAATGCAGGCACCAGCGGGGCGCCTTGGCCTCCGGCGGCGACATCGCGGCTGCGGAAATCACTGACGACGGTGATTCCGGTCAATTCGGTGAGCAGTGCCGGGTTGCCGATCTGCACGGTAAAACCCCGTGCAGGTTCGTGACGAATGGTTTGGCCGTGGCTGCCAATCGCTCGAATGTCCTGGGGCTTGAGGTTCTGCTGATCGAGTAGGGCGTGAATACCTTGGGCGGCAAGCGTCACCCAGTTCTGCTGCGCGAGCGCCGAACGGGCAATCTCGTCCGGGCCGCTGGCGCACAGGCCAAGCAGCTCGGAACGCAGGGATTCAGGCATGGGGATGTAGTGGGTGGCGATCAGCTTGATCGCCGGGCCTTGCTCGATCAGCGCAATGTCCAAGCCATCAAGGCTGGTCCCGGACATCACACCTATATAGAGCGACATGGCTTAGCGCTTCGCCGAAGCCAGGAGAGTAGAGCGCTCCTGGTCCATGCGGGCCATCAATGGCTGGCTCTGCTGCAGGAAGCGAGCGCGCTCGGCCTTGGCGATCGGGTCGGCCATTGGCAGCTTCTGGCCCAGTGGGTCGACGTGCACGCCGTTGACCTGGAACTCGTAGTGCAAGTGCGGGCCGGTGGACAGCCCGGTAGTGCCGATGTAACCGATCACCTGGCCCTGCTTGACGTTGCCGCCGGTCTGGATGCCCTTGGCGAAACCTTGCATATGGCCATACAGCGTACGGTAGGTGGCCCCGTGCTGGATGATCACGGTGTTGCCGTAGCCGCCACGGCGACCAGCCAGCAAGACCTTGCCGTCACCGGCAGCCTTGATCGGCGTGCCACGCGGGGCGGCGTAGTCGACGCCTTTGTGAGCGCGAATTTTGTTCAGAATTGGATGCTTGCGACCCATCGAGAAACGCGAGCTAATACGGGCGAAGTCAACCGGGGTACGGATGAACGCCTTGCGCATGCTGTTGCCGTCGGCGGTGTAGTAGCTGCTGTTGCCTTGTTTGTTGGTGTAGCGCACGGCGGTGTAGGTCTTGCCACGGTTGGTAAATCGCGCAGAGAGGATGTTGCCGGTGCCGACGACCTTGCCGTTGGCGACCTTCTGTTCGTAGATCACGTCGAATTCGTCACCCTGGCGAATGTCCTGGGCGAAGTCGATGTCGTAGCCAAACACGCTGGCCATGTCCATGGTCATGCTGTGGGACAGGCCGGCGCGGGCGGCGGACTGCGACAGCGAGCTGTTGATCACGCCGTGTACATAGGCGGAGCGCATGACCGGCTTGGTGGTGATGCGGTTGAACGCAAAGCCCTTGGCGCCTTTGGTCAGGGTGATGCTTTCCAGGTCGCTGACGTTGCTGTGCAGGTTGGTCAACTGGCCGTCGGGCGCCAGTTCGAATTCAAGCTTCTGGCCATGCTTGAGTTGGGTGAATTGCTTGGCCTGCTTGTCGCTTGCCAGTACATCGTTGACCGTCGCGGCGGGGAGGCCGACCTTTTCGAACAGGGTCGAAAGGGTGTCGCCCTTGGCAACAATGACTTCCCGGTGCAGCGGGTTCTTGGGGGCCTCTACTACCGCAGGTTCGGCCTGTGCGGTTTCCTTGGTGTCTTCGGCGCTGCTTTCGATCTGGGCAAACGGCGATTCGGCTGCGCCATTTGTGGCTTGAAGTGCGTCGGAAGCGTCTTGATCTTGTGTCAGTTGCTCAACCGGACTTTCAAGGTCAAGGCTTAGGGTCGTTCGTTTGGCTTCTACGTCGCTGGAAGGAAATACCAGGAGTGCCAGGCTCAGAAGGGCGGCGATCCCACTTGCGGCGAGCAGGTGGGTCTTCGGGTAAAGCGGCGGCGCTTTAGACGGTTCTGTGGTCATAAGTAATTTTGACTTTGAAAAGATGAATTGGAAAAGATGAATGACATGATGAAGATGAAATAACTGTATAAAATATAACCAAATCATCTGTGGTGCAAGCTTGCGAACGCTGGGCTTGCTGAACGGTGTCCGTGCGCAGGGCAAAACTTGTAATTAGTCCCTGATCTTGTATGGTTGGTTCCCTTTTGAATCTGAGCCTTGCGGGTCTGTTATGAAGTCGGTTGAAGAGCAGCTAGCGCTGATCAAACGTGGTGCGGAAGAACTGTTGGTCGAAGCTGAGCTGATCGAAAAGCTCAAGCGTGGCCAGCCCCTGCGTATTAAGGCCGGCTTTGATCCGACGGCGCCGGATCTGCACCTTGGGCATACGGTGCTTATTAATAAGCTGCGCCAGTTCCAGGAACTGGGGCATCAGGTGATCTTCCTTATAGGTGACTTCACCGGGATGATCGGCGATCCGAGCGGCAAGAGCGCTACGCGTCCGCCGCTGACCCGTGAGCAGGTTCTCGATAACGCCGAGACCTACAAGACCCAGGTCTTCAAGATTCTTGATCCGGCCAAGACCGAGGTGGCCTTCAACTCCACCTGGATGGATCAGATGGGGCCGGCGGATTTCATTCGTCTTACGTCCCAGTACACCGTTGCTCGCATGCTCGAGCGCGATGACTTCGATAAGCGCTACTCCACTAATCAGCCGATCGCTATCCATGAGTTCCTGTACCCATTGGTTCAAGGGTATGACTCGGTGGCGTTGCGTGCCGATGTCGAGCTGGGCGGTACTGATCAGAAGTTCAACCTGCTGATGGGGCGTGAGCTGCAGCGTGCGTATGGGCAAGAGGCTCAGTGCATTCTGACGATGCCGTTGCTGGAAGGGCTGGATGGCGTCAAGAAGATGTCCAAGTCCCTGGGTAACTATGTCGGTATCCAGGAAGCGCCGGGTGTGATGTACGGCAAGCTGGTTTCGATTCCGGATGCGCTGATGTGGCGTTACTTCGAACTGTTGAGTTTCCGCTCGATGGATGAGATCAATGCATTGCGTGCTGAAGTGGAAGCTGGGGCTAACCCGCGGGATGTGAAGATCAAGCTGGCTGAAGAGATTGTTGCGCGCTTCCATGGTGAAGAGGCTGCGGCCAGTGCTCACCGTGCTGCGGGTAACCGTATGAAGGATGGCGAGCTGCCGGATGATCTGCCTGAGATTGAATTGACTGCTGGCGAGGCAATGCCGATCGCTGCCGTCCTTAATAAGGCGGGCCTGGTGAAGAACTCGGCGGTGGCGCGCGACCTTCTGGGGTCTGGCGGTGTACGTATAGATGGTGAGGTTGTCGATCGCACCTTTATATACGAACTGGGCGCGACCCACGTTTGCCAGGCCGGCAAGAAGGCATTTGCGCGTATTACGCTTAAATCCGAATAAACCTGAAATTAACTGTTGACGGCGTTTTATATCTGTCTATAATTCGCCCCACTTCCGGCGCAGTCGAAACGGAAAACTCCTTGGTAAACAAAGAGTTATGTAGGTTTCGACAGCGAGCTGCTTCAGATCATCGAGGCCCAGAAGGAGTTAGTAAGGCA